>NZ_CP033367.1:0-657500 GCF_013170845.1 Mesorhizobium loti R88b
ATGCAGAGCGGCATCGAAAGGGAGCTTACGGGCGACCTCCCATTTCCTGGAACTTTGATCGGAGCAAACGAGATGGCGGTCTCCAGCGACGCGGAGCAGAAGTTCGACCGGGTCAAGACCCAGTTGAAGGCGCGTCTGGGGGTTGAAGTCTATTCGAGCTGGTTCGGCCGCATGAAGGTCGCGGAGGCGTCCAAGGGCATTGTCCGCATCTCGGTGCCCACCGCCTTCCTGCGCTCGTGGATCAACGGCCACTATCATGACCTCATTTCCGAGCTGTGGAAGCACGAGGATCCCGAACTCCTCAAGATCGAGATCGTCGTGCGCAACGCCACCCGCCAGGGGCGCAGCCCTGTCGAACCGGAATTGGCTCCGGCACGCAAGATGACGCGGCAGACACAGACGGCGCTGGCCGCCGGCACCGCAAGCCCAGGCAGGGTGGAGCGGTCCCCGGTGCCACGCCCCGGCGCCGCGGTCGAAACCGAATTCCGCCACAACGTGCTCGGATCGCCGCTGGACCCGCGCTACACGTTCGGCTCGTTCATCGAGGGGCCGTCGAACCGGGTAGCCTTCGCCGCGGCCAAGGCGGTGGCGGAATCGCAGTCGAGCGCGGTGCGCTTCAATCCGCTTTTCCTGCACGCGACCGTCGGGCTCGGCAAGACCCACCTCTTGCAGGCCATCGCGGCGGAATCGCTGAAGCAGAACCCCAAGTCCCGCGTCGTCTATCTCACCGCGGAGTATTTCATGTGGCGCTTCGCCACCGCGATCCGCGACAACAACGCGCTGACGCTCAAGGAACAGCTGCGCGACATCGACCTCTTGATCATCGACGACATGCAGTTCCTGCAGGGCAAGTCGATCCAGCATGAATTCTGCCATTTGATCAACATGCTGCTCGACAGCGCCAAGCAAGTCGTCGTCGCCGCCGACCGGCCGCCGTCGGAGCTGGAATCGCTTGAGCCGCGGGTCCGCTCGCGCCTCAATGGCGGCGTCGCGCTCGAAATGTCGGCGCCGGATTTCGCCATGCGCCTCGGCATGCTCAAACTGCGCCTGGCCACGGCCAGGGTCGACGACGCATCGCTCGACATCTCGGAAGAGATCCTCAATCACGTCGCCCGCACCGTGACCGGCAGCGGCCGCGAACTGGAAGGCGCGTTCAATCAGCTGCTGTTTCGCCAGTCCTTCGAGCCGCAGATCACCATCGACCGCATCGACGAGATCCTTGGCCACATCTATCGCACCGGCGAGCCGAAGCGGGTCCGCATCGAGGATATCCAGCGCATCGTGGCGCGCCACTACAACGTGTCGAAGACGGAGCTTTTGTCCAACCGGCGTACGCGCACCATCGTCAAGCCACGGCAGGTCGCCATGTACCTGTCGAAGGTGATGACGCCGCGCTCCCTGCCCGAAATCGGGCGGCGCTTCGGCGGTCGCGATCACACCACGGTGCTGCATGCCGTGCGCAAGATCGAGGACCTTTCCGGCAACGACAACACGCTGGCCCAGGAACTCGAGCTGCTGCGGCGGCTGATCAACGACCAGGCCTGACCGGTTAAGGAGAGGCAAGCCAGAACTGCACTGGAATTCAATGGCTTGCCTGCCTGCCCCTGGACCTGAAGCGGGCTTGCGGCCTAGAGCAATTCCAGGAAAAGTGTGAAACAGTTTTCCCGGGAAAGCGCATAGCGCTTTCCCTTGGGAATTGTGTCAAAATAGAGCCTGGAGACGATCCGGATTCCGGATTCAGCACCCCGGCTGGCGGTCTTCGTGGCCTTTATCCCCAGAAAGCCCGTGCAGCCGGCCCGAACCGGTGGCGCGGGCTTGCGTTCGCTGGCTTTTTCCTGTCAGTTTACGCAGATTCTGAGCCTGTTCAGACCTTTCGCGGGGCGCCGCCAGCCGGAGACCCGCTCATCCTTTCAAGCGAGCCTGTTTCGTCATGCGTGTTATCCTGGAACGGTCAAATCTCCTGAAGTCGCTCAACCACGTGCACCGCGTGGTCGAACGGCGCAACACCATACCGATCCTGTCCAACGTGCTGCTCAGCGCTGAAGGTGCTAGCCTCGAAATGAAGGCCACCGACCTCGACCTGGAGGTGACGGAAGCGACACCCGCCAAGGTGGAGCGCGGCGGGGCAACGACGGTTCCGGCACATCTGCTCTACGACATCGTGCGCAAGCTTTCCGACGGCGCCGAAGTGATGCTGAAGACGGATGAGGACGGCAACGCCATGACGGTGACGTCGGGCCGCTCGAGCTTTCGCCTGCAGTGCCTGCCACAGTCCGACTTCCCCGAGCTTTCGGCCGGATCCTTCTCGCATATCTTCCGGCTCGACTCGGTTGCCCTGAGAGGCCTGATCGAGAAGACGCAGTTCGCCATCTCCACCGAGGAGACGCGCTATTATCTCAACGGCATCTACCTGCACACGCACGAAGTCGGTGGCAAGCTGAAGCTGCGCTCGGTGGCCACGGACGGCCACCGCCTGGCGCGCGCCGAAATCGACGCGCCAGCCGGGTCCGAGGGCATGCCGGGCATCATCATTCCGCGCAAGACGGTGAGCGAACTGCAAAAGCTGGTCGATGATCCCGATATCGCCGTGACCACGGAACTGTCGGACACCAAGATCCGCTTCACCATCGGCAGCGTGGTCCTGACCTCCAAGCTGATTGACGGCACCTTCCCCGATTATCAGCGGGTCATTCCGACCGGCAACGACAAGAAGCTGATCCTTGATCGCCAGAGTTTCGCGGCCGCCGTCGATCGCGTCTCGACCATTTCCTCCGAGCGCGGCCGCGCGGTGAAGCTTTCGATCAGCGAAGGTCAGGTGACGCTTGCGGTCAACAATCCGGATTCTGGCAGCGCCACCGAGGAACTGTCGGCTGACTATTCGTCTGACCCGATCGAAATCGGCTTCAACGCCAAATATTTGCTCGATGTTGCCGCGCAGCTGACCGGCACGGAAGCCAAATTCATGCTGGCCGATGCCGGTTCGCCGACGCTGATCCACGACATGGCCGACGAGACCGCGCTTTACGTGCTCATGCCGATGCGGGTATAGGCGGCGCGCATCCTCAACAAGGTTCTGCGGTCGAACTGGCAGCAAGAACAATGGCTTCGGCGACTTCTACAGGCGGATAGCGGTTGCCGGAACAGACTCATATAAGTAAGCTAACACTTACCAATTTCCGCAATTACGCGGCGCTGGCGATCGACCTAGCCCCAGGCACTGTGGTCTTTTCCGGCGATAACGGCGCCGGCAAAACCAACCTTCTCGAAGCGATTTCCTTTTTGACGCCGGGGCGCGGCCTGCGCCGTGCCCCTTACGGCGATGTCGCGCGCGAAGGCGGCGACGGCGGTTTTGCGCTGCACGCCCGGCTCGACGGACCTGACGGTCAGGTCGAGATCGGCACGGGCATTTCCGGTGCGGACGGCGAAGCCGGCAGGCGGGTGCGCATCAACGGCGCCACCGCGCGGTCGGCCGAGGATATGCTGGAGTGGCTGCGCGTGGTGTGGCTGACGCCGGCCATGGATGCGTTGTTCACCGGACCGGCTGGGGATCGCCGACGCTTTCTCGACCGGTTGGTGCTGGCGATCGATCCCGGCCACGGCCAGCGCGCCCTCGATTACGAGAAGGCGATGCGCGGCCGTAACCGATTGCTTACCGAAGGCTCGCGGGACATCGGTTGGTTCGAGGCGATCGAGACACAAATGGCCGAGACCGGCGTGGCGATTGCCGCGGCGCGGGCCGAACTGGTGCGCTTGCTCGCCGCCATGATCGACAGGCTGCCCGACAGCGGTCCGTTTCCGCAGGCCGACATCGGCCTCTCGGGCGATCTGGAAACCGAAATCGCCAGTGCGCCTGCGGTCGATGTCGAGGAACGGTTCCGGCGCGCGCTTGCCGATGGCCGTGATCGTGATCGCGCCGCGGGACGAACGCTCGAAGGCCCGCACCGTTCCGATCTCCTGGTGAGGCACAGGCCCAAGGCAATGCCGGCCGAACTCTGTTCGACGGGAGAGCAGAAGGCGTTGCTGGTCGGCATCGTGCTGTCGCATGCACGGCTGACCGGCGAGATGTCGGGAATGACGCCAATCCTGCTGCTGGACGAGATCGCAGCACACCTCGACGGTGGCCGGCGCGCGGCGCTGTTTTCGATCCTGGAGGAGTTGAACTGTCAGGCTTTCATGACGGGGACCGATGCGGCGCTGTTTTCCAGCCTCAAGGGGCGAGCGCAGTTCCTGACCGTCGACCACGGTACGGTTGGGCCAACCGAAGACGCCTGACAAGGTTTTTGCGCCGCTGTAAGGTCCTGAAATGACCACTGCGCTCACCACCGACGAGATCGAACGCTATGCTCGCCACATCGTGCTGCCCGAAATCGGCGGTGCGGGCCAGCAGAAGCTCAAGCAAGCCCGGGTCCTGGTGATCGGCGCCGGCGGACTGGGTGCGCCGGTGCTCGAATACCTTGCGGCGGCCGGCGTCGGCACGCTCGGCATTGTCGACGACGACACCGTGTCGCTCTCCAATTTGCAGCGCCAGGTCATCCACGGCACCGATACGGTCGGCATGCTGAAAACCGATAGCGCCAGGGCGGCAATCGCCCGCATCAATCCCAACACCGCGGTCGAGACGCACACATTCCGGCTGACCATCCAGAACGCCCCAGCCCTCGTCGCCCGCTATGACATCGTTGTCGACGGTTCCGACAATTTCGAGACCCGTTATGCGGTGGCCGACGCCTCCGCGAGCGAGCGCAAACCGCTGGTTCATGCCGCCGTCGGTCGCTTCGACGGCTCGGTGACGGTGCTCAAGCCCTTCGAGGACGGCAGGGATGGCAAGCCGAATCCTGGATATCGCGACCTTTTTCCCGAAGCCCCGCCGCCAGGCCTGGTGCCGTCCTGCGCCGAGGCCGGCGTGCTCGGTGCCCTGACCGGTGTCGTCGGCACATTGCAGGCGATGGAAGCGATCAAGCTGATCACCGGCATCGGCGAGCCACTGGTCGGCAGGCTGCTGCTCTATGATGCGCTTTCAGCGCGCTTCGAAACGATCCGCTACGCCAGGCGCTGACCTTGGAGCGGACCATGCCCCTCTCCATCGACCGTATCCGCGCCGATTTCGGCCGCTGGGATGATGTGCTTGCCCTGATCATGCGCGCCTTCGCGTTCATGGACGGTGTCATCGACCCGCCGTCCTCGGCCCAGTTGCTCACCGTCGACACATTGCGCGACAAGGCTTTGCAAGAGACCGGCTTCGTGGCGCTCGATGGCGACAGGATCGTCGGCTGCGTCTTTGCCATTGAACGGGCTGACGATTTTTATGTCGGCAAGCTCGCCGTGGCTCCGGACTGCCAGGGGCAAGGCATTGGCCGGCGGCTGATGCAGGCGGTCGAAATTCTTGCGCTCGACCGCGGCAAGGCGGCGCTGGAGCTGCAGACGCGCATCGAGCTCACCGCCAATCATGCCGCCTTTGCCCGCCTCGGTTTCCACGAGACCGACCGAACGGCACATGAAGGCTACGCCAGGCCAACCTCGATCACCATGCGCAAATCTCTTTCGTAAGTTTTTGCTTACTTAAAGGCAAGGTCCGATAATTTCAGGTCCTGAGCGGCAGCACACGGTCCGGCGGACGGTGGCCGTCAACGAACGCCCTGATGTTGATGATGACCTTCTCGCCCATGTCGATGCGGCCTTCGAGCGTCGCCGAGCCCATATGCGGCAAAAGCACGACCTTGTTTCTGGCGGCGAGCTTGAGCAGCTTGGCATTGAGCGCCGGCTCATGTTCGTAGACGTCGAGGCCGGCGCCGGCGATCTTGCCGTCCTGGATCAGCTTGACCAGCGCTTCTTCATCGATGATGTCGCCGCGCGCAGTGTTGACCACATAGGCGGTGGGCTGAAGCAGGGCCAAGCGCCGGGCCGACAGCAAATGAAAAGTCGCGGGCGTCGACGGACAATTGACCGAGATGATGTCCATGCGGGCGAGCATCTGGTCGAGGCTTTCCCAATAGGTCGCCTCCAGCCCGTCCTCGACCGCCGGCAGCACGCGATGGCGGTTGTGGTAGTGGATGGAAAGGCCGAAGGCCTTGGCCCGCCGGGCAACGGCCGTGCCGATGCGCCCCATGCCGACGATGCCCAGCCGCTTGCCCCAGATGCGCCGGCCAAGCATCCAGGTCGGCGACCAGCCGGCCCATTTCTTGTCGCCGGTGAGCACGTTGGCGCCTTCGGCGAGCCGGCGCGGCACCGCCAGCATCAGTGCCATGGTCATGTCGGCGGTGTCTTCGGTGAGCACATTGGGCGTGTTGGTGACGGTTATGCCCTTTCTGGCCGCTGCCGCCACGTCGATCTTGTCGACGCCATTGCCGAAATTGGCGATCAGCTTGAGCTTGTCCCCGGCCTGGGCGATCAGCGCCGCGTCGATCTGGTCGGTGACCGTCGGCACCAGCACGTCGGCCTCCTTCACCGCCGCAACCAGTTCCGGCTGCGTCATCGGCCTGTCCTCGACATTCAGCCTGGCGTCGAACAGCTCGCGCATGCGGGTCTCGACCGGGTCGGGCAGTTTTCGCGTGATGACCACGAGAGGCTTCTTTTTGCCTGCCATTGTTTCCCTCGTTGAGACCTCTTTAACCAAGACCGGCGAAACTGAAAGCCGGTCGCGGTAGCCGATTTACCCATGTAACAAGCGGTGCCGCCGAAGACAAAGAAAAAGGGGCGCCGAGGCCACCGAGCCGGCGCCGAAAGGAACGAAAGTGTCTGGTTTCGCGTCGCTTCGCCTGACCCTCAGCGCAGCATTTCTCGGCGCTCTGCTTTATTCTCCGCTTGCTGCCGCGCAGAGTGCGGCGGCACCCGTCCAAAGTGTCACGCTCGGGCCGAGCGGCCTGCCGCTGCCGCGATTCGTCAGCCTCAAGCCAGCGCGCGTCAACTCGCGCGTCGGTCCCGGCGCCAACTACTCCGTCAACTGGATGTATGTGAAGGCCGGCCTGCCGATGGAGGTCATCCAGGAATTTGATACATGGCGCCGCGTGCGCGATGCGGACGGTTCGGAGGGCTGGATCAACCAGTCGATGCTCTCGGGCCGGCGCACCGCCATCATCGCGCCATGGCAGCGCGGCAAGGGCGGCCAGATCAATCTCATGAAAAGCCCGGACAAGGACGCCAGGGTCGTGGCGATCATCGAACCGGGCGTCATGGGCACGATCAAAGCCTGCGACGGCCAGTGGTGTGAAATGACGCTCGACGGGCACACCGGGTGGCTCGCTCAGGCAGCGGTCTGGGGCGCCTATCCAGGCGAGCGGGTCAAGGACTGAGGTCGTTGCGCTTGCGCCCGATTCGGCCGAGATGGGTGTCCTGAAAACCCGTCGACAGCTTCAGGCCGTAGCCGAGCGCACGATCGATGGCGATGTGCGCGATCCAGATCAGCGCGACCGCGATTGCCGCTGCACTGCCGGACAGATGACCGGCGAGCAGCAGCAGCACCGGTACGATCAGGATGTGCAAGGCGTTGTAGGCGATGGCGCCGATGCGCGGGCCGCCGAGATAGCCGAACATTGACAGGTCCGGCGCCAGGATAAGCACTGCAAAGAGCCACCAGGAAACGCCTGTCGAAGCGTAGAAGACGATGGCGACCACCGCCACGACGGCCCATTCGAGCCGGACTATCAGGTCGAGGGGTTTCATCCCGGACCGATTATTCCGGCCAGACCGATTGTTCGGGCTTCGCCGCTCATTCCTGGCGCTTGGGGCGCAGCCTCACCACGATGTCGACATTGGCGATTTCCATCCCCTCGGGCGGCTCCGGCAGGTTGGTGACCGTCACCGGACCGCTGTCGATGTCGAAGATGCGATTTTCGCCTTCAATGTAAAAATGGTGGTGGTCGGAGGTGTTGGTGTCGAAATAGGTCTTGGCACCCTCGACGGCGAGAATGCGCAGCAACCCCGCCTGGGTGAACTGATGAAGCGCATTGTAGACGGTGGCCAGAGACACCGGCACGCCGGCGGCAACGGCCTCTTCGTGCAATTCCTCCGCCGACAGATGGCGGTCGCCCTTGGCGAAAAGCAGGTCGGCCAGCGCTATGCGCTGACGCGTCGGCCTCAGGCCGGCTTCACGTACCCGCTTGTCCACAGCGACATTTTCCTTCCGGCAGCCCCGGTCCATCTGGTCTTCCAAGCTCACAGTCCCGCTTCAAGACACGCCCAGAATGGCAAAAAAAAGAAACTCCGCCAAACATGGACCCCTGTCGACATATATTCTGTCGTCCGAATGCGATCAATAGCGCGCATTGACCCGGGCAGGCTGGCGGGTTAAGCGCAAACGCCGGTTTCCGGCCTGAAACAGATTGTGTTAGGACACCAACGACAAGGGCGCGCTACCGCCCGGGACGATATGGGGACGAGATTGATGGCGGGTTCGAAATCCAGCTACGACTACGAAGAATTGCTGGCATGCGCCCGCGGCGAGCTGTTCGGAGAGGGAAATGCCCAGCTGCCCTACCCGCCGATGCTGATGTTTGACCGCATCACCGAGATCAGCGAGACGGGCGGCGCCTTCGACAAGGGCTTCATCCGCGCGGAATTCGATATCAAGCCGGACCTGTGGTTCTTCGCCTGCCATTTTATCGGCAATCCGATCATGCCAGGATGCCTTGGTCTGGACGCCTTGTGGCAATTGACCGGCTTCTATCTCGGCTGGCTCGGCGAACCCGGCAAGGGAATGGCGCTGTCGACCGGCGAGGTCAGGTTCAAGGGCATGGTCACGCCATCGGTCAAGAAGGTCGAGTATGGCGTGGATTTCAAGCGCGTGATGCGCGGCCGGTTGGTGCTGGGCATCGCCGATGGCTGGATGAAGGCGGATGGCGAGCCCATATATGCGGCGACGGACCTGAAGGTCGGTCTGTCCAAGCAGTCGGCGGTCGCTTGACCGCAGCCTTGGCCTGCCCACTGGCCAGCACCCCTGGAAGGAGTTGCGAATGAGACGTGTCGTAGTCACAGGCCTCGGCATCGTGTCGTCGATCGGCAACAATGCCAACGAGGTGCAGACCTCGCTGCATGACGCCAGATCCGGCATCAGCTTTTCCGATTCGTTCGCCGAGCATGGCTTCCGCTGCCAGGTCTGGGGCGCACCGACGCTCGACCCCTCCGCCATGATCGATCGCCGCGCGATGCGCTTCCTGTCACAAGGTGCTGCCTGGAACCACGTCGCCATGGACCAGGCGATTGCCGATGCAGGCCTCGGTGAAGGCGACATCACCAATGAGCGCACCGGCATCGTCATGGGCTCGGGCGGCCCCTCCACCCGCACCATCGTCGAAGCGGCCGAAACCACCCTCAAGAATGGCAGCCCCAAGCGTATCGGCCCGTTCGCGGTGCCGAAGGCGATGTCGTCGACCGCGTCGGCGACGCTGGCCACATGGTTCAAGATCCACGGCGTCAACTATTCGATCTCGTCGGCCTGCTCGACCTCGGCGCACTGCATCGGCAATGCCTATGAGTTGATCCAATGGGGCAAACAGGACGTGATGTTTGCCGGCGGCCACGAAGATCTCGACTGGACGATGTCGGACCTGTTCGACGCCATGGGTGCGATGTCGTCGAAGTATAACGACCGGGCATCGGCTGCTTCCCGTGCTTATGACGTCAACCGCGATGGCTTCGTCATTGCCGGCGGCGCGGGTGTGCTTATCCTGGAAGAACTCGAACACGCCAAGGCGCGCGGCGCCAAGATCTACGCCGAGATCGTCGGCTACGGCGCGACCTCGGACGGTCACGACATGGTCGCGCCTTCGGGCGAAGGCGCGGTCCGTTGCATGCGCCAGGCGCTGGCGACGGTTTCGACGGCTGTCGACTATATCAACACCCACGGCACCTCGACGCCGGTCGGCGATTCCAAGGAAATGGGCGCGATCCGCGAGGTGTTCGGCGAGAAGATGCCGTTCATCACCTCGACGAAATCGCTGACCGGCCATTCGCTGGGCGCGGCCGGCGTGCAGGAATCGATCTACTCGATCCTGATGATGCAAGGCGGCTTCATCGGCGAGAGCGCCCATATCGAAACGCTCGACCCTGAATTCGAAGGCATGCCGATCGTGCGCAAGCGCATCGACAACGCCAAGATCGACACCGTTTTGTCCAATTCGTTCGGTTTCGGTGGCACCAACGCAACGCTGATTTTCCAGCGCTATTCCGCATAAAGCCAGCGGTTTTCTAAAAGGATTGGCAGTCATGGACGGACTGATGAAGGGCAAGCGCGGGCTTGTCATGGGCGTCGCCAACGATCATTCGATTGCCTGGGGCATCGCCCGGAAATTGTCCGAGCATGGCGCGGAGCTCGCCTTCACCTATCAGGGCGAAGCCTTCGGCCGCCGGGTCAAGCCGCTCGCCGACAAGCTCGGCGCCTCGCTCGTCATCCCCTGCGATGTCGAGGACAGCGCATCAGTGGCCGCGACGTTCGAGACGCTTGGCAAGGAATGGGGCGGACTGGACTTCGTCGTCCACGCCATCGGCTTTTCCGACAAGAACGAGTTGAAGGGCCTTTACGCCGACACCAGCCGGGACAACTTCGTCCGCACCATGGTGATCTCCTGCTACTCCTTCACCGAGGTGGCCCGCAATGCAGCGCCACTGATGACCGAAGGCGGCTCGATGATCACGCTGACCTATGCGGGTTCGGTCCGCGTCATGCCGAACTACAACGTCATGGGCGTCGCCAAGGCTGGCCTCGAGGCCAGCGTGCGCTACCTTGCCAACGACTACGGTCCGCGCGGCATCCGGGTGAACGGCATCTCGGCGGGACCGGTGCGCACGCTCGCCGGCGCCGGCATTTCGGACGCCCGCCACATGTTCTCCTACCAGCAGCGCAACTCGCCGCTGCGCCGCACGGTGACCATCGACGAGGTCGGCGGCTCTGCGCTTTATCTGCTGTCCGACCTTGCCTCCGGCGTCACCGGCGAAATCCACTATGTCGATTCCGGCTATCACATCGTCTCGATGCCGACGCTCGATGAGTTGAAGCAGACGGATGGCTAACGAGCGGTGAAACAGCTCAAGGCGACACGCTTTGGGCAATATGCATAGAGCCGGTTCGGAGAGATGGCCCTTTTCCAGTAAAAAAATAATCCCCTCCAGTAAAATTGGATTTATTCGCGGAAACTGATTTTAAGAAGATCTCCGCTATAGAGTCCCGCAATCTGGGGACCTTTGAATGCCTGCCGTCAGCAACCCGAAGCGAACACCAGTGTTCCGACTGCTCACCATAGCAAGCTCGGGCATTGGCAGTTTCGTCCTCGGCATCTGGGGCCTGAAGCACGGTCTCGGCGATGAGTTTGCCGGCATATCGGTGGACATGATGGTCGCCATCATGGCTGCGCTTTGCGCGCTGGCGGCGTCGGTGGCGGCCATGTCCTTCTTCGCCGGCGTCGATGAATCGGCGGATTTCGTCTTCAACGAAACCCATTTCGACAAGCTGACGGGATTGTTGGCGCGCCCGGCGATGGTCGGCAAGATCGCCGAGGCGGCATGCGCGACAAGCCGGACCGGGGAACCGATGTTCCTGATCGATATCGACATCGACCGGTTCAAGCACGTCAACGACGCGATCGGATACAGCCAGGGCGATGAGCTGATCCGCGCCTTCACCAAGCGGCTGCAGAGCTGCGTGCCGCCCCGCGCCCTGATTGGACGCATTGGCGCCGGCGAGTTCGCCGTGCTGATTCCCGATCATCAGATCTCGGGAACGATGGAAAGCATGGTCGAGAGGCTCATCGACGAGATGATGGAGCCCTATGAACTCAGCAGCCATCAGCAATCGGTAGGTCTGTCCGTGGGTATCGTGGCCATGCCCAAGGATGGCGTCGACCCGGTCCTCATCCTGCGCCGCTCCAACCTGGCGCTGCAGAATGCGCGCGCCAGCGGGGTCGGCAACTGGTCGGTGTTCGACAGCGAGATGGGGCGCGTCGCCGATTATCGCCAATGGGTCGAATCCGAACTGCACACCGCGTTCGAACGCGGGGACTTCGACCTCCACTACCAGCCGCAGCTCGACCTGCCGACCGGCCGTATCGTCGGCTACGAAGCGCTGATCCGCTGGAACCATCCCGAACGCGGCATGATCCCGCCCATGGAATTCATCCAGATCGCCGAGGAAACCGGGATGATCAACCCGATCGGCGAATGGGTTCTGCGCAAGGCCTGCAGCGACGCCCGCCATTTGCCGGACGACTGCTTCGTCGCCGTCAACATCTCGCCGGTCCAGTTCATGACCAAGGATTTCGTCGGCATCGTGCGCGATACGATGCGGACTACGGGCATCAAGCCATCACGGCTGGAGCTGGAAGTGACCGAAACGGCGATGATGCAGGACCGTGACCGCGCGGCCGCCATCCTGAAAGAGCTTGCCGACATGGGCATCTCGGTTGCCGTCGACGATTTCGGCACCGGCTATTCCAATCTGAGCTACCTGATCGATTTTTCGTTCGGCAAGTTGAAGATCGACCGTTCCTTCGTCAGCCGCATCGATACCGACTCCAGCTCCGGCGCGGTGGTCTCGACCATTGTCGGGCTTTCGCGTGCGCTGGGCGTCAGCATCATTGCCGAAGGCGTCGAGACGGAAAGCCAGGCGACGCTGCTGCGGGCAGCCGGCTGCGAGGTCGTGCAGGGTTATCTGTTCGGCCGGCCGGCGCCGCTCAAGTTCAGCGCTGTTGACGGGCACGCCACCGACGAGGTTCGGCGCGTCGCCAATCTGCACTGAAAACCCGCCGTATTGTTTCAGCGACGTGCGACAAACACTTTGAACATGCCGTCGCGGGCAAGCTCCGCGTGGCTGGCAAAGACAGCCGACAGCACGGGTTCGTAGGGAAGCTGGCGGTTGGCGACCATGAACAGCTTGCCACCAGGCTTCAACGCCTTGGCTGCCGCGCGGATCATGCCGGCGCCGATCTCCGGCTCTGCTGCCCGGCTGCGGTGAAAGGGCGGGTTCATGACGATGGCGTCATAGCGGCGCTCGACAGGCTCGGCGAGCAGATCAATCCAGAACAAGCCTGGCACGGCGGCAGTATTGCCGATGTTGCCCTTTGCCGCTTCGAGCGAGGCAAAGTCCGCTTCGTAGAGGTCGAGCCCTGATATGCCGGAGCAGCGCGCGGCGACCTCGGCGGCCACATAGCCCCAACCGGCGCAGAAATCGGCAATGTTGCCGCGCAGGTCGCCGGGCAGATTATCCACCAGAAGTTTCGAGCCGGCGTCGACCTTGTCGAAGGAAAACATGCCTGGCGCGGCGTGGAACCGGCCGTCCACCAGCAGGGCAGGATTGGCGGCTCGCAGTCTTTCCGCAGCGTCCAGATCGGCAGGCCGGCGAAGCCAGAAGGCGGTGCCGTGATACTTCGGCAGATGGCCTTCAAGCGGCACCAACTCGTCGATGCGTTTGCGCAGGCTGGCGATGCCCTCATCCTTGCCACCGGCAACGACGATCGATCCGCCGGGGACCACCCGCTCCAGGGCCTCCGCGATGCGCATTTCGTTTTGTCCACGATGGCGGCCAGCAAGCACCAGCGCCACATCGAAACCGGCACCGTCCGCCAACGGCGTGATCGTCAGGCCAGACGCCTGTAAGGTACGAAAATACGGCCTGAAGCCCTGCACAGCGTGCAGCATCGCGGCAAAACCTTCAGGCAGGCGGAAACCGGGCTCGGCGCCCAGAAAGAGAACACGCTCGCCCTTTCGCGGCAAAGGAAGCGCCTCGGCCTCGAAAGGATGGAACAGTGTCTTCAGCGGCTCAGCGGCCATTCTTGCCCCTTGTAAACGAAAACGGGCGCGACATGTGCCGCGCCCGTTCCAACTTCACTATCAGACCGATCAGGCGGCGTTTTCTTCGCCTTCGGTCTTCTTGTCGCGAGCGAGTTCCTTGCCGGTGGCCTGGTCGACGACCTTCATCGACAGGCGGACCTTGCCGCGCTCGTCGAAGCCCATCAGCTTGACCCAGACCTTGTCGCCTTCCTTGACGACGTCCGAGGTCTTGGCGACCCGGTCGTTGGCAAGCTGCGAGATGTGGACGAGGCCGTCACGCGGGCCGAAGAAATTGACGAAGGCGCCGAAGTCGGCGGTCTTGACGACCGTGCCTTCGTAGATCTCGCCGACTTCCGGCTCGGCGACAATGGTGTGGA
Source organism: Mesorhizobium loti R88b (assembly GCF_013170845.1). Taxonomy (NCBI): domain Bacteria; kingdom Pseudomonadati; phylum Pseudomonadota; class Alphaproteobacteria; order Hyphomicrobiales; family Phyllobacteriaceae; genus Mesorhizobium; species Mesorhizobium loti. The sequence goes on from NZ_CP033367.1 coordinate 14,133, forward strand.
TCCACTTCTTCGCCGCCTCGATCTCCTTGGCGTTCGATGAAGCGATCTTGACCGTGCCGTCATCTTCGATGTTGATCTTGGCGCCAGTCTTCTCGACGATTTCACGGATGACCTTGCCGCCCGAGCCGATCACGTCGCGGATCTTGTCGGTCGGGATGTGCATGACCTCGATGCGCGGCGCGAACTCGCCGAGTTCCGAACGCGCGCCGGTCAGCGCGTGGCCCATTTCGCCCAGGATATGCAAGCGACCGTCCTTGGCCTGGCCAAGCGCGATCTTCATGATCTCCTCGGTGATGCCATCGATCTTGATGTCCATCTGCAGCGAGGTGATGCCGCCTTCAGTGCCGGCGACCTTGAAATCCATGTCGCCGAGGTGATCCTCGTCGCCAAGGATGTCGGAGAGCACGGCGAAGCGCTCGCCTTCCTTGATCAGGCCCATGGCGATGCCGGCAACGGGCTTCGCCAGCGGCACGCCGGCATCCATCAGCGCCAGCGAGGTGCCGCAGACAGTCGCCATCGACGACGAGCCGTTGGACTCGGTGATCTCCGAAACCACGCGCAGCGTGTAGGGGAACTGGTCAGCGGAGGGCAGCATCGGGCGGATGGCGCGCCAGGCGAGCTTGCCATGGCCGATTTCGCGGCGACCCGGCGAACCCATGCGGCCGGTCTCGCCGACGGAGTAGGGAGGGAAGTTGTAGTGGAGGAGGAACTTCTCCTTGTACATGCCGGTCAGCGAATCGACATACTGTTCGTCTTCACCGGTGCCCAGCGTGGCAACGACCAGCGCCTGGGTCTCGCCGCGGGTGAACAGCGCCGAACCATGGGTGCGCGGCAGGACACCGACTTCCGAGACGATCTTGCGAACCGTGCTCAGATCGCGACCATCGATGCGCGAGCCGGTGTCGAGGATGTTCCAGCGCACGACCTTGGCCTGCAGTTCCTTGAAGACCGAGCCGATCTGTTCGGACGTGTACTTGGCGTCTTCGCCTTCGGCCGGGGCAAATGCAGCCTTGACCTTCGCCTTGACGGCGTCGACGGCGGCGTAACGCTTCTGCTTGTCGACGTTCTTGTAGGCAGCGCTGAGTTCGTCGCCGACGATCTTCAGCATCTCGGCCTCAAGCGCGGAATAGTCCGGCGCGGTGAAGTCGCGCGGCTCCTTGGCGGCAACTTCGGCCAGCTTGATGATGGCGTCAATGACCGGCTGGAAGCCTCTGTGGCCGAACATGACGGCGCCGAGCATCAGCTCTTCGCCAAGTTCCTTGGCTTCGGACTCGACCATCAGCACGGCGTCGGCGGTGCCGGCGACGACGAGGTCGAGCTTGGATTCCTGCATCTCATCGACATGCGGGTTGAGCACGTATTCGCCGTTGATGTAGCCGACGCGAGCGCCGCCGATCGGGCCCATGAACGGAACGCCGGAGAGCGTCAGGGCAGCCGAGGTGGCAACGATCGACAGGATGTCGGGATCATTTTCGAGATCGTGCTGGACGACGGTGACGACGATCTGCGTGTCGTTCTTGTAGCCTGCGGCGAAGAGCGGGCGGATCGGGCGGTCGATGAGGCGGGAAACCAGCGTTTCCTTTTCGCTCGGACGGCCTTCGCGCTTGAAGTAGCCGCCCGGGATCTTGCCGGCGGCGTAGGTCTTTTCCTGGTAGTTGACGGTCAGCGGGAAGAAATCGAGGCCTGGCTTCGGCTCCTTCATCGAAACGACGGTGGCCAGGACCTTGGTCTCGCCGTAGGTCGCGAGCACCGCGCCGTCAGCCTGACGCGCGATCTTGCCGGTTTCCAAGATGAGCGGACGGCCGCCCCATTCGATTTCTACTTTGTGGTGATTGAACATATCTTGTCCTTAATAAGCGGAAAGGGCCGCGCCGTTTCACGGTGCGCGGATGCCCTTTCCCTGGCTTCCTTTCTCGGGCAGCCACGGGCAAGACAACGGGAAGCTCGGGTAAATTTCGGCGCGGACTAAGCGCACGAGCGTCCTGCAATCCTGCCCCATGACCGTCCATGGGCGGTTTCGAGTGGCCCTCTGCACGCTCGAAACCGGGTCTGGCCAATCGATACGACTGGCAGAATGCGCGACCGGCGGGCTCTCCTGAGAAAGCCCGCCGGTCAATTCGTCAACGGCGCAGACCGAGCTTCTCGATCAACGTCTGGTAGCGCGCGTCATCCTTGCGCTTGAGATAATCAAGCAGGCTGCGGCGCTGGGAGACGAGAGCGAGCAGACCACGGCGGGAATGGTTATCCTTCTTGTGGTCCTTGAAGTGGTCGGTCAGGTTCTTGATGCGCTCGGAAAGGATGGCCACCTGGACTTCCGGAGACCCGGTATCACCCTTGGCGGTTGCGAATTCACCCATCAATTCCTGTTTGCGCTCGGCAGTAATCGACATCGTGTTTTTCCTTATCTGTTTGAGGAAACGGGTCGCCCTCAGCCGGGATGTCGTCCAGCAGGGGCCGGTGCAAGCAAAGCGTCTTGGCGCTATGCTGCGGCGCATATAGGGCAATTCCCCAGAAAACACCAGCCCAATTCATAAAGCCGGCTTTTCAGCCTCAAGCGCCAGCCTTATCGCTGTCAAAGCCATTTCTTCCATTTGAAGAAGGCAATCAAGCCGACCGCGACAACAGCCATGAACAGCAGTGATGCCGGATAGCCATAGTAGGATCGCAGCTCCGGCATGTTCCACGGCGAGGCGTCGGGACTGAAGTTCATGCCCCATACGCCGACCAGGAAGGTAAGCGGCATGAAAATCACCGAGACGATGGTCAGGTAGGAGATAACGTCGTTGGTGCGCGCCTGGCTCAGCGACAGATGCATCTCGATCAAGCCGGTCAGCATGTCGCGCTGGGTCTCGACCAGTTCGATCAGCCTCAACGTGTGGTCGAGTGTGTCGTTGAAGAAAATCTTGGTCTCGGCCTTCACATAAGGCACGTCGTTGCGGATCAGTGTCGCCACGGCATCGCGCATCGGCCATAGCACGCCCTTCAGCACATTGGCGTCGCGCCGCAATTCGTGCAGTTGCCGCATCTGGTGCTTGTGTGTCGTGTTCAGCATCTGGTCCTCGATGTTGTCGACCAGGTCGCCGGCCATCTCGATCGGCGGAAAATAGCTGTCGACGATGGCATCGATCAGCGCGTAGGCGAGATAGTCGGCGCCGCGGGCCCGCAATCGGTTGGGCGCCGAACTCTCGATGCGCTTGCGCACGGGATCGAACGGATCTCCCTCACGTTCCTGGAAGGTAACGACGAAATTCTTGCCGAAGAACACGGCGATCTGTTCGTAGCGGTGGGCCGTGACGTCGTCGATCATGCGCATGACGACGAAGGCGTGGTCCTCGAAGAAATCGACCTTCGGCCGCTGGCCGGTGTTGACGACGTCTTCCAGAGCCAGCGGATGCAGGTTGAAAATCCGGCCGATCTCCTCGATCAGCTGGATGTTGGCGAGGCCCGTACAGTCCAGCCAGACGACCGGCCAGTTGTCGCAATGGGTATTGAGATCGTCGATGCTGGCATCGTTGATGGTCTTGAATTTCTCGGGCGAGATCAGCGTCAGCCTGAGTTCGCTGCGCCGCGCCGCCGGATCGGCGATCAGCGTACCCGGCGAGGCACCGACCGGCGGCCGCCGCGTCTTCACCGGCGCCCGCTTTTTCACCGCCTCGGCCTTTGCCATGTGTCCCTCGAGCGTAGAGTCGACCCCAAATTAGACGAGAGCCGTCAACCGGCAAAGACTCGCTTGGGCTTGAACATGCCTTGTTCGATCGCGCCGATCGCAACCAGCTTGCCGCGTGCCGTGGCACAGGCTTCTTCCGCCTCCACGGGCGCATCGCGGCCGCGAATGATGACCGGGTTACCGAGGCGGATCTTTGTTGCCGCATCGTCGCTGATGGCAATCTGCGGCAGGCAGTCGAGAGCCGCTGAGGTGTCGACAAGAAGCGCATCGATGGCGCTGAAATCTACCGGCACTTCAATGGCATCAGCATCGTCGGCAGGCTCTGGCTTGTCCTCACCTTGCGCACCGAAGCGAGCCGCCTCGAGCTCGGCGATGGTGACAAAATCTTCCGGCGTGAACGGTTCAACCTCGACCCGGCGCAATTCGCTGATGTGGCCGAAGCAGCCGAGGTCCCGGCCCATGTCACGGGCCAGCGAGCGCACATAGGTGCCTTTGCCACATTCGATCTCGAAAATCGTGTGATCGGCATGGTGCTCGATGACATCCAGACGACCGATCTCAATCTCCCGCGCGGGTATGTCGACCGTCTCGCCTTCGCGGGCGAGGTCGTAGGCGCGTTCACCGGCAATCTTGATGGCCGAGAATTGCGGCGGCGTCTGCATGATGACGCCGGTGTACTTCGGCAGCAGCGCCTTGACCTCGGCTTCCGCCGGACGCAGGTCGGAGCTCTTCGTCACCGGCCCCTCGAGATCGTCGGTGGAACGCTCATCGCCCCAGGCAACGGTGAAGCGATAGATCTTGGCGCCATCCTGGACGTACGGCACGGTCTTGGTGGCTTCGCCGAGCGCAATCGGCAGCATGCCGGAAGCCAGCGGATCGAGCGTGCCGGCATGGCCGGCCTTTTCCGCCTGGAACAGCCATTTGATCTTGGACACGGCCTCGGTAGAACCCATGCCAACCGGCTTGTCGAGCACCACCCAGCCGGAGATCGGCCGGCCCTTCTTCTTGCCGCGGCGCCCCATCAGCCGTTCCCCTGTTTTTTCCGAAAAGTGGCAGCGGTTTTCGCAACGCTGCCTTCGGGCATCGATTTACTCGGCCTTTTCTCATATCCCAAAGCGTAGAGGCGTTTGGCGATTAGATATCCCGCCGCAATAGTTCCTCCATTGTCCCCCCGATAGCTTTCGCCAAGTTTGTCGACAATCAAGGGCTCTATTACCGTCAATGGCGGGACGCCCTTAGCTGCCGCATCGAGCATCATTGATTCGTGGTCTTTGGCATTCACGATAATTTCAATCGCTCTCATTTCAGGATCGCCATGGGAAATCTCCTTTGGCTTCCTAAACGCGTACCCAGACGTAACGATTAGCTCCACTATCCGAACAGCTTCCTGATCATCGATGCGATCCATACAGTTCCGGTAAAGGGTTTGGCGCTGTTCGGTCGTCATGTTAGCGATCATGTCCAACGTGATAGGCTTGGGCATCATTCGTCCTCACCGGCTGGTTTTTGGTCGTCGGGACCCAGATCGCGCGCCACTTCGGGTGACTTCAAGAGGTCGTTGATCCTGGCGAAATTGTCGAACGAGGTGTCGAGCTTGAACCGGAACTCCGGCATGAACTTCATTTGCCGCAGCGCGCCGGAGACACGGCCACGGATGAATTTCGCGTGCTTGTTCAGAGCTTCGACCACCGCATCGGTATCCTTGGCGCCAAGCGGCGAGACGAACGCGGTAGCGACCCTAAGATCGGTGGACATGCGCACTTCCGAGACCGAAATGACGGTATTCTCGATCAACGGATCGATGATCTCACTGCGCTGCAAGGTTTCGGAGAGCGCATGGCGCACCTGCTCGGCGACGCGCAGCATGCGCTGGGATGGGCTGGATGTGGTTGGACGGGGCATTTTTCTCAATCCTGAAAGCGTGGGGCGCGGGATAGGACCGTGCCGCATGTCTCGAACGGGTCATTCTCAATAGAACTGGGCGGTGGCCTTTCGACCACCGCCCGATAAGAACAAGTCACTCGAACTTAGAGTGTCCGGGTCACCATCTCGACGCGGAAGCACTCGATGACGTCGCCGACGCGCATGTCCTCGTAGTTCTGGAAGGCCATGCCGCACTCCTGGCCGCCGGGGACTTCCGAAACTTCGTCCTTGAAGCGCTTCAGGGTCTTCAGCGTGCCTTCGTGGATGACGACGTTGTCGCGGATCAGGCGTACGCCAGCACCACGCTCGACCTTGCCTTCGGTGACACGGCAGCCGGCGATCTTGCCGACCTTGGTGATGTCGAAGATCTCGAGGATCTCGGCATTGCCGATGAAGGTCTCGCGACGCTCCGGCGACAGCAGGCCCGACAGAGCCGCCTTCACATCATCCACGAGGTTGTAGATGATCGAGTAATAGCGGATTTCGATACCGGCTGCCACAGCAGCGGCACGCGCCTGCACGTTGGCGCGAACGTTGAAGCCGATGATCGCCGCACCAGACGTTTCCGCCAGCGAAACGTCGCTTTCGGTGATGGCGCCGGCGCCGGCGTGGACGATGCGCGCACGCACCTCGTCGGTGCCGAGCTTGTCGAGCGCGGCGTTGATCGCCTCGATCGAACCCTGCACGTCGCCCTTGATGACCAGCGGGAACTCTTTCAGTCCGCTCGTCTGCAACTGCGACATCATCTGTTCAAGCGAGCCACGCTGGCCAGCATGCCTGGCGACCGCCTTCTCGCGCGCCAGACGCTGGCGATACTCGGTGATTTCGCGGGCGCGGGCTTCGTTGTTGACCACAGCGAAGCGGTCACCAGCCTGCGGCGTGCCCTGAAGGCCGAGCACCTCGACCGGCATCGCCGGCGGCGCTTCCTTGATCTGCTCGCCGCGATCGTTGACCAGAGCGCGCACCCGGCCCCATTCGTTGCCGGCGACAAGGATGTCGCCAGGCATCAAGGTGCCGGTCTGCACCAGCACAGTAGCAACAGGACCACGGCCCTTGTCGAGCTGCGCCTCGATGACGACACCCTCGGCGGTACGGTCCGGATTGGCCTTCAGGTCGAGGATTTCGGCCTGCAGCAGGATCGCCTCGAGCAGCTTGTCGAGATTGGTGCCCTTGGTTGCCGACACTTCGACGTCAAGCACTTCACCGCCCATGGATTCGACGAAGACTTCATGGCGCAGCAGCTCTGAGCGAACCTTCTGCGGATCGGCGTCATGCTTGTCGATCTTGTTGATCGCCACGATGATCGGAACGCCGGCCGCCTTGGCGTGGCTGATCGATTCGATCGTCTGCGGCATGACGCTGTCATCGGCCGCCACCACCAGAATGGCAATGTCGGTGGCCTGGGCGCCGCGGGCGCGCATCGCCGTGAAGGCGGCGTGGCCGGGCGTGTCGATGAAGGTGATCTTGTGACCGTTCTTCTCGACCTGATAGGCACCGATATGCTGGGTGATGCCGCCGGCTTCACCGGAGACGACATTGGCATTGCGGATCGCGTCGAGCAGCGAGGTCTTGCCGTGATCGACATGGCCCATGATCGTCACGACAGGAGGACGCGACACCAGGTCCTCGGTGTTGTCGGCGATGTTGAACAGGCCTTCCTCGATGTCGGACTCGGCAACACGGCGGACCGTATGGCCAAATTCGGTGGCAACCAGCTCGGCCGTGTCGGCGTCGATGACGTCGCCGGGCTTCAGGATCTGGCCCTGCTTCATGAAGTACTTGACCAGATCGACCGCACGCTCGGACATGCGCTGCGCCAGTTCCTGGATGGTGATCGTCTCCGGCAGGATCACTTCGCGCATGACTTTCTCGCGCGGCTCATTGTGCATCGCGCGTTTGAATTTTTCCTGGCGACGACGCATCGACGACAGCGAGCGGGCGCGCGCATCCTCGTCGGAAAGCGCTGAATTCAGCGTCAGCTTGCCACGGCGGCGGTCTTCCTCGCTCTTGGTCGGCTTGGCCGGACGCGCCACTTCGGGCGTGACCAGGCGGCGCACCGGCGCACCGGCTACGGCCCGCTTCGGCTTGACCTCTTCCTCGTCATCGGCGGTTGCCAATTCAGCGGCTTGCGGCGCGCGGCGGCGCGCTTCTTCCTCCGCGCGGCGGCGGGATTCGGCCTCGGTCTGCAACCGTGCCTCTTCCTCGGCCTGGCGGCGCGCGGAGTCCTCGCGTTCGCGCTTGCGGCGCTCCTCATCATCGGCGCGGCGCTTGGCATCTTCGGCGGCGCGCTGGCGGTCTTCGACCTCGCGGACCTTCGAACCCTCAAGCGCCCTGCGGCGCGCTTCCATTTCGCTGCGCGACAGTTCGTTCAGCACCATACCGCCGCGTTCGACCGGGGCTGGCGGTGGCGGCGGCGGTGGCGCCTTTGGCGCTTCCTGTACGACAGGCGCGGCCACAACCACCGGCTTCGGTGTGAAGACGGGAGCGGCGACCGGCTCCGGCTTGTCGCCGGGCATCGAAAATTTGCGCTTCTTGGTTTCGACGACGACCTGCTTGGTGCGGCCGTGCGAGAAATTCTGACGCACAGTGCCCTGCTCCATGCCGGGGCGCTTCAGCGTCAAGGTCTTCTTCGGCGTCACACTCAGCGTATTGTCGTCACCCGATTTCGTATCGCTCATTCCATATCCTCTGCGGCATCATCTTCGTCAGCAACAGCCGCAAGCATTGCCAGATCGTCCGGGGTACCGCCCCGATATCGGTCGAGCGCAACCATGCGCTTCTGGACCGCCTTGCCCGCGTCTCCCGCGAGAACGGCAGCATGTATCACATTTGTGCCCCCCAATGCCAAGCTCAACTCGGCCTCGGAGAAAAGTTTGTAGGCAAGGATGGAAGGGCCGCCGAGATGGACGGTCGCCCGCCGCGCCTGGCTGATCTTGCGCACGCCATCGTCGGATGCTTCGGTCGCGTGGAGCACGAAAAGCGCCAACCCGCCGCGCACCGCGCTCTCTACCTTGGTGGCACCAAGAGAAATCGCGCCTGCCTTGCGGGCAAGACCCAACATGCCCAAAGCGTATCTTGAAAGCAGCCCGTCAACCATACCGCCAAGATCGGGCGGCACGACCACCTGTGCCTTGAAGGCGCGGGCAAAAAGGTTCTTGGCCGCCGCCTTGTCGATATGTAGGCGGTCGGCGCTCACCCAGCAACCACGGCCGGGCAGATTTCTCTTGAGATCGGGAACGACGGCCGAATCCGGGCCGACGACGAACCGGATCAATTCATCCGGTTCGGCCTGCTTGCGTGTAACGATGCAGGTGCGATCGTTCATCTCGTCCTGGGGCGGGTTCGGTGCGATGCGGTTTCACCTCACGCACCGACGGCTTCGTCAGCCGACACTTCTTCGGCCGCAAGCTCGTCTTCGGTGATCCAGCCGGCCTTGAGGCGGGCAGCCAGAACCATCTGCTCGGCATCGGCGCGCGCGACGCCGTGGCTGGCCAGGACGCCCGGGTAAACTTTTGTCTCGCCGTCCTTGCGTTCCTTCCAGCCGGTCAGGTCATCCGCGGCATAGCCGGCGAAATCCTCGATGGTCTTCACGCCGTCCTCGCCGAGCGTCACCAGCATGGCGGTGGTGATGCCAGGGATTTCGCGCAGCTCGTCGGCGACGCCGAGCGCCTTGCGCTTCTCGTCGTGCTCGGCCTCGATCTTCTCCAGATATTCGCGGGCGCGGGTCTGGATTTCGGAAGCGGTATCTTCGTCGAAGCCGTCGATCGAGGCGATCTCGCCGGAGTCGACATAGGCGACTTCCTCAACGCTGGTGAAGCCTTCGGAGGCCAGCACCTGGCCGACCATCTCGTCGACGTCGAGGGCTTCCATGAACAGCGACGACCGCTCGACGAATTCCTTCTGGCGGCGCTCGGATTCCTCTGCCTCGGTCAGGATGTCGATGTCCCAGCCGGTCAGCTGCGAGGCGAGACGCACGTTCTGGCCGCGGCGACCGATGGCCAGCGACAGCTGATCGTCGGGAACCACGACTTCGATGCGCTCGGCGTCTTCGTCGAGCACGACCTTGGCGACTTCCGCCGGCTGCAGCGCATTGACGATGAACGACGCTGCCGAAGGCGACCACGGAATGATGTCGATCTTCTCACCCTGCAATTCGCCGACGACGGCCTGGACGCGGCTGCCGCGCATACCGACGCAGGCGCCGACCGGATCGATCGAGCTGTCACGCGAGATGACGGCGATCTTGGCACGCGAGCCCGGATCGCGGGCGACGGCCTTGATCTCGATGATGCCGTCATAGATCTCCGGCACTTCCATGGTGAAGAGCTTGGCCATGAACTGCGGATGGGTACGCGACAGGAATATCTGCGGGCCGCGCTGTTCGCGGCGCACGTCGTAGACATAGGCGCGGACGCGGTCGCCATACTTGTAATTTTCGCGCGGGATCAACTCGTCACGGCGGATGATCGCCTCGCCACGGCCGAGATCGACGATGACGTTGCCATATTCGACACGCTTGACGGTGCCGTTGACGATCTCGCCGATGCGGTCCTTGTACTCGTCATACTGGCGGTCGCGCTCGGCCTCGCGCACCTTCTGCACGATGACCTGCTTGGCCGACTGGGCGGCGATGCGGCCGAAATCCATCGGCGGCAGCTGTTCGGCGATGAAGTCGCCGAGCTGGGCGTCGGGATTGCGCTCGCGTGCCGAGGAGATGGCGATCTGCGTGGCATAGTCGTCGACCTTTTCGACCACTTCCATCAGCCGCTGCAGCTTCATCTCGCCGGTGTTGGGATTGATGTCGGCGCGGATGTTGGTCTCCTGGCCATACCGCGAGCGCGCCGCTTTCTGGATCGCATCGGCCATGGCGGCGATGACGATCGACTTGTCGATCGACTTTTCACGCGCGACCGCGTCGGCAATCTGCAGCAGTTCAAGTCTGTTGGCGCTAACAACCATCTTATTTCTCCCGAGCTTGTTGCCGAGCTTTTACGCCCGGCGGCTCAATCATAGTTCCTGTTCGATTTCGTTTTCCGCGCCGCCCTCAGCACCCTCGGGTGCATCATCAGGTTCGCCGCGGCGTTTCTTGGCTTCCTTGCGTTCCCGGTTGTCCTTCGACAGGGCCTCACGGATGAGGTCGTCGGTCAGGATCAGCCGCACATCGGCGATCGCGTCATAGGGAACGCGCACCGTCGGTTCCTCACCATAGGCCGCCTTGTCGCGCTCGATCAGCACGTCGTCCTCGCCGGCCTCGGCAATCTTGCCCTTGAAGCGCTTGCGGTCGGCGACGACGATCGATGTTTCCATCTTCACCAAATGACCGGTCCAGGTCACGAAATCCGATTTGCGGACCAGCGGCCGGTCGATACCGGGCGAAGAGACCTCGAGGTGATAGGCCTTTTCGATCGGGTCATCGACGTCGAGCGCCGGTGACACCGCGCGGCTGACCTCTTCGCAATCCTCGACGGTCATGGTGCCGTCCTCACGTTCAGCCATGATCTGCAGCGTCAACCCGTTCTGTCCGGACAGATGCACGCGCACGAGGCGAAAGCCGATGCCGCGCAGCACCGGCTGGACGATCAGCGCAATGCGTGCATCGATGCCGCTTTCGCGGATGATGCGGTCGTCACCTTCGCTTGCCGTTGCAGTCATCAATTGCCTGTCGTTCGTTTCGCAATGTTCTTTGGCTTGCGCATCGGAACCATCCGAAAACCGCTTCGCACTTTTCGGTCCGATGCACTCGGCAGGTAACAAAAAAGAGCGGGACCGGGTGGACCCACTCTTCGTCATACCGACCAAGAATTTGAGGCTGATATAAACGAACACGGCCTGTGTTTCAAGCCCGCCGTGGCGGGCCGGCAAAAGCCCTGACAGCACCAGCATTGCTCCAGGCGCATGGCCCCCATGCGGCAATCCCCCTGTGAGAGCCGGCAGAGCGCTCTTATTTCTTAGCCAGGACACGAACAGAAAGTGCGCGCGGTGGCGCGCGAAAGGACAAGATCATGAGCAACCGCAGAATATTTTCCGCCCTGGGTGATCTCTTCACCACATTCGGCAGCGCCGTCGCCGCATCGCGCGCCGTGGAAGCCGGCCGCAAGCCGCGAGCGGACGATTTGCGCACGCTCGGCATGGATCCGGCCATCTTCAACAGGATCGGCCGTTTCTGAAAATCCGGCGATAGGTGCCGTAGACTCTTTGTTTTGACGCAATTCCGGACGGAAAACCGTTACACACTTTTCCTGGAATTGCTTCAGGGCCGCCTATTTCCTGATAAAGGTAAGATAGGCTGGCCTGCGGCCCTCACGAATGGCTTTCGCCTCGTAACGCGTGCCCGGCCAGCCGTCGTAAGGGCGATGCCAGTCCGCCGCTTCCGCTGCCTGCCATGCGAAAGCGCCATGCGCCCGGCAGTGCAGCAAGGTCCAGTTCACATAGGTGTCGATATCGGACGCGAAGCGGAATTTTGAGCCCGGTTTGAGGACGCGCGCGAAACGGTCGAGATTGACCGGGCCGACGAAACGCCGCTTCCAGTGCTTCTTTTTCGGCCAGGGATCCGGGTAGAGAAGATCAATGCCATCAAGCGAGGCTTGCGGCAGCCAGTCGAGCAATTGCGTGGCATCGTCATCAAAGACACGCAAATTGGCCAGCGGCCTTTGCCGCACCGCCATCATCATCTTGGCCATGCCATTGACGAAGGGCTCGACGCCGATGAAGCCGGTTGTCGGTGCTTCGAGCGCGCGGTGCAGAAGATGCTCGCCGCCGCCAAAGCCGATCTCGAGCCGGACTGCCGAAACGTCAATTTCAAACAGAGTGCGCAGATCGGGCGGCGCTTCAGCCTTCAGATCGAGGCCATAGGCGCCAAGGCCGCTTTCCAACGCCGCCGCCTGCTGCGGACGCACCGGCTTGCCACGCCGACGACCGAAGAAGGCTTCGGTCGCACGGCTTGGCCTGTCTTGCGGGCTCATTGGGTGGTGCAAGGCCGTCGTGGCGCTCAGGCCGCGACAGCATCCTTGAGCGCCTTGGCGAGATCGGTCTTTTCCCAGGAGAAAGACCCATCACGGCCGGCCTTGCGGCCGAAATGGCCGTAGGACGACGTTTTGGCGTAGATCGGCTTGTTGAGGTCGAGATGGCGGCGGATGCCTGACGGCGACAGGTCCATCACGGTGCGCAGCGCGTCCTCGAGCTTTGCCTCATCGACCTTGCCGGTGCCATGCAGGTCGACATAGACCGACAAAGGCTGGGCGACGCCGATGGCGTAGGAAAGCTGGATGGTACAGCGGTCGGCAAGCTTCGCCGCCACGACATTCTTGGCCAGGTAGCGCGCCGCGTAAGCCGCCGAACGGTCGACCTTGGTGGTGTCCTTGCCGGAGAAGGCGCCGCCGCCATGGGGGGCAGCACCGCCATAGGTGTCGACGATGATCTTGCGGCCGGTCAGGCCGGCGTCACCGTCCGGGCCGCCGATGACGAACTTGCCGGTCGGGTTGATGTACCACATGCAATCGTCGGCGATCTTGAGGTCGCCCAATGCCTCGCGGATGTATGGCTCTACGACCTTGCGGACCTTGTTGGAATCCCAGGTGGCGTCGAGATGCTGGGTCGACAGCACGATCTGCGTTGCCTCGGCAGCCTTGCCGTCGATGTAGCGGACGGTGACCTGGCTCTTGGCGTCCGGCCCGAGCTTGCCGGCCTCGCCGTTGTTTTCGTGACGAGCGGCGGCCAGCAGTTCGAGGATCTTGTGGCTGTAATAGATCGGCGCCGGCATCAGGTCCGGCGTCTCGCGGCAGGCATAGCCGAACATGATGCCCTGGTCGCCGGCACCTTCCTCGCCCTGGCGGTCGGACGCGTTGTCGACGCCCTGGCCGATGTCGGGCGACTGGCCGTGCAGCAGAACCTCGATCTTGGCCGTCTTCCAGTGGAAACCGGCCTGCTCATAGCCGATCTCGCGAATCGCCTTGCGCGCGACCGACTTGAACTTGGCTGGGTTGATGATCGAATGTCCGGCCGCGTCCTTGAGGACATTGCCGGCCTTGTCCTTCTTCAGCAGCGTCTCGGGGACACGCACTTCGCCAGCGATGACGACACGGTTGGTGGTCGCCAGCGTCTCGCAGGCGACACGGACTTTCCATGGGTCCATGCCGGTCTTCTTGGCTTCACGGTAGACCAGATCGACGATCTCGTCGGAAATCCGGTCACAGACTTTGTCGGGATGGCCCTCGGCAACGGATTCCGAGGTAAAGAAGTAGTTCTGCCGCGTCACGGGTGTCCCCTCTTGAAAAACGATCGGCAGGCTGCCGATTTTGGCGCGCCACGTGTTAGCGGGGCAAAGCGCCGCTCGTCAAGCGTTGCCGCCATTCTGGCACGACTGTCGATGTCGATATCTTGTGCCACCGGCGGCGAACGCCGCCGGCTCGAGGCGCATTGAGGGTCAGTCGAGATCGTCGGCGGCAAGCGACTTCACGAGGTCGATGATCCTGCGGCGGACCTTGACGTCGGCAATCTTGACGAACGCCCGGTTGAGTTGAAGTCCTTCGGGACTGCCGCAGAACTCGACGGCGAAAGCCATCGACGCATCCTCCGAAAATCCACGGCCGGCCACCGCTTCCTGCCCCGGCGCATCCTCGAAAAAGAAGGCGACGGGCACCCCAAGTATGGAGGCAATCGCCTGCAGCCGGCTGGCGCCGACGCGATTGGTGCCTTTTTCATATTTCTGGATCTGTTGGAACGTGATGCCGAGATTCTCGCCCAGCTTTTCCTGGCTCATTCCGAGCATGTTGCGCCGAAGCCGGACGCGACTTCCAACGTGGATGTCGATTGGATTCGGTTTCTTCTTGTTTTCTTCTGTCATTTTTTCCTCGCCGAATTTTTTCGGCTTTGTGATTTTTTTCTCGCCCAAAAAATGCCGGAGGCGACTGCCCCAACAGAACGATCCACCAGCTTCGAGAAATTTTCAGGCGATACAGTATGAGTTTCTAATGTGTCGACTGTCAATTCACCCGTAGCCTTTGCCTTACGTTCAACAGTGCCCCGACCAGCGCAAACAGCAACATGATCAGCATTCCGTTAATGCGCCGCTGACTGGGGGAAACTACACTCTGTCCGGAAATCGGCACCTTCACATCGATGGCCCCGCGCGCGTCGATCGCCAGCGCGTCTACGACGCGGCCATGTGGGTCGACGACGGCCGAGATGCCGTTGTTGGCAGCACGCAGCAAGGGCAATCCGTTCTCCACCGCGCGAATCTGGGCCTGCCTGAAATGCTGATACGGTCCCGGCGTGTCGCCGAACCACGCATCATTGGTAACGTTCACAATAAGCTGCGCTGACGTAGCGTCAACTGCCACAAGATCGGGAAAGATCACCTCATAACAGATAAATGGCAGGGCACGGATGCCGCCCGGCAGCGTGATGGCGTGGCGCTCGTTGCCGGCGGCGAACGTCACCGGTCCGGCGACAAGCTGTGCGATGCCGAAACGGTTGAACAGGTCGGTGAAAGGCAGGTATTCGCCGAACGGCACCAGATGGACCTTGTCGACGGCGTCAGCGATTTCGCCCTTGTCATTGATCGCCACCACGGAGTTGTAATAGCGGCTATCGGTGCCGGCCGCCGAGCCGCCTTCCTCGCGAACAACGCCGGCGATCAGCATCTGGCCGTCGGCCAGCATGTCGCCCAGCGCCGTCAGCGCGTCCGGGCGTTCGGTGAAGAGGAACGGCACGGAGGTTTCCGGCCAAAGAATGAGTTGCGGCTTGCCGTGACCGGGGTCCGGCGCCTTGGCTGACAGACCCAGCAAGGTGGCGAAGATGCGGTCGCGCACCGAAGCGTCCCATTTTTCACTGAGGTCGACGGCCGGCTGGACGATGCGGACATCCAGGCTGCGCTCGGCCGGCTTTTCAGGCGCAGCCAGCCTGACATAGCCGAAGCCGACATGGGCTGCGGCGAGCAAGACGAACAGCGCCGCGCCCAGGCGAAGATGCCGGCGCGCCGCCAGCAGTGCGGGCAGCGCGAAGACGAACACGGCAAGCGCGTTCATGCCGATCATGCCGGTCACCGACACGCTCTGCATCAGGAGGGGCACCGGCATTGCCGCGTAGCCGATGGCATTCCAGGGAAAACCGGTGAACAGGAAGCCGCGCAGCCACTCGGTCAGCCCGAAGCCGAAGGCAAGGGCAGCGATGCGGCCGATATCGCTGCTCCACAGCAGCCGGGCGACCATCGTTGCGAAGCCGTAGAAAAAGGCGAGTGCAAAGGGAATGCCGATCACGGCGAAGGGCAGCGCCCAGGCAAAATCGTCGGCCTCGACCAGCAGCGCCGAGCCGATCCACCAGAGACCGGCGAGGAAATAGCCGAAACCGAACCACCAGCCGACGGCGAAGGCCGGCCGCAGGCGCCGAAACTGGCTGCCCGAGGCTTCACCGGTCGCGCCATCGAGCAGCCAAACCAACAGCGGAAACGAGATGAAGCAGGCGGCGAAGAAATCGTAAGGCGCCTGGCCAAGCACGGCCAGAGCTCCGGCAAGAAAGGCCACGAGCGCGCGCCGCCAACCCCAAAGCAGAATTATCCGGCCGGCCAGGCGCTCCATGCATACTTCCGAGTCGTGAGAATCAGGAGGCCAAGATTTATCAGGCCGCGGCCCGCACTCCAAACGACGCCGGTTCGCCATGTCTTGGCTGGCGCGCTATCGGTGCCAGCCCTTGATGCGCAGGCCGTTCAACCGTTCGGCCTCTTCGCGGGAACCGCAACAGATTCGGCGACCGAAATGCTCACGCCTGCTCGGTGCGGGCCGTGGCGCGCCGGCGGCGCTCGCCCTTCTGGCTCTGCACGATGCGCACGCGCTTGACGCGGCGCGGATCGGCATCGAGGACGTGGAATTCGAAGCCTGGAATGGCCTGCACCACCTCGCCACGCGCGGGCACGCGGCCGAGCGTGTTGAAGATCATGCCACCGATCGTGTCGACATATTCGCCATGCTCGCCGGCGGCGAAATCCTCGCCGATCATCTTGGCGACGTCGTCGATCTCGGCCTTGCCGTCGACAATGAACACGCCGTCGCCGGCCTGGGTGATCATCGGCTCGTCGTCATCATGCTCGTCCTCGATGTCGCCGACGACCATCTCGACAATGTCCTCAAGCGAGACAAGGCCGTCCGTTCCGCCATATTCATCGATGACCAGCGCCATCTGCGTGCGCGTCGTCTGCATGCGGCCCATCAGGTCGGAGGCCAGCATCGACGGCGGCACGAACAGAACCTGGCGGATCAGGTTGAGGTCGCCGATGGTGCGCGCGAGATCGACCTGGGCGAGATCCAGTTGCGTGGCGACGGGGGTTTTCCTGGTCGTTCGGCCCTTCTTGACGCGTGCGAGCTTGGTGATGTGGGCCAGCACGTCGCGGATATGGACCATGCCGCGCGGATCATCGAGCGTCTCGGAATAGACCGGCATGCGAGAATGGCCGGATTGTTCGAAAGTGCCCAAGAGGTCGCCGAGCGTCGTGGTGATCTCGATCGCCTCGATGTCGGCGCGTGGCACCATGACATCCTCGACGCGCACTTCGCGCAGCCGCAGGATGTTGTTGAGCATGGCGCGCTCGCCGGGCGAAAAGGATTCGGCGTCGCTGGTGGTCTCGGCCAGCGCGCCGGCGATTTCCTCGCGCAGGCTGGTTCCGTTGCGTTGCCTGAACAGGCCGATTACGCGATCGAACAAGGAAGGTCCGGCAGGCGAAGGCTCGCTGGCGGCGCTGCCGGTGCTGGCACCAGCAGGGGTAACGGTACTCGGACTTGATCCCTCTTCCGACGTATCGGAAGCCTTGGGGGGACTGCCGGCGTCGGGGCGGGCGGCAGTTTCTGGTTTGTCGTTCATCGTCGTCCGGTCAATTGTCAGATGTAGTTACGCGTAGGGATCGGGAATGGCAAGCCTTGCGAGCGCTGCGCGTTCGATGGCCTCCATCTCCTCGGCCTCGGCGTCGGTCTCGTGATCATGGCCCAGCAAATGCAGCAGGCCATGGATAACGAGATGGGTGATATGGTTCTGCACGGGCTTGTCTTCCAGTACCGCTTCGCGTGAAACCGTTTCGGCGGCGAGCACGATATCGCCCAGCATCGGCGGCAGTGGGCCGCCTTTGGGAAAAGAAAAAGCCGGGAAAGACAGGACGTTGGTGGGTTTGTCCTTACCACGCCAGCCGGCGTTGAGGGTACGGATATGAGCGTCGTCGGAAAAGACGATGCTGAGTTCGGAACGGCCCGTCACGCCGGTCTCGGCAAAAGCAGCATCAACCGCGCGATCGACCAGTCGCGTCAGGCTTGCCTCATCAGGCCAGTCGCCCGCCTCGACCGATATATCGATGTCGACGGGGGGATTCCCGTCGCCGGATATTTTGTCCTCAGGCATGAAGCCGCATCGTCAAAAATCAATTCTCGGCGCCGAGGCCGCGCGCCAGCTTGGCGTCGCGGTCATACGCCCTGACGATTTCCGCCACCAGCGGATGGCGAACGACGTCGATATCGTTGAAGCGCACGGTGACCGCGCCGGCCACGCCGTCGAGGACACGCAAGGCTTCGACCAGGCCCGACTTGGTGCTTGAGGGAAGGTCGATCTGGGTCGGATCGCCGGTGACGATCATGCGCGAGTTCTCGCCAAGACGGGTCAGGAACATCTTCATCTGCATCGGCGTGGTGTTCTGCGCCTCGTCGAGGATGACCGCCGCATGCGCCAGCGTACGGCCGCGCATGAAGGCGAGCGGGGCGATTTCGATGACTTCGGCGGCAATGGCGCGCTCGACCTTGTCGGCCGGCATCATGTCGTAGAGCGCGTCGTAGAGCGGCCGCAGATAGGGATCGACCTTCTCTTTCATGTCGCCAGGCAGGAAGCCCAGCCGTTCGCCGGCCTCGACGGCCGGCCGCGACAGGATGATGCGTTCGACCATGCCGCGCTCCAGCAGCATCGCGGCATGCGCCACAGCCAGATAGGTCTTGCCGGTACCGGCCGGACCGATGCCAAAGACGAGTTCCGACCGCTCCAGCGCCCGCATATAGGCGTCCTGGTTCAAGGAGCGGGCATAGATGGTCTTCTTGCGGGTGGCGATCTGGGCGGCGGAGACCTTGCCCTTGCGCTCCAGCGTCGGCAGCGTCAGCTGATCGTCGGCGGCGACCGCCATGCGCACGGCGCCATCGACGTCGGACTGGCCGATATCCACGCCCTTCTGCAGAATGCCGTAGAGATTGTCCAAGGCGCGGCGCGCCTGTTCGGCGGCCGAAGCCGACCCCTTGATCGTCAACTGGTTGCCGCGCGAGCGGATATCGACACCGAGCTTCTGCTCGAGTCGGGCGAGGTTCTCATCGAACTGACCGTAAAGGGCGCTGGCAAGCTTGTTGTTGTCGAAAGTCAGAACGATGTGCGCCATGTCAGAAGCCCCAGATGCCGGTACCGGGGGCAGGTTCTTCAGCTCTGCTGCGCTCAACCGTCTCTCCTCATCTGCCGAGGTCTGTGGCTATGCATGTCGTTGTCCCAAAACCGGGACCACTTTTGAGCGACATGCATCAGGCCAACTCGGCGAACAGGCTATTGTAGCCCGTCTTCGTGATTCGCACCCGGATAATGTCACCGATTTCGCCGGCCATTTCATCAACAATAACGGGCTGCAGCCAAGGCGAGCGGCCAACCTTCTGGCCAGCTTGGCGGCCGCGCTTCTCGATCAGCGTGTCTATGGTGCTGCCGACCAGGCTCAAGCCGAAATCCTGCTGCTGTTTCAAGAGCAATGCCTGCAGCCGCTGTAGCCGCTCGTCCTTGACCGTTTCGGGCACGTGATCGGGCATGTCGGCGCCCGGCGTGCCGGGGCGCGGCGAATATTTGAACGAGAAGGCCGAAGCGTAGTTCACCTGGCGCACCAGCTCCATGGTCGCCTCGAAATCGGCTTCGGTCTCGCCGGGGAAGCCGACGATGAAATCACCGGACAGAGCGATATCGGGCCGGGCAGTGCGGATGCGGTCGAGCAGAGTCAGATAGTCTCTCGCCGTATGCCTGCGATTCATCGCTTTCAGGATCCGGTCGGACCCCGATTGCACCGGCAGATGCAGATAAGGCATCAGCGCTGGGAGATCACGGTGGGCCGCGATCAGCTCATCATCCATGTCGCGCGGGTGGCTGGTGGTGTAGCGCAGCCGCGCGAGCCCGGGAATCTCGGCCAGCCGGAACAGCAGACGGCCAAGGCCCCATTCCTCGCCATTGTCGCCCTTGCCATGCCAGGCATTGACGTTCTGGCCAAGCAGCGTCACTTCGCGGACGCCGGCTTCGGCCAGACGCTGCGCCTCGGCGACGATCTGCGCCACCGGCCGCGAGACTTCAGAGCCTCTTGTATAGGGCACGACGCAGAAGGTGCAGAACTTGTCGCAGCCTTCCTGCACGGTCAGGAAGGCGGTGACGCCGCGCTTGATGAGCTCGGCGCGCTTGGGCTGCGGCAGATGTTCGAACTTGTCCTCGATGGCGTAATCGGTCTCGACGATCTTCTCGCCGCCACGGACTCTCGCCAGCACGTCGGGCAAGCGATGATAGGTCTGCGGGCCGATGACCAGATCGACCGCGGGCGACCGACGGATGATCTCCGCACCTTCGGCCTGCGCCACGCAACCAGCGACACCGATCAACAGTTCGCGGCCGGCAATGGCGCGCTCCGCCTTCATGTCGCGGATGCGGCCGAGCTCGGAATAGACCTTTTCGGCCGCTTTTTCCCTGATGTGACAGGTGTTGAGCAGCACCAGATCGGCGTCGTCGATAACATCGGTCGCGGTATAGCCGTCGGCGGCCAGCGCATCGCCCATGCGCTGTGAATCATAGACGTTCATCTGGCAGCCATAGGTCTTGATGAAGACCTTCTTAGCTGCCGTGGCACGCACCGCCGGCTGTCCAGCCGCCGTCCCGATGTCGTCGCTTTCAATCGTGTTCAAGTCCATCCGGCGGCTTCTAACGCCTTTCGATGACAAAAAACAGACGATTCTCGACATGCGCCCGCGAGCGCATGCCGGCTCTAGCGGCTCGGGCGCGGGTCGGCGAGTGCTGCCTGCATCATCTCGCGCACCTGGCTTTCCATCAGCCTGGCCGTTTCCTTGCGGTTCGAACCCTTGGCAAAGGCGATCGGCTCACCGAAATGCACTTCGACATCGAGCGCGCCTTCCGCCAGCAGCACCTTGAGATGCGGCATCAAATCCTCGTCACCGATCCAGGCCGAGATCGGCCGGTGGCGGCGGCCGAGCGGCACGCCGTGCAGGCGCGTGTAGGCGATCGCCACCGGCTGGATGAACACCTGCTCGGCCGCACCTTCTGCAATCGCCATCGAGGCGGCGCCGAACAACGTGCTCTTGAACGGCAGGACGGCATTGCCGTCACCGGTCGAGCCCTCGGCAAACAGCACCATGGCGTCGCCCTTGGCCATGCGGTTGGCGATCTCGCTCGCCTGGTCACCCGAGGAACGCTTGCGCTCGCGCTCGATGAAGACGGTGCGCTGCAGCTTCGACAGCATGCCGATCAGTGGCCAGCCTTCCATATCGGCCCTGGCGATGAACTTCACATCGGCAAAAGAGCCAAGCACCATGATGTCGGTCCAGGAGATGTGGTTTGCGGCAACCAGCAAGGGCCGCTTGTCGGACAACGCCCCCTTGACATGGATGCGGATGCCGAGCGCCCGAACGATCATCCTGTGCCAGATCTTGAGAATGACGGTTTCTGGCCACCAGCCGGTCTTCATCGACAGTATCTGCAACGGCACGAGGACCAGCGAGCCGGCAACGACGAGGCCCAGCGCCAGGAAAATCCTGATTTTCTTGATCATCGCCCTACCCCGGCCTCTGGCTAGCGAAGATCGCGGCGCATGACAAGCGCGCCGGTCGGCCCGCGATCGGGCGACTTGTAGTAATCCGGGCGCTTGCCGACCTCACGGAACCCCAGCCGCCGATAGAGGGCGATTGCGGCGACATTGGTCTCGTCGACCTCAAGAAACAGCGCTTCGGCGCGTTGCACATGCAGTTCGCGCAGCACCGCGTCCATCAACTGCCAGCCCAGCCCTTGCCGGCGATGGGATCGCGCCACCGCGACGGTCAGGATCTCGCCCTCGCCGGCCGCCAGCCGGGCCAGCACGAAGCCGACCGGCGGCTTGGCGCCCTGCCCGGTTTCGCGCGCGGCGTAGCCGAACACCGTGTCCTGTCCGAGCAAGGCGGCAAACTCGCCATCAGTCCACGGGCGGACAAAGTCTTCGCGATGCAGCAGCGAGACCGTAGGGCTGTCGCTGATCCTGAGCGGCTCAAGCGCATAGTCCCGGCGGCGCGGCTGGAGAAAAGGTATGCGCATTAATTTTCGTTTTCTTGTTTGACCATGATCTTTTCCGAAAACCGGATTCCACTTTTCGGGATCATGGTCTGAGCCTTGAAAGAATAAATCCGGCTTGCGGCTTGGCATCCGCGCCGCGCAAATAAAGTGGTTTCGGCCTTTCGCCCTCGCTCTTGGCCGCAGCCAAGCGGGCGTAGGTGAGAATGTCGGCCGTAGCTGTCTGAGGCCCTATATCGAAGGCAAGTCCAACCGCTGCGGCGATCTGCGCCGCCGCGGTACCGGTCAGCACCGAAGACTGTTCCTTCGCCATGGCCACGGCATCCGCAAGTGTGACCACCGCCGGACCGTAAGTCAAATCTGACATTCTATCGTACAGAGCCGCATGGATTTCCTCGCGGCCTGCATCGAGTGCCGCCAACACGGTGCGGCCGGGAAATGCCATCGCCGCCTCGGCGGCCAGCGCCTCGAGCGTCGTCACCCCGATCGCCGGAATTTTCAACGCCAGAGCCAGGCCACGCGCCGTGGAGACACCGACACGCAGACCGGTGAAGGAGCCCGGACCGACGGAGACGGCAATGGCACCGAGACCGGCATAATCCGTCGCGCCGGCCCTCAGCGCCTCGGCAATGACAGCCATCAGGTGCTCGGCATGGCCCTTGCCGAGGTCAAGCGCCGAACGGCCAAGCTCCAGTCCGGCCGCCGCGTCGTAGACGCAGGCGGCGCAGAGGCTGGCGGCACAGTCGATGGCAAGCACTTTCATGAGACGACCGGTTGGAAAAACAACTCCCTGTGCCCGCCATGGGGCGCCACGGCAAGCACAATTTGTTAAGCGGCTTCGGTTCGCGCTTTGTCAGACCTGCTCGATGCGCAGCATGTGATTGTCCCAGACATAGTCCGGCTCCGATCGCGTCGCACCGCTGCCCTCGATGATCTCGCCGGCGCCCGTAGTGGCCATGAACCCCGATCCGTCCGGTGCCAGGCCGCAGACCTCGACCAGCGTACTTGACGAGACCACCCGGCCGCTCGCCGCATCGATCACGACAAGCGAATTGCCTTCCGGCGACGAGACGGCGACGGTGCCGGCATCAGGATTGGCGGCGACCGAGCCGATATAGTTGCGGAAGCCGGACAATATGTCTGGCGGCATGTCGATCAGCTGCAGCTCCTTGCCGCGCGCGGCGCGGCCGACCAGCAGCGGACGGTCGGTGCCCGTCCCCCGATACTGGCAGCCGAACCAGACTGTGCCGGATGGGTCGGTGTCCATGTGGCGGATCGACAGCTGGTGTAGTGCCGCCGGCAATTCATGCTTCTCGATCAGGTCGCCGGTAACGCGGTCGATCAGCACATAGGACGGCTTCATGGTGGCGATGTTGAGCTCGGCGCGGCCATAGTCCGGATGGGTCTCGATGCCGCCATTGGCGACCGCGATCGTCCTGCCGTCGCCCGGCAGCAGAAGTTCGTGCGGGCCCATGCCGTAGGTCGGAAATTCGCCGATGCGGCTGAATTTCGCCCGCGCATCATAGATGCCAATGACGCCGGCGGCGTTGTCGAAATCGTTCTCGGTGGCATAGAGCAAGGCGCCATCGGGCGAGAACACGCCATGGCCGAAGAAATGCCGGCCGGTGATGCTGGCGATGGTTTGCGGGGCGTCGCGCCCGGCGTGATCAAAGATCACGGCGAAGGTGCCGGGCTGGCGGGCAAAGACCACCGAACGCTTCGACACGGGATCGAAGGTGACGTCATGGCCGCGATCGGGCAGGTCGATTGCATGCAGCACCTTGCCGGCCTCGGACAGGACGGCGGCGCCAAAACTGCCGTCGCGCTTGACGAACGCCGTGGCGAAGACGGCATCCGCCGCAAGCGTCGCCGCCCACGCAGGCGGCGCTATCGCAGCGGCAAAGCCAATGCCTGCGGCCCGCAGGAAATCACGGCGATCGATCAGCGGCGTCTTCAAGATCAGTCTCCATCCAGCGACGAAAAGCCGGCGGTCAGGCCGAATTCAGCAGTCAGCCTGGTGCCGATCAGGGTCGACAGGCTGGAGGTGATCAGGGTGAAATGCTCGAGTTTTTCGCGTAGCGCAGGATCCGCAAGCACCTTGTCGATCGGGCCTTGAACCGACTTGGCGGTGGCGACACCGTTGACCAGCTGGATATGGATCGATTCCGCCATCCAGCGCGCATCCGACGGCAAGGCATCGCCAAGCTTCGAGGCCTGGAACAGCGCATCTATGCCGGCGAGATTTCCAGCCAGGGATGTGGTGGTGTTTTGCGAACGCCAATAAATTGCCTGTTTTGGTTTGTCCGCCTCGGGCTTGCCACCCAGAAAGCCCTTCAGACGGACATCCCTTACCATTTCGAGTTCGTTGATGAAGACACCGACCAGTTCTGTCACGGCTTCGTTGCCGTCGCGGTAGAGCGGGTTCTGCGGTCCTGGATTGGCCCAGATTGCGGCAAAGCCATCCGGCTTGTTCCAAGCTTCGTTGACGTCCTTGGCCATGCTTTCGATGTTGCCGGCGACCGCTGCGCCATAGGCGCAACGATAGGGATCATCCTTGCCGGTCAGCGTATCGGCGCCGTCGCCGTAGAGGACGAATTCCAGCGCACCGAGCCCCTGCATGGCAATGCTCTTGCCGGTCAGTTGTGCCGGATCGGTGGCGGTCGGGTCCTTGGCGGACAACGCCGCCTGCACCTGTTTCAGGCCGAGGCTCTTGCGATCCGGCCAGTAAAGCATGCGCTCCAGCCGATTGTTATCCTTGATCGGCCCAAAGCCGATGATCTCGGCCGATGACCAGGCATCGACCGTGGCTGAAAATTCGGCCCGCGCTGCGCCGAGTCCCCCTTGCGAGGGCGCTTCGCAGAGCTTGTGCATCGCCTTCGTCAGGATCTCGGCGTGCTGGTGCAGGCTGGCATAGGCGGGGCGGACAAAGCCGTCGATTGCGCGCTGGATGATGTCGGAGGCTTTCACCGCCGCCGATGCGGGGAAAACACCCAGCAAGGCCAGCGGAAGAACGAGAACCAGTGCAGAGCGCTTCAGCATCACAGTGCCTCCAGGAATTTGAGCAGCGCATCGCGCTCGGCCGCGTTGGCGGCGGCAAAGCGGTCGCGCGCCTTCTGCGCCTCGCCACCATGCCACAGGATCGCCTCGGTCAGGCTGCGCGCGCGGCCATCGTGCAGAAAGAAGGAATTGCCGTTGACGGTCTCGGTGAGGCCTATGCCCCAGAGTGGCGGGGTGCGCCATTCGCTGCCCGTTGCATCGCCCACCGCCTGGCCGTCAGCCAGATCCGGGCCCATGTCGTGTAGCAGGAAATCGGAATAGGGCCAAATCAACTGGAAGGCCTGCGCGTTGTTGGGTGCGTCGCGGCGGGTGACGAATTTCGGCGTGTGGCAGGAAACGCAGCCGATCTCATAGAAAACCTTCTTGCCGGCGAGCACATCGGGTTTGTCGAGGTCACGGCGGGCCGGCACGGTCAGGTTCTGCGAATAGAAGGTAACGAGATCCATCACCGGCGGCGGTGCCTCCACCGGGCCGAGCCGCTGCTGCACGCCATTCGGCATTGCGAGGCATTTTGCCTGAGCGGCGGTGCAATCGCCCCAGTGTTTGGGTTCTTCCGGCGTCGAGATGCCGATGTCGCCGGCAAAGGCATCCGCCGCCTGCTGGCGGATCGATGCTGTCTGCGCCTTCCAGCCGAAGCGGCCAAGCGTCAGTTCCCCGCCGCGACCGGCGCGCACGATGTTGGGCCTGCCGGAGATGCCGTCACCGTCGCTATCATCCGGATCGGCGTGGGCCAGAATGTCAGCCGGTGCGATCTGCTCGATCAGGCCAAGGCCGATCATCGGCGGTGTCAGGCGCGGCGACAGCTTGGTGCGCGGATCGAGCGGCCCATAGGCCAGATCGGTGACGAAATAGCTGGGTTTGCGCAGGGAAACCACGGTGCCATCCGTCAGCTTTACCTTACGCTCGAGATAGTCGACATGCATCTTGCCTTCGCCGCGCAGGCCGGGCACCGCCAGCTCCTGCAACTGAGTGCCATAGACCGGATCGGGAAAATTGAGCATCTGGTGAGCGGCAAGGGCCGCCTTCTCGTCGGCGCTGCTGGCATCGCGCGCCAACCGCAGGAACATCGAGGTGGTGCCGGTATCGCCTTGCGGCGGACGGCCACGGCCGTCTTTCAGGTGGCAGTTCTGGCATGCGCGTTCGTTGAACAGCGGACCAAGCCCATCCGATGCCTGCGTCGAGGACGGCGACGACACCCAGTTCTTGCGAAACAAAGCGTTGCCGAGCTTGAAAGTGCCCTCTTCCTCGAACGTGATGTTGGCCGAGGGTTGCGAAAAGGAATCGCGGCTGACCTCTTTTTCCGAGGTCCCTGCGCCACCTTGCATCAGCTCGAACGGCTCGGGTTTGGAGAAATCCGTGGTCGGCCTGGTGATGACGGTGACGCGCGCCTGATCTCCGGCGTTGAGGTCGGTGCGCGTGGTGGCAAGGCCTGCAGGCTGGAGATCGCCGGCCATAGCGGACGATGTCAGCGCCAGCACGAGAATGGTACAGCGCCGAGCAGCCGATAGGGCTGGCGTTTTTCGAAGGGGCGGCGAGCCGGCGGCCCGCCGCAAGCGGCGCGAGAATTCTAAGAGGCGCCGCATTCCCGCATGCCTTTACTCCGCCTCGTTGGCCGAGTCGGCATTGAGCTGGCCGTACTTTCCCTCGCCGATCGAGGCGAGCAGGTCGAGCTGCGTCTCGAGGAAGTCGATGTGACCTTCCTCGTCAGCCAGCAGATCCTCGAACAGCTTCATCGTCACGTAGTCGCCCAGATCGTGGCAGATTTCGCGCGAACGCTTGTAGGCGGTGCGTGCGTCATATTCACCGGCAAGGTCGGATTCGAGTACTTCCTTGACATTCTGCCCGATGCGCAGCGGCGCCACGGACTGCAGGTTCGGATGGCCTTCGAGAAAGATGATGCGGGCGATGAGCTTGTCGGCGTGGTGCATCTCCTCGATCGATTCGGCCCGCTCCTTCTTTGCCAGCTTGGTGTATCCCCAATCCTCCAAAAGACGGAAATGCACCCAATATTGATTGACGGCTCCGAGCTCCAGAAAAAGAGCCTCGTTAAGCCGCTCGATGATCTGAATTTCGCCTTTCATGGGTTCTGCTCCCGTATTGGACGCGCAGGCCTCTGACGCGATCCAGGTGTGAAACGACATCCACACCGCTCGCCTCCGAGCGGGCGTGATAATTTTCGGTGACCCGAATGATCGTTTCCACCACATTTGGGAAGCAGCCGCAACAGCGGCCGCGCTTTTGCATGGCATGATAAATCTTTGCCGGCACGATGAGCTGCCAGGGATCCAGATCCAGCAGGCCGATGATCGTCTGCTCGATTTCCTTCTCGGTAATGATATTGCAATGGCAGATCAGCATTGACTTGGCTCTGGCTGACGGCGCTTCCTCCTCGCCGCGTGGCTTAAATCTTCATCGGGCATGATCCTTTCAAGACCATGCTCGGGGGTTTTTCCCTTATTTGAACACCTTGTCGGGTGCGTCGAGGCTATCGGACCCTTCGAAGGCGATGGCGTTGAGCTTCAAGGAACCGACGGCACGTTCGATCGATTTGGTCTGGTCGATCAGCGCGTCGATCGCTGCCTGCACGGTGGCGTTTCCTTCCTTGTTGCCCTCGGCGATCTGCTGGTCATAGGCTTGGCCGGCCAATGCCCGCGCCTTGATCGCCTCCATCTTGGCGACAGTGACATCGAGCTTATCAGACAATTCTTTGTCGATCGCCGGATCGGTAGCCTTCACCATATCGGCCACCGAAGGCCCCGAAACGACGGTGCCATCGAGCCTGGTATAGTTGGCGTGGTAGGCGGCGCGGATGCCGATCGCGTCATTGAGGTGCGAGTTGTAGGTATTGTCGGAGAAGCAGTCCTGCTCCTCTTCCGGATCATGCAGCAACAGGCCGAGCTTCATGCGCTCACCGGCCAGTTCGCCGTAGGACAGCGAGCCCATGCCGGTGAAGATGGTCGAGATGGCGGTGTTCGGCTCGCCGTCGACGAGGTTCTTGCGCGCCGCGCCGTCTTCCTTCCAGTCATTGACCATCTTCTGCAGATCGGAAACCAGAAGGCCGGTCGCCGACTTCAGATATTGCGCACGGCGGTCGCAATTGCCGCCGGTGCAGTTCTTGAGGTCATAGTCGGTATAGGGACGTTCGCCGGCGCCCGGGCCGGTGCCGTGCAGATCCTGGCCCCAGAGCAGGAATTCGATGGCGTGATAACCAGTGGCGACGTTGGCCTCGATGCCGCCAGCCTGCTGCAGCGTGCCTGACAGGAATTCCGGTGTCAGGTTCGATGCGTCGACCTTCTTGCCATTGA
Source organism: Mesorhizobium loti R88b (assembly GCF_013170845.1). Taxonomy (NCBI): domain Bacteria; kingdom Pseudomonadati; phylum Pseudomonadota; class Alphaproteobacteria; order Hyphomicrobiales; family Phyllobacteriaceae; genus Mesorhizobium; species Mesorhizobium loti. Next base: position 42,387 of record NZ_CP033367.1, read on the forward strand.
TCTCGATCTCCTTGTTGGCGATCACATTGGCCGTATAGAGCGAATTCGCGTCCGATTCTGTGCCGTAACTCTTGGCGACATAATCGATCAGGCCTTCGTCCAGCGGCCAGGAATTCACCTCGCCTTCCCAGTCGTCGACGATCTTGTTGCCGAAACGGTAGACTTCGGTCTGCTGGTAGGGAACGCGCGCCGCCTTCCAGGCGTCGCGGGCAGCATTGAGCGTTTCCGCCGAAGGTTTGGCAAGCAGCGCGTCGACCGCCTTGTCGAGCGCCTGCGCCGTGGTCAGTGAATCCTCATATTTGGCGAGCCCGATATCGGCATAGGTCTTGATGACCGCCTTCGCATCGGTTTCCGCCTTGGCAGGCAGCACAAATACCGCCGCAGTCAGCAGCGCCGTGGCACCGATCGCCGCAAGCCTGCCGCCATATCGTGCTGTCATTATCGCTCTCCAGTTTCTCGGAAATTCTATAAACGGCGCGTGCGGCGACGAGCGCCGGACCACATCAATGCCAAATGCGCCAAGACTTGCCGCGCCATCGCGCGGTTCAGGGAAGAAAGACACCAAAATGCCTCCAATCGAACGGGTTCAAGGCCCAAACATCAAAGGGATGCGCTAACGCGCGGGCTCCCATAAAGCTTCGACATCAGTGGATGTCAATGAAAATCGACGGGAAAAGCCAATTGAAACAATAGTTTAGAATTATTCTAAACTGCAACGGTCAACTTTATGCCTCCGCTGTACCGGCTTTGCGGCTGAACTGTCCGATTGACAGCCGCCATCCCGGGTGCGACCCGCAAACGCTCTCTTGCGGCGGCGCCAGACAATTGCCACGTGGCGAGGCATCCTAGGATCGGATCAGGATTGGAACGCGATGAAGAACGGCGTGGTCATTGTCGGTGCGGGTCATGCGGGCGTGCAAGCGGCCGCCAGTCTGCGCGAAGACGGCTATGACGGACCGGTGATCCTCGTCGGTGACGAGAACGAACTGCCCTACCATAAGCCGCCGTTGTCGAAGACTTTTATCAAGGACGCCGAGGCCAAACCGCAACCGCTTCGGGGCGAAGCCTTCTACACCGGCAGCGCCATCGACTACCGGCCGGGCATCCGCATCGAGCGCATCGATGCCGCCGGACACCGCCTCGAGATATCAGGGGGCGGCGCGCTTGCCTTCGACCATCTGATCCTGGCGACCGGCTCGCGCCCACGCGCCCTGCCGCTGCCAGGCGCGGATCTGTCCGGCGTTTTGTCGCTGCGCTCGCTGGCCGATGCGCGGCTGATCCGGGAGTTGAGCGCGCAGAGCGAAGACGTCGTCATCCTCGGCGGCGGCTTCATCGGGCTGGAGATCGCCGCGACGCTGCGGGCAGCCGGCCGCACGGTGACCGTGGTGGAAGCGGTCGACCGGCTGCTCGGCCGCGCTGTGGCGCCGGTGGTGGCGAGCCATGTCCGCCAAAGGCTGGAAGCGACGGGCGTACGCATTGTCACCGGAACCTCGATTGCAAGGCTCGAAGGCGAAAACGGCCATGTCGTGGCCGCCATCACCTCGTCAGGCGAGAGATTGCCGGCGCGCATGGTCATCGTCGGCATCGGCGCCGTGCCGAATGTCGAGCTGGCGCAGGCAGCCGGCCTCGCGATCGCCAACGGCATCCGCGTCGATCACCAGATGCGCAGTTCCGTGCCTGACATTCTCGCCATCGGCGACGCCGCCTCCTACCGGCACTGGTTCACCGGCGGCGACGTGCGGCTGGAGTCGGTGCAGAACGCCACCGACCAGGCCCGCCTCGCGGCCCGCACCATTACCGGTCACGCCGATACCTATTCGGCGGTGCCATGGTTCTGGTCCGACATTGGCGACATGAAGCTGCAGATGGTCGGGCTGACCGCCGGTGGCGACAGCCATGTCGTGCTGGGCGACCTGCCCGACAACAAATTCTCGATCTACCATTATGCCGGCGACCGGCTGCTCGGCATCGAATCCGTCAACCGCCCCGGCGACCATATGCTTGGCCGCAAGATGCTCGGCGCCGGCTTCTCGCCGACGCCGGAAACGATCGCGGAAGGCCCCGATGGGCTGAAGGCGGCGCTGGCAGCGTTTCAGAGCATGGAGCCCGCCAAGGCCAGTGCGTAGGCTTGCCAATTTTTTGCCATACGCCATAAAATATCTGAATGAGCACCATGAACATCTCACTGCCCGACAGCTTGAAGCATTTTGTCGATCGGCAAGTGACGGATCGCGGCTACGGCACAAGCAGCGAGTACGTGCGTGAATTGATCCGCCACGATCAGGATCGTCAACTTCTGCGCGGTTTGCTCTTGGAGGGCGCATCATCGGCGCCGGGTGCTCCGGTCGATGACGACTATTTTGTCGCGCTGCGAAAACGAGCGCAGGGCCAATAATTTAAGTGGCCACAAAGGCAATTATTCCTCGAAATCTTGCTCTGCAGGATATCGAGGACGCTGTTGATTACTATGTACGGGAAGTTGGTTCGCACATAGCGTTGGGCTATGTGAGGATCTTCAAAACGCCTACAAACTGATAGCCACCCATCCGGCTTCCGGCTCTCTTAGATTCGCCTACGAGATTGGACTGCCTGGTCTGCGCAGTGTGCAACTCAAGCGCTATCCATATCTGATCTTCTATCTTGAGCAGCCCGACCATATCGATGTGTGGCGGGTGCTGCATGCCAAGCGGGACATTCCCGCTTGGCTACAGAATCCAAGCTACTGACGGTGGATCTTGGAGAGAAGTGGCGCCGCCTTTCAGGCAGCGCAGACTTCGCGGATCGAGCTTTCCAGGATGTCGAGCGCTTCGTTCATGATCTCGTCCTGGATGGTGATCGGCGCCAGGAAACGGATGACGTTGCCGTAGACGCCGCAGGTCAGCAGGATCAGGCCCTTGTCGAGCGCCTTCAGCCGGATCGCATTGGCGATTTCGGCCGATGGCAGGCCTTTCTTCACATCGTTGAACTCGACAGCGTTCATGAAGCCGAGGCCCCTGATGTCGACGATCTCGGGCACGTCGTCGCGGATCGATTGCAGGCGCTGCTTCAGCCGCGCGCCCAGCGTGTTGGCGCGGTCGCACAGCTTTTCGTCCTCGATCACATCGAGCACCGCATGTGCCGCGGCGACGCCGATCGGGCTGCCGCCATAGGTGCCGCCGAGCCCGCCGGGGCCGGGCGCATCCATGATCTCGGCGCGGCCGGTGACCGCCGCCAGCGGGAAGCCGCCGGCCAGGCTCTTGGCCATGGTGGTGATGTCGGCCGCGACTTCATGGTGATCCATGGCAAACATCTTGCCGGTGCGGGCAAAGCCGGTCTGCACCTCGTCGGCGATCAGCAGCATACCGTGCTGGTCGCACAGCTTGCGCAGTGCAACCAGGAAATCGCGTGGCGCGTCGTAGAAGCCGCCCTCGCCCTGGACAGGCTCGATGATGATGGCGGCGACGCGGGCCGGATCGACGTCGGCCTTGAACAGGCGGTCGAGCGCGGCAAGCGAATCGGCTGTAGAAACACCGTGCAGCGGCACCGGGAACGGCGCGTGGTAGACGTCGCCCGGCATGGCGCCGAAGCCGACCTTGTAGGGCACGACCTTGCCGGTCAGCGCCATGCCCATGAAGGTGCGGCCGTGGAAGCCGCCGGCGAAGGCAATGACGGCCTGACGACCAGTGGCGTTGCGGGCGATCTTGATGGCGTTCTCGACCGCCTCGGCGCCGGTCGTAACGAAGATCGTCTTCTTCTCGAACTTGCCGGGCAGCATGGCGTTCAGCCGTTCGGCCAGCCTGACATAGCTCTCATAAGGCACGACCTGATGGCAGGTGTGGGTGAAGCGGTCGAGCTGCGCCTTGACCGCCTCGATCACCCTGGGATGGCGGTGGCCGGTGTTGACGACGGCGATGCCCGAGGAGAAGTCGATGTAGCGGCGGCCTTCGACATCCCAGATTTCCGAGTTTTCAGCCCGGTCAGCATAGATCTGCGTGGTCATGCCGACGCCGCGCGAGATCGACTGGTTCTTGCGTTCGGAAATGGCTGAATTCTTCATGATATCCCTCATCGGGCCGGCGCCCGTTCTTGTTTGCTCGGTGTCTTCTGGCCTTATTTCACATTTTCCTCAAGTCGGCACCACCGGCAGGCGATTGGGCCTGATCCTGGTTCCCCCTTAACCAGTCGTCCGATACGCGTACGAGACCGGTTCCCTTTTTCCCGGGATCGATTATCCTCCAGATATCAGCGAGGCCTCGCGATCAGCGAGCCGCCCGCGGCTGGGGGAGCCCATGAGCAGGAACGTGACATCGTCCGTCTCGCCGCCATCGGTCAAAACCTCCAGCCTTTTGTCTTTTCCAGCCGCTTCGGCGCTTTTCGTCTGCACAGCCGCAGTGCTGCTGGCAGGCTGCCAGAAGCAGGAGGCAGCGGAAAAGAAACTGCCGGTCATGGTGCGCACCGAAACGGTGGCTTTGGCCGACTATGCGCCGAGAACCTCGCTGACCGGCGTGATTGCGGCGCGCACGCTGAACAATCTGTCGTTCCGGGTCGGCGGCCGGGTCGCCGAGCGGCTTGTCGATGTCGGCCAGCATATCGACAAGGGCGCCGTGCTCGCCCGCATCGATCCGCAGGAGCAGCAATCCGATCTGCGCTCGGCGCAGGCCGATCTTGACGCAGCACAGGCGCAGCTGACCCAGTCGGCCGCCGCCTTCGAGCGGCAGAAGACGCTGCTTGCCCAGGGCTTCACCACCAGGCGCGACTACGACGCCGCCGATCAGGCGCTGAAGGTGGCGCAAGGCAGCGTCGATGCCGCCCAGAGCGCGTTCGCCAATGCCCAGCAGAACCTGTCCTTCACCGAGCTCAAGGCAGGTGCCGCCGGCGTCATTACCGCCCGTCAGGTCGAAACCGGCCAGGTGGTGCAAGCCGCGCAAACCGTCTTCACCGTCGCCGAGGACGGCGACCGCGACGCGGTGTTCAACGTGCAGGAGACGCTGGTCGCCAGGACGCCGGCCTCGCCTGCGGTGACGATCACGCTGTTGTCTGACCCGCAAATCAGGGCGACCGGCAAGGTGCGCGAAATCTCGCCGGCGGTTGACCCGGCTTCGGGCTCTGTCCGGGTCAAGGTCGCCATTGCCGACACGCCCGCCGGCATGCCGCTGGGAGCCGCCGTCATCGGGTCGGTCAGCGCCAAGCCGGCGAAAGCTGTGCTGCTCCCCTGGCAGGCACTGACCTCAAGCGCGGGCAAACCGGCGGTTTGGGTCGTCGATCCCTCGACCAAGGCGGTCGCGACGGCGCCGGTCGAGGTGCTGGCGTTCGATTCGGGCACGGTCGTCATCGCGGGCGGACTGAACGAAGGCCAGAGCGTCGTTACCGCAGGCGGGCAGTTGCTCAGTCCTGGACAGACAGTCGAGATATCGGGAGCGGGCCAATGAGAAGGCTGCCGCGGATCCTGCTTCTGTTCGCGCTTGGCGCGCTCGCTAGCTGCTCGAAATCGGATGAAAAGCCGCCGGAGATCATCCGGCCGGTGCTGTCGGTCGTGGTCGAGCCACAGACCTCGCAGACCTTCGGCTTTGCCGGCTCGGTCGAGCCGCAGGTCAGCGCCGACCTCGCCTTCCGCCTGCTTGGCCGGGTCGTGTCGCGCGATGTCAATGTCGGCGACATCGTCAGCAAGGGCACGACGATCGCCGCGCTCGACCCGACCGCGCTGGAACTGGCCGTCCAGGCGGCCAAGGCCGAGCTTTCCAATGCCGAGGCACAGTTTGCCAACGCCGCCGCGAGCGAAGAGCGCCAGCGCCAGCTGCTCGCCTCGGCCAACACCTCGCAGGCCGTCTTCGATGCCGCGCAGCAGGCAAGGAAAGCGGCCGAGGCCGGCGTCGAGCGGGCCAAGGCTTCGCTTGCCAAGTCGCAGGAACAGCTTGGCTATGCCCGGCTGTTCTCGGATTTCGACGGCGTCGTCACCGCCGTCGGCGCCGAGGTCGGGCAAACCGTCTCGGCCGGCCAGACGGTCGTCACCGTGGCTCGCTCGGATCTGCGCGAGGCGGTGGTCGACATTCCCGACCAGTTGGTCGGTGACCTCACGACCGGCACGCCATTCCAGGTCATCCTGCAATCGCTGCCGACGATCCAGACCGAGGCCAAGCTGCGCGAGATCGCGCCCCAGTCCGAAGGCTCGACCCGCACGCGGCGCGTCAAGCTGACGCTCACCAATCCGCCGCAAGCCTTCCGGCTCGGCTCGACGGTGACGGCGACCCGCGTGGCCAAGGTTATGCCGACGATCGAATTGCCCATGTCGGCACTGCTTGAAAAGGACGGCGTCGACAAGGTGTGGATCGTCGATCCACAAACGTCGAGCGTGAGCGTGAAAGAGATCAAGGTGGCCGCCAAGGGTGCCGCCACCTTCACTGTCGCCGAGGGGCTGGAGGCCGGCATGCGCGTCGTCACGGCGGGCGTCCACAGCCTGAGCGAAGGCCAGAAAGTCAAAGTGCCAGAGGGCGGCGTCTGATGAAGGGCTTCAATCTCTCAGACTGGGCGCTCAGCCACCGCTCCATGGTCTGGTATTTCATGCTGGTCTTCGTCGTCGCCGGCGTGTTCTCCTACCTCAATCTCGGCCGTGAGGAAGACCCCAACTTCACCATCAAGACAATGATCATCCAGGCCAACTGGCCGGGCGCGTCGGTCAAGGAGACCCTGCAGCAGGTCACCGACCGCATCGAGAAGAAGCTCGAGGAGCTCGACAGTCTCGACTTCACAAGATCCGTCACCACCGCCGGCCAGACCGTCATCTTCGTCAACCTGAAGGACACCACCAAGGCGCGCGATGTCGTGCCGAACTGGATTCAGGTGCGCAACATGGTGGAAGACATCAAGGCGCAGTTTCCGCAAGGCGTGCAGGGACCGTTCTTCAATGACCGCTTCGGCGATGTCTACGGCAATATCCACGCCTTCACATCGGACGGGCTGACACCGCGCCAATTGCGCGACTATGTCGAGGATGCCCGCACCAAGATCCTGACCGTGCCGAATGCCGGCAAGGTCGATCTGGTCGGCGCGCAGGACGAGGCGATCTATCTCGAATTCTCGACCCGTCAGATCGCCGCCCTTGGCCTTAACCAGCAAGCGATCGTGGCAAGCCTGCAGGCGCAGAACGCCATCACGCCGTCCGGTGTCGTCCAGTCCGGACCGGAGCGCATCAGCGTGCGCGTCGGCGGCCAGTTCACCTCCGAAGACAGCCTGCGGGCCATCAATCTGCGCGTCAACGACCGCTTCTTCCGGCTGAGCGACGTGGCGACGATCACGCGCGGCTATGCCGATCCGCCGACGGCGCTGTTCCGCTTCAATGGCCAGGACGCCATCGCGCTCGCCATCGGCATGAAGCCAAATGCCAATCTGCTCGAATTCGGCGAGGCGCTGCACAAGGAAATGAACAAGGTGCTGGCCGACCTGCCGGTCGGCGTCGGCGTGCATCTGGTCGCCGACCAGCCTGTTATCGTCGAGGAGGCGGTTTCGGGCTTCACCCGGGCGCTGGCCGAGGCGGTCGCCATCGTGCTCGCGGTGTCGTTCATCAGCCTTGGCATGCGGGCCGGCTTTGTCGTCGCGTTGTCGATCCCGCTGGTTCTGGCCATCACTTTTACCGTCATGGAGTATCTCGGCATATCGCTGCAGCGCATTTCGCTGGGCGCGCTGATCATCGCGCTCGGGCTGCTGGTCGACGACGCGATGATCGCTGTGGAGATGATGGTGGCGCGGCTGGAGGTCGGCGACAATCTGCGCAAGGCGGCGACCTATGTCTACACCTCGACCGCCTTCCCGATGCTGACCGGCACGCTGGTGACGGTGGCCGGCTTCATCCCGATCGGCCTCAACTCGAGTGCTGCCGGCGAATACACCTTCACCCTGTTCGTCGTCATCGCCGTGTCGTTGCTGGTGTCATGGATCGTGGCGGTGCTGTTTGCGCCGCTGCTTGGCGTCACCATCCTGCCCGCGACGATGAAGGCAAAGCATCACGACCAGCCCGGCCGCCTCACCGCGCTGTTCCGGCGCGTGCTTGTCGGCTCGGTGCGCCATCACTGGCTGACCATCATCGTCACGGTCTTGTTGTTTGCCGGCTCGATCGCCGGTTTCGGCCTCGTGCAACAGCAGTTCTTTCCGCCGTCGGACCGGCCGGAGCTGATCGTCGACTGGAACCTGCCGCAGAATTCCTCGATCGCCGAGACGCGCGATCAGATGGAGCGGTTCGAGCAGCGGGCGCTGGTCGGCAATCCTGACATCGACCATTTCTCGTCCTATATCGGGCAGGGCGCGGTGCGCTTCGTGCTCGCCTATGATGTGCAACCCGCCAACCCCTATTTCGGCCAGACGGTCATCGTCACCAAGAGCATCGAGGCCCGCAACCGGGTGAAGCCGGCTTTGGAAAAACTGCTTCGCGCGGAGTTCGTCGGCACCGACGCTTTCGTCAAGCCGCTGGAGCTTGGCCCGCCGGTCGGTCGCCCGGTGCAGTACCGTGTCGGCGGTCCCGACATCCAGAAGGTGCGCGAACTGGCGCAGCAATTCGCCGGCCTCATCGCCACCAATCCGAAGCTAGCCGCGCCGACCTTCGACTGGAACGAGCCGCAGCGTGTGCTGAGGGTCGAGGTGCTGCAGGACAAGGCACGCCAGCTCGGCATCACCTCATCCGATATCGCCAGCGCGCTGAACAGTACGGTCGGCGGCGCCACCATCACCCAGGTGCGCGACGCCACCTATCTGATCAATGTCGTGGCGCGCTCGCGCGATGCCGAACGCGGCTCGATCGGGACGTTGCAGAACATGCAGTTGCCGACCAGCACCGGCGAGGCCATTCCGCTCGCGGCGGTCGCCAACTTCCGCTACGATCTGGAGCAACCGACGGTGTGGCGGCGTGACCGCATTCCGACGATCACCGTGCGCGCAGGCTTGGTCGGCGACGTGCTTCCAGCCACCGTCGTCAACGAGTTGAAGCCGTCGGTCGAGGCTTTCATCGCCAAGCTGCCGCCGGGCTATTCGATCGAAACCGCCGGCTCGGTCGAGGAAAGCGGCAAAAGCCAGGGGCCGATCGCCGCCGTGGTGCCGTTGATGCTGTTCGTTATGGCGACCATCCTGATGATCCAGCTGCAAAGCTTCCAGCGCCTGTTCCTGGTGGTTGCGGTGGCGCCGCTCGGGCTGATCGGCGTGGTGGCGGCGCTGGTGCCGAGTGGCGCGCCGCTCGGCTTCGTCGCCATCCTCGGCGTGCTGGCGCTGATCGGTATCCTGATCCGCAACTCGGTCATCCTGATCGTGCAGATCGAGGACCTTGTCCGGGAGGGCAAGGACCGGTGGGCGGCTGTCATCGAGGCAACCGAACACCGCATGCGGCCGATCGCGCTGACAGCGGCAGCCGCCAGCCTGGCGCTGATCCCGATCGCACGCGAAGTGTTCTGGGGGCCAATGGCCTATGCCATGATGGGCGGCATCATCGCCGGCACGGCGATCACGCTGCTGTTCCTGCCGGCGCTTTATGTGACGTGGTTCCGGATCAAGGAGCCGAAAGGTCGAGACGAGTCCCCGGTTTCGGAGGCAAGCGAACCCGCACCAGCTCAGACTTAAAGCTTTGCTGGATCACTCGTTGTCGTTGGAGGGTTGAGGACGTGATTTGGCGCGCTGCCACGGCGATGATTTTGAGCCGCGCCAGGCGCACCAGCCTTCGGGCAAGTCGGCCAGAGCCAGAATGCTTTCATCGCGCCGCACAACGTTTTGCAAGCTGACGATCATTATGTCGCCATCGTCAACAGGTCCAGTTTCGCTGTTGTGAAATTGCCAGCTGCCGTCGTCATCGTCATGCGAGACGTAGGCGATCCAATCGCCTCGCGTAACTATGCCCCGATCCACAAACACCGCGACATTGGGCGGATCTGCGAACTTCCATTTCTCCATGGGAATTCCCCAAGATGCTTCTGCGCTCAGGAAACAAACTCAAGCGGTTCTTACAAAACCGTCGCTGGCCCTTAGCAGATTACGCGTATAATCCTTCGTGACTCGGCGCTCGACAAGATCGTTCGCCGTCAGATCCTCCACCGCCTCGCCGTTCTGCATCACCATCAGCCGTTCGCACATATGGGTGATGATGGCGAGGTCGTGGCTGACCATCAGGAAGGTCAGCTTGCGCCGCCGGCGAACCTCTTCAAGCAGATTGAGCACTTCCGCCTGCACCGAGGCATCGAGCGCCGAGGTCGGCTCGTCGAGCAGCAGGATCGAGGGTTCGAGGATCAGCGCGCGCGCGATCGCCACGCGCTGGCGCTGGCCACCCGACAATTGATGCGAGTAGCGGAAGCGGAAACCGTTGCCGAGACCAACCTCGTCGAGCGCCTGCTGGATGCGTTTTTCGCCATCGGCAAAGCCATGGATGGCAAGCGGCTCCTGCAGCAGGCGGTCGACGGTCTGGCGCGGGTGCAGCGAGCCATACGGGTCCTGGAAGACCATCTGCACTTCGCGGTAAAAGGCCTTGTCGCGGCGCGCGCCAAGCTTCTTGCCATTGACGGCGATGCTGCCCGAGGCGACCGGCGCGAGGCCGGCGATGGCCCTGAGCAGCGTCGATTTTCCGGAGCCGGATTCGCCGACAAGGCCGAAGGATTCACCCGGCTGCACATCGAGACTGACACCCTTCAGCGCGCGAAAGCGGTCGAAGACCACCTCCAGCCTGTCGACGGCGATCGCTGACGTCATGCCGCCCACTCCGGCTTGCGGTCGAGCACCGGCAGCGGATGACGGTCGGCGCCGATCTTGGGCATGCAGTTGAGCAGGCCGCGCGTGTAGGGATGCTGGGCGTTGCCCAGCTCCGACGCCTTGAGCTGCTCGACCACCTTGCCGGCATACATGACGATGACGCGGTCGCAGAAGGACGAGACCAGGCGCAGATCATGCGAGATGAAGATCAACCCCATGCCGCGCTCGCTGACCAATTTGTCGAGGATTCCCAGAACGTCGAGCTGGACCGTGACGTCGAGCGCCGAGGTCGGCTCGTCGGCAATCATCATTTCCGGTCCGGCAATCAACATCATGGCGATCATGGCGCGTTGGCCCATGCCGCCGGACACTTCGTGCGGATGCAGGTCGAAGACACGTTTGGGGTCACGGATTTGCACCGCCTCCAGCATAGCCAGTGCGCGCTCGCGCGCCTCGGCCTTGGAGACCTTCTCATGGGTGCGCAGCGTCTCGACGATCTGACGGCCGATGCTCATCACCGGGTCGAGCGAATATTTCGGATCCTGCAGGATCATGGCGATGCGGTTGCCTCGCAGCGCCCGGCGTTCGCGCGGCGAGATGCCGAGCAGGTCGATACCATCGAAGGCCAGTTTGTTGGCCGATATCCTGGCCTGAGGCGGCGTCACGCCCATGATGGCGCGGCCGGTCTGCGATTTGCCCGAGCCCGACTCGCCGACAATGCCGAGCCGTTCGCGGCCGAGCGAAAAGGAGACGCCGCGCACCGCCTCGATCACCCCGGTACGGGTCGGGAAGGTGACACGCAGATCGTCGACTTCGAGAAGCGTCTTCGTCTCCCGGCTCATTGGTCACCACTGCGAGGATCAAGGGCATCGCGCAGGCCGTCGCCAAGCAGATTGAAGCCGAGGCTGACGATGAGGATGGCAAAGCCCGGCGCGCCGGCCACCCACCATTGGTCGAGCACGAAGCGGCGGCCCGACGCGATCATGGTGCCCCATTCGGGCAGAGGAGGCTGCGCGCCGAGGCCGAGGAAGCCGAGGCCGGCGGCGGTCAAGATGATGCCGGCCATGTCGAGCGTCACCCTGACGATCAGCGAGGAGATACAGAGCGGCATGATGTGACGCAGCACGATGCGGAAGGGCGAAGCGCCCATCAATTGCACCGCCTTGATGTAATCGGAATTGCGCACGGTCAGCGTTTCCGCGCGCGCAATTCGCGCGTAAGGCGGCCAGGAGGTGATGGCGATGGCCAGCACCGCATTCTCGATGCCGGGGCCAAGGGCGGCGACGAAAGCCAGCGCCAGAATCAGCTTGGGGAAGGCAAGCACGATGTCGGTGATGCGCATCAGTATGGCGTCGGTCCAGCCGCCGGCATAGCCGGCGACGGTGCCGACCAGAAGACCGATGGGTGCGGCGATGATGGCAACCAGAATGACGACATAAAGCGTCCAGCGCGAGCCGTAGAGGATGCGCGACAGGATATCGCGGCCGAGGTCGTCGGTGCCGAACCAGTGTTCGGCGCTGGGCGCCAGCAGCCGTGAATTCTTGAGATCGCCGAATGTCGGCGAGTAAGGCGCCAGCACACCAGCAAGGGCGGCGATGACCAGCAGGGAGATGATGATCAACAGGCCGACAAAGGCCAGCCGATTGGCGGAGAAGCGCCGCCACGCGACGTAGGCGCGGCCGAGCCTTGCCTGCATGCGCGAGGCCGGGCGCTCGCTGAGCAACCAGTCGCGACGGCTCTGGATCGCCTCGGCGCTCATGCGGATTTCGTCCTTGGATCGAGCACGCGGTAAAGCAGATCGGACAGGAGATTGATGCCGATGAACACCGAGCCGATGATGATGGTGCCGCCGAGCACGGCGTTCATGTCGGCGTTCTGCAGCGAATTGGTGATGTAGAGGCCGATGCCCGGCCAGGAGAAGACGACCTCGGTCAGCACCGAGCCCTCCAGCAGATTGGCGTAGGACAGCGCGATCACCGTGACCATTGGCACGGCGGCGTTGCGCAGCGCGTGGCCCCAGATGATGCGGGTTTCCGACAAGCCCTTGGCGCGCGCGGCGACGATGTATTCCTGCGCCAGTTCATTCAACATGAACGAGCGGGTCATGCGGCTGATGTAAGCCAGCGAGAAATAGCCGAGCAGGCCTGCCGGCAAAATGATGTGGCGAAAGGCATCGTAAAAGACATCCCACTGGCGCTGCCACAGCGCATCGAGAAGATAAAAGCCGGTGATCGGTGTGAACGTGTATTCGTAGACGACGTCGAGGCGGCCGGGAAACGCCACCCATTGCAGCTTGGCGTAGAACAGGACGAGCCCCAAAAGCCCGATCCAGAAGATCGGCACGGAATAGCCGATCAGGCCGACAATGCGCACGATCTGGTCGATAACGCTGCCGCGTTTTACGGCTGCCAGCACACCGAGCGGCACGCCGAGCACCGAACCGATCAGCGTTCCCAGCGTCGCCAGTTCGATGGTCGCGGGGAAGGCGCGGCGGATGTCGGTCATGACCGGATTGGTGGTCAGCACCGACGTGCCGAAATCGCCGCTCAGGGCATTCTTCACATAGATGTAGAACTGCTCGACCAGCGGCAGGTCGAGACCCATCTCGCGGCGCGTGCGTTCGACGACATTGAGAGGCGCGCGATCACCGAGCACCGCCAGCACCGGATCGATCGGGATGACACGGCCAATGAAGAAGGTGACCGCGAGCAGACCAAGATAGGTCGTGACCGCGATGACCAGGAAGCGGCCTATCGCCGATGCAAGGGCGACGGCGCGGGCGCCGCCGCGCCCGCTCTCGTTTTCAACCGCGCTCATGCGGCGCGTCCGACCGCATTATTCCTTGGAGACCGACCCGACGAAATTGGTGTCGAAGCTCGGGCCGAGCACGAGGCCCTTGAGGTTCTTGCGCAGACCAACCACTTCCAGTTGCTGGTGAATGATGACGAAGGGGCTGGTGTCGAGGATCTTCTTCTGCAGATCCTTGTACATGTCGGCGCGTTTGCCAGAATCCTTCTCCAGCAGGGCCGCTTCCGTTTCCTTGGTCAGGTCCGGAATGTCCCAGCTGTTGCGCCAGGCGAGCGTGTGCGACTTGCCGGCATCCGAATTATCGGGGTTCGATGCAAAGGTCTGGGCATTGGAATTCGGATCGAAATAATCCTGGCCCCAATTGCCGATGTAGATGTCGTGATTGCGGGCGCGGTATTTGGTCAGCGTCTGCTTGCCGTCGCCAGGAATGATCTCCAGCTTGATGCCGGCCTGTCCAAGCGTCTGCTGGATCGATTCCGCCATACCTGTCGTCGGCTGTCCGGTGCGTACGTCCATGGTGACGCTGAAACCGTCGGGCAGGCCGGCCTTGGCCAGCAGTTCCTTGGCCTTGGCGACGTCGAGCTTGAACGGGTTGTCGTCCACGGTGCCGAGGTCGCCCTTGGGCAGGAAGGACTGGTGGATTTCACCGATGCCCTTGAGGATGGTCGTGCTCAGCGCATCGTAGTCGACCAGATATTTGAAGGCCTGGCGCACCTCGGGCTTGGCGAGGTTCGGATTCTTCTGGTTGAGGCTGATGTAATAAACCGTACCCTTTGGCGCGCTGGTGGTGGTGAGGTCGGCGTTCTTGGCAATGGCGTCGAGATCGTTCGGCTCGAGGTTGCGGGCAACGTCGATGTCGCCGGCTTCGAGCGCCAAGCGCTGACCCGAGCTTTCCTTCATGTTGCGGTAGATGACGCGGGCGAGCTTGGCCTTCTCGCCGTAATAATTGTCGTTGCGCTCCATGACCACGGCTTCGTTGGCGCGCCATTCGCGCAGCTTGTAGACGCCGGAGCCGGCATAGCCGGTCTTCAGCCAGGCATTGCCGAAATCATTGTCCCATTTGTAGTCGGCGCTCGGCGTCACCGCCGCGACATGTTCCTTGACCAGCTTGGCGTCGACCACCGAGGCGACCGTTGCCGAGAGGCAGTTCAGCACGAAGCTCGGCGCATAGGCCTTGTCGACGGTGAACTGGAAGGTAGCGTCGTCGACGGCCTTCGCCTTTTCGGTGACGTTGTCGCCGCTGATGCCGAATTGACCGATGATGAAGGCCGGGCTCTTATCCAGCTTGACGGCGCGCTCGAACGAATAGGCGACATCGGCTGCGGTGATCGGGTTGCCCGAGGCGAATTTGAGGCCCGGCTTGAGCTTGAATGTATAGGTCAGGCCATCGTCGGAGACGGTCCAGCTTGCCGCGAGATCGGGCTTGACCTTGGAGGTGTCGCTGAGGTCGAGACGGACGAGCAGATCGTAGGTGTTGCCGGTGACTTCGGCGGTCGACAGCTCGAACGCCTCGCCCGGATCCATGGAAATGATGTCGTCGATCGCGAAGCCTTCGACCAGCGTGTCGGCGGGGGTGACCGCGCCAGCCGGCGCTCCGGCCAGAAGCAGCGCGGACATGGCGGCACCCGCAAGCAGGATGCGGGAGCGTAGAGCAAACTTTTCCATCATCATGGTGATTGTTCCCTGTTTTGTTGTTTGTTGACCTGAGTTCCCGGCTCAGGATTGTAGAACTCTTTTCGGGGCTTAAGGACGGCCCTCCGACCCCTTACCGTTGCGGTTTTTGTCCAGTTGGTCAACACCATATCCGGCAGCCTCATGGCCGGCAACGAGCATTTATGCGACGGCTCATTGGGCCAGAAAGACGGGCGGCGTGTCGACGCATAGGCCAGCCAATCGGCGCAACCGAACGAGAAAAATCTACCAATTTTGGCGCTATTTCAGCGCGGCAACCAGGCTGGCATCGGGAAAACAGGTCGCGGCCTGGCCATTCTTGGCTTGCCATTTGCCGATCGAGCGGCGGGTCTTAAAGCCGGGCAGGCCGTCGGCGCTGCCGACATCATAGCCCTTGGCTTCCAGCGCCCGTTGCAGCGCGGCAATGTCGGAACGATGGAGATCGCCGACCGGGCCCCAGCTGCCGGAAAAATTCTGATCGCCATGCGCAATGCGGTCTGCGCCATGACCGATGAAAAGCGCGTAGAGGTCGCTGGTGTTGTATTCCTTCAGCACGTAGAAATTGGGGGTGGCGATGAACGCCGGACCGCTGCGACCGGCCGGCATCAAAAGGAAGCCTTCCGCCTTCAGCTCGCTCGCCGGAAACGGCTTGCCGCCGACACGCTTGATGCCCATGTCGGCCCATTGCGAGATCTTCTTACCCTGGTCGGGGCCCTCCAGCGAACAGGAGACGCTCGCGGGCACGGTCACCTCGAACCCCCAGCCTCGTCCCCGCACCCAGCCATAGTGGACGAGATAATTGGCGATCGAGGCCAGCACGTCAGGCGTCGAGTTCCAGATGTCGACGCGTCCATCGCCGTCGAAATCAACGGCATGCTTGAGGAAGGAGGTCGGCATGAATTGCGGCTGGCCCAGCGCACCGGCCCAGGACGATTTCATGGCACCAACCGGGGCCAATCCGCGCTCGACGATCTCCAGCGCCGCAAGCAGTTCGGTGCGGAAGAAATCCTTCTTGGTCGACATGAACGCCTTGGTGCCCAGCACCTCGAAGGCGTCATAGGGCATTTTCGCGGCGCCGAAACCGGTCTCGCGACCCCAGATCGCCAGAACGATCTCGCCTGGCACGCCATAGCGTTTTTCGATAGCCGCAAGCGTCTTGGCATTGGTGGCTTCACGCGCGCGGCCGCCTGCCGTCACCGCACCAACCGTCTTTTCGGCGAAATAGGCGCCGGGCGAGCCGAACTCGGCCTGATGCTGCTTCTGCGGCGTCTTCGGCTTCTCGCCGGGCATGACGAGGTCGGGCAGCTTCAGGTTGGGTTTTATGCCGTCGAAGGCGGCATCGAAGGTTTTTTTGGAAATACCCTTCGCCTTGGCCTCGGGCCAGAGGTCGTTCTGCAGCCAGGCGCGGAACTGGTCGTCGATCTTGGCGGCGGAGGCGGGGGCCGCGAGCAGGACGCCGAGAAGCGTAGCGACAAGGGCGAAGGTGATTGTGCGAAGGAATGCAGTCATTTCAGCAAACATCCCCGCCAATTGCGTCAAAACGCCGTCCGCGAACGCAGCGCCGCGGCCAGCGTGCCCTCGTCGAGATAGTCGAGTTCACCGCCGACCGGCACGCCATGCGCCAGCCTTGTCACCTTGATGTCGAAGCCGGACAGCTGGTCGGTGAGGTAGTGCGCGGTGGTCTGGCCCTCGACGGTGGCGTTGACGGCAAGGATGATTTCCTTCACCTCGCCGCCGGCGACGCGGTCGATCAGCGAGCGGATGTTAAGCTGGTCGGGGCCGATGCCGTCGAGCGGCGACAGCGTGCCGCCGAGCACGTGATAGCGCACGTTCATCGCTGCTGCCCGCTCCAAAGCCCAGAGATCGGCTACGTCCTCGACGACGATGAGGGTTGTGGCATCACGGCGCGGGTCGGTGCAGATCATGCAAGGATCCGACGTATCGACATTGCCGCAGGTCGTGCAGATGCGAACCTTGTCGGCGGCCTCGCCCATGGCGGCGGCGAGCGGCGACAGAAGCTGCTCCTTCTTCTTGATCAGATGCAGTGCGGCGCGCCTGGCCGAACGGGGGCCAAGTCCCGGCACCTTGGCCAGGAGTTGGATGAGGCGTTCGATCTCTGGACCCGCGATTCGCTTCGACATCGCTCTGATCTAGGATTTTTCAGAGCGCTTTGAAACATCCCAGTCCGCGCATCTGTCCAGGATGCTGCCACGCGCAGCGTGGCGATGCGGATCAGTTGGCTTCGAGCGGCCGGCCCTGGCTGACGATCATCGCACCGATGGCGTCGGTGTTCTCAGGTGTCGACTGGAATCCCATCGATGCCTCTTGTGGCTCGCCCTGAACCGAACTGATGACGCGGGTGTTCACGGTTCCGCCAAAGCGGGCGGCATCCGGTTCTTCCATCGGCTCCTGCATGGCGACTTCAACGGACTTGGCCGAGACACGCCCGGACTTTGCCGCCGGCGCTGCCGCCGCTGTCATGTAGGTCTGCTTGGCTGGGGCAGTGGCCATCTTGAACGGACGTGCCGGTTCCGCTGCAGCGGTCATATAGGCCTGTTGTGCCGGGGCGGTGCGAACGGTGGTCTTGGCCGGACGAACCGGCTCAGCCGAAGCAACCATCGTCACCGGCGCGGCTGGCCTCTCCGGTTCATACGAGGCAACCATCGGCTCATCGGGCAGCGGCTGCCAGTTGCGGCCGCGCTTCTCGTAGAACGCATTGCCGCCGGCAACCATGGTGTAGTGCATGTTCTTGTAGGGGAAGCGCAGGCCGGCGGTGTGGAAATACATCGTGTTCTTGAGCTTGGCCTTGCGCTCGCCCTTGAGCACAGCGTCGGCTGCTTCCTCGACATCGGGCATTGCGCGTGAATTCATCGGCCTGGTCATGACGCCCGGCGCGAACTGACCGGGTTCGCCGACCACCTGGCAAATGGTGGTGCCGTGATTGCCGGACCGCAGGCGGTTCATCACCACCGTGCCGACGGCGATCATGCCGTCGCGGCTCGAGCGGTTGGACTCGAAGAACATCGCCCTTTCCAGACATTCCCTGTCCTTCGGCGTCTGACTGTAGGCGCGCGACGTCAGGAAACTCGGCGTGATGGCATCGGTCAGGCTGGCGACCGACATGCCGTGCGAAGTGGTCTGGCTGCAGGCAGCCAGAAACAGGGGAGACGTGATGACGCCGAGCAACAGCGGCGCCTTCCATCGCGTGACGATCAACAGGTTACCCTCTCACTTCGATACCCGCCCCCGGGCTGCGGCAAGAATGAGACACTTTCAGGCAAAATGATGGCTAAAACGTTATTAACAATGCACTGTTGCCGAAATGGCACAATTTCGTGGCTTTTCAGACAGATCGAGCCATCGTTTCACAAAGGCGATGACCGCTCTTTCGTGGTTTCGCCACAATTGCCAAGGGGAAAACCACTTCACGTTTTTCCGGGAATTGCTACCGCCCTGCCGCAATCGCGGCCGGCTGGCCTGGCTCCAGCTCCTCGACCTTCTCCGAAAACAGACCCCGCCTGAGGAACAGCGCCCGCGCGTCCCTGGCCGTCGGCGCGATCTTTGCCGGCCAGTCACTGTTGATGAATTCGGCCTTGGTGAAATCGGGATTTGTCTCGGAAGCCGCCTCGAGGAATTCGGCGATTTCCAGCACGCACGCTCGCTCCTCCTTCGAAAGCGCCGACGTTCCGGCCTCGATCGACGGGCGGTGCACGAAATCCTCGAACAGGTGGAAGTAGCCCTTGATGCCGACGAGATCGACGCCGGCGTCGCAATCGGCGAGGATTTCCAGGATCTCATAAATCCGGTTGCGGATACGCTGCTCGATCAGTCTTTCGGACGGCTCTTCGGTCATGGGCGCACCGCCGCTGGAGACTAGAATGGCAGTTTCATTCCCGGCGGGATCGGCAGGCCGGCTGTCAGCGCCTTGGTCTTTTCCTGCATGATCAGCTCGACCTTGGCCTTGGCGTCGTTGTGGGCAGCGAGAATCAGGTCCTCGAGGATCTCGACATCGTCCTCCTTGAACAGAGACGGGTCAATCTTCAGTGATTTCATCTCGAATTTTCCGGTCAGCGTCACGTTGACCAGACCGCCGCCGGCCTGGCCAGACGCCTCCAGCGTGGCGATTTCATCCTGCATGGCCTGGAACTTGGCCTGCATTTCCTTCGCCTTGCCCATCAGGCCGAGAAGATCTTTCATGGTCCGATCCTTGTCTTGGTTTTATCAGCTGTCGTCGTCATCGGCTGGCGGCTCGACCGGCACTTCGGCTTGGTCGGCATCCGCTTCCGGTGCGTCGGGAATGCGCACGTCGATGATCCTGGCGCCGGGGAAGCGCGCCAGAATGGCGGCAACAGTCGGATCGCTCTTGGCATCGAGGAAGGCGTTTTCGCGCTTGGTCGATTCCATTTCGGCCAGCGTCTGGCCACCCTCTTCCTTCGACAGCGACACCAGCCAGTTGCGGCCGGTCCAGGCGCGCAGTTTGGTCGTCAGCTCGTTGAGCAGCATCTTCGGCGCATCGGCGGTCAGGCCAACATCGATGCGGCCGGGCTCGATGCGCACAAGTCGGATGCAGCTCTTGATCAGCACCTTGAAAGCGATGTCACGCTTGGCGTCGGCAAGCGCGACAATGTCGGCCAGCGATTTCAAGGGTACCGGAGGCGCTTCCAATACAGGTTGCGGAGGGGCGACGAAAGCAGCCGGCGCTGGCGTGGCCTCGATCAGCCGCATGGTCTGCGCGCCGCCCGATCCGCCGGGCATGCGCGTCTGCGCCACCGCGCTGGTGCCATTGCCGGGGCCCGAGGGCGTTCCATTCGGGCGCGGCGCGCCATTTTGAACCGGTGTTGCCCCCTCAAGGGATCGCAACGCCTCGTCCAGCGTCGGCAGGTCGGCGGCGTGCGCCAGCCGGATCAGCACCATTTCGGCGGCACTGACGGGCCGATTGGAGGATTGCACCTCGGGAATGCCCTTGAGCAGCATCTGCCAGGTCCGCGACAGCACGCGGACCGACAGCGCCCTGGCGAAATCGGCGCCGCGCTCTCGCTCGTCCTGCGACAGCGAAGCGTCGTCCATGGCGGTCGGCACGAAACGCAGCCGGGTGACGAGATGGTTGAACTCGGCAAGATCGGTCAGCACCGCAGCCGGATCGGCGCCGGTATCGTATTGCGTACGGAATTCGGCGAGTGCGGCTGCCACATCGCCCTTCATCACATGTTCAAACAGATCGACGATGCGGGCGCGGTCAGCAAGGCCCAGCATGGCCCGCACCGCCTCGGCGCTGACGGAACCGGCGCCATGAGCGATCGCCTGGTCGAGGATGGAGAGCGAATCGCGAGCCGAGCCTTCCGCCGCGCGCGCGATCATCGCCAGCGCGTCGTCGTCGACCGAAATGCCTTCCTTGGCCGAAATCGAAGAGAGATGCGCGACCAGCGCGCCGGCATCGATGCGCCGCAAATCAAAACGCTGACAGCGCGACAGGACGGTGATCGGAACCTTGCGGATCTCGGTGGTGGCGAAGATGAATTTCACATGCGGCGGCGGCTCCTCAAGCGTCTTCAGCAGACCGTTGAAGGCCTGCGTGGACAGCATGTGCACTTCGTCGATGATGTAGACCTTGTAACGGGCCGAGACCGGCGCGTAGCGCACGCGCTCGATGATGTCCCTGATATCGTCGATGCCGGTGTGCGAGGCGGCGTCCATCTCAATGACGTCGACATGGCGGCCTTCCATGATCGCCTGGCAATGCTCGCCGAGCACGGCGAGATCGACCGAGGGCTGGTCAACGGTCGAGGTCTTGTAGTTCAACGCCCGGGCCAGGATGCGCGCGGTGGTGGTCTTGCCGACACCGCGCACGCCGGTCAGCATCCAGGCCTGCGCGATGCGGCCGGTGGCGAAGGCGTTGGTGAGGGTGCGCACCATCGGCTCCTGGCCGACCAGCTCGGAGAAATTCGACGGACGGTATTTGCGCGCCAGGACGCGGTAGGCAGCGACCTTTCCATTCTCCAAGCTTTTTGGCCCCGAATTTCCGGCTTCGCTCATTCGCCCGTTAAGCTCCAAAAGGCCGCGCCCAAAGGCGCCGATTCCTGCGCATAGTCTCGCCCGCGCTGCAATGCGTCGTCAATGTGGCGAGAAGGGCCGAAGAGGTGGGAGGCTGGAACAATGACCCGTTCCGGGCTCGTTAGGGCTGCTTCCTTCCGGACCTGACCCGGTTGGCGAGTGGATCGTCCACCACCAACCTCCCGCAGTCCATATCGGCAATTGCGCGATGAAATGCAAGTGCGCAGGCAAATTGGCGCCATCTCACGAGAGATTCGCTTGCAGCCCCGATGCAGCCGCTCTAGCGTTCATGGTTTGAGGAAACCAAGAAAAGCAAGGAAACGCCGATGCTGCCGGGCCTGAAGGCCGGATTCACGCTGGATGCCCGGCTGGAGGCGGACAGCGAGCAGTTGATGTGGCTTGGGCTATGCGAATTGCGGGTGATGAATGACCGCCGCTGGCCATGGCTGCTTTTGGTACCACAGCGGCCGGGCGCGGAGGAAGTTCACGAGATGACGCCGCTCGACCAGGCCATGCTGACCTTCGAGACCAATATGGTGGCGCAGGCGCTGAAGAAAGTGAGCGGTTGCACCAAGATCAACACCGGCGCGCTCGGCAACATCGTGCGCCAATTGCATATCCATATCATCGCACGGTCCGAAGGCGATCCCGGCTGGCCCGGCCCGGTGTGGGGGCACGGCCTGCGCGAGCCCTATCAGCGTTCCGACCTGCGCCGGTTTGCCGAAACGGTAAGGGCGGCGCTATAAGCCTTCCCCGTATTCATCCTGAAAACATGTTCATCCCCAGGCATGT
Source organism: Mesorhizobium loti R88b (assembly GCF_013170845.1). Lineage (NCBI taxonomy): Bacteria > Pseudomonadati > Pseudomonadota > Alphaproteobacteria > Hyphomicrobiales > Phyllobacteriaceae > Mesorhizobium > Mesorhizobium loti. The sequence continues at coordinate 64,401 of NZ_CP033367.1, forward strand.
CCATCCCAAAGCACCAGAGTCCGCATGAGCTTTAGCCTGTTTGACGCGCCTTTGCGCGAACCGAGCCAGTTCGTCGGCTTTGCCGGCAACACGATCGACCGCCAATCCGAGAACCGCGCCGACGATTCGGTAGACAAGGTGCTGACCGATCCGACGACCCGTCTGCTGTTGATGAATGGCGGCCGGCTCCACCTGAAGCTCGGCGGTGGCGGCAGTCTCGACCCCTGGTTCAGCGTCGCCGAGAGTGAGCCCTTCAGGCCATCCTTCGCCCAGGGCGTCCTACTCGGCTTTTCCGAGCAGGGACCGGTGCTGGCGATGCCCGTCGGAATCGACGCCGAACAGCTGCCCGAGACCGTCAAGGCGATCGACTACCGGTCGGTCTACATGCAAGGGCTGATCGACGAAGCGGCCGCCGGCGCGATGGCGCAAGGCGCCGCCCTGCTCGCCTGGCATGCCAGCCATCGTTTCTGCAGCAAATGCGGCACCGAATCCCAAATGCGGGCCGGCGGCTACAAGCGGCATTGCCCGAATTGCGGCACCGAGCATTTCCCGCGCACCGACCCGGTGGCGATCATGCTGACGGCGACGCGGGAGAAATGCCTGCTCGGGCGTGGCCGGCATTTCGCGCCGGGCATGTATTCGGCCCTTGCCGGCTTCATCGAACCGGGCGAGACGATCGAGGCGGCGGTGCGGCGCGAAACGCTGGAAGAAGCCGGCATCAGGCTCGGCCGCGTCGTCTACCATGCCAGCCAGCCCTGGCCGTTCCCCTATTCGCTGATGATCGGCTGCTTCGGCGAGCCGCTCAACGAAGACATCCAGGCCGATCTCAACGAGTTGGAAGACTGCCGCTGGTTTGGCCGTGACGAGGTCCGCCTTATGCTGGCCCGGGAGCATGCCGACAATCTGATCACGCCACCGAAAGGCGCCATCGCGCATCACCTGATCCGCGCCTGGGTCGACAGCGAATAGGAGCAGAAAAATGATCCGTCACACCGTTGTGTTCACGTTGAAGCATCCACAGCAGTCCCTGGAGACGAAGCGGTTCCTCCACGATGCTCGGAAAATCCTTTCCGCGATCAAGGGCGTCACCCATTTCGAGCAACTGCGGCAGGTGAGCCCCAAGAACGACTATCAATTCGGCTTCTCGATGGAGTTCGCCGACCAAGCGGCCTACACCAGATACAACGACCATCCCGACCACGTCGCCTTCGTGCGCGACCGCTGGGTGCCGGAAGTCGAGACATTTATGGAGATCGACTACGTGCCGCTCGGCTTTGGCTGAAATTCAGGTGGGGCCGGCCTGCAAATGGCTGCCCTGAATTCAGGCCGCTGCTAATCCGCCACCTTCCACTGCTCGCGCGACTCGCTGGCGGGATAGACGCCCAAAATCCGCACTTCCTTTGAGAAGAAACGCAGCTCGTCCAGCGCAAGCTTGACCAGCGGATCGTCGGGATGGCCCTCTATGTCGGCGTAGAACAGCGTCGCCGTGAAAGCGCCCAGCTGGTAGCTCTCCAGCTTGGTCATGTTGATGCCATTGGTGGCGAAGCCGCCCATTGCCTTGTAGAGCGCGGCCGGCACGTTGCGGACGCGGAAGATGAAGGTGGTCATCATCTTGGCGTCGGCCGACGGCCGCTCGGCCCATTGCTTGTGCTTGGTCAGGACGACAAACCGGGTGACGTTGGAATCGGTGTCCTCGACATTTTCCTCAATGATATCGAGCCCGTAGAGCGTCGCGGCCAGCGCCGGCGACAACGCGGCCATGGTGCGGTCCTTGACCTCGGAGACCATCTTGGCCGCACCCGCCGTGTCGCCGGCGACGATCGCCTTCCAGCCATTCTTGCGGATGTATTTGCGGCACTGGCCAAGCGCGTGGATGTGGCTGTGAACCGTCTTGATTTCCTCCCGCTTGACACCGGGCAGCACCATCAGCTGGAAATGGATGGGCAGGAAATACTCACCGACGATGTGCAGCTTCGATTCCGGCAGCAAATGATGGATGTCGGCGACGCGCCCGGCGATGGTGTTCTCGATCGGGATCATGGCGAGATCGGCCTTGCCGGTCTCGACCGCATTGAACGCGTCCTCGAAGGTCGGGCACGGCAACGGCTCCATCGAAGGATAGACATTGCGCGAGGCGGTGTCGGAATTGGCGCCCGGCTCACCCTGGAAGGATATTCTGTTGGTCTTTTCAGGCATGGGCCAGGTCTCGGTTCAAGGGTTTTTCAGTTTGCAAGAATGTTTCTGGCGCGCTCAAGGTCTTCCGGCGTGTCGACGCCAAGCGGCAGTGACTGGACGATCTCGGCGTCGATGCGCATGCCGGCTTCGAGCGCCCGCAGCTGCTCGAGCCGCTCGCGGCGTTCCAGCGGCGACGGCTTCAGCGCGACGAAGCGCTCCAGGGCGGCACGGCGATAGGCGTAGAGGCCGACGTGGTGATAGAGTGGCCCCTCACCCCAAGGTGCCGTGGCACGGGTGAAATAGAGCGCCCTCTGCCTGGTGGCCGACAGCGGCGAACCGACGATCTTGACGACGTTCGGATTGGTCTTTTCCTCGTCGCGGACGATCTCGACGCCGAGCGTGGCGATATCCACGGCCTCGTCCTCGAAAGGCCTGAGGGAGGCCGCGATGATGCCGGGATCGATGGTCGGCAGGTCGCCCTGCACGTTGACGATCGTTTCGACCTTGCGCTGGGGATCAAGCGCGACCAGCGCCTCGTGGATGCGGTCAGAACCCGATTCGTGATCGATCCGCGTCATCACCGCCTCGAAACCATGCGCGCGCACCGCTTCGGCGACGCTTTGCGTATCGGTCGCCACCACAACCCGGCCAAGGCCGGCCTCGGCCGCACGGCGCGCGACATGGACGATCATCGGCGCGCCGGTAATGTCGGCCAGCGGCTTGCCCGGCAGGCGGGTGGAGGCCATGCGGGCCGGGATCAGGATCAAGGTGGACATCGTTATGGCAAGGCATTCGAAAAGAGGACAAGGAAAAGTGGCAAAAGGTCTCACTGGAAGCGCCCTTATAGGTGTTGCAACGCCGCAGCAAAAGACCTAGTTTCCGCCCGATTTGACCGGCTCTGCAGGGCAGGTTTCGATACCGACGGACGGAGTGGACGGATCAGTCCGCCGGAAAAGGGAGCAAGGGGCGAATGGATTCCAACGAAGTCAACAAACTGCTCGCCGGATTGCTTGGAACCGTTTTCATCGTCTTCTCGGTTGGCCTGGTGTCGGACGCGCTGTTTGCCTCGCCGGCCCCGGAAAAGCCCGGCTTCATCATAGAGGCCACGGAGCCAGCCGAGGGCGGCCCGGCCGCACCTGCCGCCGTAGCCAAGCCGATCGCCGACCGTCTGGCCACCGCCAATGTCGAACAGGGTGCTGCCGTCTTCAAGAAGTGTCAGGCCTGCCATTCCGGCGAAAAGGGCGGCCCCAACAAGGTCGGCCCGGACCTGTGGGACCTCGTCGACCGCCCCGTCGCCGAGCATGAAGGCTTCGCCTATTCGGCCGGAATGAAGGAGTTTTCCAAGGGCGGCACCGAGAAGTGGACCTACGACAACATCGACCACTTCATCACCTCGCCGAAGAAATTCGTGAAGGGCACGGCCATGGGCTTCGCCGGCCTGCCCAAGGACGAGGACCGCGCCAACGTCATCGCCTATCTGCGCACGCTGTCCGACAATCCCAAGCCGCTGCCGGCACCGGGTGCCGCCGCGGACGCCTCCGCGCCCGCAAAGCCGGCCGACGCGGCTGCCCCGGCCAAGCCGGCTGACGCCGCAGCACCGGCCAAGCCTGCGGCTCCCGCAGCACCAGCTCCTGCGGCTCCGGCCAAATAATCAGATATCATCTCGATGATCTTGAAAAAGCCGGGTTCAGCCCGGCTTTTTTGTTGCGAAAATGTGAGGTGCGGCGACAAAGCCGGCGCATTGCGGTTTTCACGAGCGCCAAATCATCTAGGATCGCCCCTCTGGATGATCTGGCACGCGAAGAGGATAGTGCATGACGGTTGGCCGAACGCTTCTCAAGCCGCTGCTGGCGGCGGTCCTGCTGGCGGCGGGACTGCAGGCGACCCGGGCCGACGAGTGGCGGACGACCTCATCGCTGATCGGCGAGTCCAAATATGGCGACAGTTTTCAACACTACGACTACGTCAACCCGAACGCGCCCAAGGGCGGTACGCTGAATTCGGTCCTGCTCGGCACCTATGACAGCTTCAATCCCTATATCGTCCAGGGATCGCCGGCGGCGGGCCTCGTCGGCTTCGGTGGCGGCCTGCTCTACGACACGCTGATGGAGCAGGCGACCGATGAGGGCAGCACCAGCCACCCGCTGATTGCCGATGCCTACAAGTACCCGGCCGATTATTCCTCGGCGACCTACCGACTCGATCCGCGTGCAAAATGGCATGACGGCCAGCCGATCACCGTCGACGACGTGATCTGGTCGTTCCAGGTGCTGAAGGCGAACAGCCCGCAATACAACCGCTATTTCGAGAACGTCACCGATGCGGTGGCCATCTCCGACCGCGAGGTCGAGTTCCATTTCAACCAGAAGGGTAACCGCGAGCTGCCTAAGATCATCGGCGACCTCGCCGTTCTGCCCAAGCACTGGTGGGAAGGCACCGACGCCAATGGCAAAAAGCGCGACATCACCAAGGGAACGCTGGAACCGCCGCTCGGCTCCGCCGCCTACAAGATCGCCGGCTTCAAGCCGGGCTCGGAAATCGTCTGGCAACGCGTGCCTGACTATTGGGCGGCCAAGCTGCCGGTGAAGATCGGCCGCGAGAATTTCGACACCCGCCGATACACCTACATCCTTGACGACAATGCCGCCTGGCTGGCCTTCACCAAGGGCGGGCTGGAAGACATAAACCGCGAGTACAGCTCCCGCAAATGGGCGACGGCCTATAATTTCCCGGCCATCCAAGCCGGCGACGTCATCAAGAAGGACTTCAAGACCCAGTCGCCACAGCCTATGCAGGGCTTTGTGCTCAACCAGCGAAAGCCGTTGTTCCAGGACCGGTTGGTCCGCGAGGCACTGACCATACCGTTTGATTTCGAGAGCATGAATCGCACTTTGTTCTTTGGCTTTAACACCCGCACATCGAGCTATTTCCAGGGCACCGAACTGGCCTCCAGCGGGTTGCCGCAGGGCAAGGAATTGGAGATCCTGCAAAAGTATCGCGACAAGCTGCCGCCTGACCTCTTCACACAGGAGTTCAAGCTACCCGTCTACGATTCGCCGCAAGCGGAGCGAAAGTACCTGAAGCAGGCTGTCGATCTCTTCGCCAAGGCCGGATGGGTCATCAAGGGCGGCAAGATGGTCAATGCCAAGACCGGCGAACCGTTCAAGTTCGAGATCCTCGGCTGGAACGACACCGACCAGGTGATCGCCAGTCCCTACATCGCCAATCTGCGCAAGATCGGTGTTGACGCCTCGTTGCGCATCATTGACCAGACGCAGTACATCAACCGCGTCAACCATTTCGACTTCGATGTCGTCACGGGTCTGTTCGGCCAGTCCGACTCGCCCGGCAACGAACAGCGCGATTTCTGGAGCTCGAAGGCCGCTGACGCGCCGGGTTCGCGCAATCTGATGGGCATCAAGGATCCGACCGTCGATGCGCTGGTCGACCGCATCATCTTCGCCACCGACCGCGATGATCTCGTCGCCGCCACCCATGCACTCGACCGTGTGCTGCTGTGGAATTTTTACGTCGTGCCGCAGTATTATCGGTCGGCGGTCTGGCTGGCCTATTGGGACAAGTTCAAGTTCCCCGACAAGCAGCCCGCTTATGTCGGTGCCGACATTGATTCCTGGTGGATCGACATCGACAAGGAGAAGGCGCTGGCGGCCAAATACAAGGGCGGCAATTGATGAGGCGGCAATCGATCACGATGCTGCGCCGCCGCGATTTCCTGGCCCTGGGTGGGGCTGCCGCGACTGCCGCCTTGCTGCCGGGACAAGCGTTCGCCGACATTGCGACCGGCGTCAAGCTGCACGGCCTGTCGGCCTTTGGCGACCTCAAATACAAGGCGGATTTCGCGCATTTCGACTATGTGAACGTCGAAGCGCCAACCGGGGGCATATTCAATTTCTCGCCACCCAACTGGGGTTACAATCAGGACACACAAACCTTCAACACGCTGAACTCCTTCGCCGACAAGGGCGATGCGCCGCCGCGCATGGAGATGTGTTTCGATGGCCTCATGGTGCGCGCGCTCGACGAACCGGACGCCGTCTATGGCCAGATCGCCGACGGCGTGACGCTGTCGGATGACCGCAACAGCTTCACCTTTTCGCTTCGCCCCGAGGCGCGTTTCCATGACGGCTCTTCGCTGACGGCGCAGGACGCCGCCTTCACCTTCAAGCTTTACAAGGAAAAAGGCCATCCCGATTTGTCGCTGGCGCTGACACACATGGCCGACGCCGTTGCCGTCGATGACCGCACGCTGCGACTTACCTTCTCGGGTAAGCAATCGGCCCGCACAGTACTCAACGTCGTGGAATTCCCGATCCTGTCGAAGGCCTTCTACACGGCCAACCCATTCGACTCCTCGCAATTGAACCCGCCGCTCGGCTCCGGTGCCTACAAGGTCGGGCGCTTCTCGGCCGGCGCATGGATCGAGTACGACCGGGTGGCGGACTATTGGGGCCGCGACCTCCCGGTCAATCGCGGCCAGAACAATTTCGACATTATCCGCATCGAGTTCTACCAGAACCGCACTGCCGGCTTCGAAGCCTTCAAAAAGGGCGAGATCACCTACCGCGAAGAGTTCACCTCGCGCGTCTGGGCAACCGCCTACGACTTTCCTGCATTGACCGCCGGCAAGGTGGTCAAGCACGAATTCCCGGCCGAGAAACGCCCCACGATGCAGGGAACGGCGGTCAACCAGCGACGCGAACAGTTTCGTGACGCGCGGGTGCGTCAGGCAATTGCGCTGTGCTTCGATTTCGAATGGACGCGGCGCAACTTCTTTTACGGCTCCTACGAGCGCTCGCAATCGTGTTTCGAGAAATCGGATTTTCGTGCCGAAGGACCGCCATCGCCGCAAGAGTTGGCTCTGCTGGAGCCGCTGCGCGGCCAGATCCCGGCGGAGGTCTTCGGCGAGGCTGTCGCCCAACCTGCATCAGACGGCACCGGCCGCGACCGCAAGCTGCTTGGCCAGGCCGTGAAGCTGCTCAACGCGGCAGGCTGGAAACGGTCAGGTGACTTCGTCGTCAACGACAAGGGGGGCAGGCTCGCGGCCGAATTCATGGTCGATGACGACACCTTCGTTCAGGTCTATTCGCCTTGGGTCGCCAATATGAAAGCGATCGGCATCGACGCCACTATCCGGCTCGTGGATTCGGCCCAGTATCAGCTTCGCCAGAGTACGTTCGATTTTGACCTTATCTCGGCCGCTTTCTCATTTTCGGCGACCCCGACACGCGACGATCTTGAAGTCTTCTTCCACTCCAGAACCGCTGGCATTTCCGGCTCGCGCAACCTGCCGGGCGTCGCAAGCCCAGCAATCGATACGCTGATCGACGCGGTGGGGGCCGCAAAAGATCGCGAAAATCTGACGGTCGCAATGCGAGCGCTCGACCGGGTCTTGCGTGCGCGGTGCGATTGGATTCCTAGTTGGTCCCTGGCGAATCACCGAAGCGCCTATTGGGATATGTTCGGCTTTCCCGAGCAAAAACCCGATTTCGGCTTTCCGGTCGAGGCGCTGTGGTGGGTCGATAACGGCAAGGCGGCAAAAATTGGCAAAGGCTGAGATAGCAGTCCAACGAGGGCATGAAGCCTGATGGGCGCCTATATCCTGCGCCGTATCCTGCTGATGATCCCGACCCTGTTCGGCATCATGGCGATCTCTTTCGCCGTCATCCAGTTCGCGCCGGGCGGTCCGGTCGAGCAGATCATCGCCAAGCTGACCAATCAGGGTGGCAGCGACCGGCTCGGCGGTGGCGGCGGCGATGCGGGCGGCTCCAATTTCGATGCCGCCGGCGACGTCGGCTCGAAGTATCGCGGCGCCCAGGGACTCGATCCGGAATTCATCAAGAAACTGGAGAAGCAGTTCGGCTTCGACAAGCCGCCGCTCGAGCGCTTCGGCATGATGCTGTGGAACTATGCGCGCTTCGATTTCGGCAATAGCTATTTCCGCGATATCTCGGTGCTCGACCTGATCCTGGAAAAGATGCCGGTTTCGATTTCTATCGGGCTTTGGATCACGCTTCTTTCCTATCTGATCTCCATCCCGCTCGGCATTCGCAAGGCGGTCAAGGACGGCACACCCTTCGACATCTGGACGAGCGGCGTCGTCATTGTCGGCTATGCCATTCCGGGCTTCCTGTTCGGCATCATGCTGATGGTGCTGTTTGCTGGCGGCTCGTTCTGGGACTGGTTTCCGTTGCGCGGCATCGTCTCGGACAATTGGGACCAGTTGTCCTGGCCAGCCAAGATCGTCGACTATTTCTGGCACATGGCCTTGCCACTGACGGCGCTGGTGCTGTCGGCCTTCGCCACGACGACACTTTTGACCAAGAACTCGTTCCTGGAAGAGATCCGCAAGCAGTATGTGGTGACCGCGCGCGCCAAGGGCCTGTCGGAACGACAGGTGCTCTATGGCCATGTCTTCCGCAACGCCATGCTCATCGTCATTGCCGGCTTTCCCGGTGCCTTCATCTCGGCCTTCTTCACCGGCTCGCTTTTGATCGAGAACATCTTTTCGCTCGATGGGCTCGGCCTGCTCGGCTTCCGCTCGGTGGTCGAGCGTGACTATCCCGTCGTGTTCGCCAATCTCTACATCTTCTCGCTGCTTGGGCTGTTCGTCGGATTGCTGTCCGACCTCATCTACACCTGGGTCGATCCGCGCATCGATTTCGAGCGGAGAGACGTCTGATGTCGGAGGCAAGCGTTACCGCCGGAGTGGTGCCGGAGCGAATCGCACGGCCATTTCTGTCGCCGCTCAACAAGCGCCGCCTGCAGAATTTCAGGGCCAACCGGCGCGGTTTCTGGTCGTTGTGGATTTTCCTTGTCCTGTTCGTGCTGTCGCTGTTTGCCGAATTCATCGCCAACGACAAGCCGATCATCGCCTCCTACAAGGGCGAGATCCTGTTTCCGGTGCTGGTTGCCTACCCCGAGGAAAAATTTGGCGGCTTCTATGCCGTCACCGACTATCGCGACCCGGTGATCCTGGACGAGATCAACACCCATGGCTGGATGATCTGGCCGCCGGTGCGCTACTCCTACCAGACCGTCAACAACGCCATCCCGGAAGCCGCACCGGCCAAGCCGTCCTGGGAGTATGACGCCACGAAGCGCTGCAACCAGTATCCGCAAGGCGCTGCGGATCCGGCCTGCATCGTCGGCAACTGGAACTGGCTCGGCACCGACGACCAGGCGCGTGATGTGCTGGCACGGGTCATCTACGGCTTTCGCATTTCGGTGCTGTTCGGCCTGATCCTGACCGCCGGCTCGGCCCTGATCGGCGTCGGCGCCGGCGCCCTGCAGGGCTATTTCGGCGGCTGGACCGATCTCCTGTTCCAGCGCTTCATCGAAATCTGGTCGGCGATCCCGGTGCTCTATCTGCTGCTCATCGTCGCCGCCATCCTGCCGCCGGGCTTCTTCATCCTGCTCGGCCTGATGCTGTTGTTCTCCTGGGTGGCGCTGGTCGGCGTCGTGCGGGCCGAGTTCCTGCGCGCCCGCAACTTCGAATATGTCAACGCGGCGCGCGCGCTCGGCGTGCCCAACCGCACCATCATGTTCCGGCATTTGCTGCCCAACGCCATGGTGGCGACATTGACCTTCCTGCCGTTCTTGCTCTCCGGCTCGATCTCGACACTGACCTCGCTCGACTATCTCGGCTTTGGCCTGCCGCCGGGTTCTGCTTCGCTCGGCGAACTGCTCAAGCAGGCGCAGCGCAACCTCAATGCGCCGTGGCTCGGCATTTCCGGCTTCGTCGTCATCTCGCTGATGCTGTCGCTGCTGGTGTTTGTCGGTGAGGCGACGCGCGATGCCTTCGATCCGCGCAAGACGTTCAGATGAGCGAAGCGCCCCTGCTCAGCGTACAGGATCTCAGCGTCGCCTTCAGCCAGGGCGGCGGCCAGTCTGTTGCCGTCGACCACATCTCCTTCGATATCGCCAAGGGTGAGACGGTGGCGCTGGTCGGGGAATCCGGTTCCGGCAAATCTGTGTCGGCGCTGTCGGTGCTCAAGCTGCTGCCCTATCCCAGCGCCAGCCATCCCTCAGGCAAGATGCTGTTCCAGGGCGCCGACCTCTTGGCCATGAACGAGAAGCAGTTGCGGCAGGTGCGCGGCAACAAGATCACCATGATCTTCCAGGAGCCGATGACCTCGCTCAACCCGCTGCACACGATCGAGCACCAGATCGTCGAGATCCTGAAACTCCATCAGGGCATGGCCGACCGGCCGGCCAAGGCACGCACGCTTGCCCTGCTGAACGAGGTCGGTATCCGCGAGCCCGAAAAACGTCTCGATGCCTATCCGCACCAGCTCTCCGGCGGTCAGCGCCAGCGCGTGATGATCGCCATGGCGCTGGCCAACGAACCGGAACTGCTGATCGCCGACGAGCCGACGACAGCGCTCGATGTGACCGTGCAAGCGCAGATCCTCGAACTGCTGGCCGGCCTCAAAAGCCGCAAGGGCATGTCGATGCTGTTCATCACCCACGATCTCGGCATCGTGCGCAAGATCGCCGACCGGGTCTGCGTGATGACCAAGGGCAAGATCGTCGAGACCGGCCCGACCAAGGACATCTTCGCCAACCCGCAGCACGCCTATACCAAGCATCTGCTGGCGGCCGAACCGAAGGGGAAGCCGCCGGCCGCCAACGCCGATGCCAAGCCGGTCATGACCGGCAAGGACATCAAGGTCTGGTTCCCGATCAAGAAGGGGTTTTTCCGAACCCCCGTCGACAATGTGAAGGCGGTCGACGGCATCGATGTCACCGTACGCGCCGGCCAGACGTTGGGCGTGGTCGGCGAATCCGGTTCCGGCAAGACGACACTCGGCCTGGCCCTGGCGCGCATGATCTCGTCGACCGGAACCATCCAGTTCAATGGGCGTGACATCAACCAGCTCACCTTCAACGCCATGCGGCCGCTCAGGCGCGAATTGCAGATCGTCTTCCAGGATCCGTTCGGATCGCTCAGCCCGCGCATGTCGATTGCCGAGATCATCGAGGAAGGGCTCAAGATTCACGAGCCGAAGCTGTCGCCGGACGAGCGCGATGACAAGGTGGCCGCCGTGCTGAAGGAGGTCGGTCTTGATCCAGCGACCCGCAACCGTTATCCGCACGAGTTTTCCGGCGGCCAGCGCCAGCGTGTCGCGATCGCGCGCGCCATGGTGCTCAACCCGCGCTTCGTAATGCTGGACGAGCCGACATCGGCGCTCGACATGAGCGTGCAGGCGCAGGTCGTCGACCTCCTGCGCAATCTGCAAGCCAAGCACGACCTCGCCTATCTCTTCATCAGCCATGACCTCAAGGTCATCCGGGCGCTTGCCAACGACGTTATCGTCATGCGCAATGGCAGGATTGTCGAAGCCGGGCCTTCCCAGCAGATTTTTGAAAATCCGCAAACCGACTATACTCGGGCGCTGATCTCGGCCGCGTTCAAGATCGAGACGGCACCGGTCGGCATCGTCAGCGAGTAATCCATTTAAAGAGGGACCAGAACACCGCGATGGAAAAAGGCCGCATCCTGCTTGCCGTCACAGGCTTTCATCCGCAGCGCTGGCGCGACCTTTTGTCGGCCGAGCGCGAGGTGGTGCTGGAGCCGGACGGCGCGAAGGATCCGTCGATCACTTATGCGGTGGTGTGGAAGCAGAAGCCGAACCTGTTGTCGTCGCTGCCCAATCTGCGCGCCATCTTCTCGATCGGCGCCGGCGTCGACCATGTCTTCGCCGATCCTGGCCTGCCTGACGTGCCGATCGTCCGGGTCGTCGCCGACAACCTCACCCAGTACATGACCGAATATGTCGTCTGGCGGGTGCTCGATCACCATCGCCAGGGCCTGCTCTACCGACAACAGCAGCCGAAGAAGACCTGGCACGAGCCGCCGCAGAGGCCGGCCGGCGACATCTCAGTCGGCATTATGGGGCTTGGCAATCTCGGCCGCGCCGCGGCCTCGGTGCTTCTGTCGCTCGGCTTCGCGGTCAATGGCTGGTCGCGCAACGAACGGCCGATGCAAGGGGTTGCAACCTATGCCGGCGAGGCCGGACTGATCCCCTTCCTTAAGGCGACCGATATCTTGGTCGTGCTGTTGCCGCTGACGCCGGACACGCAAGGCATCATCAACTACGGCGTGCTGAAGGAATTGCGGAAACGCAACGGCCTCGGCGGCTCGGTGCTGATCAATGCCGGACGCGGCCGGCTGCAGAAAGATGCCGACATCGTGCGGGCGCTGGATGACGGCACGTTGAAGGAGGCGAGCCTCGACGTGTTCGAGGTCGAACCGTTGCCCAAGACCAGCCCGCTGTGGAGCCATCCGAAAGTGTTCGTGACGCCGCACGCCGCGGCGACCTCCGATCCCACGCATCTGGCGCCGATCATGCTGCGCCAGATGGACGCCTTCGAGCGTGGCGAAAAGCTCGATAATCTGGTGGATCGCAAGGCGGGGTACTAGCTGGTCCAGCTAGATCATACGGGAGAGCACTTCGTCTCGTTTGACGATGTGATGCCAAACGACCGCGGCCAGGTGCAAAGAAAGCGCGGCGAAAAAGACATAGGCGCCGTAGTGATGAACCGTCGCCAGCAAGCGCCCTGTATGTCGATTTTCCGGTAAGAGATTCGGCCAGTTGAACAGTCCGAACCATGGCAAGCTGCGCCCTTCGGACGCCGAAGTGATATAGCCGGACACCGGCATCGCCGCCATCAACAGATAAAGCGTGCCGTGTACCATGTGGGACGCCAGCCGTTCATGCCGTGGAGGTGCGATCGTCCGACGCGGCTCCCCCAGCATCGCGCGCAGCGGTATGCGAAGCACGATGAGCACCAGAGCCGTCATCCCGAGCGATTTGTGAATGTCCAGCAAGAACTGCCGTTCGGCCGATCCGGGTACGAGATAGGAGCAGTACAGTCCGATCGCCAAAGCCGCGATTATGACTATTGCCATGAGCCAATGTACGAGCCGTTGTACCCAGTGGTATCGGATCGGCAGGTTCGCGATGGCCTCGATAGACCCTGGGCTCATCCGCTTGTTTCCCTTCTCGATGGCGTCTTTCGCCGTCGCCTGTGGCTCTCGGCAGCCAAGCATTCCGGTGATTCAGGAGAGGGAATTAGCGTTAAGCAGTCCGCCGCACGAGTTAATATTCTGTAAGAAACGCCAGGGCCTGGTGGCCCACATAGCGCCTCGTGCCTTTCGCGTCGTTTCGAGTTGGCCTCGAACGCCGCGCCTTGATGGTGGTGAATTGTTCCCGCTTAGAGGTGATCAGGAAAGGGCTCTTACCTGGCCAGGTCCCACTCCTGAAAGCACTTCTTGATCGCGTGCAGGGAAGACAGTTGCAGCTTTGGCAGATCGAGCTGCTCGAACATCGCCTGGTATCTCTGGCGGTTCTTCGGCGTGGTCACGGCGATGTGGTGGATCATGTCCCATTTGACGCTGTCGCGTCCGCCCGCCAGGGCGCCGCGCCTCTCCTTCTCGAACAGGGTTCGCCTGAAATAACGCAGCAGGCTTGCCGGCGTGGAGATGTCCAGCAGGATCAGCCCCGTCGCCCGCTGAAACCGTTGCGGCATGCAGTTCGAGTAGTTTCCATCCATCACCCAACGTTCGCCGGCAATCGCGGCGTCATGCAAGGCAATGAATTCGGACTTGGGACGCGGTTCCCAGTCCGTGTTGGGCAGGTGATGAAGCAGATCGAGGTGAACAGGCTCCAGGCCACGCTTGCGGGCAATCGCGTCGGCCAGGGTCGACTTGCCGCTGTTGGACGGCCCCAGGATGCATATGCGGTTTCCAAGATCCGAAAGATTCATCCGATGTTGCCCGTACAAGGATGCAGCTTGGCGCCAACAAGTTTCTGGAGCGGCCTGTCTTAGCCGGGCAGAGTGAACTTCTTCTGCTTGTCCGGCTTGCCGCAGTCGCGGCGCTCGATCGACCGGTTCATGGCATCGATCTCGCCTGACGCCTTGTCGCTGTCGCGCTGGGCCTTGGAGCGCATGTCGGGCGTGAACGGGCCGAAACCCATCGCGGGATTGTTGAAGGCCGGTTTCGCAGTCACTGGAAGGTTGTTCTGCTGCGCCAACCCATTGCGCTGCGCCAGCAACTGAGGGCACGGCACGCTGTCATATTGCAGCGAGGACTCAATGTTGGCGTCCTGCCGCTCGGACATCGAATTGCCGACGCAGCCAGCGGTTGCCAGGCAAGAGGCCAAGATCATCATGTTCCAGCGCATCTGATATGCTCCCTCCTGATATCTCGCGCGCCCCGTTTTACCCGCGCACGCGATTCGGGCTTTTTCGCAGCAGATGCTTAGCAGATACTGATGGGACAATACCCCTTTGGGGCAGGAAGCATCGCCGCATTGGCCCGATTGTGAACGCTTCAGGCTGCGTGGACTTTCCCGGCCACAACGACCAGCCCGTCGACGGGTTCCCGACGATCCTGCCGGATCACGGTTGTTTCCAAGGATAGGATCGAAAACCCGTTGGCGGCCAGGATTTCACGCACATAGGTTTCCGAATGCGCGTAACGGCGCGATGGCCGCAACACGAAATCGCCGCTGCCGCCCAATTTTTCGACGGAAAAGGCGAACAGGCCATCCCCGGCAAGCAAGCCGGCAATCGTCTTCACCATGCCGTCGAGCGCGCCGACATAGATGAAGACGTCGGCCACTGTCACCAGCTCGGCTTTCGGGCCGGCATAGGAGAAATCCCGCAGATCGGCCTTGCCGAGGAAATCATAGATGCCCTTGGCCCGCGCCTGCTTCAGCATTCCAGTCGAAATGTCATAGCCTTCCAGCCGGTCGGCAATCGGCCGGAGCCTCTGCCCCATCAGGCCGGTGCCGCAGCCGAGATCGAGCGCCAGCGGGAAGCGACCCGGCCTTGCCGTTCGAATGGCTCGATCCAGCAACCCAGGCAGCCGGTAACCCAGTCTGTCGACCAGTGACTCATCGAAGCTCTCGGCATAATGGTCGAACAGTGTCTCGACGAAAGCGCTGGGGAGCGCGTCGGACGCCGGCGCCTTGCCGATCAATTGCAGGTTCAGCGCAGCACCCTGACGATCCGTCGGATCGAGTTGCAGCGACACCGTCCATGCCTGCGCGGCCAGATCCTGCGCACCCGCCGCTTGCTGCATTTCGCCAAGGCGGAACCAGCCCATCGCCCATTGCGGGGTGAGTTCCAGAGCACCGAGCAGCAATTCCGCCGCCGCCGCGTGATCGCCATCGGCATGCAGCATCTCGGCATAGTCGGCGCGGCGGTCAGCGTTCAAGTCGCCGGACGAGGCCTGAAGCGGTTTCATGGCGATGGGTCCTGCCGGCGGATGGAACCGGCGATGCTGTATGCGGGAGTCAGCAGTCTCTGACAACAGGCTTCCCGCCGCGGAATTATATCCTATCTCTAGATAATGCGCGCCAGCGACCTGCTTCATCCCCGGCCCGAGGGCCTTTATTGCCCGCCGGGCGACTTCTTCATCGACCCGGTGCGGCCGGTGAACCGGGCGCTGATCACACACGGCCATTCCGACCATGCGCGTTCCGGGCACCGCTCGGTGCTGGCGACGCGGCAGACGCTCGACATTATGGGTCTGCGCTATGGCGAGGATTTCGCCGGAACCACCCAAGCAGCACGCCTCGGCGAGACCATCGCCCTCGACGGCGTCAGCGTCAGCTTCCATCCTGCCGGCCATGTGCTGGGCTCGGCGCAGATATCGGTCGAGCGTCAGGGTATGCGCATCGTCGCCTCTGGCGACTACAAGAGGCGCAAGGATGCGACCTGCGCGCCGTTCGAGCCGATCCGCTGCGACGTGTTCATCACCGAGGCGACTTTCGGCCTGCCGGTGTTTCGCCACCCACCGGATACGGAAGAGATCGCCCGCCTGCTGAAATCGGCGGCGCAGTTTCCCGAACGCTCGCATCTGGTCGGCGCCTATGCGCTGGGCAAGGCGCAGCGTGTGATGCGGCTGTTGCGCGACGCCGGCTACGACAAGCCGCTCTACATTCATGGCGCGCTGGCCAGGCTCAGCGAGTATTATCAGAGCCAGGGCATCGATCTGGGGATACTCTTGCCGGCGACGGTGGAGGGCGGCAAGCAAGATTTCGCCGGCGCCATCGTGGTAGGCCCGCCATCAGCCTTCGCCGACCGCTGGGCGCGACGCTTTCCCGACCCGATCTCGTGCTTCGCGTCGGGCTGGATGCGCATCCGCCAGCGCGCCAAGCAAGGTGGCGTCGAGCTGCCGCTGATCATCTCGGACCATGCCGACTGGGACGAACTCACCGCCACCATCAAGGAGACCGAGGCCGAGGAAATCTGGGTCACACATGGCCGTGAGGAGGCGCTGGTGCGCTGGTGTGAGCTGGAAGGCATCGCCGCCCGGCCGCTGCATCTGGTGGGCTATGAGGACGAGGGCGACTGAGGGCATGAACCGCTTCGCCGAACTCCTCGACCGCCTGGTGCTGACCCCGTCGCGCAACGGCAAGCTGACGCTGCTGGTCGACTATTTCCGCACCGTCGAAGACCCGGATCGCGGCCTGGCGCTGGCCGCCATCACCGGCGATCTCAATATCGCCGCGATCAAGCCGGCGATGCTGCGTACTCTGGTCACCGAACGCATGGACACGGTGCTGTTCGGCTATTCCTACGATTACGTCGGCGATCTCGCCGAGACAGTGTCGCTGGTCTGGCCGCAAACGCCGGGACACATTCCCAACCGTGAACCGACGCTCGGCGAGGTCGTCGCAAAACTGCAGGCGGCAAGCCGCTCGGACGGACCGAAGGTGCTGGCGGGGTTGCTTGACAGTGCCAGCATCTCGTCGCGCTTTGCCATCATCAAGCTGGTCACCGGCGGCCTGCGCATCGGCGTGTCGGCACGGCTCGCCAAACAGGCACTGGCGGATTTCGGCAAGGTCGACGTCGCCGAGATCGAGGAACTCTGGCACGGGCTGTCACCGCCCTACACGGCGCTGTTCGCGTGGCTGGAGGGCAAGGCCGACAAACCCCGGAATACGGCATTGGCGCTGTTCAGGCCGGTGATGCTGTCGAATCCGGTCGGCGACGGCGATCTCGAAAAACTCGATCCGGCCGACTACGCCGCCGAATGGAAATGGGACGGCATCCGCGTCCAGGCGGTGGCGGAAGGCGGCATCCGCCGGCTCTATTCGCGCACCGGCGACGATGTCTCCGGCGCCTTTCCCGACCTCGCCGACGCGATGAATTTTTCCGCGACGCTGGACGGTGAATTGCTCGTCGGCGATCCGCGAGAGGCGACAAGAACCTTCTCCGACCTGCAGCAGCGGCTGAACCGCAAGACGGTGACACCGAAGATGCAGCAGCAATATCCAGCTTTCATGCGCTGCTACGACCTGCTTCAGATCGGCGACGAAGACCTTCGCGGATTATCGTTTCGCGAACGGCGTGGCCGCCTCGAAGCCTTCGTCAAAACGCTCGACCCGAGCCGTTTCGACCTGTCGCCCTTCGTCACCTTCACGGACTGGCAGGCGCTGGAGGCGCTGCGCCGCGCACCGCCGCACCCGATCATCGAAGGCGTGATGCTGAAGCGCTGGGATTCGCCCTATGTCGCCGGCCGGCCGAAAGGGCCCTGGTTCAAGTGGAAGCGCGATCCGCACACAGTGGATGCGGTGCTGATGTATGCCCAGCGCGGCCATGGCAAGCGATCGAGTTTTTACTCCGATTACACGTTCGGCGTCTGGTCCGGTCCCGAGGGCGAGGAGGAACTGGTGCCGGTCGGCAAGGCCTATTTCGGCTTCACCGACGAGGAACTGAAGCAGATCGACAAATATGTCCGTGACAACACCGTCGAACGTTTTGGGCCGGTACGCTCAGTGCGCGCCGACCGCAACAACGGGTTGGTACTGGAAGTCGCCTTTGAGGGGCTCAACCGCTCGACCCGGCACAAATCCGGCGTCGCCATGCGCTTCCCCCGCATTTCACGGCTGCGCTGGGACAAGCCGGCCAACGAGGCCGACCGCATCGAGACCCTGCAGGCGCTGCTCGACCGCTAGACGCCCGAGGCGGACGTCCTTACGGCTCGATCGAGACGCGAATCTCGTAGATGTTGATCGCCTTGCCCTGCTTGTCGAAATCGGAATTGACGGCGATCGTTCCCGCCGAACCCGGATGCTTGTCTGGGAATTGCACGTCGAACAGATATTCGTTGCGTTGCTGGCCGACGGCGTAGCGCTTGCGGCCGCAATCGCCGAGTTCACCAAAATTGCAGTCGACGGAGATCTGCGTGTCCTTGCCGTCCTCGGCGCGAGCGATGATATCGAACACGGCGTGCTTGCCGGCGAGCTTCTCCAGCACACCCTGCCCGACATCGAAAGCGACCGCCGAACCGGAGGGGCCGGACTGAATGCGCAGGAACGGCCCGCCGTCGTCCTTCATCACCTCGGCCTTGGCATCCGAGGGGGCGGCGACATGCGTCGGGTCGGTCGGTGAAAACACGTTGATCCAGTCGCGCGACTGGTCCGCAGCACCAGGCTTTGCCGGCGCGTTGGCGCCGTCGGCCGGCGTGAAATCGTCGCCTTCGACGGTTGGCGGCGCCTCCGGCGGTGCCGTGTCGAGCTGCGCCGCTGTCTTGAACACGCCGGTCTGTATGGCAAAGAACACGCCGATGCCGATCGCCGCAAGCAGCGTCACCGTCAAGAAGATGGCGGTCAGCGGCAGGCGGCGTCCGCGAATGCGGCGCTCATCGCGATCGGGGGCCACTTCGCTCGCAACTCCCGTGGCGGCAGGCGTGGACATGTCGATCGCCGGCGCACCAGGCAGGGTCGCGTCCGGCATGATGTCGGGAACGACCGGCAGCACGCGCGAGCGCGGCGCGTCGGATGCGGGTTGCCCGGGTCCGTCGACAGCGACAGCGGGCGATGGCGTCTTCTGGCCGATCTCGATCGCGGGCGCCGCAGTGGCCGAAGACCCGGCCGCCGGTGCATCGACCTGCGGGCCGACATCCGGCACCGCCGGCAGGAACTCGGATTCGATTTCGGTGATCTTCTCCTGGATCGCCTTGCGGCGCTTGATGGCGACTTCCACGGTCACACCGGGATTGGCCTGGAGCGCACGGTCGAGCGCGGCAAAGGCCGACCGATAGACCCTCTCGCGGAACGCGCGGTCCTCGGCATTGCCCTTCTCCAAGGCGTTCCGGATCGCTTTTTCGATCGCGTCCAAGCGAGGTCCCTCTGCAAATTGCCCCAACCTTCCCTGATGGTTAGCCGTAGGCGACCAATCAATCAACGGGCGGGCGGCGCATTCTGCCTCGTTGGGCCCTCCAAAGTCCATCTTGGCGATGTTCCGGCAAACAAAATCGGACTATGTCGGCGATTCCAGCGTGGAGGGACGCACAAACCCTGGTTTCGATAGCGGCGGGCGTTCGTGCATGATTTGCCAAGTCGCATCTTGAATTCGCGGCCGGTTGAGTCTATCACCCAGCCCATCTTGGAGGCTCTGGCCTCCCGGGCCGCTTTAGCTCAGTTGGTAGAGCACATCATTCGTAATGATGGGGTCAGGTGTTCGAGTCACCTAAGCGGCACCAAAAATTCAGACCTTTGCCGACCCGAGTGATCCACCTTCCTCATCAATTGCCTCGGCGATGTATTCCCTGAGGTCACCGACCTCCTCTTGAATGTCCTCAGCCGCGATGCCTTTATCTTTCGCATCGGCGATGCACTGAGTGGCAAGTTCCTGCGCCACGTCGACCCCAGCGAGGACCCGGGTCGGTTGTTCGACGACGTGCTCCTCGATCCAATCTTCCACAAAGTGGCCGGTTCGGTTGACGATGAGGTCGGCGTCTTCCGAAAGGTCCGCCTCGGTTTTTAGATCATCCTTGGTCAATGCCTTCATGGGACTCACCTCAAAATGGACTGGGTTGCAACGTTCATGGGTCGTCAAAAGATGCATCGGGCTGACGAAAAATCACTGTCTCTCGTGTCGAGTTCTCAGTTCCGAGGGTGCCAACTCTGCATCGCGGGAACAGTTCGTCGTTTCGCAGCGTTACTGGACACGCTTTGGATATCTTTCCGAGCAAGGAGCGGGGCTATGATGGGCGAGGCATCCAGCACTCCAGTCGACATTGAGTAAGGAGCGCCGCGTGGCTTCGAAGGCGACACGGAGCCCGCAGCCCGCAGGCACGCGATCCTCGTTGATCGATGGAGAAGCGGTCAGTCGCGCCGCGTCAATGACGCAGGACGATAAGGCGATCCTGCGGTCCGAGCCCGGAGACCGTGGGCGCGACGCGGCGTGGCCGTCAGAAATCCCGGCACTTGGCTGGAAAGATATCTTCTGGCGGCTCTGGGAAGAATTCAACAAGGACCGGGTCCTGCTGGTCGCAGCCGGAGCCACCTTCTACCTGCTGTTGGCGCTGTTCCCGGCGCTCGCCGCGTTCATCTCGATCTACGGCTTTGTCGCGGATCCGGTCACGGTTGCCGATCATGTCGCCTATCTCAGCGGATTGCTGCCGTCGGGCGGGCTCGACCTCATTCGCGATCAGTTGCAGGCCCTGGCGAGGCAGAAGTCCGGCACTCTCGGCACCGGTTTCTTTGTTGGCCTTGGCATCGCGCTGTGGAGCGCCAACAGCGGGATGAAGGCGCTTTTCGATGCCATGAACATCGCCTATGAGGAGCGCGAGAAACGCAGTTTCCTCATGCTCAACCTGAGGTCGATCCTGTTCACGGTGGGAGCGCTGCTGATCGGTATGGTGATGTTGCTGACGGTGGGCGTCGTTCCAGCGCTTTTGCGCTATTTCTATCTCGATGCCTGGACGGAAACGCTTGTCACTGTATCGAGATGGCCAATCCTGGTCGGCGCCATGCTGACCGGCATTTCCCTGCTCTATCGCTTCGGGCCGAGCCGCGAACACGCGAAATGGCGATGGCTGAGTTGGGGCGCCTTGATTGCGACGGTGGCGTGGATTGCGGCTTCCTGGCTGTTCTCGTTCTACCTACAGCATTTTGCCAACTACAACGCCACATACGGGTCGCTGGGCGCGGTTGTCGGCCTGATGATGTGGACGTGGATTTCGGTCATCATCCTCATCGCCGGCGCGGCCATCAATGCCGAGATGGAGCATCAGACGGCCGTCGATTCGACCACCGGTCCGGCCCGGCCGATGGGCAAGCGCGGCGCTGTCGTTGCTGACACGTTGGGCAAGATCGCGGATTGATGTCTCGCTGCACAACAGTCCGTACGAACGGCTACTGCAGCGTCCCGCGCATGGTGCTGCTGCAATGCGGATAATGCGTGCAGCTTGACTCTCGTCCAACGCACAGCGATATGCACGATGCCAGACGGGGTTGGTCAGCTTGCCAAAGTCGTGTTTCTTCCTCGCCGCGGACAGCAACTACTTCCCGTATGCCTGTCTCGCGGCACTGCGCATAACCGATGTCTCTATCCCGATCGACGGGTTCATCCTGCAGATGGGCGTCGGCCGCGACGACCTCGAAATCGCGCGAAAGCTGCTCGGTGACCGGATCAGCCTTATCGACGTTTCAACGTACCTGTCCGACTTCGCCGCAAAGAATGGCAGGCTTGGGCTTTCCGCCTACATTCGCCTTTTTGCCGACGAATTGCCTGAGTTCGCGTCCTATGACCGCATTGTCTATGTGGACTGCGATATCCTTTTCAACCGCTCGATCATGGATTTGGCCGATACCGGACTGAAGGCGCCGCTTCTCGCCGCACATGATATTCCGTCCTATTTCGACATGACCTATCGGCGAAGGCTGCCCTTGCGGCCGGGTGCCCCCAAGTTCAATTCCGGCGTGCTGGTGTTCAACATGCCGTTGGTGCGAAGCGGTGGCTTTTTGGCCAGTTCCCGGCGATTTGCCGTCGACCACCCCGAGCTCTGCCAGGCCTTCGATCAGGATGCCCTGAATGTTGCCTTTGAAGGGCAATGGCAAACCATGCACCCTGCCTGGAATGTGATGACCAATTTCAGCGGCCAGATTCCCTTCCACCAAGCCTATGCCCGGCATTTCAGCTGGGGAAAGCCATGGTCGGACAAGCCCCTTGGTGTCGAGGCGGAAGCCTTGGCCATCTATCGCGGGCTGGCGAAGGGGACGCCATGGTCACCTCGCTTCGACCGGCATGCCTCTCATGTCGGGAATTTCATCAAGCGGTTCGGCCGGACGTTCGATCCGTTGATCGGCTTTCTGACCAAGGACGAAAAGCTGAAACGGCGATCGCGTTTCGATGCCATCAAGACCAATGATTTGTTCGCATCCCATGCGGATCAGGAGCTCCTGGCCGTGCAGTATCCGGAGAAGGCGGCGGGCTATACCTAACAGCGCGCGTACAAGGCCGGCAAATCATATCCGGCATTGTCGAGACCGGGGTTTGGTGGGACACTCCTTGGCCTCAGCACGGGAGGTCCAAAATGCCCAACACTTTCAAGACCGGAGACGTCGTCAAGCTGAAGTCGGGAGGCCCGAAGATGACGGTCAGCGATGGCGCCGCTTCCGGCATGTATCTCTGCCACTGGTTCAACAAGGATGGCGACGTGTGGACCCCGCAGCATGCGGGCTTCAAGTCGGAACAGTTGGTAGCCGCCGACCAATCGACGTAAATCGGGGCGATCGACCCAGGCGACCGACGGATTTCCCCCGTTGCGGCGTTTAACGGTTGAAGCGTGACCATGGCAAGGCCGTGGCCAACGCGCCAACCGGAGACGCCGAAGCATGAAAAACCGTTTGATCCTTGCCGCTGCCTTGAGTCTGCTGACCGTTGCGGCTCTCGCCCAGACAGCGACACAGCCTCCGGTCACCACGCCCCCCGCTGCCACGCCCCCTGCCACAGCCCCGGCCGCGCCAAAGGCCAAGTCGGAACTCACGCTGGCCAAGTTTCAGAAACGGCGGGAGAAGGCGATCATGGCCGCCGACACCGACGGCGACGGCAAGATCAGCCTGTTGGAGTGGGAGGCCTTCCAGGCCAAGCGCGGCGCCAAGGGTGACCCCGCCAAATCCTTCGCGCGGATCGATTCGAACCATGACGGCTTCATCGATCGCGCAGAACTCGATGCCTTTTTCGCCAAGCGCTTCGCCAAGTTGGACAAGAATGGCGATGGCGTGCTGACGCCGGACGAGATGCCAAGTCACAAATCCGCTCTCAAGCCGGCGCAATGACCAAGAGGCTATGACGCGTAATGGATATCGGGAGTGCGCCAGCCGATGAGCGCCGATCCGGACGAGGAGCTTGTTCGTCGGGTCGGTGCTGGCGATCCCGCGGCGGTGCAGGCGCTGGTCGCGCGCAAGCTGCCGCGCATCCTTTCGCTTGCCGTGCGCATGTTGGGCGACGCGGCGGAGGCCGAGGACGTCGCGCAGGAAACCTTTGTGCGTATCTGGCGTCATGCCTCGAGCTGGCGGCGCGGCAATGCGCGCTTCGACAGCTGGATCCACCGGGTGACACTCAATTTGTGCTACGACCGGCTGCGCCGGCGCCGCGAATGGGTGACAGACGAATTACCGGAAATGGTCGACCCTGCCCCGCTTCCCGACGCCGGCGAAGAGCCGCATCGGATCGAGCAGGCCTTGCAGGCAATCGCGCCGCGCCAACGCGAGGCGATCATCCTGGTCTACTACCAGGAGATGTCCAACATAGAGGCGGCCGCAACGCTCGAGATCAGCGTCGATGCGCTGGAGAGCCTGCTTTCGCGCGGCCGTCGGGCCTTGCAGATGATCCTGGCCAAGGACGGCGTCCATGACTGAGAAGAGCGCGACCATCAATGCCAGGCATTCATCGCGCCTTGCAAGCGCCGGCTGGGGGCCGGTTTGTCGCGTTTCCAAACCGCGTGGGCACGCGGCACCAATGGGCAAGGGGAAGACAAATGGCTGAGGATACTGAAGACGGACCGGCAATGGATGCCAGGCGTTTCGCGGCGCTCGCCGAAGCCTATGGCGGCGATTTGCGGCGCTGGCCGGAAGCGGAGCGCAAAGCTGCCACGGCCTTTGCTTCAAACGAGGCGGGCCAGGCCATTTTGCGGCATGCCGGCACGCTTGACACCTTGCTTGACAGCCACAGCGTCCAGCACCCCGGCAGGGCGCTGCACGACACGATCTTGCGGACCGCCAACCGGCACCTCGTCCAGCGCCGACGCCAGCGGTTCTGGTGGCTGGGCCTGGGACTTGCCGGTATTGGCCTGGCCGGCGCCATCGCCGGACTGGCCCTGGTGACCGTCGTCACGCCCGAGGTCCCGCCCGACCATTATGTGCTCGATGCCAATGCGACAGCGTTCGGCGATGTCGGACCCGACACGATCGAGGAAGACCTATGAGCACAGGCCGTAACCTCCTCATCGCGTCGGTGGTGCTGAATGTCTTCCTGGCCGGTGCGCTTGCCGGAGGGGCTGTCTGGATAAGAAGCGGCAAATCGGGCCAGGGCACTTCGCTGGAAGCGGCCGGCGGCCGGCTTCCCGACCAGCAGCGCATGCTGTTTCGCAAGGCGCTGCGCGAAGTGCGCCGCGAGTCGCACGACATCATCCTCGACGGCCAGCAGGCCAGGCGCGAGGCGGCGGATTTGCTGCGGCAGCCCGTCATCGACACCGTGGCCCTGGCAGCGGCGCTGGAGCGAGCCCGCAATGCCGACATCACGGTGCGCACGCGGCTGGAGCAGCGCATCATAGAGTTCGCAGCGGCAGGTTCGGCCGACGATCGCAGCGTGCTGGCGGAGGGCCTCGCTAGACGCAGCGGGACGCAGCCGTCAGCGACGCCAAAAAAATCACCGTGACGACCGACGGAAAACACCGACTGCACCCGTTTAACGAATGAAGGGCAGAACCTGCCGGACCATCTGGCACCGACAGGTTTTCAATCTCGGACAACTTCGGAGCATGGTCATGAACTATCTGACAAAATACGCGATCACCGCCGCTCTCGCGGTGACCGGAACGGTTGCTACGGTTGCGGCATCCTCGGCAATGCCGCTGGCGCCGCTTGCCGGCCCGGCGCTGGTCGAGCACGTCGCCTGGGGTTGCGGGCCTGGCTGGCATCCCAATCACTGGGGCCGCTGTGTCCCCAACCGTGTGGTGGTCTACCCGCACTATTACTATGGGCCCGGCCCCGCCTTCTACGTCTGGCATCCGCATCACCACTGGCATCGCTGGCATCACTGGTAAAGGCTACGGGGCCGGCCGCGCCGGCCCCCACGTCCCCAGTTGAACAGGCACGAAACGGCTCGAACGGGCTTCAAGCGCCGCGCGCAGGAAGCCCAAGCAATGGAGAGCTGACTTGGCTATCCCGGCCTCCAAATCCCCGCCAGATCCAGCCCCAGATCCAGCCCTTGTCGCCTTCAACCGCTTCGGGCTTGGAGCACGGCCCGGTGACCGCGACAGGATTGCCGGCGACCCGCGCGGCTACCTGAAGTCGGAACTGCGGCAGCCCGACATCGCCCTGATCTCGCTCGATGATCCGGCCTATGACGGCCTGCTGGGCAGCACGTCAGCCATCCATGCCAGCATGGCGGCAAATTTCCAGCGCAAGCTCGACCGCGAGCATATGGCCACTGCCCCAGCGCAGCCGGCGACGGCGAGCGTTAAGGCCATATCCGCGCAGGCCGCATCGGCCCAGGTTATGCCGGCCCAATCCGTATCGCCGCCCGCGGCTCCGGCCAAACCCGCCCCCCCAATCGAGGCCACGCTGTTTCGCGCCGAAGCCCAGGCGCGCTTCGACAAGGCCTTGCGGGCCGAGGCCGGCTTCGTTGAACGTCTCGTCTATTTCTGGTCGAACCATTTCTGCGTCTCGGTAGCGAAGGACAACATTGTACGGGCCAGCGCCGGTGCCTTCGAACGGGAAGCCATCCGCCCCTTCGTGCTCGGCCGCTTCGCCGACATGCTGATGGCGGTGGAGCGGCACCCGGCGATGCTGTTCTATCTCGACAACCAGCAATCGGTCGGCCCGGACTCCCGCGCCGGCAGGAACCGCCAGCGCGGCCTCAACGAGAATCTCGCCCGCGAGATCATGGAGCTGCATACGCTGGGCGTCGGCAGCGGCTATACCCAGGCCGATGTAACCAGCTTCGCCCGCATCCTGACCGGCTGGACGATGGCCGGGCGGGAAGGACGGCTGGGCGAACCCGGCAGTTCCGTCTTCAACGCCAATGCCCATGAACCGGGTGACGCGGTGCTGCTGGGCAAGACCTATCCGGCCGGCGGCATGGGCCAGGCCGAGGCGGCGCTCAACGACATCGCCAGCCATCCGGCAACGGCACAGCACATCGCCACCGAGCTCGCCCGCCACTTCATATCGGACGAGCCGCCGCCGGCGGTGGTCGCGCGGCTCGCCAAGGTGTTCACAAAGAGCGACGGCAATCTCAGGGCACTGGCATCGACCCTCATCGACATGCCGGAGGCGTGGTCGACGCCCTTGGCCAAGATGCGTTCGCCCTTCGACTATATCGCCGCCATCCGCCGCGCAGCTGGCCCAGGTCCGGCGAGCGATCCCGGCCAGTCGCTCAACTGGCTCAATGCGCTTGGCGAACCGCTCTGGCAGCCGCCGGGGCCGAACGGCTTTTCCGACCAGGCGGACAGCTGGGCATCCGCCGAAGGCATGAAGATCCGCCTCGATATCGCCTGGCAGGCGGCCCGCCAGGTCAAGGACATCGGCAATCCCAACGACATGCTCGACGCCGTCGTCGGCCCCTCCGCCTCGCCGGAGACACGGCAAGCTGTCGCCCGCGCCGAGTCCAAGCAACAAGGCCTGGCGCTGCTGCTGATGGCGCCGGAATTCCAGAGACGATAGCGCCAGCCAAGATACCCCCGGCACCGACAACTCCAGTGGAGACCACGTCATGAGCCTGCTGTGTGAAACCCCTCACCCGTCCCGCCGCGCCATGCTGATGACCGGCGGCGCGCTGTTTGCGTGGGCCTATCTGCCGCGTTTCGCCCGGGCCGCCGACAATCGCGATCCGCGCCTGATCGTCATTGTCCTGCGCGGCGCGCTTGACGGCCTGTCCGCTGTCGGTCCGGTTGGCGATCCCGACTATGCCGGCCTGCACGGCGATATCGCTTTGTCGCTATCCGGCCCGCATGCGGCGCTGCCGCTCGATGGT
Organism: Mesorhizobium loti R88b; assembly: GCF_013170845.1. Lineage (NCBI taxonomy): Bacteria > Pseudomonadati > Pseudomonadota > Alphaproteobacteria > Hyphomicrobiales > Phyllobacteriaceae > Mesorhizobium > Mesorhizobium loti. Next base: position 91,602 of record NZ_CP033367.1, read on the forward strand.
TTCTTTGCGGTCAATCCGGCGATGCCGGTGTTTGCGCGGCTGTTCAAGGACAAACAGGCTGCTGTGGTTCATGCGGCCGCCACAGGCTATCGAGACCGCTCCCATTTCGACGGCCAGGATGTGCTGGAAAGCGGCTTTGCCGGCCCCGGTCATGTCGCCACCGGATGGCTCAACCGGGCACTGGAAAACCTGCCGGCGGGCGATCGCGTGGCGACACTTGGCGGGTTGGCCGTCGGACCGTCGACGCCGCTGGTGATCCGAGGTGCTGCCCCCGTGCTTGGCTGGGCGCCGCAATCCCTGCCGGCGCCCGCCGGCGATCTCGCGGCCCGGGTTCTCGACCTCTACCAGCATCGCGATCCGGTGCTGGCAGTGGCCCTGCAAAAGGGCCTCGACGCCGACCGCATGGCGCTCGACGACCAGACGGGCGCCAATGCGATGAAGCCGAAGGGCGGGCCGATGAAGCCGAAGGGTGGCCTCGACAGCGCCGCCGGCATGCGGCAGGCCGCGCAAGGTGCGGCCAAGCTGATCGCGGCCGATGACGGGCCACGGGTTGCTGCACTGGCCTTCGACGGCTGGGACACGCATGTCAACGAGGGCGGCGCGACCGGACGGCTCGCCACCTTGCTCGGCGGCCTCGACGGTGCCTTCGAGGAGTTCGAAAAGGGCCTCGGCGAGCGTTGGAAAGACACGGCGATCGTCGCCATCACCGAATTCGGGCGCACGGCGCAGATCAACGGCACCGTCGGCACCGATCACGGCACCGGCACGGTGGTGCTGCTTGCCGGCGGCGCGATCAAGGGCGGCCGCGTCATCGCCGACTGGCCGGGCTTGAAGCCGTCACAGCTTTACGAACAACGCGATCTCGCCCCAACCAGCGATGTCAGGGCGGTGCTGAAAGGGTTGCTGGCCGACCAGTTCGGGCTGTCGGCTGCCGTTCTTGGGGACAAGGTGTTTCCGGAGTCCGCCGCGGTGACGCCGATGCGAGACCTCATTGTCTGAAGCACCACCGCGAGCCTGAACCTCGCGCCATATGGGCCAGCATTAAGGTTAAATTTACTATAGATTTGTTCTTGCCGCGCAAATATTCGAATAGTTTCCCAAAACTATGCTGAGGCATATCAATGGGAAAATTTGCAGCTCAGCTTCAACATCTCTTTTGGCTAGTCTGCCATCCGCTGACGTTGGCCGTGATCAGTCTTGCCGGTGTCTTCGCCGCCAACCGCGCCGAGCACGAATGGCTTTCGGTGCCCTTCTCGCTGGCGCTGGTTGCGGCCCTTGCCGGACTGCTGTTCCTGGCTTCCGGCCGGCTTGCCTTCTCCGTCTATCTCGCCTGGATGGGCATCGCCTTCGTCACCGTGGTTTCGGCGATCAAGTTCCGCATGAAGGGTTTTTCCCTGCATTTCTACGACGCGGTTTTCTTATCGAGGGATCCCGAAGTGTACCGCTTCCTGCTCGGCTCCTACCTCCATCTGATCCTGCCGGTTGTCATTGCGCTGGTGCTCGGCATCGCGGCCGCGATCCTGCTGTTCCGGATCGACCGAAAGATTGGCTGGCCGGTGTCGGCACGCGTTCTGGTGATGACGGCGCTCGCCATTCTGGTGCCGCTGACCTTTCCGGCCGAGGCATCCAAGGACCGCTATTTCTACTATATGCAGGGCCGGCACATGTCGGCCTTCTTCGTCTCGCTGCTCGACCTGCGCAACCTGGTTGTCGAGCAGGCATTCGAGAAGCGCCTGCAAGCCGTTACCCCGCAAGCACCTTTCGCCGACACGGTCGACTGCGGCGATCGGGCAAAACTTCCCGATATCTTTTTCGTGCTGAGCGAAAGCCAGTCCGACCCCGGCAACTTTCCTCAGGTGAGCGGCGGGGCAGGCTTCCTGCAGAGATTCGCCCCCAGGGCAGGCACGCCGCATCCAATGCAAGTCGAGACCTTTGGCGGCGGCACCTGGATCACCAATCTGTCGCTGATGACTGGCCTTTCAGCCACCGATTTCGGCTGGCGAAGCCCGTATCTGACGATCACTTTGCAGGACAAGGTGGCCGGCGCCCTGCCGGAGGTGCTGGCGCGCTGTGGTTATCGAACCGCCGTGATGACACCGATGGATTTCACCTTCGTCAATGAAGGACCGTTCCTGAAATCGATCGGCTTCGAGACCGTGCTCGACATCAAGGACATCGCGGCGCCCTTCTATCATCTGCGCGACGTCTTCTACTACCATGCGGCCGAGGCGTTCATTGCCAGGCACCGCAAGGAAGACGGCCGGCCGCTGTTCCTCGAAATCCAGACCATGTTCCCGCACTCGCCCTATGAGGGGCGGATGGATCCCGACCTGAAGGCCGCCGGCGAACCTTTCTCGGATGATTTCCAGGTCAACGAATATCTGCGCCGGATGGCGGTGGCGCGGAGTGACTTCCAGGATTTCCTCGACGACCGCAAGGCGGATGCCGGCCAACGCGGCGCCGTGGTGCTCGAGTTCGGCGACCACCAGTCGTCGGCGACCAAGCCGTTTGTCGATGTGATCGGCGGTGAGGACACCTTGGCGAGGCCCAATTCGATTGCCTACCGCACCTTCTACACGCTCACCACCTTCAACCATCCGCTCAGCCATCCAATGCCTGACATGGCACCGCTCGATGTCGGCTTCCTCAGCGCCAGCCTGCTCGATGCCGCAGGCCTGCCAATGTCGCCTGTCATGGCCGATCTCGTGCGTTTGCGCGACCATTGCGGCGGCAGTTTCCATGGCTGCGCGGATCGCGCCGCAGTGGATGCGCATCTGCGCCGGCGCGTCGATTCAGGCCTGCTGCATTTGTTCCCGCAGGCCGCCCCACTGCGAGTTCCTGCGCAACAGCTTCAATCAGTGGCCGCCGCCCGTTAGCACGGCGCAATGGAAACCTGGTGGCGTCACAGGGGACGCCACCTTTGGTCGAAACGCCGACACCGCTTCCGAGGCGGCGCCGCGTCGATCCGCTCCGTGATTACCAGTGGTGGTGCCAGTGGTGGTAGTGATGGTACCGCCAGTGTCCCGGCCGGACTATTATCACGCGACGACGGTTGGGCACGCAATTTCCCCACCGGTTCACGTGCCAGCCAGGGCCGCATCTCCAGCCGACGCTTTCGATTGGCAACGCAGCGGCGCTAGGCTTTGCCATGGGCAGGGCCTGCGAGCCGACGCTCGAAAGCGCCAATGTGCCTGCTGCGACTGCGATCGGCAGAATGTATCTGGTGAGCATAATCTTGGCCTCCATGGTTCCACATTCACGAGAACGTTATAGCATCCCGCAGGCTGAAGCCGTGCGAGTGGTTCCATCACATATTCGTTAGCGGACAGAGCGCTCGCCATGTGACGACGCCACAGTCCTCGGCGCGGCGTCGTCTCGTCCTCATCTTGATTAGGCGGCCTCGACCTTGGCGGCGGGCGCGTCCTCTCCCCGCACCAGTTTGGTCACGCCGGCGAAGTCGAGCTTACCCGAACCGAGCACCGGCACTTTCGGGACGACGCGCACTTCGGCGGGCACCATCAGGTCCATGGCGCCATTCGCCTTGGCGAAAGCGAGGAAGTCGGCGCGTGTGGCGCCTGGCGCCTCGGTGATGAGAACGAGCTTCTCGCCCTTGCGCGCATCCGGCACAGAAGCAACGGCCGACAACGAGCCTTTCCACATTTCGCCCGCCAGCGCCTCGACCGCGGCCAGCGAAATCATCTCGCCGCCGATCTTGGCGAAACGCTTGGCGCGGCCGCGAATGGTGATGAAGCCGCCCTCATCGATAGACACGACGTCGCCGGTGTCATGCCAGCCGTCCGGCAGCGTTTCGAGCACGCCCGGCTTCTCGGCGCGCAGATAACCCGCCATGACATTGGGGCCGCGCACGAACAGCCGCCCGCCATCGTCGACACCGGGCACCGGGTCGAGGCGGTATTCCATGCCCGGCATGATTTTGCCGACGGTTCCGGAACGGTTGTACATCGGCGTGTTGATGGAAATCACCGGCGCGGTCTCGGTGACGCCATAACCTTCCAGGATGCGCACGCCGAACTTTTCCATATAGGTCATGCGCGTCGACGCCTTGACCGGTTCCGCGCCGGCAAAGCAATAGCGTATCGAGCGGAAGTCGTACGGATGCGCCGTGCGCGCGTAGCCGCTGAGGAACGTATCGGTGCCGAAGATGATCGTCGCGTTGGATGCGTAGATCAGTTCCGGCACGATGCGGTAGTGCAGCGGCGACGGGTAGAAATAGACCGGCACGCCCGAAATCAGCGGCAGCACCATGCCCGCCGTCATGCCGAAGGAATGGAAGATCGGCAGCACGTTGAACACCTTGTCGCCCGAATGGAAGTCGATGCGCGAGGCCGCCTGGGCGGCATTGGCCAGGATGTTGCGATGCGTCAGCACCACGCCCTTCGGCGTGCCTTCCGAACCCGAAGTGAACAGGATCACCGCCGGGTCGTTGGGCAAGCGCGGCGCGCGCGGCGTCGACTTGCGTAAGAGCCCGAGCAGCTTGTCCTTGAGACCGATGGTTTTGCGCAGATCGTCTAGCCAGACGATGTCGACCGAGCGACCGATCTCCTCGACCACCGCGCCGAGCTTTGCCTGCTCGACGAACGCGCGGGAGGTGAGCACAGTCCGAACTTCGGCGGCCTTGCAGGCGGACAGGATATTGGCGGCACCTGCGGTGAAGTTGATCATCGCCGGCACCTTGCCCGCCGACATGACGCCAAGCAGCGTCGCGCATGAGCCGTTGGCATTGGGCAGCATGATGCCGAGCGTCTGCTGATCGGCATAAAGGTTCTGGAATTTCTCGCCAAGCACGGCGGCGGCCGTGAACAGCTTGCCGTAGCTCAGCGAACCGGTGACCGGATCCTGCACGGCGAGCTCTCCCATACCGCGTTCGTTCGCCGTCTGGATGATCTTTTCCAGGACCGTCTTGTCGATGTCCTGCGTGCGGAAGACGAGATCCGACATCACCTGATAGAGAGCCGCTCCCGCCGCGGCGCGGCGTTTGCGGCCCTTCAATTCCGGCGGCACTTGAAGCTTGACCGGTTCCAGAATGGTCACCTTGACCTTCGGGAACAGCCGGCGGCGCACATGTTGCGACGACAGCCGCGAAAAGTAGCTCTTCTCCAGCCCGTCGATGCGCACCGGCACGACCATTGAGCCCGTCTTGTCGGCGACCATGGCGGCGCCGTCATAGACCTTCATCAACCCGCCGGTGACGGTGATGCGGCCTTCGGGGAAGATGACCAGCGGATCGCCGCCCTGCACGACCTTGATCAGCGTGCGGGTCGACATCGGCTTGGCCGGATTGAGCGGCAGAGCACGGGCAAGCTTCATGAACGGCTTCATCCACCAGGCCTGGGCGATGGTGTAGTCGATGGCGAAGACCGGCTCCTCGTCGGTCAGCGTCAGCGCCAACGGACCATCGAGAAAGCTGACATGGTTGAGCGCCAGGATCGGCGCCTTGCCGGCCGCCTTGAGGTTGTCCATGCCCTCGACTTCCAGGCGCAGGAAGGCGCGGAACAGGATGGAGACGAAATCGCGGAACGCGTTGGTCGGCAGGAATTTCAGCATCAGCCAGGCGGCGACGGCGTTGGCCACGGCGAGCCCGAACAGAATGCCACCGGTGGAGACTTTCGTCTGGATCACGGCGACAAGAATACCGCCGACCGTCATGAAGCCGGCATTGACGATGCTGACGGCAGCGACGACGCGGGCGCGGCGCGCTTCAGGCGACCAGGCTTGCACCGCGGCGAAGGTCGGCACCACGAGGAAGGCGCTGGCGATGGCCATGCCGGCAAGGTCGATCGCAACACGGATCGTGTTAGGCCCGGCGAAGAACAGGGCAAGCGTCTCCGCCCTTGGCGAAGGCTGCATGCTCCAGATGGTCCAGGCCAGATGCAGGCCGAACAGCGCCAGCAGCGCCGTTCCGACCGGTGCGGGCAGAAGCACAATGCGGCCCTGCGACATCCATGCGGCAATGGCCGAACCGATGGCGATCGAGACGGCGAAGACAGCGAGATAGACGGTGACCGCTATCTCATCGCCGCCGAGCGAATCCTTGATCAGCGTCGGCAGGATCGACAGCACGATGGCGCCGATCAGCCAGAACCAGGAGGTCATCAGGCCGGCGCGCCAGATGCGCGTGTCGGTGCGCAATTCGCTGACCTGACGCCAGGTCGAACGGAAGATGTTCTTGTCGATGACGAGGTCGGGCGCCGCCGAACCGGTGGACGGGATGTAGCGGCTGACGAACCAGCAGCCGACGGCCAAGGCCATCATGATCGGTCCGAAGACCGTGACGCCGATGCCATCGGCCGAAACGACGCCGCCGGCAATGGTGCCGCCGAGGATGGCGGCAAACGTCGCCGACTCGATCCAGGCGTTGGCCTTGGGCAGTTCCTTGCGCTCGAGGTGATCGGGCAGGATGCCGTATTTGATCGGTCCGAACAGCGCCGAGATGATGCCGAACATCAGCAGCGCCGTCATCAGCACCGGGATCGACGACAGCGCGATACCGGCGACAGAGACGGCAGCAGCGGCAATCTCGGCGAATTTGAGCCGACGCGCGATCAGCGCCTTGTCGAAACGGTCGGCGATCTCGCCGCCAAGGGCCGATAACAACAGGAACGGGGCCATGAAGACGGCCCCCGCAAGCGTGACCAGCGAGGCCGCCTGACCCGCGGCCAGTGTGAAGAGGATCAGGAACACCAATGTGTTCTTGAGGAAATTGTCATTGAAGGCGGACAGGAACTGCGTCCAGAACAGAGGCGCAAAGCGCCGGGACAACATCAGATGCGTGTTCATGGCGATTTCCATTTTGCGGAACCCTGCGACGGTGTGCCGGGCTCTGCGGGTTGAAGGCGCTGTTTCATCTAAGTGATAGTCTTGAGCTGGTTAAACTTCCTTACTGCGCTTTTGATGGACATCCATGGCTTTCGTCAGCCGGAAATGAACATCGTTCACATTCGCACCCTATCAGGTTTTGAACATTGTTCAAGCGAAAAATGAACAGCGTTCACCGTAACCGAAGAACGGAACCGGTTGACTGGTGAGGTCTGTCAGGGCAAGCCCTCAGTTGCCGGTTGCCGGACCCGATCCAAGCGTCGCCACCGTCTTCAGCGCGCCGTCGAGCATGTCGCCCTTTTCGTCCTTCAGCGCTGCTTCGCGCAGGCGGCGGATCCAGTCGGCGGCATCGTCACGGCCCTTGAGCATAGGGAGCGCCGACAGCACGCGGTCGAATTTCGACTGGGCGCGGACATGGGTGTCGCTGTAGCCCTTGATCAGCCGGCGGCAATTGAGGATTTCGACCGCCAGCGCATAGTCCTGGGGCACATATCCAAGTGCCAATGCATACCAGCGATCGACATGGGTCATCTCGACCTTGTGACGCAGCAGGCTGCGGCGCCAGCGGCGCAGGCCGCCGATGAACCACAAGGCCGCAAAGCCGGCGAAGCTGTCGGTGCGGATGCGGCGGCCATGGTTGATGCGGCGGTCGAGGAAGGCGGCAAGCTTGGGCCGCGCCTCGATGTAGCTGCCCAGCCCCGCCGGCAACGTGCCGCAGAATTCCTCGATGCGCGGATGGAAATATTCAGTCACCTGCAGGATCGAGCCGTGCTTGACGCCGACCTCCTTGCGGACACGTTTGTCGCGCGTCGAACGCGTTTTCAGATCGGCAACGCGGATCATGTCGTCGTAGCAGAGCGCATTGGCGAGATGCTTGGCGGCGGCGATGGACAGCGCATGGGCATGGTCGTCACCATCAAGCGCAACGGCCTTGTCCAGCCTGTCGAGATACTCCTGCCCATAGACGATATCCTGATAGTCGACGACCTTCCGCAGGCCCCGCAGCGCAATGTCGCGGACCGCCAAAGGCATCAGGTCGATGCGGGCGGCGAGCGCCTGCCATCCCTGCAGCAGGTTTTGCGGACCGCTGACGCGCCCTGCCCCCGGGGCGGATTCGACAATCGCCGGCTCTACCGGCTTTGGCGCAGGTGCGACCGTGCCGCGCGCGCGGTCGTAGGCGGCGCCGAAGGCGGCGAGGCTGGCCTTCACGCCCCGGCCGCCGGCTCCGATCGCCTGCTCGTAGCTTTCACGCGTGAACGGCAGTGCGTCGGAGCCGGCCAGTGCGCCGAGCAGGCTGGCCGAGATCATCGAGCCATTGTCGGCTGCGATCTTTTCCATGTCGAAGGCGATGAAGCGTTTCGATGCGGCTACCGCCGTCGCATGCACCTTGGATGACGAGGCACGGCCGTCGCCCGGCTCGATCTTTTCCGACACGGCGGCAATGCGGTGCGAGGAAGCGATCAGCGTGGTGCGTTCCGGGGTGACGAAGCCCCTGATGATGGCGCGGCCGGCCTCCATCAATTCGGCGGCGATCAGGATGTCGACATCGCCTTGCGAGGGCGACAGCGCGAAGACAGGCAACCGGCCGGTGTCGCGGGCCATTTCGATATAATAAATGGTGGCGCCGGTGCGCTGGGCGACGCCGGCGACCGAGGTCGACTGTGCGACGTAACCGTTGCGCTCGGCAACGTCGGTGATCCAGTCGGCCAGCACGCCGCCGCCCTGCCCGCCGACCGCCAGCACGGCGAGCTTGATGACGAGCTCGTCGTCCTGGGCGCCGGGCCGGGCGCGGAAGGGCGGGACAGCGTCAAGCATCGGCGAAGGTCAGGCGCCGGCTTTCGCGGCGGCGCTGCAACAGGCCGATGGTGGCGCGGCGCGCGGATTCCAGGAAGCGATCCCAGCGGCTCGGATTGTGCACGACGTCAGCGCGATAGAAGGACGGACACAGCACGGCAGCATCCGCGACCTCGCCGCAATTGCCGCAGCCGACGCAGCTCTGGTCTATGCTTGCGACGGGATCGTCGCGCAGCGGATCGTCGAGCGACTTCACCGACAGCGACGGGCAGCCGGACAGCCGCATGCAGGCATGGTCGCCGGTGCAGATGTCCTCGTCGACGCCGAACTTCGGTTTCACCACGCGCTCGCCGCCCTTTACCGCTTTGTCGACCAGCGGCTTTTCGCGGCGCTGGCGGTTGAGCATGCATTCGGACGAGGCGACGATGACCTTCGGCCCCTTCTCGTCGGTGGTCAGTGCCTCGCGCAGCGTGTCCTGCATCTTGGTCACGTCATAGGTGCGGTCGACATGGCGCAGCCATTTGACGCCCATGCCTTTGACCGCCTCGGTGATCGGATGCTTTGTCGACTTGGTCTTGTTGCCCGCGCGCGATGATAGGATGTCCTGCCCGCCGGTCGCGGCCGAGTAGAAATTGTCGACGATGACGATGACGCCGTCATTCTTGTTGAACACCGCATTGCCGATCGAGGAGGTCAGGCCGTTGTGCCAGAAGCCGCCATCGCCGACGAAAGAGATCGAGCGGCGTTTGGCGTCGGGCGAATTGAACGCCGAAGCAGAAGCCGGCCCGAGTCCATAGCCCATTGTGGTGGCGCCGAGCTCGAAAGGCGGCATGATCGAGAACAGGTGGCAGCCAATGTCGGAGGCGATGTGGTGTTTGCCGAGTTCCTGCTCGACCAGCTTTGTCGCGGCAAATATCGGCCGCTCCGGGCAACCGATGCAGAAGCCCGGCGGGCGGCCGGGCACGACGTTGATCAGATCAGCGATGTCGACGCCGTCGCCGACTTTGTTGGGCGCACGCACTTCGCCCGGCAAGAGATGCGGCGCCTCGGCGCGCAGGAAGGTGCCGATGCCGTCGAGCATGACCTGGCCGGTATATTCGCCTGCCATCGGCAGATATTCCTTGCCGACCAGCCTGGTGCCGCGCCCGGCCTTATGCAGCATCGCGGCAAAGGCCTGCTCGATGTAGTTGGGCTGGCCTTCCTCGACGACAAGCACCGCCTGCTTGCCTTCGCAGAAGCTGAGGAACTCGTCGTCAATCAGGGGGTAGACGGCGTTGAGCACGTAGAGCGGCACGTCGGTCTCGCCATAGGTGTCGGCAAGGCCGAGACGCTGCAAGGCGCGGATGACCGAATTGTACATGCCGCCCTGCATGACGATGCCGACCGAGCCATGATCCGAGCCGAAGAACTCATTGATCTTGTTCTTGGCGATGAACTCAACCGCCGCCGGCCAGCGCCTTTGCACCTTCTCCTTCTCGTGCAGGAAGGAGGCGGGTGGCAGCACGATGCGGCCGGTGTCGCGGCGCGGTGCGTCGAGCGCATCGGCCACCGTCATGGGCGGGCGTCTGTTGTCCTTGGCGATGAAATGGCCGTGGACGTGGCAACAGCGGATGCGCACCTGCAGCATGACCGGCGTGTTGGAAATCTCGGAGAGCTCGAAACCATCCTCCACCGCCTTGACGATCGACGGCAGGTTCGGGCGCGGGTCGAGCAGCCAGACCTGGCTCTTCATGGCAAAGGCGTGGCTGCGCTCCTGCATGATCGAGGAGCCCTCGCCATAGTCCTCGCCGACGATGATCAGCGCGCCGCCGGTGACGCCGCCGGAAGCGAGGTTGGCAAGCGCATCAGAGGCGACATTGGTGCCGACGGTCGATTTGAAGGTCGCGGCACCACGGATCGGGTAATGCACCGAGGCGGCGAGCATGGCGGTGGCGGTGGCTTCCGAGGCACTCGCCTCGAAATGCACGCCGAGCTCGCCCAGAATGTCCTGCGCGTCGGCCAACACGTCCATCAGATGGCTGATCGGCGCGCCCTGATAGCCGCCGACATAGCCGACGCCGCATTGCAGCAGCGCCTTGGTGATGGCGAGAATGCCCTCGCCGGCAAATTCCTCGCCGGCGCCGAGCCTGAGCTTTTCGACTTCCTTGGCAAAAGACCGTTCGGCCATTTTTTGACTCCTTCCGTTACCGCTGGGGCTGGCGGCGCGTAGGTCTAGATGTCGTGCTTGCGAATGTTCTTGAGCATCTTCAGAAGCGTGGCGATCAGGGCTGCGTATTCGGCATCGTCGATATCCTCGAACATCGCCTCGAAGGCGTCATGCATGGCCGGCCAGGCGCGGGTGAATTCGGCGCGGCCTTCGTCGGTCAGGAAGACATGGCGGATGCGGCTGTCGGTGACGCCCTGTTCGCGCCGCACGAAGCCTTGCCCCTCCAGCGTGTCGAGCGTGCGGCTCAAGGTCGACTGCTCGATGACGGTGTAGACCGAGAGATCATTGACGGTGACGCCATCGGCGACCGAAAGGACCGCAAGAGTACGCACCTGCGGAATGGTCAGCCCCTGTTTGCGGAAATCGTCACGCAAGGTGGCGTTGTAGCGGCCCATGATGCGGTTCATCAGATAGGGCGCGAATTGCTGCAGGCCGATCTGCCCCAGGGTTGAAATGCGCTGACGCTTCTCCGCGACCTTCTGTTCCATCACAGCCTCCCCGCCAGCAGGAAGCCGGAACCGCCGCCGAGGCCGGCACCCGGATGGGTCGAGGCGCCGATATGGTAGAGGTTTTTGATGCCGGTCTGGTGGTTGCGACTGGTCTTGAACGGCCGCCACAGGAACGACTGGTCGATGGTCGAGGAGCCGCCATAGGGGTCGCCGCCGACCAGATTGATGTTCATCTTTTCGAGATCGGCCGGCGAATAGGCGCGCCGTGCAATGAGACTGTCCTTGAAGCCGTCGATATGGCTGGCGAGGATTGCTTCGACGCGATCGGCATAGGCCTCGCGCAATGCGTCGGTCCATTGTCCGTCAGCGGGAACCTGCAGCTTGCCAGCTGCGTCGCCTTTGATATGGCGCGGCGCCTCGGGCAGTTGCAGCCACAGGATCGCCTTGCCCTCCGGACAGCGTGACGGGTCAAGCGCATGCGGCTGTCCGACACAGATGGTGGGCACCTCCGGCAGCATGCCGCGTACCGCTTCGTTGCAGGCTTTCGAAACGCCATCCAAACCAGGCGTCAGGTGCAGCAACGCGACCTTGTCCAGGCCTTCGCCGCGCCAGGACGGCGGCTTGTTCAGCGCATAGTGGATCTGGAAATTACTTTTGCCGTAGCGGTATTTCCGCGTTGCTTCGACATCGGCTTTTGGAGCATCCGCGCCGAGCAGTCTGCCGTAAAGCTGCGTCGGCGTGACCGAGCAGATGACGCTCTTGTTGGCCGCGATGGTCTCGCCGGATGCCAGCCGCACGCCTGTCGCGCGGCCATCGCTCTGGACAATCGAGGCGACATCGGCACCGGTGCGGATGTCGCCGCCACGTTCCCGGATCAGGGCTTCGAAGGCGGCAAGCAGGTTCTTCGCCCCGCCCTTGACGATCGGCGCTCCGGCCGCCTCGAGCGCGAAGGCAATGACCTTGGCGATCTGGCCGGAGAAGGCATCCTCGGGCCCAAGCCCGGCATGCAGCACCCAGGGCGCCCACAGCGCGCGGATGGTTTCGGACTGGTAGGTGCTTTCCAGCCAGCCACGCGCCGGCACCAGCGCTTCGCCGAGAAAGGCGGCAAGGCCACGCGGGCCACGCCGCCAGGCGTCGCCGGCCAGCAGCTTCGCTGTGGGATAAGACCACAGGCTGCCGCCGAGCAGACCGAACAGCAGGCCGGCATTGCGTTCGATGCCGCCGACATCGTCCGCGTGCCTATCGCCATCGCCGGCGGCGAACGCGTTGAGGGCGGCGATATTGGCGGCGCGGTTCGTGCTAAGCACGGCATGGCTGCCGTCCGGCCGCAGCACGCCGGTCGGCGTGCCGGTGTGGCAGAACTCCAGCCCGTGCCGGGCCAGATCGCCGCCCAATGCCGCAAAGGCAGGCGAGGTGATGAACAGCACGAAGGTCGTCGCCATCACATCATGGATGAAGCCGGGCGCGGTGACCTCCTCGGTGCGCATGCAACCGCCGATGCGGTCGTTGCGCTCAAGCACGAGCACCTTCGCGCCCTTGCCGCCGAGCATCGCCGCGCAGACCAGCGCGTTGATGCCGCTGCCGACGATGATGTGATCCGGCTGGCTCACTTCAGCGTGCTTTCGCTCAGGCTATGCTTTGTTGATCGAGCATGATCTTCTCCGAAAACCGGCACCCACTTTTCGGGATCATGCTCGGGAAACCAGCGCCAGCGCGCGGATCGGGCTGCCGGTGCCGTGCTCGATCTTGAGCGGCGCCGCGATCAGGATCGCGCCCTTCGGCGGCAGCTGGTCGAGGTTGCAGAGGCTGGCCAGGCCATAGCGGTTGGCCTTGTGCATCAGCGTGTGCGCCGGGAAGGGCGGCTCCATGCCGCCGGCCTTGCCGGCATCGGTGCCGATCGTCTCCGAGCCCCAGCCCTTGATGTCCTTGCTGATCAGGAACTGGATGGCTTCAGCCGTCGGGCCGGGCGTGTGCGGGCCGGTCTCGTTGGCGTTGAGGAACTCGGCTTCCGAGCCGTTGCGCTTGTACCAGTCGGTGCGCATCACCACCCACTCGCCGGCGTTGATCGCGCCATGCTTGGCTTCCCATGCCTTGATATGGTCGACGGTGAGCAGGAAATCATGGTCGGCGGCGGCTTCCGCGGAGCAGTCGATGACATTAACCGGGCCGACGAAGTTCTGCACCGGAATGGTGTCGGTGGCGCCGTCCGGATAATCCTTGCCGCTGATCCAGTGCTGCGGCGCATCGAAATGTGTGCCCGAATGCTCGCCAAGCTTCAGCCAGTTCCAGGCCCACCACGGGCCGTTCTTGTCATAGCGCGAGATGTTGTGGATCTCGACCTTCGGCGTGTCCACGGCAAGCTCCGGCGGCAGCTTGATCAGGGGCGTATCGGGACCGAGCGGCGCGGACAGGTCGACCACCTTGATGGCGCCTGAAAGCAGCTGGCCGGCAACTTCGCCGAGGAGTTTTTGAGTGTCCATTGTCTCTGTTCCCTCTTTGTCAGTGATGATCAAGGCTCGTCTCGGCCCTTAATATCCTACTAGACGAAAACATATGCATCTGCAATTATCTTTAAGCATAAAGGAAATGGGAACGGGGCGTGAGCGAGTTCGACGCCATCTTTGTCGGGGCGGGCCACAACAGTCTGGCATGCGCCGCGCATCTGACGCTCAAAGGCTGGAAAACCGGGATTTTCGAGCGCAGTGCAACAATCGGCGGCGCCGTCCAGACCGGCGAATTCACCCTTCCAGGCTTCCGCCACGATTTCGGTGCGATGAATCTGAGCCTGTTTGCCGGCTCTGCCTTCCACCGGAAATATGCAAATGAATTGAAAGCGCAGGGTCTGGAGTTCGCGCCTGTCGCCGATTGTTTCGCCAGCGCCTTCCCGGATGGACGCTGGTTCGGCGTCAGCAACGATCTGGAAAAAACCGCGACGCGCATGGCCGCGTTTTCAGCCACCGATGCCGCGACATGGCGCAAGCTGGTTGCCGCTTTTCCGGCCGAGGCCGAGCATCTGTTCCGGCTGCTAGGCTCGCCAATGAGCGCCCGTGCGCTTGCCGGCACCGCCTGGAACCTGTGGCGCAAGAAGGGCATGTCCGGCACGCTCGACACCGGCCGGCTTTTGCTGTCCTCACCCCGCGCATGGCTGGAGGAAAATTTCGAGTCGCCCCACGTGCGGGCGACGCTCGCCACCTGGGGCATGCATCTCGACTTCGCCCCTGACATCGCCGGCGGTGCCGTGTTCCCCTATCTGGAATCGATGGCCAACCAGAGCTTTGGCATGGTGCTGGGCAAGGGTGGCGCTGACACCATCATTCGTGCGCTGTCGGGCATGGTCACCTCGGCCGGCGGCAAGATCGTCACCGGCGCCGACGTGGTGGAAATCACCGTTTCCGCTGGCAAGGCGACCGGGGTGCGGCTCGCGTCCGGTGAGACGCATACGGCGACCAAGGCGGTCATCGCCGGTGTTGCGCCCAAGGCACTGACTGGGAAGTTGCTGGCCAACGGTTCCGGCGACGTCGGTTTCGATACGGCGATGCAAAAATTCCGCCATGCGCCGGGCACGATGATGATCCACCTGGCGATCGACGATTTACCCGACTGGCGCGCCGGAGCAGAGTTGCGGCAGTTCGCCTATGTGCATCTGTCGCCGTCGCTCGATGCGATGTCTCGCACCTACCAGCAGGCGATGGCGGGCATGCTGCCGGACGAGCCGGTGCTGGTCGTCGGCCAGCCCTCGGCGATCGATCCGTCGCGCGCGCCTCAGGGCAAGCATGTGCTGTGGGTGCAGGTGCGCATGCTGCCCGCCGAAATCCTGGGCGATGCGGCCGGCAAGATCGCGCCCGCGCATTGGGATCAGGCCAAGGACACCTACGCTGACCGTGTCCTCGACATCATCGAGACCTATGCGCCGGGCCTGCGCGCGAAAATCCTTGGCCGTTCGGTGTTCTCACCCATCGACCTCGAGCGAGAGAACCCGAACCTCGTCGGTGGCGACCAGGTCTGCGGCA
The DNA here is from genome assembly GCF_013170845.1 of Mesorhizobium loti R88b. Classification (NCBI taxonomy): domain Bacteria; kingdom Pseudomonadati; phylum Pseudomonadota; class Alphaproteobacteria; order Hyphomicrobiales; family Phyllobacteriaceae; genus Mesorhizobium; species Mesorhizobium loti. Next base: position 106,898 of record NZ_CP033367.1, read on the forward strand.
GCCATCATCTGGCGCAGAACTTCTTGTTCCGCCCGGCGCGCGGCTATGCCGGCTGGAACACGCCGGTCGCCAATCTGCATCTCACAGGGGCCGCGACATGGCCGGGCGCCGGCACCGGTGCGGCCTCCGGCTTCATGCTCGCGCAACAGCTTGGCGGAGGGTAGAGCCGAAGATTTCATGAAGGCGACGAGAGGCAAGGCGCTGCTGCCCACGAAGCCTGAATCAATGACCTGACATTGCCGCGCAAAGACAACAAACAACAAGGGGAACGACCATGACAATCAACAGACGCGAATTGCTGGGATACAGTGCCGCGGCACTTGGGGTGGCCGCAGTCGGCCTGCCACAGATCGCCAAGGCGGCGGCTGGCGAACTGACCATCGCCTACAACGTCAACCTGCCGTCCTGGGATCCGACCACCGGACCCTCGGCGGTGAACCCGACGATCCAGGGTCTTTACCAATCGGTGTTCGACCAGTTCATCCCACAGAAGCCGGACCTCTCCTTCGCGCCGGGCCTGCTCACCGAATGGGGCTGGAACGACGACCGCACCAAGGTGATGATGACGGTGCGCGAAGGCGTGAAATGGCATGACGGCTCACCGTTCACGCCCGAGGATGTGGTCTGGTCGCTGCAGCGGGCAGGCGACGAAAAGACCGGCAACCCGATCCAGTTCGTCTGGAAGAACGTCAACAATTTCAAGATCGACGGCAATAAGATCACGGGCGATGTCGTTCAGTTCGACCCGGTCTATTTCAAATGGATGTCGTTCCTGACCGGCTACATCCTGCCCAAGGCCTATTACGAGAAGGTCGGCGCCGAAGGCTTCGAGAAGGCGCCGATCGGCACCGGTCCGTATATGGTGGAAAAATTCGAGCGCAACGCCTTCCTGCGGCTGAAGGCCAATCCGACCTACTGGGGCGGCAAGCCGGCCTTCGAGAATGTGACGATCAAGTTCGTCACCGACGCGGCGAGCCGCGTCGCCGAAATCGAATCCGGTTCCTCGCAGGTGACGCTCGAGATCCCCTATGAGGAATACGACCGCCTGATCGCCAAGGACGGGCTGGCCGGCTCGTGCAAGAACGTCTCCGACATCGGCATGATCTTCTTCAACAACAAGGACGCCATGCTGGACAAGAATGTCCGCCAGGCAGCCGTGATGGCGGTGGACAAGGAGCTTCTGGTCAAGCGGTTGCTGCGCGGCTACGGCCAGCCGATCGCGACGCTGGAAACGCCGGAATACGCCGCCTACGATCCGTCGATCAAGGTTGAGCACAATCCGAAGAAGGCCAAGGAATTGCTGGCGGCCTCCGGCTACTCACCGGAGAAGCCGGCCAAGATCACCATCCAGACCACCAAGGGCTTCAAGCCCAAGGACTACGAGATGGTGCAGGCGATCGTCGGCATGTGGCGCAAAGTCGGCATCGAGGCGACGATCGAAGTCTACGAGATCGCCAAGCATTACGAACTGCGCGCCGCCCACAAGCTGGCACCGGCGGCCTTCTACAACTGGGGCAATGCCATCGGCGATCCGACCACGTCGACCGGCTTCGCCATGTTCGGGCCGTCGCCGCACTCGTCGTGGAAGACCGACGACCTCGATGCCAAGATCGGGCCGCTGTGGGGCGAGAAGGACGAAGCCAAGCGCATTGCCGGCTGGAAGGCCGTCGACAAATACATCGCCGAGCAGGCCTACGTGCTGCCGGTGCTGCAGTTCGCACAGCCGGTCGTGCATGCCAAGGGCGTCAAGGTGGTGCAGCATCTTTCCGGCGCGCTGCTGCCGGCGCTGATGACCCCGGCCTGATAGAAGGCCTGGAATTGCCGCGCGCCGTCGCCAGCGACGGCGCGCATTTTCCATCAGGCATACGAGCCCTCGGGCTCCTGCAAAGATTTACATGCTCCTGCAACGATTCCTGATTCGTCTTCTGACGATGCTGATCACGCTGTTCGGTGTGGCCGTCGTTGTCTTCGTCGTGATCCGCGTCGCGCCTGGCGATCCGATCGCCATGATGCTGCCGCCCGGCGCGACGGATGCCGACATTGCCCGGCTGCGCGCGCTCTACGGGCTCGACAAGACCATCGTGCAGCAATTCTTCATCTGGCTGTCCGGCGTTATCAGGGGCGATTTCGGCACCTCGATCTCGCTCAGGCAAGACGTGCTCGGCCTTGTCTTCAACCGGCTGCCGGCCACGCTGGAGTTGGCCATCGTCGCGCTGTTGATGGCCGTAGGGTTGGGCGGCACCACCGCGATCATCGGCGCGCGCGAGCGCGGCACGGCGGTCGAGGCTGGCATAGACATCGCCAGTGGTGCGGCCTTGTCCATCCCCGACTTCCTGTGGGGCCTAGTGCTGATCCTGCTGTTCGGTGTGCTGGTGCCGATCTTCGACATTTCCGGCCGCGTGTCACCGCAGCTCGACCTGCCCTTCGTCACGCAGTTCTACCTGTTCGAGAGCATTCTGCGCCTGCGCCTCGACCTGACCTGGGACCTCCTAAAGCACATGCTGATGCCGGCAGTGGCGCTGGCACTGCCGCTGGCGGCGATCATTTCGCAATTGCTGAAACAGTCACTGAAGGAAGTGCTCGACCTCGACTATGTCGTGCTGGCGCGGGTCAAGGGGTTTTCGGAAACGCAGGTCATCCTGCGCGAGGCGCTGAAGAACGCCGCCTTGCCAACGCTGACCCTGGTCGGTGTGCAGTTCACCTTTCTCATCGGCGGCACCGTCATCGTCGAGCGGCTGTTCTCCTATGAAGGCCTCGGCAACATGGCGATCGACGCCGTCATCAACCGCGACCTGCCGCTGATCCAGGGCATCGTGCTGGTCTTCGCGCTGCTGTTCGTGCTGATCAACCTCGCCGTCGACATGATGTATGCGCTGCTCAATCCGAGGCTGCGCCGTGGATAAGCCAAGCACCTCAAGGCGCGGACTGAGCCCCAGGCTGTGGCTGGCCGGCGGCTGGCTGTTGCTGGCGCTGCTGGCGGCGATCTTCGCGCCGCTAATCGCGCCGCAGGATCCGCTGGCGCAGGATTTGATGCTGGAGCGGCTGCCGCCGTTCTGGCTCGATGGTGCCGAGCCCGGCTATTGGCTGGGCACCGACAGCCTCGGCCGCGATCTCTTGTCCCGCCTGATCTTCGGCGGCCGCATCGCCTTCATCGTCGCCTTTTCCGCCGCGATAGCCGCCTGCCTCGTCGGCTCGACGCTTGGGCTGATCGCCGGCTATTTCGGCGGCTGGGCCGACCGCATCATCTCGCGCATCGTCGATGTCTGGATGGCGTTTCCACCGGTGCTGTTCGCCGTCCTGCTGGTGGCTGTGCTCGGCACCGGCCTCAGCTCCGTCATCCTTGCGATTGCCATCATCGACTGGACGCGATTCTGCCGGGTGATCCGCGCCGAGGCGATGGGCCAGTCGCGCATGGACTATGTCGAGAATGCCCGCATCGCCGGCTATGGCCGCATCGGCATCATGGTGCGCGAGGTGCTGCCCAATGTGGTGCCATCGATCGTGGCGCTGCTGTCGCTGGAAATGGGTATCGCCGTCATCGTCGAGGCCATCCTGTCCTTCGTCAATCTGTCGATCTCGACCGATGATCCAACCTGGGGCGGCATCATCGCCGAGGGTCGGCTTTCGATCCATCAGGCCTGGTGGGTGCTGGTGTTCCCGCTGATCACGCTGATCCTCACCGTTTTGTCGTTCAGCCAGTTCGGCGAGGCGCTGAAGACGCGCTTCGACCCGGTGCTGCGATGAGCGCCTGTCTCGACATCACCAATCTGAGCGCCGTGCTGCCGAACGGCCAGCGCGTGCTGCGCTCTGTGTCGCTCTCCGTGCAACCCGGCGAGGTCCGCGCGCTTGTCGGCGAGAGCGGCGCCGGCAAGACGATGATCGGCAAGGCGGTGCTCGGCGTGCTGCCATCCAGCGTGCGCATCGTCGAAGGCGATATGAAGCTCGAAGGCGAAGACCTGGGCAGGCTGCAGCCCAAGGCACGGCGCACGCTGATCGGCGCCCGCACGGCGCTGATCCCGCAGGATCCGCTGACCGCGCTCAACCCGTCGCGACGCATCGGCCCGCAGATGACCGACCGGCTGGTCCGCATTCTCGGCTGGAGCAGCGACAAGGCCGATCAGCGCGTCCGCCAGTTGCTCGACGAAGTGCAGATCCGCGACCCCGACCGCGTGCTGAAAAGCTATCCGCATGAACTGTCCGGCGGCATGCGCCAGCGCGTGCTGATCGCCGCCGCCTTCGCCGCCGAACCCCGGCTGATCGTCGCCGACGAACCGACGACGGCGCTCGACGTCACCGTGCAGAAGCAGATCCTGCGCCTGATCGCTGCGCTGCAGCGCGAGCACGGCACGGCGATCCTGTTCGTCACCCACGATCTCGGCGTCGTCGCCAAGATCAGCCAGAAGGTGTCGGTGCTTTATGCCGGCAAGGTGGTGGAGGAGGCCGACACGGCTGCTCTCTTCGCAGCACCCCAACACCCCTATACGCGGGCATTGATGGCCGCCACGCCGCGCTACACAGACCCGTTCGCCTCGCTGAAGCCGGTAGACGACGCGGTGCTGGCAGGACTCGCTTCGGAAATCGCTGCGGCAGACCAAGCGTGGAGGCGGCCGCATGGCTGAGTCGCTCATCTCCGTGCGCGGGCTGAAGGTCGCGCTTCCCGACATGACGCGCAAGCCGCTGATCGGTCGCGCGCCTTTGGCTCACATTCTGAAGGGGCTCGACTTCGACCTGCCCAGCGGCTCTGTGACAGGCATCGTCGGCGAATCCGGATCGGGCAAGTCGACGCTTGGCCGCGCGCTGGTCAGGCTGCTGGAGCCAAGCGCCGGCAGTATCAGCTTCGAGGGCCGCGATATAACCCACCTGCCGGAGGCGGAGTTGCGACCACTGCGCCGTGACCTGCAAATGATCTTCCAGGACCCGATGTCGTCGCTCAACCCGCGCCGCACCATCGCTAGCATCATCGCCGCGCCGCTCAAGCAGAACGGCCTTGGCGACAATCTGAAGTCGCGCGTCGCAGAGGCCCTACAGCGCGTCGGCCTGCCGCAAAGCTTTGCCAGCCGCTACCGTCATGAACTGTCAGGCGGCCAGCGGCAGCGCGTCGGGATTGCGCGCGCGCTGGCGCTGTCGCCGAAATTCGTGCTGGCCGACGAGATCGTCTCCGGGCTCGATGTGTCGACGCAGGCGCAGATCCTTACCTTGCTGGAGAAGCTGGCGGCGGAGATGGGCCTGACCGTCGCTTTCATCAGCCACGATCTGTCGGTCATCCGGCGGCTGTGCCAACAAGTGATCGTCATGCGCGAAGGCGTCATCGTCGAGGCCAGCGCCACCGACGCGTTGTTCGACAACCCCAAGCAGGCCTACACGCGCGATCTGATCGCAGCCATTCCGCTGCCCGAAATCGACGCGGGCTGGCTGGATATTCCTTCCACGGCCAAGGCCCAGACGTGAATGCATACGCACGCCGAGAAGCGGGCCTCGGACGTGCGACCGCAAAGACCCAGGTCCCGCCAATGGAGGAGGACTGACATGAAGACGACACTACGTAATGCAACGCTCGCCGCCGCTGTCCTTGGCAGCGCCGGCATAGCCTCGGCGGATTCGATCCCAGGCATGCGCGGGCACGACCATACCGGCATCACCGTTCCCGACATGAAGCAGGCCGTCGACTTCTTCACCGAAGTGGTCGGCTGCAAGAAGGCGATGTCGTTTGGTCCATTCGCCGACGACAAGGGCACGTTCATGCATGATCTTCTGGGCGTCGATCCCAAGGCAGTCATCGAGCAGGTCACCATGGTTCGCTGCGGCTATGGATCGAACATCGAGCTGTTCAAATACACCGCGCCCGATCAGAAAGACCTGACGCCGAAGAACAGCGACATTGGCGGCTTCCACATCGCCTTCTATGTCGATGATGTCGCCGCGGCGAAAGCCTATCTCGACGGCAAGGGCGTCAAGACAAGGCTGGGGCCTTTGCCGGTCAAGGAAGGGCCCGCTGCCGGCCAGACCATCCTCTATTTCCAGGCGCCCTGGGGGCTGCAGCTGGAAGCGATCAGCTATCCCGACGGCATGGCCTATGAGAAGGGTGCCGAGACGGTGCTGTGGAGCCCGAAGAACCCGGACAAGTGATCCTTGGCGCGCGCTTGCGGAACGACACGCAGGCGCGCTGCCCGATGTCCGTAGAATGATTTCGATATAAAACTTTAAGCTTGAAATATCTTGTCGCCGGCGCGATACTCGAAGATGCAGCAAGCGAAGAGGAGATCGCAGACATGAAGGTTGCGGTTCTCGGCGGCGGACCAGCCGGCCTCTACTTTGCCATCTCTATGAAGCTGCGGGACGCCGCCCATGACGTGACGGTGTTCGAGCGCAACCGCGCCGATGACACGTTTGGCTGGGGCGTGGTGCTGTCGGCCGAAACGCTCGAAAATCTTGCCGAGAATGATCCGGTCAGCGCCGTCTGGATCAAGAAGCATTTTGCCTATTGGGACGACATCGCCGTTATCCATGACGGCGTGCGCACGGTCTCGTCAGGCCATGGCTTCTGCGGCATCGGCCGCAAGCGGCTGCTGGTCCTGCTGCAGCGCCGTGCGCGCGAACTCGGCGTCAGGCTGATGTTCGAGACCGATATCGCCGATCCCCGCCCCTATATGGAAACGCATGATCTGGTTGTCGCTGCCGACGGGCTGAATTCCCGGGCGCGCAACACCTTTGTCGATGTCTTCAAGCCCGACATCGACACCCGCAAATGCAAGTTCGTCTGGCTCGGCACCAACCAGAAATTCGACGACGCCTTCACCTTCATCTTCGAGAAGACCGAGCATGGCTGGGTGTGGGCGCACGCCTACCAGTTCGACAGCGACACCGCGACCTTCATCGTCGAATGCAGCGAGCAGACCTGGGCTGCCTTCGGCTTCGGCGCGATGACGCAGCAGCAGTCCATCGCAGTCTGCGAGCGAATCTTCGCCAAGCATCTTGGCGGCCATTCGCTGATGACCAATGCCAACCATATCAGGGGTTCGGCCTGGATCAACTTCCCGCGCGTGCTGTGCGAGCGCTGGTCTTACAAGAACCTGGCGCTGATGGGCGACGCGGCGGCATCGGCGCATTTCTCGATCGGCTCCGGCACCAAGCTGGCGCTGGAAAGTGCCGTGGCGCTGGCCGAATATGTCGAGACCGAGCCGGACCTCGAAGCTGCCTTCCGCAGATATGAGGATGCCCGCCGCACCGAGGTGCTGAAGCTGCAATCGGCGGCACGCAATTCACTGGAATGGTTCGAGGAGGTCGAGCGCTATCTCGGCCTCGATCCGGTGCAGTTCAACTATTCGCTGCTGACGCGTTCGCAGCGCATCAGCCACGAGAATTTGCGGCTGCGCGATGCCGAGTGGCTGGGCGGCGCGGAAGAGTGGTTCCAGCGCCAGGCGGGTGCCGGCGGCAACAGGCTGCGCCGGGCGCCGATGTTCGCGCCGTTCAAGCTGCGCGACATGAAGCTGCAAAACCGTGTCGTCGTTTCGCCGATGGCGCAGTACAAGGCCGTCGACGGCTGCCCGACCGACTGGCATTTCACCCACTACGCCGAGCGGGCCAAGGGCGGCGCCGGCCTCGTCTATATCGAGATGACCTGCGTCAGTCCGGAAGGGCGCATCACACCCGGCTGTCCCGGCTTCTATGCGCCAGAACACGAGGTGGCCTGGAAGCGGTTGGTCGATTTCGTCCACGCCGAGACCGAAGCGAAGCTCTGCGCGCAGATCGGCCATTCCGGCGCCAAGGGTTCGACCCGGCTCGGCTGGGAAGGCACCGACGTACCGCTCGCCTCTGGCAACTGGCCCATCATGGCGGCATCGGCTGTCGCGTGGTCGCCTGAGAATCAGGTGCCGAAGGCGATGGATCGCGCCGACATGGATCTGGTGCGCGGGCAGTTCGTGGCGTCGGCCGAGATGGCTCATCGCTGCGGTTTCGACATGCTCGAGATCCACGCCGCGCACGGTTATCTCCTGTCGTCCTTCATCACCCCGGTCACTAACCGACGCACGGATGACTATGGCGGTTCGCTTGAGAACCGCATGCGCTACCCCCTCGAAATCTTCCGCGCCGTGCGCGCCGCCTGGCCGGCGGGCAAGCCGATCTCGATGCGCATCTCGGCCAATGACTGGGTCGGAATCGAGGGCGTCACACCGGCCGACGCGGTGGAGATCGCACGGCTGCTGCATGAGGCCGGCGTCGACATCTGCGACGTCTCGGCCGGCCAGACTTCGGCGCTGGCCAAGCCGGTCTATGGCCGCATGTTCCAGACGCCATTTTCCGACCGCATCCGCAACGAGGTCGGCATGGCGACGATGGCGGTCGGCAACATCTATGAGCCGGACCATGTCAATTCGATCCTGATGGCCGGCCGCGCCGATCTGGTGGCGCTGGCCAGGCCGCATCTCGCCGATCCCTACTGGACGCTGCATGCGGCGGTGACGCTTGGTGACCGTGGTGTGAAGTGGCCGGACCCCTACCTGCCGGGGCGCGACCAGCTCTACCGTCTGGCCGAGCGCGATGCAGCCGCGGGGCTGAAAGTATGACGGCCGCAACAGCGATCGCCGGCAAGCATGCGCTGGTCACCGGCGGCGGCTCCGGCGTCGGCCGGGCCATCGCGCTGGCGCTGGCTGGTGCTGGCGTCAGTGTGACCATTTGCGGTCGACGTGAAGCCGAGCTTGCCAAGGTTGCGGGCGAAAGCGAAGGTATTTTCGGCATCGCCGCCGATGTCACCAATGAGACAGCGATGGCCGCGCTTTACGAAACGGCGGAGGCGACGCGCGGGCCGTTCGACATCGTCGTCGCCAATGCCGGCATGGCCGGAAGCACGCCGGCGCACAAGACCACACTCGCCGACTGGCAGCGGACGCTCGACGTCAATTTGACCGGAGCCTTCCTGACGGTGAAGCCGGCGCTGACCGGCATGGCCGCGCGCAAGACGGGGCGGATCGTGTTCATTGCTTCGACGGCAGGGCTGAAGGGCTACGCCTATGTCGCGCCTTATGTGGCGGCCAAGCACGGCGTCGTCGGCCTGATGCGGGCGCTTGCCGCCGAGACGGCGAAATCCGGTGTCACCGTCAACGCTGTCTGCCCGGGCTTCGTCGAGACCGACATGCTGGAGGAGTCCATTCAGCGCATTGTCGAAAAGACCGGCCGTTCGGTCGAGCAGGCGCGAACAAGCCTTTCCTCAACCAACCCGCAAGGCCGCTTCATCCAGCCGCAGGAAATTGCCGCCGCTGTGCTCTGGTTGTGTGGTGACGCCGCGCAATCGATCACCGGACAGGCAATTTCGATCTCAGGAGGCGAGACATGGTAGCCGGCCCCCTGCCCGCGCCGTCGGGACCCGGCAAGGACCGCCTGCGCCTGTGGATCAGGTTGCTGCGTGCATCGCGCACGATCGAGGCCGAGCTGCGCGAGCGCTTGAAGAGGGACTTCGATACGACACTGCCGCGCTTCGATGTGATGGCCGCCCTCTATCGCGTGCCGGACGGCATGCTGATGAGCGACCTGTCGCGCTTCCTGCTGGTGTCCAACGGCAATGTCACCGGCATTGTCGACCGGCTGGTTTCGGAAGGGCTTGTGGCACGCGCGCGCCGCAATGGCGACCGCCGCACCTCCATGGTGCGGCTGACGGATGAAGGCTCGAAATCCTTCGCCGTTATCGCTGCGGCACATGAGGGCTGGATCGGTGAATTGCTGGGCAAGGTCAGCGAGGACGATGCGCGCCGGCTGACCGGCATGCTGACCTCGTTCCGCAGCAACTGGGAGGGACGCGAATGACAGGGATGGCCGGGCTCAAGCCGAAGCATTTCATGTGGGAGGTCGAGGGCAGGATCGCCAAGGTCCGGCTCGACCGGCCGGAACGCAAGAACCCGCTGACCTTCGACAGCTATGCGGAACTCCGCGACACATTTCGCGACCTCGTCTACGCCGACGATGTCGACGCCGTGGTGTTCCTCTCGAATGGCGGCAATTTCTGCTCTGGCGGTGACGTCCACGACATCATCGGGCCGCTGGTCAAGATGGACATGAAGCAGCTCCTGGCCTTCACCCGTATGACCGGCGATTTCGTCAAGGCGATGCTGAATTGCGGCAAGCCGATCATCGCGGCGGTGGACGGCGTAGCGGTCGGCGCCGGCGCCATCATCGCCATGAGCTCCGATATCCGCATCGCCACGCCCGAAGCCAAGACCGCTTTCCTGTTCACCCGCGTCGGTCTCGCCGGCTGCGACATGGGCGCCTGCGCGATCCTGCCGCGCATCATCGGCCAAGGCCGCGCCGCCGAACTGCTGTACACCGGCCGCACCATGACGGCAGCGGAAGGCGAGCGCTGGGGTTTCTACAACCGGCTGGTCGATGCCGCGGCACTGGAGGCCGACGCGCTCGATGTGGCGGCGCGCATCGTCTCCGGCCCGACTTTCGCCCACGGCATCACGAAGACGCAGCTCAATCAGGAATGGTCGATGGGGTTGGATCAGGCGATCGAGGCCGAAGCCCAGGCGCAAGCGATCTGCATGCAGACGCGCGATTTCGAGCGGGCGTACAGGGCGTTCGTGGCGAAGGAAAAGCCGGTGTTCGAGGGGAATTGAGGATGATCGGTTTTCACCCAGGCACCCACCTCTGGCCTGCCGGCCATCTCCCCCGCAAGGGGGGAGATCGGCTGTATATTTTGTTTTCGCCAATCTCCAACGATGCAAGGTGGAAGCCGACGGCACGGCTGCCAATCTCCCCCCTTGCGGGGGAGATGTCCGGCAGGACAGAGGGGGGTGCCTGGCACCTGGAAGGTCACCTTCATGCCTGACCGCTCCTTCCTCTCCTGGCCCTTCTTCGAAGACCGCCATCGCCAGCTCGCCGATCAACTGGAATCCTGGTGCGCGAAAAACCTCCCCGTCGATCACCACGACGTCGATGCCGCCTGCCGCGAGCTGGTGGCGAAGCTTGGCCGCGACGGCTGGCTGAAGCCGACAGCGCTCGACACCGACAATCCTGGCCCCCTCGACGTGCGCACTCTGTGCATCACGCGCGAGACACTCGCCCGCCATGATGGGCTGGCCGATTTCGCCTTTGCCATGCAAGGGCTCGGCACCGGCGCGCTCAGCCTGTTCGGCACGCCGCAGCAGCAGCAATGGCTGACCAAGACGCGCGCCGGCACGGCGATCTCCGCCTTCGCTTTGTCGGAGCCTCGGTCCGGGTCGGATGTCGCCAACACCGAGATGACGGCGACCCGCGACGGCGACAGCTATGTGCTCACCGGCGAAAAGACCTGGATCTCCAATGGCGGCATTGCCGACCTCTACATCGTCTTTGCCCGTACCGGCGAGGGGCCGGGCGCCAAGGGGCTTTCCGCCTTTCTCGTGCCTGGCGATGCCAGTGGCCTCGGCATTGCCGAGCGTCTCGAAGTGATCGCGCCGCATCCGCTGGCGCGGCTGTCTTTCGACAAGGTCCGGCTGCCGGCCGCCGCACTGGTCGGCAAGCCTGGTGACGGCTTTCGTATCGCCATGTCGGTGCTCGACGTGTTCCGCTCGACCGTCGGCGCGGCGGCACTCGGCTTTGCCCGCCGGGCGCTCGATGAAAGCATCAAACGGGTGGCCGAGCGAAAGCTGTTCGGCGCGCCGATGGGCGAGTTGCAGATGGTACAGGGCCATATCGCCGACATGGCTCTCGACGTCGACGCGGCAGCCCTGTTGGTCTACCGAGCGGCCTGGACCAAGGACATGGGTGCGGCGCGGGTAACACGCGAGGCGGCGATGGCCAAGCTGTTCGCCACCGACAAGGCGCAGGAGGTGATCGATAAGGCCGTGCAGCTGCATGGCGGCGACGGCGTTCGCAAAGGCCACATCGTCGAGAGTCTGTATCGCGAGATCCGCGCGCTGCGCATCTATGAGGGTGCCTCCGACGTGCAGAAGGTGGTCATCGCGCGACAAGTGATGGGCGCGGCCTGACGAGACATTGACGGCATTCGATTTTGAGACTTGGTTTTTGGAAATACCGGGAGGCTTGAAATGCACAGGATTTTGCAGCCGGAAGGCTGGGCCAAACCGGTCGGCTATGCCAATGGCGTCGCTGCGCGTGGGCAGCTCATTTTCGTCGGCGGACAGGTCGGCTGGAACGGGCAATGCCAGTTCGAAACCGACGACTTTGTCGGCCAGGTGAAGCAGACGCTTCAAAACATCGTGGCGGTGCTGGCCGAGGCCGACGCCAAGCCGCAGCACATCACCTCGATGACCTGGTATTTCACCGACAAGGCCGAGTACCTCGCCAACCTCAGGGGTATCGGCGAAGCCTATCGCGAGGTGATCGGTCGGCATTTCCCGGCGATGGCCGCCATGCAGGTGGTGGCGCTGGTCGAGGACCGCGCCAAGGTGGAGATCCAGGCTACGGCCGTCATTCCAGAGTAATCTGCGGTCATTGTCCGCGAAGCCCGGCCTGCCTGAGCAGCGGCAGCACGTGGTCGCAGAAATAGGGTAGCTCCTGCGTGTAATTGACGAAGGACAGCGCGATGCCCTGGTAGCCGTGCCCGGCAATGGCGGCCATGTCGGCAGCGATCGTTTCAGGGGTTCCGATCAGGGGATAGGTGCCGGCGCCGCCGGCGAAACGCTGCCGGTAGCGGTCATAGGCGTGCGGGTCGTGTGATTGCGAGAATTCCTTCTTGCCCGCCATATGGGCATCGACCGCATCATGGTCGGCCATGTCGACGGCATATCTGTTATAATAGGCCTGCGCCTCTTCCATCGTCGGGCGGCAGACGACATGCGCCACGGTGTAGACGCCGACATTGCGGCCGACCTTGTCGGCCCGCTCGCTGATATCGGCGACGTGCCTGCCGGCATCGCTCATTTCGGAAAAAGTCGTGAACAGATAATCGCACCGGGCGGCGGCGAAATCGCGGCCCGGACCGCCGAAAGCGGCGTTCATGGTCACCGGGCGCGGAAGCTGCAGGCTGGCCGGCCGGCTGACCGCTTCCTTGAGATGATAGTAGGTCCCTTCATAGTCGAGTGGTTCAGCCGACGCATAGAGCTTTTCGAGGATCTCGATCCATTCGGCCGCCTGGTCATAGCCCTTCTCGACCAGCGGTGTGCCGAACATGCCGAATTCCTTCGGGTTCCAGCCGCAGACGATGTTGAGGCCGGCGCGGCCGTGGCTGATGTGGTCGACCGTCGCCAGCGCTTTGGCGACGTAGAGCGGATGCACCAGCGGCACGTGCACGGTCATGAACAGTCCGATCTGTTCGGTGGCCACGGCAAGAGCCGCCGCCCAGGTGAAGGTCTCGAACGACCATTCGCGCACCTTGTTGCGGCCGCCAAAGCCGCGCCAGCGGGCGATCGGCAGCATGAACTCCAGCCCGGCGCGATCGGCGATCTGCGCCGCCGTCAGATTGTCCAGCCAGCTAGCCGTCCAGCGTTCCGGCACATCAGTGATGGCAAGGCCACCATCGGCGTTGGTCGAGAAGACGCCGAGCTTCAGTTTGTTCGGGCCGTGCAGGGGATGCGCTTTGATCATGTCTGAAACTCGCGGTAGGAGACCCACACGCTAGGCCCGTGCAAAAATATTTCAAGCCTGAAATAGCTTCGCCTCGCCGCCGATTGCGGGTATGAATTTGGGCCAGACAAAAGGGGATGGATATGAGTGCGTTCCGCCAGAAATGCATTGGCAAGACGAGCCTCGTCGGCTCCTTCGCCGCCATTCCCCATCCCGTCGCTGTCGAAGTGATGGCGCTGGCCGGCCTCGATTTCCTCTGCATCGACTGGGAGCATGCGCAGATTTCGCGCGACGTGATCGAGGCCATGGTGCGCGCGGCCGATGTCCACCGCGTGCCGGCCATGGTGCGCGTTCCCGGCCATGCCCCGGAAGCCATCCAGGCGGCGCTGGACAGCGGCGCGCAAGGCGTGCTCGTGCCGCGCGTCTCGACCGCCGCCCAGGCAGCGATGGCCGTCAAAGCCTCACGCTATCCGCCACAGGGCGAGCGTGGCGTCGGACCCGGCCGCGCTGCCGGCTACGGCTACCGCATTCCCGAATATCTGACCGGCGCCAATGACCAGGTCGTCGTCGCGGTCCAGGTCGAGACATCGGAGGGGCTGGCCAACATCGACGCGATCGCGGCCGTCGACGGCGTCGATGTGATCTTCGTTGGCCCTGGCGATCTTTCGGTGTCGATCGATGCGATCGGACAGCAAGGCGCCGACAAGCTCAATGCGGCGATCCGAACGATCATCGGCGCGACAATCGCACACGACAAGACAGCCGGCATATTCTGCGCCAGCCCACAGGCTGTCGGCCGATGGGCAGCCATCGGCGCGAGTTTCTTCGTGCTGGCGAGCGACACGATGTTTCTGGGCGCCGGCGCCGCGGCCAACTCTGCCGCCGCACGTGACGAATTGGCATGAGACGGACGCGGCCAGGCAAAAAGGGCGTATCGCCGGAGCAACAGGCTGGCCAAACTTTTTAAGCTTAAAACTTTCGCCTTGAAAAGCGTCGCACTTTGGATAAGCATTCAAAGTCGATGGCGACTGCCGTGCCGGAGGGGCTTGCCGGCCAGTCCATCGTGATGCTCCGGGTGGGAAGGGTTCAGTCCTTGTCGTTCATGCTGCCCCAGTCATCGTCCAGAACGCGCTATGCTTTCGCTGGCGCGCGCGCCCGCGATCTGTACACCGAGAACATCGTCAACCGCGCGCGCATGGTCGCCGCCATGAATTGACGCCCCGCTGGGAGGTGGGACGGCAAGAAACCGTGCGGGGCCAGCCCCGCCCGATCAACAACCAGAGGGGAACACCCCAGAGGGAACACCTATGAAGCTCAACCGTCGCAATCTCATCCTGTTCGCCGCCGCCATCGGCATCGCCGCCGGCCCTGCCACCGCTTACGCCGCCGATGTGCTGAATGTCGGCGCCTACCCGACCAATCCGCCCTTCGAGTACAAGAACGAGAGCGGCACCTTCGAGGGCTTTGAAGTCGACATCGTCAACGAAGCGGCCAAGCGCATCGGCATGACCACCGACATTGCCGACCTCGGTTTCCAGGCGCTGTTCGCCGCTGTCAGCTCGAAGCGCATCGATGTTGCCATCTCGTCGATCACCATCACGCCGGAGCGGCTGAAATCGCTGTCGTTTACCCAGCCCTATTATGATTCCGACATGGGCATCGCGACGAAGACCGACAGCGCTGTCAACACCGAGGCCGACCTCAAGGGCAAGGTCGTCGGCGTGCTGTCCGGCTCGACCGGCGAGACCTGGGTCAAGGCGCATCAGGAGGCTGACGGCTACAGCGACGTGAAAGGCTACGACACGCAGCAGAATCTTCTGCTCGACCTGAGCGCCGGCCGCGTCGACGCCGCCGTCAGCGACATTCCTGGCATGCAGTACTCCTTCACCAAGATGAAGGATCTCACCGTCAAGCAGCGCATCAAGACCGGCGAACAGTACGGCCTGATGCTGAGCAAGGACCATCCGCTGCTCGGCAAGCTGAACGACGCGCTGAGCGCGATGAAGAAGGACGGCACGCTGGCCGCGATCCACAAGAAGTGGTTCGGCAGCGACGCGCCGGCCGACTCGTCGACCGTCAAGGAAATGCCGCTGCCGAAGGCCTGAGCGACACTCCGCGCTGAGATCGTGCCGGCTTTGCAGGCCGGCACGTTTCATTTCATGCACCAGCGGCGACGGTTTTTCGCAAAGAGCGCTCCGCGCTCGGCGCAGCATACTGGTTTTAACTTGAGCACCCTTTTGCTCCAGGGTTCGGGAACGCTCCCATGTCGCTGATCGACACCTTCTTCAATCCCGATGTCATCATGTCCAGCCTGCCGGCGCTGCTGCGCGGTTTCCTGAACACGCTGCTGCTCGGCATACTGAGCATCGGCATCGGTATCCCCATCGGCCTGGGGATCAGCCTGGTGCGGCTCTACGCGCCGAAGCCGCTGCGGTGGCTGGCGGTGGGCTACACCGACATCTTTCGCGCGCTGCCGGTGCTGGTGGTGCTGATCCTGATCTACTACGCGCTGCCGTTTCTCGGCATACGCCTGTCGTCCTGGGCCTCGGCGGTGACTGCGTTCGCTTTCATCATGTCAGCCTATTCGGCCGAAGTGTTCCGCTCCGGCATTGAGAGTATTCCGAAAGGCCAGTTCGAGGCGTCGCAGGCGCTCGGCCTGCCGTTCCTTTTGACCTTGCGCAAAGTGGTGCTGCCGCAAGCGATCCGCGTGGTCATCCCGCCGATGACCAGCAACTGCGTTTCGATGTTCAAGGACACCTCGCTCGCCTCTACCGTGGCACTGCCGGAACTCTTGAAGGAGGCGACCAACGCGCAGTCGCTCTACGCCAACCCCTCGCCGCTGATCGGCGCCGCACTTGTCTATCTCATCTTCCTCTGGCCGATGGTCCGCCTCGTCAGCCTGCTTGAAGACCGCTTCAAGACCGAAAAGACGCGCTGACTGCGCCAACCATCCGCAAAAATATTTCGCAGGAGACCACCCTTGAGCAATCCCCAGACCGCCGCCGGCGACTTCCCGGTTGCCACCATCCGCGCCATGTTCCCTGCCCTCCAGCGGGCCGGCGATTTCATCTTCCTGGACAACGCCGCCGGCGCGCAGATCCCGCAGAGCGTGCTCGACGCGGTGACCAACCATCTGGTTTCGCACAATGTGCAACGCGGTGGCCGCTATGGCCGGAGCGTCACCGTCGACCAGTCGGTCGCCGACGCGCGGACAAGCGTAGCGCTGCTGATCAACGCCTACAGCCCGGCGGAAATCTGCTTCGGCATGAACGCCACCTCGTTCATCCGCTTGGTCAGCCTCGGCATCGGCCAGATGCTTTCTGAGCGCGACGAGATCGTCATCACAGACATGGACCATGACGCCAACATCGCCACCTGGCTGGCGCTGGAATCCGCCGGCGCCAAGTTCAAGTGGTGGCGCATGCGCGACGACGGCAATCTGCATGTCGACGATCTGCGCCCGCTGGTTTCCGACCGGACCCGCCTCGTCGCCTGCACGGTGACGGCGCATTCGATCGGCTCGATCGTCGATGTCGCGTCGGTGGCTGACATCGCGCACGACGCCGGGGCCGAAGTGTTCCTCGACTGCGTGCACTACGGACCGCACGGGCTGATCGACGTGCAGGCCTGGGATTGCGACTACCTCGTCTGCTCCGGCTACAAGAATTTCTCGCCGCATATGGGTTTTCTGTGGGGCCGCTTCGAAACGCTGAAGCGGCTGCCGACCTTCCGCGAGGACTTCATCCCGAACGAGCCGCCCTACAAGGTCGAGGCCGGCACCTTCATCTACGAGAACGTGTCGGGCATGGATGCGGCCGTGCAGTACCTGGAACTGATCGGCCGCAATCTTGCGCCCTCCAACAACCGCTCTCGGCGCGAAAACATCGTCGCCGGCATGGGCGCCATTCGTGACTACGAGCTGGTGCTGGCGCGCGAGATGCTTGGCGTGCTGAAAGACTGCGGCGCGACCATCTATGGCGTTGCCGACGAGGCGCGCATCAACGAACGCGTGCCGACCTTCTGCTTCAACATCGGCAAGCTCTCACCGCAACGGATCGTCGAGGAAATGGCCGAGATGCAGATCGGCATCCGTGATGGCCACATGTACGCGCCACGGCTGATGAAGCGCCTCAATTTGTCGATGGACAGCGGCGCCATCCGCGCCTCGCTTGTGCATTACAACACGGTCGAGGAGATCCGCCGTTTCGGCGATGCGCTGCGCGCCATCATCGCCAAGCTGTCGTGACATGACTGGTCCTGGCGGCACCGATGATCCGGACACGGATGGGGCAACGCCTCTGGTTGTCCTCAGCGACCCCACGCCAGACGATATCGTCGCGCTCGAGGACCAGCTCTACGGCTTCAACGTTGCCGCGACCGGCATCGATGACGGCCGCTATTTGTCGATCTTCCTGAAGAGGGACGACGGCACGATCTATGCCGGTCTCCACGGGCACAGTTGGGCGGGCGTTTGCGAGATCAAGACGCTATGGATCGCCGACAGCGAGCGGGGCAAAGGCCTCGGCTCGCGCCTCCTTGCAGCCGCAGAACAGGAGGCGCGGCTGCGTGGGTGCCATGTCGTCCATCTCGCGTCCTTCACCTTCCAGGCGCCGGACTTCTATGAGAAGCATGGATTTCAGCGGCTGGTGCAGCTTGAGGACTTTCCGCGCGGTCACGCCAATGTCCTGCTTGCAAAGACACTGGTGCCGGAGCCACCAGTTTAGCAGAAGCTGGCCAGAGGTAGTCGGTCTCAGGCCGCCTTCTTCTTCGCCAGCCTCGCCTTGATCGAGGCGACATCGGCGCGCGGTGTCGCGGCGAACAGTGTCCTGGTGTAGCTGTGCTTGGGGTCTGAAAAGACCTCTTCGCGCGAGCCGTATTCAACCGCTTCGCCGAAATACATCACCATCACGTCGTCGGCGATGTAGCGCACGACGGACAGATCGTGGCTGATGAAGACATAGGTCAGCTGGAACTCGTCCTGCAGGTCGGCGAGCAAGTTGAGCACTTGCGCCTGCACCGAGAGATCGAGCGCGGAAACCGGCTCGTCCAGCACAAGCAGACTGGGGTTGAGCATCAGCGCGCGGGCAATGGCGATGCGCTGGCGCTGGCCGCCCGAGAACATATGGGGATAACGATTGTAGTGCTCGGGTCCGAGACCGACCTTCTTCAGCATCTTCATCGCGAGGTCGCGCCGTTCCTCGGCCGATTTGTCGGTGTTGATCAGCAGCGGTTCGCCGAGAACGTCGCCGATCTTCTGGCGCGGGTTCAGCGATCCATAAGGGTTCTGAAAGACGATCTGCACCTTGCGGCGCATCTCCTTGGAGAGCCCATCCTTGGCGATGTCGACCTTGTTGCCGTCGATGAACAACTCGCCTGACGTCGCCGGATCGATAAGCGTGATGATACGCGCAAGCGTGGACTTGCCGCAGCCCGATTCGCCGACGATGGCAAGCGTCTTGCCTTTCTCGACACTGAAGGACACGCCCTTCACCGCATGCACGGTGCGGGCGCCGCGAAACAGGCCGCCACCGACATGGTAGTCGCGCTTGATGTCCTTGCCTTCGACAACAATGGTCATGCGCTGGCTCCGGAAGGCGCCGGCTCGAACAGCATGTCGGAGACGGTCGGCAGCCTGTCGCCGACGGCATTTTCCGGCAAGGCAGCAAGCAGCGCGCGCGTGTAATTGCTCTTCGGCGATTCGAACAGCGACAGCACGTCGGCCTCTTCCATTTTCCGGCCCTTGTACTGGACGATGACGCGGTCGGCGGTCTCGGCCACCACGCCCATATTGTGGGTGATCATGATCAGACCCATGCCGTATTTGGCCTGCAGCGAGACCAGCAGATCGAGGATCTGCTTCTGAATGGTGACGTCCAATGCAGTCGTCGGCTCGTCCGCGATCAAGAGCTTCGGATTACAGGCGATGGCGATGGCGATCATGACGCGTTGGCACTGGCCGCCCGACATCTGATGCGGGAAGGAGTTCAGCCGATCGGCCGGCTCGGGAATGCCGACCTGCTTCAACAACTCGATGGCACGTGCCCGGCGCTGGGCCTTGTCCATGCCCATGTGGAAGCGCAGCACTTCCTCGATCTGGAAGCCGACCGTGAAGCACGGATTGAGGCTGGCCATCGGCTCCTGGAAGATCATCGACATGTCCTTGCCGACGATCTTGCGCCGCTCTGCAGGGCCTAGTTTCAGGAGATCGCGTCCGCCAAAGCTCATCTTGTCGGCGGTGACCTTGGCTGTCCACGGCAACAGGCCCATCACGGCCAGCATCGACACCGACTTGCCGGAGCCGGATTCGCCGACGATGGCGAGCACTTCACGCTCGTCGACATGCAGCGAGACCCCATCGACGGCGCGGAACGGGCCGGACGCGGTCTGGAATTCGACGACGAGGTTCTGGATGTCGAGCAACGCCATCATGACCTCCTGAGCTTGGGATCGAGCGCGTCGCGCAGGCCGTCGCCGACAAGGTTGATGGCGAGCACGGTGATCAGGATGGCGAGACCGGGGAAGGTCACCACCCACCACGCGCGCAGGATGAATTCGCGCGCCGAGGCGAGCATGGTTCCCCATTCGGGTGTGGGCGGCTGCGCGCCGAGGCCGAGAAACCCGAGGGCTGCCGCTTCGAGAATGGCGTTCGAGAACGACAAGGTCGCCTGGACGATCAGCGGCGCCAGACAATTGGGCAGGATGGTGCGAAGCATGAGCCTGATATGTCCGGCGCCGGCGACCTTGGCGGCGACGACATATTCACGGCTTTTCTCCGCCATCACGGCGGCGCGCACCAGCCGGGCGAAATGCGGCTGCAGGACGAGCGCGATGGCCAGCATCGCATTGAACAGGCCGGGACCAAGGATGGTGACCATGACCAGCGCCAGCAGCAGCGACGGGAAAGCCAGGATGAGGTCCATGACGCGCATGATCGCCACGTCGACCCAGCCGCGGAAATAGCCGGCCAGCAGGCCGAGCGTGATGCCGCCGGTGAGCGCCAGCGTGACCACGACCGCGCCGATCAGCAGCGAGAAGCGCGCGCCGTAGAGCAGGCGCGAGAGGATGTCGCGCCCGACCGGATCGGTGCCGAGCAGATATTGTGTCGAGCCGCCGTCCTGCCAGGCCGGAGGCCTCAGGAACGCGGTCTTGTCCTGAATGTCGGGTGCATAGGGCGCCAGCAGCGGCGCAAACAGCGCCGCCAGGACCAGCAGGATGAAGACGAACAGGCCGATGACGGCGCCGCGATTGACCGAGAAATAAAACCAGAAGGTCCTGAGACCGGTGAGGCGATCCGGGTTGCCGGCGGCCATCGGGGCGATTTCGGTCGACTGGCTCATCACGCCGCCCTTATGCGTGGGTTGATAACGGCGTAGAGCACGTCGACGATCAGGTTCACGGCCATGACGATAAGCGCGATCAGGAGCAAGCCGGACTGCACGACGACGTAGTCGCGCTTGGATATGGATTCGACCATCCACCTGCCGATGCCCGGCCAGGAGAAGATCGTTTCGGTAAGGATGGCGCCGGCGAGCAGCGTGCTAACCTGCAGGCCGATGGTGGTGACAACCGGTATGAGTGCATTGCGCAGGGCATGCACGCCGATGACCCGGGCCGACGAAAGCCCTTTGGCTCGGGCCGTCCGCACGTAGTCCTCGCCCAGCACCTCGAGCATGGCGGAGCGCGTCTGGCGCGCTATCACAGCCAGCGGAATGGTGCCGAGCACAATTGTCGGCAGCACCAGATGGCGCAATACCGAGCGAAATGCATCCCATTTGCCGTAGAGCAAGGTGTCGATGGTCATGAAGCCAGTAATCGGCTTGAAGAAGTACTGCAGGTCGATGCGGCCGTTGACCGGTGTCCATCCGAGATAGCCGGAGAAAAAGATGATGAGCAGCAGGCCCCACCAGAAGATCGGCATGGAATAGCCGACAAGCGCGGTGCCCATCAGCGACTGATCGAACCATGAGCCGCGCTTGATCGCCGCAAAAATGCCGGCCGGAATGCCGAGCACCATGGCGAAAATCATGGCGAACAATGAGAGTTCCAGCGTCGCCGGGAAGAGCGTCTTGAACTCTTCGATCACCGGGCGCTTGGACGAGATCGAGACACCGAAATCGCCGGTCACGACCTCACCGACATAGCGCGTATATTGCTGCCAGATCGGCAGATTGTAACCAAACTGCTCCTTGAGCTCTTCGTAACGCGCCGGCGCCACGCCGTGTTCGCCGGCCATGGCAAGGATCGGATCGCCGGGCAGCAGCCTGACGAACGCAAAGGCACAGATCGTGATGCCGACAAGCGTCGGGATCAAAAGTGCAATTCGGTGGAGGATGTATTTTAGCATGATGAAGGGGGGCGGCGCCTCATTGCGCCGCCCCGCTCTATAGTCTTATTCGGCCTTGTCAACGCCGTCGAAGCGGTGAATGCCGAGCGGATCCATCTTGAAACCGCTGACATTGTTGCGCACGACCGCATAGACTTGGCTGTGGACCAGCAGGAAGGCGGGCGCTTCCTTGGCGAAGATCACCTGCGCCTGCTCATAGAGCTTGGAACGCTCGGCCTGGTCGCTGGTTTTCTTGGCCTTCTGGATCAGATCCTCGAAGTCCTTGTTGCACCAGCTGGAGTAGTTCGACACGCCGATTGCGTTGCAGGCGAAGAGCGTGGCGAAGAAGTTGTCCGGATCGCCATTGTCGCCGGTCCAGCCGATCTGGAAGGCGCCTGGACGGTCCTTCTTCTTGCCTTCCGAGCGATACTTCGTCCATTCGTAGTTGACGATCTCCGCCTTGACACCGACCTTGGCCCAGTCGGCCTGGATCAGTTCGGCGGCGCGCTGGAAGTTCGGGTTGTACGGGCGAACGCGGTCGGATGCCCAGAGCTGGATGTCCGTCAGACCGGCGGCAGCCAGAACTTTCTTGGCCGCATCCGGATCGTAGGCGTCCGTCTTCACATCCTTGTTCCACGACCACATCGTCGGCGGGATCAGGTTTTCGGCAGGCGTGGCGCCCGCATCCTGGAACAGCGACTTGATCAGCGATGCCCGGTCGATCGCCTGGTTGAGCGCGTGGCGAACCTCGGGCTTGTCGAGCGGCGGGATGGTGGTGTTGTAGCTCATATAGCCGATGTTCAGGCCGGCCTGATCCATCAGGGTCACGTCCTTGTTGGCCTTGATGGTGGCGATGTCGGCCGGGTTCGGATAGGGCGCGATGTCGCATTCGCCGGCCAGCACCTTCTGGATGCGGGCGGTCGCGTCAGGCGTGATGGCGAAGACGAGATCGTCGATCTTCTCCTTGCCCTTGAAGTAGTCCGGGTTGGCCGAATAGCGGATGACCGAATCCAGCTGGTAATCGACGAACTGGAACGGACCGGTGCCGATCGGCTTGGTGGAGAAATCGGCCATCTTGCCGGACTTCTCCAGCTGGTCGGCATATTCCTTCGATACGATCGACGCAAAGTCCATGCCCAGATTGGCGAGCATCGGCGAGTTCGGCTCGGTCAGCGTCAGCTTGACGGTGAGATCGTCGACCTTTTCCCACTTGGCGACGTATTTCGGCATGTCCATGCCGGTGTAGTAGTCCCAGGTCAGGTTCGGCAGGTACTTGTCGCCGTTCCAGGGGTTCTGCTTGTCGAACTGGCGGTCGAAGGAGAAGACCACGTCATCCGCATTGAGATCGCGGGTCGGCTTGAAATAGTCGGTGGTCTGGAACTTCACGCCCGGATGCAGATGGAAAGTATAGACCAAGCCATCGTCCGAGATTTCCCACTTGTCGGCGAGGCCGGGCTCGACCTCGGTGCCGCCGTGCTTGAACTCGACAAGACGCGAATAGACGGTACGCGACGAGGCATCGAAATCGTTGCCGCCGGTCGTCGTACCCGGGTCGAAATTGGCCGGCGACGCTTCCGAGCAATAGACAAGCGTCTTTGCATTGGCCATGCCGCCCAGGACGCTTGCGGCCAGCAACGCGGCCGCAAAAGCGAGTTTCTTTTTCATTGAGCACTCCCTGATGTTCTTCCAAGCCCCTCTATCAGGCTCGCGAAGCGCGCATATAAGCACCGTTTTTCCGGCTTTGGAACACCCCGTTTGCTTACCCCGCGGGAAGCAGGAAAAAAATCCGCGATTTTGCTAAATGACAGAATAAATTAGCAGTTCTCTCCATTCACGGTATTGTTAACGATTGCATTTTTTTATTGATCTGGCATCTGGCGACATCGACGCCGCGCCGCGTCTCCATCCGACATCGATGGGGAAAGATGCCGGTCCAAGCGTCGCTGGCGGGAAAGATTTTCGGCGGCAAATCTTTCGGCGCCTTGCCGCAAGGGCAAGGCTTGCACCGCCGCCGATAGAGGCAATACATAGATGGACACGCTGGCGGCAGCGGAGGACGTCTCTGTTATCTCAGGGCGAGCGCGGCACAGGCGAACAACAACGACCCAGGGAGGGACTGTTGGCAAAGGCATCAAAGACGACGGCGCCAGTGAAGGCATCGGCCAAGGCGGCTCCAAAAGCAGCTGCCGGAACCGTCAAGCCGAAAGCGCCAGTCGCCAAAGCCGCCGCGGCCAAGCCGAAGGCAGCCATCGTGCCCGCGCAGGCGAGCACAAAGCCGGCAGCAAAAGCCCCGGCCAAGCCTGCGACCGGAAAGTCGACGTCCGCTGCAAAGCCGACGGCGAAAACTGTAGTGACCAAAGCAGTGGCATCGAAAGACGGTGCTGCGAAAGCCTCGCCAGCCGCAAAACCCGTCGGGGCCGCCGCTAAGCGCCTGCCGAAGGCACTTACCGCGCTTGCTGCTGGCCTGCCCGACAAGCCGTGGCTGAAGAGCTATCCGAAAAACGTCCCGGCCGAAATCGGTCCCTTGCCCTACAGCTCGATCGGCGATTTCCTGGTCGCCGCCTGTAAGCAGTTTTCCGCCCAGCCGGCCTTCACCTGCATGGACAAGTCCGTCAGCTACACCGATGTCGAGCGGCTGTCGGCTGCCTTCGGCGCCTATCTTCAGTCAAAGGGTCTGCAGAAGGGCGCTCGCGTCGCCCTGATGATGCCGAATGTGCTGCAATATCCCATAGCGATGATGGCGGTGCTTCGTGCGGGCTATGTCGTGGTGAACATCAATCCGCTGTACACGCCGCGCGAACTGGAGCACCAGCTCAAGGATTCCGGCGCACAAGCCATCGTCATTCTCGAAAACTTCGCCAACACCCTGCAGGCGGTGATCGCCAGGACAGCGGTCAAACATGTCGTGGTGGCGGCCATGGGTGACATGCTCGGCGGCCTCAAGGGCACGATCGTCAATCTGGTCGTGCGCCGTGTGAAGAAGATGGTGCCGGCCTGGTCCCTGCCCGGTCACGTCAAGTTCAACGCTGCCGTGAAGGCGGGAGCCGGCGGCAGCTTCAAGCCGGCCAAGGTAGAGGCCAGCGATGTCGCCTTCCTGCAATATACGGGCGGCACCACGGGTGTCTCGAAGGGCGCCACGCTGCTGCACAGCAACGTGCTCGCCAATGTCGTGCAGAACGCGCAGTGGATGGAAGACGCCTATACGATCAAGCCGAAACCGGCGCACCCGAACTTCATCTGCGCGCTGCCGCTCTATCATATTTTCGCGTTGACGGTGAACGCGCTGATGGGCATGCAGCAAGGCGCGCGCAATGTGCTCATTCCCAACCCGCGCGATATTCCGGGCTTCGTCAAGGAGTTGAAGAAATATCCGGTCCACGTCTTTCCCGGCCTCAACACGCTGTTCAACGCGCTGCTCAACAATGAGGACTTCCGCAAGCTCGACTTCAAGCCGCTGGTGCTGACGCTGGGCGGCGGCATGGCGGTGCAGAAGGGCGTCGCCGAACGCTGGAAGGCGTTGACCGGCTGTCCTGTCACCGAAGGTTACGGACTTTCCGAAACCTCGCCGGTGGCCACCGCCAACAAGTTCAGCGCCGGCGATTTCACCGGCACGATCGGCCTGCCGCTGCCCTCGACCGAGATCGCCATCCGCGACGATGACGGCAACAATCTGCCGCTGGGCGAGGTCGGCGAGATCTGCATCAGGGGACCGCAGGTGATGTCTGGGTACTGGAACCGGCCTGACGAGACCGCCAAGGTGATGACCAAGGATGGCTACTTCAAATCCGGCGACATGGGCTTCATGGACGAGCGTGGTTACACCAAGATCGTCGACCGCAAGAAGGACATGATCCTGGTCTCGGGCTTCAACGTCTACCCGAACGAACTCGAGGAAGTCGTGGCGATGCATCCGGGCGTGCTCGAAGTGGCCGCGATCGGCGTGCCGGACGAGCATTCCGGCGAGGTTCCGAAGCTGTTCATCGTCAAGAAGGACCCGGCCCTGACCGCTGAAGCCGTCATCGCTTTCTGCCGCGAGAACCTGACGGGCTACAAGCGGCCCAAATACATCGAGTTCAGGACCGAATTGCCGAAGACGCCGGTCGGCAAGATTTTGCGCCGGGCGCTGCGCGAATAGTGAGCGATGATCTTATCGGCGACGACGCGTCCGACCGACGCTCGCGCCTCGACCCGGCGGAATTCATCAAGGCGAACATGCGCCTTGTTCCGGTGCCGGCGCTTCCCGAAATCCGGTTTTACACCGCCCATCCGGGCAGCGGATTGCGGCGCCTCGTCGACCCCGAAGACGATGGCGATGCCAACGAGGGCAGGCCCGAACCTCTGCCGCCCTACTGGGCCTATGCGTGGGCCGGCGGCGCCGTGCTGGCGCGCCACATCCTTGATCATCCGATGACGGTGGCGGGCCGCCGCGTGCTGGACCTCGGGGCCGGCTCCGGCATTGTCGGCATCGCCGCCGCCAAAGCCGGCGCCAGCGCGGTGATCGCGGCCGAGATCGACCGCAACGGCGTCGCCGCGATCGGCCTCAATGCCGCAGCGAACGGGGTCGCTATCACCGTGGTCGGCAGCGATATCACCAAGGGTTCGCCACCTGCCGTCGATCTCGTGCTCGCCGGTGACGTGTTCTACGGGGAGGATGTCGCCAACCGCGTCATACCTTTCCTAGACCGCTGTCTCGCCGCCGGCATCGATGTGCTGGTCGGCGATCCGGGCCGGACCTATCTGCCGCGTTCACGACTGCGGCTGCTTGCCGAATATCAGGTGCCGGATTTCGGCGATGCGAAAGCCGCCGTGCAGAAGCCGAGCAGCGTCTTTCGTTTTGAGACCGAACCTGGCGGTTAGACTGTCTCTCTGACCCGCGCCGACAGGAAATCGGGCAAATCGGCAACCGAATCCAGGATGACGTCGGCAATCTCGGCCAGCGATTCCCGCGTACCTGTGCCGGAGAGCACGCCCACCGCCAGGCCGCAGCCGCCGGCGCGCGCCATTTCGAGGTCATGGCGGTTATCGCCGACCATGGCGATCTCCGACGGCTTCAGGCCGGTAAGGTCGCAAAAGGCCTGGATGGTGTCGGGCGCCGGTTTTGGGTTGGCCACCGCGTCGTAGCCATAGGCGGCGTCGAACAGTTGGGCGACACCTAGTGTGATCAGGGTCTTTTCCGCGCCGCTGGTCGAATCGTTGGTAGCGACGCCAAGCCGGTAGGATCTTTTATGCAGTGCCGCCAATGTGTCGACTATGCCCGGCAGCGCCACCGCCATCGTCGAGCCCTGCACCGAGGTGATCTCGTTGAAGCGGGCGACGGCCAGCATCTGGTCCTCGTTGGACAGGCGCGGAAACCACAATTCGACAACATCGAGATTGGTGCCGGAGGCAAAGATCGAATCGGGCTTGAAACGCCGGTTGGCGAAATCGAAGCCGGCGGCCGCAAGCAGCCTGTCGGCTTTCCAGCGGTCGCCATCGGAAGCATCCATGGCCATGAAGTCGGCCACGCCAAGCCAGGTCGCGTTGAAGTCGACAAGTGTCCCGTCCTTGTCGAACAATATCCCCTTGATGTCTGCCAAATCGTTCACTCCGAACCACGCAATTGGTGGATGTATCCCACAAGGCCAGCGGTCGACGCGTCGCGCTTGGCCGCACTTTCCTTGCCTTCCACGACAGGCAGAAGGCCGGTCGCCAGTTCCTTGCCAAGCTCGACGCCCCACTGGTCGAAGGAATTGATGTTGAACAGCGTTCCCTCGACGAAGACGCGGTGCTCGTAGAGCGCGATCAGCCGGCCGAAGGTGCGCGGATCGAGCTTGCGGTACAGAATTGTCACCGAGGGCCGGTTGCCGGAGAAGACGCGATGCGGCGCGATGCGATCGACGTCAGCCGGCTTCATGCCCTTGGACAGCATCTGCGCGCGCGCCTCGTCCAGCGTGCGGCCCTTCATCAACGCTTCCGACTGCGCCAGGCAATTGGCGAGCAGCAGGTCATGCTGGTGCTTGAGCTCCGGCTCATGGCCGACGGCCGCGGCAAGAAACTCGACCGGGATGAAATCGGTGCCCTGATGCAGCAGCTGGAAGAAGGCGTGCTGGCCATTGGTGCCCGGCTCGCCCCAGACCAGCGGCCCTGTCGGCGTCGTCACTGGCGTGCCGTCGAGGGTGACGCCCTTGCCGTTCGATTCCATGTCGAGCTGCTGCAGATAGGCCGGCAGCCTGGACAGACGCTGATCATAGGGGATGACCGCGCGCGCCGGATATTGGCAGATAACGCGATGCCACCAGCCGACCAGCCCCAGCAGCGCCGGCAGGTTCTTCGCCAGCGGCGCGGTGCGGAAATGCTCGTCCATCTCGTGCGCGCCATCGAGGAAGGCGCGGAAATTCTTCGGGCCGACGGCGATCATGACGGGAAGGCCGATCGCGCCCCAGACCGAATAGCGGCCGCCGACCCAGTCCCAGAAGCCGAAGACGCGATCGGGCGCGATGCCGAACTTGGCCACCAGGTCGAGCGCGGTCGAGACGGCGGCGAAATGCTTGCCGACCGCTTCTTTGCCGAGCGCCTTCTGCACCCAGTCACGCGCCGTCTGCGCATTGGTCATCGTCTCGACGGTGGTGAAGGTCTTGGAGGCGATGATGAACAGCGTGGTTTCGGCGGACAGATCCTTCAGCGTGTCATGGATATGGGCGCCGTCGATGTTGGAGACATAGTGCGCGCGCGGCCCGTCATGGTAGGGCGCCAGCGCCAGCGTTGCCATGGCCGGACCGAGGTCGGAGCCGCCAATGCCGATGTTGACGATGTCGGTGATCTTCTTGCCGGTGGCACCGGGCGCCTTGCCGGAGCGGATGGCGTCGGCGAAGGCGCCCATCGCATCGAGCACGGAAAGGACATCCTTCTTGACGTCCTGGCCGTCGACCGTGACGCCCTTGCCGCTGAGATTGCGCAGCGCCGTGTGCAGCACGGCGCGGTCCTCGGTGATGTTGATCTTCTTGCCGGCAAACATCGCGGCGCGACGACCTTCGAGATCGGCGGCGCCAGCGAGCTTTTCCAGCAAATCCATGGTGGTCGCGTCGACGGCGCATTTCGACCAGTCGAGCAACAGATTGTCATCGGTGGCGGAGAATGTCGCAAACCGTTGCGGATCGGCGGCGAAGGCCTGGCGCATGCTGGCAGGTGCCGCGGCGCGATGGTCGCGCAAGGCGGCAAGCTGTTTCTGGAAGGCTGACTTATCCACTGGCGGGTAGCTCCTGGCGTTTTGGATGCACCATATCAGACCGGATGTTTCCGGCGCGTGTCGTCGCGGCACAACTATTGAGCCGAACTCCGTGCGGTCAATACGCGGCGATGCCGCATCGCATCACGATGCGATGACACAATGTGTCGCTCCGGGAGGTTGCAGCGCCCGATTTCGACCGGAAGGATCACTGGCATAAATCCCAAAGATCAGAAAAATTGATTGGCGCAACCCCTTGTGCCACCGTTACATTCGACTGGTCCAGCCAAGCGAAAAAAGCTGGCCATCGAGGAACATCTTCCATGCCACAGAGAAACGACACGGCGATATGGTCCGGCCTGTTCCGGATTTCGGCTGAATCCGGCCAGACCCTGCAGGCGCAGATCCGCCAAGCCATCGTGGCCGCCATTCTCGACCGTCAGATCGCCGCTTCGATGCCGCTCCCCTCCTGCCGGATCCTGGCCGAAAAACTCGGCGTGGCGCGCGGAACAGTGGTGCTGGCCTTCCAGCAGCTCGTCGACCAGGGTTTCCTGGTGGCGCGTGAGCGGCGCGGCCATTTCGTCAATCCCGACGTGCTGGCGACGCCGGCCAAGCCGCACCAGAAGGCGCCCGACCAGGCCAATGAGATCGACTGGAAGGCACGCCGGCAGATTGCTGCCAGCGACATGCCGCCGCCGGCCAAGCACGAGAACTGGATCAAGTCGTCCTACCCCTTCGTCTACGGCCAGTTCGACCCGACGCTGTTCCCGACCGCCGAGTGGCGAGAGTGCAACCGCATGGCGCTGGCCGTGCTCGAAATCCGCAACTGGGCGTCCGATATGGTTGACCGCGACGATCCGCTCTTGATCGAGCAGATCCAGGCGCGGCTCTTGCCCCGGCGCGGCATCTTCGCCAACCCGGACGAAATCATCGTCACGCTGGGCGCCCAGAACGCGCTCTACATGCTGGCGACGCTTTTGATGACCAAAGGCTCAAAGGTGGCGATGGAAGACCCCGGCTATCCCGACGCGCGCTCGATCTTCCGGCTTGCGGGCGCCGAGATCCAGCCGGTGCCGGTCGATCAGTCCGGCATCGTAACCTCTTCTATTTCCAATGATTCCGGCTTCGTGTTCGTCACGCCGAGCCACCATTGCCCAACCATGGTGCCCTTGTCGGCGGAGCGGCGGCAGGATCTGCTGGCGCGCGCCAACCGGCACAACCAGATCATCATCGAGGACGGCTATGACAGCCAGCTTCTCGACGAGGCGCCGCAGCAGGCGCTGAAGAGCCTCGATCGTTCAGGCCGCGTCGTCTATGTCGGCTCGATGTCGAAGACGCTGGCTCCTGGCCTGCGGCTTGGCTACATCGTGGCGTCCGCTGGGCTTATCTCCGAGCTCAGGGCGCTGCGCCGTTTCATGCTGCGCCATCCGCCGGCCAACAACCAGCGCGCCGTGGCACTCTTCCTGTCGCTCGGCCATCACGAGGCACTGGTGCGGCGCCTGTCGAGTGCCTTCGACGAACGTCGCAAGCGTCTGGTCCATGCGATTTCCGCTTTCCTGCCGGAATGGCGCTCGACCGACTCGGCCGGCGGCACATCGCTCTGGCTCGAGGGGCCACGCGGCACCGATTCTCGCGGCCTGGCCGAGGCCGCAGCCTCGCGCAGCGTTATCATCGAGCCCGGCGACCGCTTCTTCGACCGCACCGAAAAGCCCTCGCGCTTCATGCGGTTGGGCATTTCCTCGATCGCGCTGCAGCACATCGAGCCAGGCATACGGGAACTCGCCACCGCGGCCGGCCGCAGACCGGCAGCTGCCTGATCCCTTTTCACCGGAGCCACCAGCAGTGGCTCCGGCTCCTTTAACTCTGGCACATGCAACCGGACCGGCTGGCCCATAGGCTGTGCCAATCCCGGCGGCATAGTCGTGGCATAAAGGGGAAGAAGCAGCCGATGGTGGACCAACCGCCGCCCTGTTTCCGAGAAAAGGTGGAGTGTCTCCATGTCAGTGGTTCTTGAAAAGCAGGAAGCGGCGGCGGATCAGCGTTCGCGCCGCTCCGGTGGACGCGAAGCGCGTCGTGCCATGCGGGCGGCGCCCTTGGCTGACGACATCAAGCCGGTGCGCGCCGGCCTCGAGGGCGGCAGCTACGGACCGCTGAAGCACAACGACCAGGAACGCATCCACGAGGCGGTGCTGACGCTCCTGGAGACCGTCGGCTTCGCCAATGCCATCCCCTCCTGCATCGACGCACTGACCAAGGCCGGCGCCACCTATGGCGATGACGGCCGTATCCGTTTTCCGCGCGCGCTGGTGCTCGACACGATCAAGAAGGCAGCACGGAATTTCACCTTGCACGGCCAGGATCCGAAACACGACATGCTGATCCAGGGCAAGCGTGTGCATTACGGCACGGCTGGAGCCGCCGTCCATCTGGTCGATGTCGAGAAGCGCGAGTACCGCGAATCGCTGCTGCAGGACATCTATGACGCGGCTCGCCTCGTCGAAGGGCTCGACAACATCCATTTCTTCCAGCGACCTATGGTGCCGCGCGATATTCCCGATCCGCTCGAAATGGACTTCAACACGCTCTACGCCTGCGTGATGGGCACCTCCAAGCATGTCGGCACCTCGTTCACGGTGCGCGAGAACGTGCAGCCGGCGCTCGAAATGCTCTACGCGATTGCCGGCGGCGAGGAGAATTTCCGCGCCCGGCCGTTCGTGTCGAACTCCAACTGCTTCGTCGTGCCGCCGATGAAATTCGCCGAGGATGCCTGCGGCGTGCTCGAGGCCTGTGTCGAGGGCGGCATCCCGATCCTGCTTTTGTCGGCCGGACAGGCCGGCGCTACCGCGCCGGCCGCAATTGCCGGCGCCGTCGTGCAAGCGGTGGCCGAAGTGCTGGCCGGCCTGGTCTATGTCAATGCCATCAAGCCAGGGCATCCGGCGATCTTCGGCACCTGGCCGTTCGTGTCAGATTTGAGGACAGGCGCCATGTCGGGCGGCTCGGCCGAACAGGCGGTGCTGACCGCTGCCTGCGCACAAATGGCGCAGTTCTACGATCTGCCGGGCGGTTCCGCCGCCGGCATGACGGATTCGAAACTGCCCGACATCCAGTCCGGCTACGAGAAAGGCATCACCGACGTGATGGCCGGTCTTGCCGGGCTCAACCTGGTCTATGAATCCGCCGGCATGCATGCCTCGCTGCTCGGCTTCTGCCTGGAAAGCCTGATCATCGACAATGACATGCTCGGCCATTGCCTGCGCTGCGTGCGCGGCATCGAAGTGTCTGATGAATCGCTGTCGATCGACACCATCACTGATGTCTGCCTGAAGGGGCCTGGACACTATCTCGGCAACGAGCAGACGCTGCGGCTGATGCAGACCGAGTATTTCTATCCGGCCGTCGGCGACCGCTTTTCACCGAAGGAATGGAACGAGAAGGGCCGGCCCGACATATTGCAGCGCGCGATCATCGAGAAGAAACGCGTCCTTGCCGAGCGTTTCCCCCGCCACGTGCCAAAGCCGCTCGACGACAGATTGCGCGCCCGCTTCGGCGACATGATCAAACTGCCGCGCGCCAATATGGGCGGGTAGGCCCGCTTTCGGCTAGTCCGTGCCCAGCCCGTAGCGTTCGACGACCTCAGCATTGATCAGCTTGGCGTGCAGCGCCATCAGCACGATTTGCGCGTCGAAACTGTCGCCGGCCTCCACCGCGGCCTCGATCCGGCGTTCCACGTCCTGCCGCAGCTGCAAGCCATGCGAGCTTTCGAAGGTTTCCGGCCCGGCAACGCAATAGCTGAACAGTTGCGCCACGTCCGGATAGGCCTGGCTGGGCGGCTCGTCGGGCCAGCGATCCTTCATCAAATTGACGATGGTGAGTTTTACCCCCTCGGGCACAAGCGCGGGGTGAAGATCGGCGCCGCGCAATGCCGTATCGAGCTGCCTGAGGTCGCCGGAGCGGCCGAACATGCCGAGGAAACCAAGGGAAGAGCGCCGTTGCGCCATGATGTCTCAATCCGTTTCCAGCCACTTAGGTGGTGCGCAAGCGGAATACGAGGGAAGACGAACATTTAGCCACTTACCGCCAGAAGCAAGACACCGGCAAGGGCCGATCCGGCGAGCGTCGGCAGCATGCCGATCTTCAGCCGCAGGATGGCGATCATCGCGGCACAGGAAAGCAGCGCCGCCCGCCAGTCGATCGACGAAAGCACCGGTACATTGATGCCGAGGCTTATTGCGTGCACCTCACGGAAAACGACGTGCAAGGCAAACCATAGAGCGAGGTTCATGATGACGCCGACAATTGCGGCGGTGATCGCGCCGAGCGCGGCCGACAGTGCCTTGTTGCCACGCAGCGCCTCGATATAGGGCGCGCCGAGGAATATCCAGAAGAAGCACGGCGTGAACGTCACCCACAGGGTCAGCAGCGCTCCAAGCGATCCAGCAAGCAACGGGTTAAGTGACCCGGAGTGACGGAACGCGGCGATGAAGCCGACGAACTGCAGCACCAGGATGAGCGGACCAGGCGTGGTCTCGGCAAGCCCAAGTCCGTCGACCATTTCACCGGGGGTGAGCCAGCCGAAGGACTGGACAGCTGCCTGCGCGACATAGGCAAGCACCGCGTAGGCGCCGCCGAAGGTGACGACCGCCATCAGGCTGAAGAACCTGCCTATCTCGGTCCACACACTGGCAGAGCCGGTGCACCACCAGATCACGAGAACCGGTCCGAACCAGATCGGCAGCCAGATGGCGACCGTGCGCGGTGCATGCCATCTGGTCGGTTTGACATGGGTCAGCTCGCCGCGCTCGAACATCAGGTCGACTGCTCCCTTGATGTCGGCAACATCGCCCTTGCCATGCGCGGAGCCGGAAAACAGGCCCGGAACAATGCGGTCTCCCAGCCATCCTGTCAGGCCCGCGAGCAGTATGATGAGCGGGAACGGCACATTCAACGCATAGATGGCGATGAAGGCCGCAACCGCGATCGACATCATGACCGGGTTTTTCAGGGCACGCCGTCCGATCCGGATCACCGCCTCGATGACGATGGCAAGCACCGCCGCCTTCACCCCGAAAAACAGCGCCTCGACGAGCGGCATGTCGCCATAGAGCACGTAGAGGCTGCTCAACCCGAGCATGACAAGCGCGCCGGGCACGACAAACAGGATGCCGGCGACGAGGCCACCGATTGTCCTATGCAGCAGCCAGCCGATGTAGATGGCGAGTTGCTGAGCTTCCGGACCAGGCAGCAGCATGCAGTAGTTCAGCGCATGCAGGAAACGCTGTTCCCCGATCCAGCGCCGCTCCTCGACCAATTCCCTGTGCATCAGGGCGATCTGCCCGGCCGGTCCGCCGAAGCTGAGCAATCCGATCTTCGCCCAGACCTTCAAGGCTTCGGCAAAAGTCGGTGCAGCCGGCGCCTCGATGCTCACCACTCTATTCTCCGGGGCAAGAGCGCTCACGACGGTTTGCCCGCGCCGGCAGCGGGCCAGTTGTGCGTTTCCTCGGTGGCGTCGCGACACCAGCGGAAGAAAGCATCGTAGAGCAGCATGCCTGCTTCCAGCTGTTCCAGATCGTCGCGAAACATCCGCGACAGACCAAGCGAGGCTGCCAGAAAGCCGGCCGCCTGGGGAACCAGATCGAGGCTTGCCGTGTCGGCTGCGCGTACGATCAAGGCAAGGCGACGGAGCGCCTTGGAGTCCAGCCCGAACTCCTCGATCATGATGTCGAAGGTGCAGCGTTCGCCGCGATGGCTCCAGAACACAGTGTCGATGTCGAACGGCACCGCCTTGAAGCGGTCAGCCACGGCAGCCACCTCGGCCGCCTCGACAAACAGGAAGACGGCGTCGGGATCGACGAAACGCCGGATCAGCCAGGGGCAAGCGATGCGGTCGACCTTCGGGCGGGACCGCGTCACCCACACCGTGCGGCCTTTTTCGTCGCGCGGCGGTAGCTTTTCGGAGCGGACCAAAAGCTCATTTGCGTCGCGCCAGGCTTCGAAGCCGCCTTCGAGGGATTCAGCGGAAATTCCCTCGTGCCGCAGCCATGCGGCTACGCCTTGCGAGAGTTTCTGACCTTTCTGGCAGCAGACCGAGACTTGCCTGCCGGCAAATTCGGTGGCCCAGGTCGAAACGGTTTTGAAATTGCGTCGGCATGAGGCCGGCAGCAGGCGCGGATCGGCGTCGAAATCCTCATCGATGCGAACATCGATGATCACAGGCGCGCCCGGCAGACCGACCAGGCGGGACAGTTGCGATACGGTGATAGCGGTTGTTGACGGCATGGCGTCCACCTCCTGATAGAGAAGCTTGGACGCGAACGTTGGGCTGACGCCTCACGGGGTCGTCGCGATGCACCCCTTGGTTACGATCGTGGATTTGTTGGGCGCGCTTGTCAAGGATGACAAACGGCGGCTTGATCCGGATCAAGCCGCCGTTTGTCGTTAATGTAAGTACTTGCGCACAGATACTGTCGCCGGATCAATCAAATGATTGTCCCCGGAGCAATCAGTGATTGTCCCTGGGGACGCCGCTGGTGTGCGCGACATCCTGGTATTTTACCGCCGGCTTCAGCACCATGCCCTCGTCGAACTGGTCGACCATGCCGCGCTGGATCTCCTGCCATGGCGTCTGGTGCTTGGGATAGTGGTAGCCACCATTGTTCTGCAACTCGGCGCGGCGCCGTGCGATTTCGTCGTCCGATACGAGAATGTTGGCGGTAGCCTTGTTCAGATCGATGCGAACACGGTCACCGGTCTTGAGCAGCGCCAGACCTCCGCCGATCGCGGCTTCAGGCGAGGCGTTGAGGATCGACGGCGAACCCGACGTACCCGACTGGCGGCCGTCGCCGATGCAAGCGAGCGCATGGATGCCCTTCTTGATGAGATAGGCAGGCGGCTGCATGTTGACGACCTCGGCACCGCCGGGATAGCCGACCGGACCGGCGCCGCGCATGAACAGGATGGTGTGCTCGTCGATGCCTTGCGCCGGATCGTCGATGCGGGCGTGATAGTCCTCGGGCCCGTCGAAGACCATGGCGTTGCCTTCGAAGGCTTCCGGATCCTTCGGGTTGGACAGGTAGCGCTCGCGAAATTCCGGCGAGATGCCGCTGGTCTTCATGATTGCTGAATCGAACAGATTGCCGCTGAGGTTGATGAAGCCGGCATTGGCTTTC
This sequence comes from Mesorhizobium loti R88b, assembly GCF_013170845.1. Taxonomy (NCBI): domain Bacteria; kingdom Pseudomonadati; phylum Pseudomonadota; class Alphaproteobacteria; order Hyphomicrobiales; family Phyllobacteriaceae; genus Mesorhizobium; species Mesorhizobium loti. The sequence continues at coordinate 143,088 of NZ_CP033367.1, forward strand.
AGCGGCGCGGCAACTGTACGGATGACGTCGGTGTTTTCATTGGCGACACCCTTGCAATTGTCGCCGATCGACTTGCCGTTGACGGTCAGGGCATCGGGATGCGGCAACAGCCCGCCCTTCAACAGTTCGGCGACCACGGCCGGCACGCCGCCGGCATGATGGTAGTCTTCGCCCAGATATTCGCCCGTCGGCTGCAAATTGACGATGAGCGGCACCTTGAGGCCGATCTCCTGCCAGTCGTCATTGGTAAGCGGCACGCCAAGATGGCGGGCGATGGCGTTGAGATGGATCGGCGCATTGGTGGAGCCGCCGATGGCCGAATTGACGACGATGGCGTTCTCGAAAGCCTTGCGCGTCATGATGTCGGACGGCTTGAGGTCCTCGTGCACCATCTCGACGATGCGCTTGCCCGTCTCGTAGGAAATCTGTCCGCGCTCGCGATAGGGCGCGGGGATTGCGGCCGAGCCCGGCAGCTGCATGCCGAGTGCCTCGGCCAGCGAATTCATCGTGGTGGCCGTGCCCATGGTGTTGCAATAGCCGGTGGACGGCGCCGAGGAAGCGACGATGTCCATGAACTCGTCATAGCCGATCTCGCCGGCCGACAGGCGCTGGCGCGATTCCCAGACGATGGTGCCGGACCCGGTGCGCTTGCCCTTGTGCCAGCCATTGAGCATCGGGCCGACCGACAGCGCGATGGCCGGGATGTTGACGGTGGCCGCCGCCATAAGCAGCGCCGGCGTGGTCTTGTCGCAGCCGATGGTCAGCACGACGCCGTCGAGCGGATAGCCGTAGAGCACTTCGACCAGGCTGAGATAGGCGAGGTTGCGGTCGAGTGCGGCGGTCGGGCGCTTGCCGGTCTCCTGGATCGGATGGCAAGGGAATTCGAAGGGGATGCCGCCCATCGAGACGATGCCCTCGCGCACGCGCTTGGCGAGCTCGATATGGTGCCGATTGCAAGGCGACAGGTCCGAGCCGGTCTGGGCGATGCCGATCAGCGGCTTGCCCGACATCAGTTCGGCGCGCGTCAGTCCGTAGTTCAGGTAACGCTCCAGATAGAGCGCCGTCATTCCCGGATTGTCGGGGTTGTCGAACCACTCCTGCGAGCGAAATTTCTTCTTTCTGGTGGGGGCGCCTGCCATCACGGTCTCCGTATTTGTATGACAAATCGATATGACAACACGTCAATGCAAGCAAGGGGACGCGTGATCTGAATCGGGACTTTGGTGCGATAGACACGCACCCAGCCGTGCGTTAGGCCTTTGAAGTCTTGTGCGGGAGGTTTTCATGGCTTTAGTGATCGAAGGCGAGGAGCGCATTGCCGCACCCCTGCAAAAAGTGTGGGAGGCCCTGAACGACCCCGAGGTTTTGAAGGCGACGATTCCCGGTTGCCAGAGCCTGGAGATGAAGTCGCCGACCGAGATGGCGGCGACCGTGGTGGTGAAGATCGGGCCGATCAAGGCGACCTTCAACGGCGAAGTGACGCTGAAAAACCTCAAGCCGCCGCATTCCTACACCATCCAGGGCGAAGGCAAGGGCGGCATCGCCGGCTTTGCCAAGGGCGGCGCTGACGTGACGCTGACCGAGGATGGATCGGATGCCACGATCTTGAAATATGCAGCCAAGGCCGAAGTTGGCGGCAAGATCGCTCAGCTTGGCAGCCGGCTGATCGAATCGACCTCGAAGAAACTGGCGGGTCAGTTCTTTTCGAGTTTTGGCGAAAAGGTCGGCGGCTGACCTTCTCTTCTCAGGCGCTCACTCGAAGACGATGCTCGGCACCGCCGCTTCGGCCGCGCCGCGTTCCTCGTTGACCCGGTCCCAGACCTTCGAGGCAATGTCGCGATAGATTTTGGCTTCAGGGCTATCGGGCTTCGACGCCACCACCGGTGCACCGGCATCCGAGCTTTCGCGGATGCCCATTTCCAGCGGCACTTCGCCGAGGAAAGTGACGCCGAGGCGCTCAGCTTCGCGGCGGGCGCCGCCATGGCCGAAAATGTCGTAGCGCTTGCCCGTATCCGGGGCGATGAAATAGCTCATGTTCTCGACGATGCCGAGCAGCGGAACGTCGACTTTCTTGAACATATTCAATCCCTTGCGGGCATCGATCAGTGCCAGGTCCTGCGGCGTCGAGACGATGACGGCGCCGGCCAGCGGCACCTGCTGCGCCATGGTCAGCTGCGCATCGCCGGTGCCGGGCGGCATGTCGACAACGAGCACGTCGAGCCGGCCCCACTCGACTTCGCGCAGCATCTGCGTCAGCGCCGACATCACCATCGGGCCGCGCCAGATCATCGGCGTCTCCTCATCGACGAGGAAGCCCATCGACATCACCTTGAGGCCGTAATTCTCCATCGGTTTCAGGATCTTGCCGTCAACCGTCTGCGGCCGGCCATGAATGTTGAGCAGCTTGGGCATGGACGGGCCGTAGATGTCCGCATCAAGCACGCCGACCCTGAGGCCGTTGGCGGCGAGGCCAAGCGCGATGTTAACGGCGGTGGTCGACTTGCCAACGCCGCCCTTGCCCGAGGCGACTGCGATGATTGCCTCGATACCGGGCACGCCACGCTTGCCTGAACTCTGCGAGGCCGGCGCGCGCGGAGCTGCGGACGGAGCCGGCGGTGCTGGCCTGGGCGCAGGCCGCGATGGAACCGGCGCTTCCATGCCGCCGCCCTTCTTTTCGGCCGTCAGCGCGACGACCGCGCCGGCAACGCCGGGAATGGCCTTCACCACGCGCTCGGCGGCGGCGCGCAACGGCTCCATCTCCTGGGCACGGGCGGCGGGAACGGTGATCGAGAAGAACACTTTGCCGTCTGCGATGAAAATCTCCGAAACCATGCCGAGGTCGACGATGTTGCCGGTGAAGTCCGGCCCATTGACCGTCTTCAGACGCTCGGTGACTATTTCCTTGGTAACGGGCATGACGGCATTTCCTCAGACAGTGGCTAACCCAGGACGGCGGCTGGCCTGAGATAATGCAGTTCATCGCCAACACCAAGCGGCGCGGACGAGATCGAATGATGCTGGTTCAATCGAAAGCGAGTTCCAGACGTCTTTCGGCCTGGGCGACGACCCGGCATTTCGCCTCGAACCGATCCGCCCTGATGGCCAGAACGAACTGGCCGGGAATGCCGGCGATGTTCGAAACGTCGATGGTGGCGCCATCCTCGCCGAGGCTGCGAACTGTGCAGTCGATGGTCGACATGCGTTTGTTGAAAACGATCTGGCCGGCCTTCAGCACCCTGCGCCGCGGCCGCGCCTGATCGCTCTCCGAGGAATTCCACGCCGTGGCCCGGTTACGTCCGGCGTGTTTCGAGCGATACATGGCCGCGTCAGCGCGTTCGATCAGCTCCTGCAAATTGCCGGTCGAGGGATCGAACGCGGCCACGCCGAAGCTCGCGGTGACCCGTATTTCATCCGTATCGTGCGCGAGCCGCATGGCCTCGATGGTGCCGCGCAGCCGCTCTGCGGATTCAAGTGCGCCGTTGCGGCCGGCGTAGAGAAGCACCGCGAATTCCTCGCCGCCGACGCGTCCGAATATGTCGACGTCCCGCAAGGTGGCGCTGCATTGCCGGGCCACACCCGTCAGAACCTTGTCGCCCGCGGCATGGCCGAAATTGTCGTTGACCGATTTGAAATGGTCGACATCGAAGACAATGCAGGAGAAGTCGAAGCGCTGCCGCTGCGCAAGCGCAAAGGCCCTGCCGCCCTGATCGATGAACGCGCGCCGCGACAGCACGCCAGTCAGCGCATCGCTGGAGGCATGCTGGCGCAGTTCCAGCTCGTCCATGGCAAGATCGGCAAAATCCTGGAGGATTGCGATGTCGCGGTCGCCAAATTCCCTCGGCGCGTAGCCGATCGCGCAGACGCTGCCTATGTTGTGGCCGTCACGGCTGCGCATGGGCACGCCTGCGTAGAAGCGAATATGCGGATCGTTCGTGACGAGGGGATTGCCGGCGAAACGTGCATCCTTCGTCGCGTCGGCGACAATCAGGGGCTCGTCTTGAAGGATGGTGTACTGGCAGAATGTGTCGTTGCGTGCGACTTCATTTGTCGTCAGGCCCTCGCAGGCCTTGTACCATTGGCGGTGCCCGTCAATGACCGAGACGATGGCGATCGGGACATCGAAGACAGTCTTGATCAATCGCGTAATGCGGTCGAACGACGCTTCGCGCGGCGTGTCCAGAATATCGAAACGCTCGACAGCCCGAAGCCGCGCCGCTTCGCGCAGATCGGCGGCGGAAGGCGCTTGTATTTCCGGCGGATGCTCCTGGAGCATACGAACCAACCTATCTTCGGCGCCCCCTGCCGCGGTGCCCCGCATCGACCATGATGGCAAGCCAAATATTATCAATTGGTTATTGGCTGTTGCCACTATCGGCTGCCTCATCCACGATGATTAACGAGCGGCTGTGCGCAGGCACGCGGAAAGGGCTCGCGGCATGATCGACAAACTCGAATTCTTCATCGCGCTGGCCAAGGAAGAACATTTCGGCCGGGCGGCGGAAGCGTGCGGGGTCACCCAACCTACATTGTCCGCCGGCATCAAGCAGTTGGAGGGTCAGCTCGGCGTCATGCTGGTCAATCGCGGGTCGCGGTTCCAGGGGCTGACGCCGGAGGGCAAGCAGGTGCTGGTCTGGGCGCGCCGCATCGTCGGCGATACCAGGACCATGCGCGAAGAGATGCGGGCAGCGCGCCACGGCCTTTCCGGCCGCATCCGCATAGCCGCCATCCCGACAGCGCTGGCCATGGTGGCGCGGCTGACGACGCCGTTTCGCGAAAAGCATCCGGGCGTCACCTTCTCGGTGCTTTCGCGCACCTCGATCGAGGTCTTGTCGCTGCTCGGCAATTTCGACATCGACGCCGGCATCACCTATCTCGACAATGAGCCGCTTGGGCGGGTGACCAGCGTGCCGCTCTACGACGAGCGCTATCAATTGATCACCGCCATCGGCAACCCCTATTCCGACCGCGACAAAGTGACATGGGCCGAGATCAGCCAGTTGCCGCTCTGCCTGCTGACGCCCGACATGCAGAACCGCCGCCTTATCGACCAGCATCTGGCCGAGGCCGGCGTGCAGGTGCGGCCGACGCTCGAATCCAACTCGATGATCGTGCTGTTCTCGCACATCCAGACCGGCAAATGGTCGTCGATCATGCCGCTCAACCTCGCGGAAACATTCGGCTTTTCCGAGCCGATTCGGGCCATTCCGATCGTCGAGCCCGACGCCAGCCACACGGTTGGGCTGGTGGCCACACCGCGCGAACCGCATACGCCGCTGGTGCAGGCGCTGCTGGACGAGGCAATGGCGCTGGCAGACGATTTCCGCACCCATCGCTAGGCTAGAGACTGGTGGCTGGACGTGTTTGATAGAGAATTTCTATCAAGCGACGGATCAGCTTTATTGATTTCGCGGGTTTCCTCTGTTTTTGTAACGACTTAGCGCTAGAACGCTACCGACCAGGGAGGGCGCTGCATGACGATGCAGCCTGCAAGTACCGAGATCGCATCGCGCACGGCCGCGATCATCCACGAGCTGAAAGGCCTCGAAGGTCCGCTGCTGCCTATCCTCCACGGCATCCAGGAAGAGTTCGGCCATGTGCCGCAGGCATCGCTCCCGGTTATCGCCGAAGCGCTGAATATCTCGAATGCCGAAGTCCACGGCGTCGTCACCTTCTACCATGATTATCGCAGCCATCCGGCCGGCCGGCATGTGCTCAAGGTCTGCCAGGCAGAGGCCTGCCAGTCGATGGGTTCGGATGCCGTCGCCGCCAAGTTCAAGCAGCTGCTTGGCATCGGTTTCCATGAAACAACCCGCGACGGCTCGGTGACCCTGGAGCCTGTCTATTGCCTGGGCCTGTGCGCCTGCGCGCCCTCGGCGATGCTGGACGGCGCGGTCATCGGACGGCTCGACGACGAGAAGATCGAAGAGATCGTGGCGGAGGCGCGCTCATGATCCCGCGCATCTACATTCCCGGCGATTCCGGCGCGCTGGCGCTGGGTGCGGAAAAGGTCGCCAAAGCGATCGCAAGTGAACTCGCCGAGCGTGGCATCGAGGCCAAGATAGTGCGCAATGGTTCGCGCGGCGCCTATTTCCTAGAACCGATGGTCGAAGTGGCGACCGAAAAGGGCCGCGTCGCCTACGGGCCGGTGAAACCCTCCGACGTCAAGAGCCTGTTCGACTCAGGCTTCCTCACGGGCGGCCATCACAAGCGCTGGCTGGGTGCGCCCGACAAGATCCCGTTCCTCGCCAAGCAGACGCGGCTGACCTTCGCCCGCTGCGGCATCAACGACCCGCTGTCGCTCGACGCCTACAAGGCGCTCGGCGGGCTGAAGGGCCTGCAGAACGCGGTTGCCATGGCGCCAGCCGACATCGTCAAGCAGGTGACCGAGTCCGGCCTGCGCGGCCGCGGCGGCGCCGGCTTCCCGACCGGCATCAAGTGGAAGACGGTGCTGGATACGACATCCGACCGCAAATACATCGTCTGCAACGCCGATGAAGGCGACAGCGCCACTTTCGCCGACCGCATGATCATGGAAGGCGACCCCTTCGTGCTGATTGAGGGCATGGCGATCGCCGGCGTCGCAACTGGCGCCACCAAGGGCTTTGTCTATATCCGCTCGGAGTATCCGCATGCGGTGGCCATGATGAACAAGGCTGTCGAGGTCGCCCGCAAAGCCGGCGTGCTCGGCGTCAATGTGCTGGGTTCGCCCAATGCCTTCGACATGGAAATCCGCGTCGGCGCCGGCGCCTATGTCTGCGGCGAGGAAACATCGCTCTTGAACAGCCTGGAAGGCAAGCGCGGCGTGGTGCGCGCCAAGCCGCCGCTGCCGGCCATCCAGGGCCTGTTCGGCAAGCCGACGGTGATCAACAACGTCATCAGCCTGGCCTCCGTGCCCATCATCATGGACAAGGGTGCCGCCTTCTACAAGGATTTCGGCATGGGCCGCTCGCGCGGCACGATCCCGATCCAGATCGCCGGCAACGTCAAGTTCGGCGGCCTGTTCGAAGCGGCCTTCGGCATGACGCTGGGCGAAATCGTCGATGATATCGGCGGCGGCACGGCAACCGGCCGGCCGGTGAAGGCCGTTCAGGTCGGCGGGCCGCTCGGCGCCTATTTCCCGCGCAGCCTGTTCAACACGCCGTTCGACTATGAAGCCTTCGCCGCCAAGGACGGGTTGATCGGCCATGCCGGCATCACCGTGTTCGACGACACCGCCGACATGCTGAAGCAGGCGCGCTTTGCCATGGAATTCTGCGCCATCGAGAGCTGCGGCAAGTGCACGCCCTGCCGCATCGGCTCGACGCGCGGCGTCGAGACGATCGACAAGATCGCCGGCGGCATCGAGCCGGAAAAGAACATCGCGCTGGTCACGGACCTCTGCAACACGATGAAATTCGGTTCGCTCTGTGCGCTGGGTGGCTTCACGCCCTACCCGGTGATGAGCGCGCTCAACCATTTCCGCGATGATTTCAAGCCGGCGCCCGTCGCCGAAGCAGCAGAATAGGAACCACACCATGGGTCTCATTCAAGAAATCGACTTCGGCACGCCGGCCTCGACCTCGCAGAAGCAGGTGACGCTGACCGTCGACGGCTTCACCGTCACCGTGCCGGAAGGCACCTCGATCATGCGCGCCTCGATGGAGGCCGGCATCGCCATTCCGAAGCTTTGCGCCACCGACATGGTCGACGCCTTCGGCTCCTGCCGGCTCTGCCTGGTCGAGATCGACGGCCGCAACGGCACCCCCTCCTCCTGCACGACGCCGGTGGCGCCTGGCATGGTGGTGCACACCCAGACCGGCCGGCTGAAGGACATCCGCCGCGGCGTGATGGAGCTCTACATCTCCGACCACCCGCTCGACTGCCTGACCTGTGCCGCCAATGGCGACTGCGAGTTGCAGACGCAGGCCGGCGTCGTCGGCCTGCGCGACGTGCGCTACGGCTATGAGGGCGACAATCACGTCTTCAAGAAGAATGACGGCGCTGAAAACTTCAAACGGATGGCGAAAGACGAGTCCAACCCGTACTTCACCTATGACCCGACGAAATGCATCGTCTGCTCGCGCTGCGTGCGCGCCTGCGAAGAGGTGCAAGGCACCTTCGCGCTGACCATCGAGGGCCGTGGTTTCGGCAGCCGCGTGTCGCCCGGCATGCACCAGTTGTTCATCGACTCGGAATGCGTCTCCTGCGGCGCCTGCGTGCAGGCCTGCCCGACGGCGACACTGTCGGAAAAGTCGGTCATCCAGATCGGCCAGCCCGAGCATTCGATGGTCACCACCTGCGCCTATTGCGGCGTCGGCTGCCAGTTCAAGGCCGAGATGCGCGGCGACGAGCTGGTGCGCATGGTGCCCTACAAGGACGGCAAGGCCAATCGCGGCCATAGCTGCGTCAAGGGCCGTTTCGCCTACGGCTATTCGACTCACAAGGACCGCATCCTCAACCCGATGATCCGCGAGAAGATCACCGATCCCTGGCGCGAAGTGTCATGGGAAGAGGCGCTGACCTACACCGCAAACGAATTCCGCCGCATCCAGTACCAGTATGGCCGCACGTCGATCGGCGGCATCACTTCGTCGCGCTGCACGAATGAGGAAACCTATCTGGTGCAGAAGCTGATCCGCCAGGGCTTCCGCAACAACAATGTCGATACCTGCGCCCGGGTCTGCCATTCGCCGACCGGCTACGGCCTCGGCCAGACCTTCGGCACCTCGGCCGGCACGCAGGATTTCGATTCGGTCGAGCACACCGATGTGGTGATGGTCATCGGCGCCAATCCGGCGGCGGCCCACCCGGTGTTCGCCTCGCGGCTGAAGAAGCGGCTGCGCAAGGGCGCCAAGCTGATCGTGCTCGATCCGCGCCGCACCGAGATGGTCAAGTCGGCGCATATCGAGGCGGAGTATCACCTGCCGCTGAAGCCCGGCACCAATGTCGCCGTTGTCACCTCGCTGGCGCATGTCATCGTCACCGAAGGCCTGTTCGACGAGAAGTTTATCCGCGAACGCTGCGACTGGGATGAGTTCCAGGACTGGGCCTCGTTCGTGGCGCTGCCGGAAAACAGCCCCGAAGTCGTCGGCAAGCTCGCCAATGTCGACCCGGAACTGATCCGTGGCGCAGCGCGGCTCTACGCCCGTGGCGGCAATGGCTCGATCTATTACGGCCTCGGCGTCACCGAGCACAGCCAGGGTTCGACCACCGTCATCGCCATCGCGAACCTTGCCATGGCGACCGGCAATATCGGTCGCCCTGGCGTCGGCGTGAACCCGCTACGCGGCCAGAACAATGTGCAGGGCTCCTGCGATATGGGCTCTTTCCCGCATGAATTGCCGGGCTATCGCCACGTTTCGGGCGACGCGGTGCGCGACATCTATGAGACCTTGTGGGGCGTCAAGATCGACGACGAGCCGGGCCTTCGCATTCCCAACATGCTGGATGCCGCCGTCGATGGCTCCTTCAAAGGCCTCTATGTGCAGGGCGAGGACATCTTGCAGTCGGACCCCGACACCAAGCATGTCGCCGCCGGCCTTGCCGCGATGGAATGCGTCGTCGTGCACGATCTCTTCCTCAACGAGACCGCCAATTACGCGCATGTCTTCCTGCCGGGCTCGACCTTCCTCGAGAAGGACGGCACCTTCACCAATGCCGAACGCCGCATCAACCGCGTGCGCAAGGTGATGGCGCCGAAGAACGGCCTGGCCGACTGGGAAGTGACGCAGAAGCTCGCCCAGACGATGGGGCTGAACTGGAACTACCAGCATCCGTCGGAAATCATGGACGAGATCGCCATGACGACGCCGAGCTTCGCCAAGGTTTCCTACGATTATCTGGAGAAAATGGGCTCGGTGCAGTGGCCCTGCAACGACAAGGCGCCGGAAGGCACGCCAATCGTCCATGTCGACGGCTTCGTGCGCGGCAAGGGCAAGTTCATCCGCACCGAATATGTGGCGACGGACGAGAAGACCGGACCGCGCTTCCCGCTGCTTTTGACCACCGGCCGTATCCTAAGCCAGTACAATGTCGGCGCGCAGACACGGCGCACCGACAACGTCATGTGGCACTCGGAAGACCGGCTGGAGATCCATCCGCACGACGCCGAGAATCGCGGCCTGCGCGATGGCGACTGGGTGCGGCTGACCAGCCGCTCGGGCGAGACGACGCTGCGGGCGCTGATCACCGACAAGGTGTCGCCGGGCGTGGTCTATACGACCTTCCACCATCCGGACACGCAGGCCAACGTCATCACCACCGACTTCTCCGACTGGGCAACCAACTGTCCGGAATACAAGGTCACGGCCGTGCAGGTCGGCGCCTCGAACGGCCCGTCGGACTGGCAGCGCGACTATAATGAGCAGGCCGAGCAGAGCCGCCGCATCGCGACGTTGCAGGCAGCGGAGTAGTCTTGGCCGCGCGCCGCAAAGCAACGACGCAGATATCGCGGCTGGCGCACCGCGCCAGCGGCACGGCTGCGGCCAACCGCATGGTGCCGGAGGAGACGCCGGTGGCGTTCTCCTTCGCCGGCACAACGCATGCGGTGATGATGGCGAGCCCCGCCGATTTCGAGGATTTCGCGCTCGGCTTCTCGCTGACCGAAGGCATCATCGCCGACCCGCAAGAAATCGAGGCAATCGAGGTCGAGGATCATGGAGCCGGCATCGACATCCAGATCCGGCTGAAGGACACTGCCAACACGCGCTTCGAGGCGCGGCGGCGCAGGCTGGCCGGGCCGGTCGGTTGCGGGCTGTGCGGCATCGAATCTATCGAGGAAGCGATGCGCTCGGTCGACGCCGTTGGTACGTCAAAACTTACGCTTGATGCCAACGATATCGTCCGCTCTGTCAAGTTGTTGTCAAAGGTGCAGCCGCTGCACAGCGAAACCGGAGCCGTGCACGCTGCCGGCTTCTATATTCCCGGCAAGGGTGTCGTCATGGCGCGCGAGGATGTCGGCCGCCACAACGCGCTGGACAAACTGGCCGGCGCACTGGCCAAAGCCGGCATCGACGGCACTTCGGGTGCTGTCGTGGTGACGTCGCGCGTGTCGGTCGAAATGGTGCAGAAGACGGCAGCCATCGGCGCGGCCTTCATCATTGCCGTCTCGGCGCCGACCGCGCTTGCCATCCGCACGGCTAATGAGGCTGGCATGACGCTGGTGGCGCTGGTGCGCGGTGATGATTTCGATGTTTTCACCCACCCTGACCGGGTGGTCTTGGGAGTTGCCCAGCATGTCGCATGACGAAGACCACATCACGAGCACCAGCGAGAAGCTGGTGCGCATGGCCAACCAGATCGGCACCTTCTTCCAGTCCAAGCCGCGCGAAGAAGGTATCGCCGGCACCGCCGAGCACATCAACAAGTTCTGGGAACCCCGGATGCGGCGGCAGTTCTTCGAGATGCTGGACGGCGGCAGCACGGCGTTCAACGAACTCGTCGTGGCCGCCTCAGCAAGAATCCGGCGGCCGAACGCGCCGGAAGGTCCGGGATTCAGCGCCCAAGTCGAAGCTGGGGCGCCGGGCGGCAAGGGCACCGCAGCGGGCGAGTCAACCGCCGAGATCGCCGCTTCGCAGAAATAGGGCCTGCAGCGCCACCGGCCTATATTCACACGCTCTAAAGTTTAGCCTGCCGCAAATGGCACGGCTCTGCTATGGTTGACGATCAGAAATCGTCAGGCCGGGCGGAAGAAACTCGTGAGGCCGATCGAGACCCGATATGCCCTCAGTGGCGAGGTGCGGATCGCCTATCAGGTGGTCGGCCAAGGATCGTTCGATCTCGTCTTCGTGCCAGGCTTCATTTCCAATCTCGACCTGCATTGGGAAGACGAGGGCTATTCCAGGCTCTTGAAGCGGCTTTCGGCGTTCTCACGGCTGATCCTGTTCGACAAACGCGGCACCGGCCTTTCCGACCGTGTCGATGCACACAACCTGCCCAGCCTCGAAACGCGTATGGACGACGTGCGCGCGGTGATGGATTCGGCCGGCAGCGGCCGAGCCGCCCTGCTTGGCGCTTCAGAAGGCGCGCCGATGGCAATGCTGTTCGCCGCCACCTATCCCGAACGGACGCGAGCCTTGGCGCTCTATGGCGGCTATGCGCATTTCCACAAATGGGTGATGCCGCCGGAACGCCTCAACGCCTTCATCTTGACCGCCGAGACGGCCTGGGGCACCGGTGCCACCTTGCCCAATTTCGCGCCGGGCCGGGTGGACGACGTGCATTTTACCCAGTGGTGGGCGCGTTTCGAGCGACTGTCGGCGAGCCCGACCGCGGCAGCGGCTCTGGCGCGAATGAATGCGGAAATCGACGTGCGTGGCGTACTGGCGGCGATCAGCGCGCCGACGCTTTTGATCCATCGCCGCAACGATGCGCGGGTCGATCCCGACGCCAGCCGCTTCCTGGCCAAGAAAATCTCCAATGCGCGGCTGGTCGAGATTCCGGGGCGCGATCATCCGATCTGGACCGGCGATGTCGACCGGGTGGCCGACCTGATCGAGGAGTTCCTGACCGGCGAGCGCGCCGTTGCCGAAGCGGATCGCGTGCTGGCTGCACTCCTGGTGACGCGCATTTACGATACGACGCGGATGGGAGACCGTATGTGGAGCGAACGCAGCGAGCGCTTCCAGGAAACCTGGCGGTCGCTGGTCGGGCGCCATGGCGGCCGCGCGCTGGGTACGCAGGGCGAAATGATGATTTCTCGCTTCGATGGGCCGGCGCGCGCCATACGCTGTGCGGCGGCCCTACGCGAGGCGGCGCAAGGGATCGGCGTGGCCAGCGCGCAGGGCGCGCATGTCGGGGAGATCGAACTGCGCGGGCCGCCAGTGGGGCTGACCGCCCGGGTGACGATGCAGCTTGCCGCGCACGCCAGCCGAGGCGATATCCTTGCGTCGCGGCTGGTTGCGGATCTGGCAACCGGCTCTGGCCTGCATTTCGAAGACGCCAGCCGGGTCACGCTGGACGATCTGGACGAGCCGATGGCGCTGGTGCGGGCAATGTCGGAACAGCATCTGGAGCCCGACTGCCGCACAAGGACCAAAACGACCGCCTCGGCCGTGCTGACGGCGAGGGAAAGCGAAGTGGTGAGCCTGGTTGCCGACGGCAAGAGCAATGCCGCGATTGCCGCCGAACTCAGGCTGAGCGAGCACACGGTCAAGCGTCACGTCGCCAACATATTGCTCAAGCTCGACCTGCCGTCGCGGGCGGCGGCGGCGGCATTCTCCGCCAGGCACACTGGCCCGGACGGGCCATGAGAGCCATGGCGCTTTCGGGCGAAGCGGCCATGCCGAGGTAAACGCTATCAATTCCCCCATGCAGGCCAAGGGCGGATATTGCCGGGAAGGCGCTGCGAACGGAGGATGAAATGCTCAAGTCAAAACTGAATGTCAGGTCACTGGTGATCATGGCAGGCATTGGCGCGCTGTTCACGATCACTCCCGCAAAGGCCGAGGATGCGTCGGCGGCAGCCGCTTACAAGGACATCCAGGCAACGCTTGGCTCGGTGCCGGACATGTTCAAGACCTTGCCTGATGTCGCGATTGCCGGCGCCTGGGCCGAGATAAAAGGCGTGCAGCTCAACCCCAAGACCGCGCTCGACGGCAAGACCAAAGAGCTGATGGGCCTCGCGGTCGCATCGCAGATCCCATGCCAGTACTGCATCTATTTCCACACCGAGGCCGCCAAGCTCAACGGCGCCAGCGACGAGGAGATCAAGGAGACGATCGCGATGGCGGCGATCGTGCGCCACTGGTCGACGATGCTCAACGGCAGCCAGGTCGATCTCGCGACCTTCAAGAAGCAAACCGACGACGTCTTCGCGGCCGTCAAGGCGAAGTCGCAGTGAAAGGCACTGCCCGTCGATAAGCGCCGGGCAGACTTCCAAATATCAACCGCCCGATCATGAAGACGGGCCATGGAGGATAAAATGCTGACCAAGACCCAAGTCGTTGATGGCGCCGCGATCAAGAAGGCGATCGAAACCCGCGACGGCAAGATGCTGTCGAGCTTTTATGCCGACGACGCGGTGGTGCGGGTGATCGACCGCAACAACCCACCGAGCAAGCCGCGCGAAGTCCGCGGGCGCGCGGCGATCGCTACCTTCTGGGACGACATCTGCAGCCGGGCGATGACCCACAAGGTCGACACCACGATTGCCGACGGCGACAGCCTCGCCTTCACCCAGGCCTGCGCCTATCCGGATGGCACGAAAGTGTTCGCCGCGGCGATGCTGGAGCTGAAGAACGGCCGCATTGCGCGGCAGACCGTCGTGCAGGCCTGGGACGAGTGAGGCCGCCATGTTCAGCGCCAGATGGCAGATCGACGCCAAGTTCGGGCACAAGCAGACCGTGCTCGAACTGTTGAAGAAATGGGAACGTGAGATCGGCTCGCAGGTCGGCATTGCCGATCTGCAATTCCAGATCATGACGGGATCGATCGGCGCTCGGGAAGCGACGGTCGAATCGCATCACCAGGTCGAGAGCCTGGCCCAGTTGGAGGCGTTCTTCGCCAAGATCGGCAAGATCGACGCGCACGCCAAATGGGGCAAGGAGATGGAGCCGTACGTCGTGTCAGGCACCAGCCTGTGGAATATCTATCGCATTGTGGAGTAGTGGCTCTTCTTCCCGTTACTGGGAGACGATGCCGGCAGGCAGACGAGGGGCGGAGCCAGCTTCGACAAGCTTGTGCTGCCCCTCATCCGGCGCTTCGGGCCACCTTCTCCCCGTAAACGGGGAGAAGGAAAACTAGCCATGAGCAACCATCACGTGCCGCACGGCGGTGTAGTCTTCCAGCGCGTAGAGCGACATGTCCTTGCCGTAGCCGGACTGCTTCAGTCCGCCATGCGGCATCTCGTTGGTCAGCATGAAGTGGGTGTTGATCCAGGTGCAGCCATATTGCAGGCGGGCAGCCGTCGCCATGGCGCGCGAGACGTCCTTGGTCCACACCGATGACGCCAGGCCGTAGTCGCTGTCATTGGCCCAGCTCACCGCCTCGTCGACTTCCGTGAACCGGGTGATCGAAACCACCGGCCCAAAGACTTCGCGGCGCACGATCTCGTCCTCCTGCAAAGCGCCGGCGACGACGGTCGGCTGGTAGTAGAAGCCGGTGCCTTCACCTGGCTTGCCGCCGGTGGTGATCTCGATGTGCTTCAGTTCCGAGGCACGCTCGACGAAGCTCGACACGCGGTCGCGCTGGCGGCGCGAGATCAGCGGGCCGATCTCGTTCTCGGTGTCGTCGGCCAGATTGTACTTGATGGTCGAGACGGCCGAGGACAGATCAGCGACGAGCTTGTCGTAGATCTTCTTGCCGGCATAGATGCGGCAGGCGGCGGTGCAGTCCTGGCCGGCATTGTAGTAGCCGAAGGCGCGCAGGCCGTTGACCACGGCGCCAAGGTCGGCGTCGTCAAAGACGATGACCGGGGCCTTGCCGCCGAGTTCGAGATGCGTGCGCTTGACCGATTTGGCGGCCGCCTGCAGCACCTTCTTGCCGGTCGCGACATCGCCGGTGATCGAGATCATGTTGATCTTGGGATGGTTGATCAGCGTGTTGCCGACGCTGTCGCCGCGGCCGAGCACGACATTGACCACACCTTCCGGCAGGATTTCGGCCAGAATTTTCGCCAGTTTCAGCGCCGTCAGCGGCGTCTGCTCCGACGGCTTGAAGACGACCGTGTTGCCGCCGGCAATCGCCGGCGCCAGCTTCCAGGCCATCATCATCAGCGGGTAGTTCCAGGGCGCGATGGAAGCAACTATGCCTATGGCGTCGCGGCGAACCATCGAGGTGTGGCCGGGAATGTATTCACCAGCGACAACGCCGGGCATCGAGCGGACCGCGCCGGCAAAGAAGCGATAGCAATCGACGATGGCCGGGATCTCGTCATTGAGCACGGCATTGATCGGCTTGCCGCAGTTGAGTGCCTCAAGCGTGGCGAACTCCTTCGCTTCAGCCTCGATACGGTCCGCGATCTTCAGGAGATAGCCGGAGCGCTGAGCCGGCGTGGTGCGCGACCACAAGACAAATGCCTTCTCGGCCGCCAGCACCGCTGCCTCGATCTGCGCCTGGCTGGCTTCGGGCAGGTTGAGGATGGTCGCCCCGGTCTTTGGATTGAGGACGGGCTCCTCGGTCTCGGTGCCGTTCTCGAATTTCGAGCCGATCAACATCTGGGTGTCCATCGAAATCTCTCCCTTTTGAACTGAGTTATTTGCCCGAACCGGCGATCTGGTCGCCGTCGCGGGTCAGGTAATAGGCAAACAGGATCGGCAGCAGCGTCACCAGCATGACGACCATGGCCACGACATTGGTGACCGGGCGCTGGCGCGGGCGGATAAGCTCTTCCAGCATCCAGATCGGCACGGTCTGCTGCTGACCGGCGGTGAAGGTGGTGACGATGACTTCGTCGAACGACAAAGCGAAGGCGAGCATCCCGCCGGCAAGCAGCGCGGTCGCGATGTTGGGCAGCACGACATGTCGGAAGGTCTGGAAGCCGTCGGCACCGAGATCCATCGAGGCCTCGATCATCGAGCCGGAGGTGCGGCGGAAGCGAGCCACCGCATTGTTGTAGACGACGACGACGCAGAAGGTGGCGTGGCCGAGCACGATCGTCCAGAACGAGAATGGGATGTCGGCCAGCGAAAAGGCCGAGCGCAGCGCGATACCGGTGATGATGCCGGGCAGCGCGATGGGCAGGATGACCAGCAGCGATATGGTTTCGCGGCCAAAGAATTTCGTCCGTGATACCGCCGCCGAGCACAGCGTGCCGAGGATGAGCGCGATTGCCGTCGAGATCGCCGCGACGCGGACCGACAGCGACAGTGCCTGCCAGACATCGGGCCGGTTCCAGGTGACGGCGAACCATTGCGTGGTCAGGCCGGGGGGCGGCCAGACGAAACTCTTCTCCTCGGTGGTGAAGGCGTAGACGAAGATCAGCAGGATCGGCAGGTGCAGGAACAACAACCCGCAGCCGGCTGCGATCTTCAGGCCAAGGGGGGCGGATTGACCACGGTCAGAGCGCATCGAAGGCTCCCATGCGTTTGGCGCCCCAGAGGTAGAAGCCCATGATGATGATGGGCACGACGGTGAAGGCGGCGGCGAGCGGGATGTTGCCGGCGGTGCCTTGTTGCGAATAGACGGCCTGGCCGATGAACAGCCTTGAGGTGCCGATGATCTGCGGGATGATGTAGTCGCCCAATGTCAGTGAGAAGGTGAAGATCGAGCCGGCAACGATGCCTGGCAACGCCAGCGGAAACAGCACGTTGCGGAAGGTCTGCCCCGGAGAAGCACCAAGATCGGACGAGGCCTCGACCAGATTGCCGGGCACGCGCTCAAGGGCTGCCTGAACCGGCAGGATCATGAACGGCAGCCAGACATAGACGAAGACGATGAAGGTGCCGGTGAACGACACCGACAGCGAGTTGCCGCCGACGACCGGCAGCGACAGCCAGGCATCGAGCAACCACAGCAAATGCAGCTTGGCGAGCAGCCAGGTCAAAATGCCTTCCTTGGCCAGGATCAGCTTCCATGCGTAGATCTTGACCAGGTAGCTCGACCACAGCGGCAGCATGATGCCGAGATAGAACAGCGCCTTCCAGCGGCCACGCGCATAGCGCGCCGCGTAATAGGCGATCGGGAAGGCGACGATGGCCGACGCCAGCGTGACCAGGGCGGCCATGGTCACGGTGCGCAGGATGATGTCGAGATTGGCGGCCTGGAACAGATCGCCATAGGTCTTCAGCGTGAACTGGCGATTGATGAGGCCGGAGTACTCGTCGATGGAGAAAAAGCTCTGCGCCAAAAGGGCAAACAGCGAACCGATATACACGATGCCGAGCCAGAGGACCGGCGGCAGCAGCATGAGCAGGAGCAGGAGTTGCGGCCTGCGCCAGAACAGGTCCGAGAGCGCGCCGCGCGTGCCGCCGCTGCCGGGCAGGATGGCGGGCGCCGTGGCGCGCGGCATGGTGGCGTCGAGGCTCATGCCGGCTCGTCCATCAGATGCAGATGCTCGCGGTTGAAGGTGAGCACGACCGCCTCGCCCTCCACCGGCAGCGCGGTGCCGGCCGGCACGATGGCATGGAGTTTCAAGCCATCGGCATCGAGCGCCAGTTTTGTCGTGGCGCCGAGATAATTGGTCGAGACGAGGCGGGCGGCAACGCCCTCGCCGCTTGCGGCGCGGCTGACACGAATGGATTCAGGGCGCAGACTGCCCCAGCGGTGCTGGCCGGAATAGCGTTGCACGAAATCCGGCGGCAGCACGTTGGACGAGCCGACGAAATCGGCAACGAAGCGCGTCTTCGGCCGCTGATAGATATCCTCCGGTGTGCCGATCTGCATGATCTTGCCGTCGTTGAAGACGGCGACGCGGTCGGCCATCGACAGTGCCTCGCCCTGGTCGTGGGTAACGAAGACGAACGTGATGCCGAGCGCCTTCTGCAGCGACTTCAGTTCCTCTTGCATGTTCTCGCGCAGCTTGAGGTCGAGCGCGCCGAGCGGCTCGTCGAGCAGCAGCACCTTGGGCTGATTGACCAGAGCGCGGGCCAGCGCAACGCGCTGGCGCTGGCCGCCGGAAAGCTGGCCGGGCCGGCGGGCGCCATAGCCGGGCAATCGCACCAACGACAGCGCTTCCTCCGCCGCCTTGTGCCGTTCGGCCTTGCCGACGCCCTTGACCATCAGCCCGTAGGCGACGTTGTCGAGCACATTGAGATGCGGGAACAGCGCGTAATCCTGGAACACGGTGTTGACGTTGCGGCGATAGGGCGGCACGCCCTCGGCGCGTTCGCCGAAGATGGAGATCGAACCTGATGTCGGCTGCTCGAAGCCGGCGATGAGACGCAGGCATGTCGTCTTGCCGGAGCCGGACGGCCCGAGCATGGCGAAGAACTCGCCCGGCGCAATGTCGAGATCGACAGCGTCGACAGCGCGAACGCTGCCGAAATGGCGCGAGACTTTCTGGAAGGAGACGGCAGAGGTCATGGGCTGTCAGTCTGTTGCCGGTTTGATGTGTTGATGTCGCGCAGAGCCTTACCTCCCCTTAATGGGGAGGTCGCGGCGAAGCCGCGGGTGGGGGTGACTAGCACTGACGTCCGCGCTGACCCCCACCCCGACGCTACGCGTCGACCCTCCCCACAAGGGGGAGGGTGAAGAAAATCACCGCCCGCCGATGACGCCGATATAGTCCGACACCCAGCGGTAGTAGGGCACGCACTGGTCGTTCTGGGTGACGCATTTCGAGACTGGCGTCTTCCAGAACTTGATCTTGTCGAAATTGTCGTAGCCGTTGGTCTTGCAGCCTTCCTCGCCGAGCAATTCATTGCCCTTGCAGGCGGCGGGCACGACCGGCAACGAGCCGAACCAGGCCGAGACGTCGCCTTGCACCTTCGGGGACAGGGAGTGTTCAAGCCACTTGTAAGCGCAGTTGGGGTTGGCGGCATCAGCCTCCATCATGGTGGTGTCGGCCCAGCCGGTGACGCCTTCTTCCGGCACGGTCGAGGCAACCGGCTTCTTGGCGGCGACCAGCGTGTTGACCTGATACGGCCACGAGCCGGATGCGACGACGCCTTCATTCTGGAAATCATCGACCTGGATGGCGGCGTCATGCCAGTAGCGGCCGACCAGCGTGCGCTGGACGCGCAACAGGTCGAGTGCTGCCTTGTACTGGGCCTCGTTCAGTTCGTAGGGGTCCTTGATGCCGAGTTCCGGCTTATGGAACATCAGATAGTTGGCGGCGTCGGCGATGTGGATCGGGCCATCATAGGCCTGAACGCGGCCCTTGTTGGACTTGCCATCAGGCAGGTTCATCTCCTCGAAGACGATGTTCCAGCTCTTGGGCGCTTCCTTAAACACCTCGGTGTTGTACATCAGGATGTTCGGACCCCATTGGTAGGGGACGCCATAGTGGACACCACCGACGGTGAACCAAGGCGCATCCTTGAGGCGCTGGTCGACATTCTTCCAGCTCGGGATGAGATCGGTGTTGATCGGCTGCACGCGCTTGCCGGCGACGAGACGCAGCGAGGCGTCACCCGAAGCGGTGACCAGATCGAAGCCGCCCTCATTCATCAGCGAGACCATCTCGTCCGAGGTGTTTGCGGTCTTGACGTTGACCTTGCAGCCGCTTTCCTTTTCGAAAGCTGTGACCCAGTCATAGCCCTTGTCGGTCTCGCCGCGCTCTATATAGCCCGGCCAGGCAACGATGTTGACCTGGCCTTCGCCCTTGCCGAGTTCCTTGACCTGGGCGATGGCCTGACCGGAAAAGGTCAGCGCGACGGTTAGCGCAGTGCATGACTTCAGGAATGAATTCATCATCGATCTCCCATTTTGGCGGATGATCCCGAAACCGCTCCGGTTTTCGCCAGATCACGCGCGGACTGAAAAACTGTCAGTTCGTCCTATGGACTTGATGCCGCTCTGCTGGCGGCTTTGGTCCCTGTCACGGAAGGTGCTTGGAAAATTCCGGTTTCGCAAATTCATTTATCAGAAAGGCGATATCGGTTTTACCGATAGATCAGCACTGCTCGGTCAGGGGCGTTGGCGGACCGTCCTTTGCGACTGGGCAAGGCCGATGAAGTCGCGCGCCGCCTGCGGCAGGCCGGAGCCGCGCCGCCACACCATGCCGACCTGCACCACGGGCAAGGAGCCCGAAATATCACGCGATTCGATGCGGTCGCCTTCCAGCGACCACGGCCGGTAGACAAGGTCGGGCAAAAGCGCCACGCCGGCGCCGGTGGCAACCAGGCTGCGCACCGCTTCAACCGAGCGGGTGCGGAAGGCGACATGCGGCTTGGCGCCGATCGCCGTCAGCAGTTTTCCCGTGTTCTCCTCGATCTCATCGACGGTCAGCATGATCAGCGGTTCGCCGGCGATGTCGCCAATGCCGATGATGTCGGCGCCGGCAAGCGAATGACCAAGCGGCAGCCACAGGCGGTAGGCCGAGACCTCGAGGATTTCCGATTGCAGTGCCGTACGGTCACGCAAATTGGAGGTGACCATGACGGCAATATCGAGCTTGCCGCCGATCAGGAGATGTTCGAGGTAGTCGCCATTGTCCTCGATCGCCGAGACCTCGACGCCCGGATAGGCGCGGCGGTAGCGGGCAAGCAGATCCGACAGCACATAGCCGGCGACCAGCGAGGTGACGCCAAGCTGCAGCCGCCCGCCCACTACCGCCTGTTCGCCGGAAAAAGAGCGGCGCGCATCGGACACGTCGGCGAGGATCTTCGTCGCGTGGCGCAGGAACTGGTGGCCCTTGTGGGTGATGTTGAGCCCACGCGGATGGCGCTCGAACAGTTCGACGCCTAGATCGCTTTCGAGTTCCTTGATCGCTTCTGTGACGGAGGACTGCGAGATGGAGAGGTTTTGCGCCGCGCCCGACACCGTGCCTTGCTCGGCGACGGCGATGAAGAACTGCAACTGGCGGATGGTGAAGGCCATGGCCGGACTAAACACCGGCGACCGAGCGAAGGAAAGCCGACGACGGAGCTTATCCCATTGCTAGAGACCGTTGTTGGGCGATCAGCCGAGCACCAGCTTGATGCGTCGCCGGCACGCAGGGCCATAGCGCACGGCCAGCATGAAGGCCGTCTCCAGCGCCACGACGATGACGATGATGCGCAAGCCCACCGTGAAGGTGTCCTGGCCGCTGCCGCGTAAGAGATAGCCGGTCAGCAGAAAGCCCGCATTCCAGATGGTGGCGCCGAGCAGCGTCGCGATTGCGAAGGGCAGAACAGGCAGGCAAAGCGCGCCGGCCGCGATCGGCAGGTAATTGCGCACTGTCGGGATGAACTGCGCCAGCAGGGACACAAGGACATGATTGCGGCGATAGGCCTGACCAAGCTTGCGGTAGGTTGCGGGGCGCAGGAAGACATATCTGCCGACACGTTCGATCAGCCGGTCGGCACGGTCAAATCCGATCCGGCGACCAACCCCATACCAGACAAGGCAGCCGGAGAAGGAGGCAAGCGTTGTCACCGCCAGCAGGATCGCCAGTGTCGCGCTATCAGGCGCCGCCGTCATGCCGAGGAACAGCAGCAGCACATGAGACGGCGGGACCGGCAGGATCTTTTCGGTGAAGGCGAGGCAGAAGACGCCGAACAGACCGAAGCCGAGAACGGCCGCCAGCGGGCCCGTCATGCGAAGCGCCAATCATACGACCTGACCGTCTTGATCCTGGCAATGCGATAGACAGTCGCCGGCGGGAAGTTGCGAAAGGTATGACCGACCCGCGTGACCTCGAGATCGAGCCGGTCGAGCAGCGACTGGTCGAACGGGCAGCGCCGGCCAAGCGTGAACTGATAGAGCGCCCCGCCCGGGCGCAGGTTCGCGAAGACGCCTTCAAGAATGGCAAGCGTCTTGCGCGGCGAAATCAGGCGGAAGGGCAGCCCGCTGACGGCGGCACCGACCACCGGCCCGGGGAATAGCGACAGATGGCGCAGACCGGCGGCATCCATTTCAAAGATCCGGGCCGCGGGAAAGCGACGCATGAGCAGCGCCGCAAAATCCGGATCGGATTCGATCAGCGTCAGATCCTCTTCCCTCACCCCGCGCGACAGCAGTGCCCGTGTGAACGGGCCGGTGCCAGGACCGAGCTCCACCACGGGACCTGTCGCGGGGCCGATGTCGCGTGTCATCAAGGCCGCAAGACTGGAGCTGGACGGCGTGACGGAGCCAATTCTGAACGGCGCCACGGTCCACGCGACGAGAAAAGACAGGGCATCATTTGCAGGCATAACAACCTCAATCCCGGACAAGCAGCACGCCAACCAGTCTTGGTGCGGCCAGTCGATTTCGTTTCAGCGTCGGACCCGAACCTGTTGCATAGTCGGGCCCGACGCCTTGATGTCGGCATGGGCGGTTCGTGCCGACCCGCGCTGTTTGCCCGGGCTGTATTGCATAGACATTGCGCAACATCGCAGATGCAAAGAAAGAGCTTGCCGGCTCCGGGCCGTTCGGCTTTGCCATGTTTGCGCAATGTTGGCGCGTTAGCGCCCGAAGCGATGTCATTACCTGGGGACAGTGGATGCGTATCTTGCTGGTCGAAGACGAGCCCGAAATGGTCTCGGCGCTGCGTTCCGCGCTGAAGCGCCACGACATGGTGGTCGACCACGCCGGCACATTGCTGGAGGCGGAGGGCTTCATTGCTGTCGACAGCTATGACGCCATCCTGCTCGACCGGCAGTTGCCGGATGGCGACGGGCTGTCGCTGGTGCCGAGATTGCGCTCGACGAAGAACACGACGCCCGTGCTGGTGCTGACGGCGAAGGGCGACACGGCGGACAAGGTCGACGGGCTGGACATGGGCGCGGACGATTATCTGGCAAAGCCGTTCGCCTTCGAGGAACTGCTGGCCCGCTTGCGTGCACTGCTGCGGCGCCCAGCACCACTGCAGTCGCAATTCATCCGCGCCGGCCATCTGGTGCTCGATGTCGGACACCGCGAGGCGTCTATCCGTGCCGAGCCGCTCAGCCTGCCAAGGCGCGAACTGCTGGTGCTGGAGGCACTGATGCGGCGCACCGGCCGCATGGTGCAGCGCGAGGCGCTGATGGAGGCCGTCTTCGGCCTCGACGACGAGATCCAATCCAACGCGCTCGACACCCATGTCTCACGCTTGCGCCGCAAGCTCGCCGATGCCGATGCCGGCGTGACGATCAACGGCATTCGCGGCGTAGGCTATCTCCTGCGCGAGACAACATGACCCTCAAACGTCCGCGTTCGCTCAAATGGAGCCTGGTGCTGCGCATTGCGCTGCTGCAATGCGCGATGCTGACGCTGATCATCGTCGGCATTCTCGGCGCCATGCTGGCCACCGGCCTCATTCCGCACGACTATGAGGACGGCACGATGGACGTGCTGGCGGATGCGGTGGTGCGCGACGCAGGCGGCGAGCTTACCCTTCGCGAGACCCCCGATCTGACGAAGCTGCGCGCCGGGGTCCCGGACCTCTGGTTCATCATCCGCGACAAGCAGGGGCACTGGCTGAGGGAAGGCACGGTGCCGACCATCTTCCAGCCTTTCGCCGGGTTGCTGGACAGCATCAGCGACGCGCGTATCGACAATTCCATCGGCGAGAGCGCGCCACCGGATGCAAAGATCCGCTGGACCGACACGGCGGCCGGCAATGTCCAGATCTTCACCGGCACCAAGGGCGGACTTTCGCTGCTGCGCCTGCTTGGACAGGCACCGCAATTCTTCCTGCAAGGCATATTGCCGCTTGCCGGGCTGATGGCGCTGGCAACACTGTTTGCGACGCCGTGGGTGGTGCGCGGGGCGCTGTCGGGCCTTGGCCATGCGGCCGCCGAGGCCGAGCGCATCGACATCGACCAGCGCGGCGTGCAACTGCCGCTGAAGGATGTGCCGAAGGAAGTCACGCCGCTGGTCAAGGCGGTGAATGCCGCCCTTGCGCGTCTCGACAAAGGCTATGAGCGTCACAAGCGCTTCCTGACCGACGCCGCCCACGAACTGCGAACACCGGTCGCCATCCTCAACACCCGCCTCGCCTCGCTGCCGGCGACACCGGAACGGGCACGGCTGCTGCAGGACGCAGCGCGGCTTTCGACGCTGACCGACCAGCTGCTCGACCTGCAGCGCCTCGACCGGCAGACATCGCCTTTCGAAAAGGTCGACCTCGTGGCAATCGCGCGCGGCGTCATCGTCGACCTCGCGCCAATGGCATTCTCGGCCGGATACGATATGTCGTTCGAGCCGCAGAGCGAGACGGTTTTCGCAACCGGCGACCGCACCGCGATCGAACGTGCCGTGACCAACATCGTCCAGAATGCCATCGAGCATGGCGGCCGCAATGGCAAGATCACCGTCAGCGTTACAGCGCCCGCTGTTATCGAGGTGCGGGACGAAGGCGACGGCGTGCCGCCGATCGAGCGGGAACGCATTTTCGAGCCCTTCTACCGACTGCGCCCGCAGGACCACGGCGCCGGGCTCGGCCTCAACCTCGTTCAGGAAATCATGCAGTTGCATGGCGGGCGCATCGAGATCCTCGACGGCAAGCCGAGCGGCGCCTGCTTCCGGATGAGTTTTCGCGCCTTGCCGGCATAGGCTTGTCGATGCACAGCATCGCCTTCGCCGTATCGGCCGGGACCTTCGCGGGCGCCCACCAATCGCTGGTGTTCGGCTAAAATCCGGCTTCGCAGCCGGCAATGCTGAGCCGCGCGCCTGCCTGCGCCAACGCCGCGGCTATGTCGCGTGGCGGCGGTTGGTCTGTGGCGAGTTCGGAAAAACCGCCGAAGCCGCAGACCTGAACCAGGCCCTGGCGGCCGAACTTGGTGTGATCGGTGATGACGAGAGAACGCTGGCCGCGCGACAGCACCATGCGGGCGAACTCGGCCTCTTCCAGATCATAGTCCATGACACCCGTCAGCGCATCGACGGCACCGGTGGAGATGATGGCATGGCTGACCGAGAAGCGGCTGACGAAATCGATGGCCGAAGCTCCGAACGCAGCGCCTGAATCGCTGCGCAGTTCGCCGCCAGCCATATAGACCTTGTTGCCGTTGACGGTGGCCAGCGTGCGGGCGATGTCGGACGAATTGGTGACGACCGTCAGGCGCCGGTGGCCGAGCAGTTCGCGCGCCAGGAACGACGTCGTGGTGCCAGTGTCGAGCATGATCGATTCACCGTCGCGGATGGTGGCGGCGACCATGCGTGCAATGATGCGCTTGGCATCGGCATTCTCACGCATGCGCCGTTCGAACGGCGCTTCGCCGACCATCGACGGCAGGCCGATGGCGCCATGCATCTTCAGAACCGAGCCGTCGCTGGTCAGCGGCTTGACGTCGCGGCGCACGGTTTCGAGCGAAACACCCAGCCGATCGGCCAGACTGGCGATGGTGACGGTTCCCTCTTCCTGCAGCAGCCGCAGAATCTCGCCATGGCGTTTGGAATGGACCATTTGGTTTCCCGGACTTAGCCCTTTTGACCGGTTTTAAGGTAATCCAAGTGCTTTTAAAGGGATCGTCACATGGTTTCGGGCAAAATACCCAAAAAAAGTCACATGTTTTAATTGACAACCGGGCAACCCTGGCGTGAAATCCGGGCATCAACAGGGGTTCGGAGCTGCAAACGGGAGGGCGATGGCAGAGCCGCAACTCACTGATCAGGCCGTGTTGAACGTGCCTGGCGCAAGGAATCTAGAGATCCGCGGGGGCGGATGCCGGGATCCAAAACCTGGCCATGGGGCTCGTCGGTGCGGTGCGGGATACCGATCCTGGCATCCCGCACCGACGAGATCATTTGCGTTTCTCCCCGCCGTCGTCGCGCTGTGCATGGCGCCGCGTCGAAATCCAGCAAACCAGGCCAGAAAATCAGGGATGATTCTGTGACAGCCGAAGATCGCATCCTCGCCCTGCCCTGCTGGACCGGCGCCATCGAGATCGCCCCGCTGCCCGGCGGCCTGAGCAACGCCAATTATGTGGTCAGCGACTCCGCCGGCAAACATGTCGTGCGCTTCGGCGAGGACTATCCGTTCCACCATGTCTTCCGCGAACGCGAGGTGATGACCGCCCGGGCCGCCCATGCCGCCGGCTTCGCCCCGGCGGTCCACTATGCCGAACCGGGCATCCTGGTGACGGCGTTTCTTGGCGCCAAGACCTATCTGGCCGAGGACGTGCGTGCCAATCTCGGTCGCGTCGCCGCGCTCATGCGCGGCTTCCACCGGGACATGCCCAACCATATCTCCGGCGCCGGCTTCATGTTCTGGGTGTTCCACGTCATCCGCGACTACGCACGCACACTTGACGAAGGCGGCAGCCGTAAGCGCAGCGACCTGCCGCGCTTCCTGGCGCTGGCAGATGAGCTGGAGCGGGCGCAGAAACTGCTACCAATCGTCTTCGGCCACAATGATCTTTTGCCGGCTAATATTCTTGACGATGGCAGCAGGCTGTGGCTGATCGACTTCGAGTATGCCGGTTTCAACACGGCAATGTTCGACCTTGCCGGCGTCGCCTCGAACGCGGGCATGAGCGACGCGGAATCCTTCGCCTTCCTGACCGCCTATTTCATGAAGGAACCGGACGAGGCAATCCGCCGCTCGCATGCCGCCATGCAATGCGCCTCGCTGTTGCGCGAGACGATGTGGAGCATGGTGTCCGAACTCTATCTCGACGCGCCCGGCATCGACTACATCGCCTATACCGAGGAAACCCTGGTGCGGCTCGACGCGGCGTTGGAAAACTACCGGACAAAATACGGGATCCTGAAATCATGACCTTGCCCAGCCAGGCCGCGGTCGTCGTCATCGGCGGCGGCATCATCGGCTGTTCGACGGCCTATCATCTGGCACGCGACCACAAGGCCGATGTGGTGCTGCTCGAACAGGGCAAGCTCACCTCGGGCTCGACCTGGCATGCCGCCGGGCTGGTTGGGCAATTGCGCTCGTCGGCCTCGATTACTCGGGTGCTCAAATACTCCGTCGACCTCTACAAGGGGCTGGAGGCCGAGACCGGGCTTGCCACCGGCTGGAGGATGACCGGTTGCCTGCGGCTTGCCACCAATGCCGACCGCTGGACCGAGTACAAAAGGCTGGCGACGACGGCGAAGAGCTTCGGCATGGACATGCATCTTTTGTCGCCGGCCGAGGTCAAGGCGATGTGGCCGCTGATGGAAACCGGCGATCTCGTCGGCGCCTCCTGGCTGCCGACCGACGGCCAGGCGAGCCCTTCCGACATCACGCAGTCGCTGGCCAAGGGCGCGCGCATGCATGGCGCGAAGCTCTTCGAGGATGTCCGCGTCACCGGCTTCGAGATGAAAGACGGTCGCATCACGGCCGTGAAGACCAATCAAGGTGACATTGCCTGCGACAAGGTGGTGAACTGCGCCGGACAATGGGCGCGGCAGGTCGGCGCCATGGCGGGCATCAACGTGCCGCTGCAGCCGGTCAAGCACCAGTATATCATCACCGAGAAGATCGATGGCCTGGCGACCGATGCGCCGACGCTGCGCGACCCGGATCGCCGCACCTATTTCAAGGAGGAAGTCGGCGGTCTGGTGATGGGCGGCTATGAGCCGAACCCGCAGGCGTGGACGACCGGTCTTCCCGGGGGCGACGTGCCTGATGATTGGGAATTCCGGTTGTTCGACGACGACTACGACCATTTCGAGCAGCATATGGCACAGGCGATCGCACGCGTGCCGGCGCTGGAAACGGTCGGCGTCAAGCAGATGATCAACGGGCCGGAAAGTTTTACGCCGGATGGCAATTTCATCCTCGGTACGGCGCCGGAATGCGCCAACATGTTCGTCGGCGCAGGATTCAACGCCTTCGGCATCGCGTCGGGCGGCGGCGCCGGCTGGGTGCTGGCGCAGTGGGTGGTCGACGGTGAGGCGCCGCTCGACCTGTGGGTGGTCGACATCAGGCGCTTTTCCACCCTGCACCGCGACCGGCAATGGGTGCGCGAACGGACACTGGAAGCCTATGGCAAGCACTACACGATCGGCTTCCCGCATGAGGAATATGCCAGCGGCCGGCCGCGCATCGTCTCGCCGCTGTACGACAGGCTGAAACAGCAGCGCGCCGTGTTCGGCTCCAAGCTTGGGTGGGAGCGGCCGAACTGGTTCGCGCCGGACGGCGTCGAACCGCAAGACATCTATTCCATGGGCCGCCAGAACTGGTTCGCGGCGGTCGGCGACGAGCACCGGCATGTGCGTGAGAAGGTCGGCATCTTCGACCAGTCATCCTTTGCCAAATACGAGCTGAGCGGCCCCGACGCGGCCAAGGCGCTGGACTGGATCTGCGCCAACGATGTCAGCAAGCCAATCGGCCGGCTGACTTACACCCAGCTTCTGAATACGCGCGGCGGCATCGAAGCCGACCTGACCGTGGCGCGGCTGACTGAAGAAAAATTCTACATCGTCACCGGCACCGGTTTCCGCACCCATGATGCCTCGTGGATCAGCGACCATATCGGCGATGGCCTCGATGCTGGGCTGACCGATGTCACCGAGGATTTCGGCACGCTGTCGCTGATGGGGCCGCGGGCTCGCGATGTGCTTTCTGGTGTGACCGATGCGGATGTGTCGAACGCGGCAATCCCGTTCGGCCATGTTTGCGAGATCACCATTGCCGGCCACAAGGTCCGCGCGCTGCGCGTCACCTATGTCGGCGAACTCGGCTGGGAATTGCATGTGCCGATCGCGGCGACAGGCGAAGTGTTCGACGCGCTGATGGCGGCGGGCAAGACGCACGGCATCCGCCCGGTCGGCTACCGGGCTCTGGAATCGCTGCGGCTGGAAAAGGGCTACCGCGCCTGGGGCTCCGATATCACCCCCAACGACACGCCGCAGGAGGCCGGCCTCGGCTGGGCCGTCAAGCTGCGCAAGAACACCGATTTCGTCGGACGACGCGCGCTTGAAGCTATCGGCGGCGCGCCCTTGAAGAAACGCTTTGCCGGGTTCACGGTCGATAATGCCGAAATCGTGCTGCTCGGCCGCGAGACCATCCTGCGCGATGGCGAGCCTGTCGGCTATCTGACCAGCGGCGGCTATGGCTACACGATCGGCAGCAATATCGGCTACGGCTATGTGCGCAACGCCGACGGGGTGAGCGATGATTTTCTCACCTCAGGCGACTATGAACTGGTGGTCGCAATGGAGCGGACACCGGCTAAAATCCATCTCCAACCGATGTACGATCCGGCAGCGGATAGGGTGAAAGCCTAGCTTATCCGCAGGGCGAGGCCACGGCTGGGCACAGTGTCGGCCTCGCCAGGCATGGAGACGTAAGGGCGCGTTTCCTCGGCGCGAGCGACTAGGCCTTGCGCATGTAGTTCGGCGATGCGTGCGGCAAAGCCCTGATCCCACAGCGTGTTCTTGACCGTCAGCACGATGATGCCGCCCGGCCGGCAGATGCGGATCAATTCGTCCAGTCCCTCGACGCCGACATGGCCCGAGGTGAAGACGCCGGCCGAGATGATCCCGGCATAGGCATCGTCGGCAAAGGGCAGCGTGCCGCCAAGCGCAAGGCAATGCAGCGCGGAATAGACGCCCTTGCGCGCGGCCTGGTCCAGCATGCCTTGCGAGATGTCGAGCGCCTCGACTTCGGGATAGCCGGCAATGTTCAACCATTCGCCGATGAGCCCGGTGCCGGCCCCGGCATCGAGCAACGGTGCCGCGCCACGCGGCAGATGGCGGGCCAGCAGAGCAAGGCAGATCGTCGGATGGCGATAGCCGGCGGCGGACATGTCGGCGTCATAGGTCTGCGACCAGCGGTCATAGAGTGCCGCCACTTCCTCTGGCCGCTTGGCCGCGTAAACCTCGCCAAGCGCGCCGTGATGTTTGCTGTCCGCCACGTGTCCACTAAATCCCTTGTCTTGTCGGGATGATAGCCAAACGGCGAAAATTGTGGAACCGTTGCGATGAGAAAATAAAGGCGTGGGGGCGCGGGCATGGTGACAGACGAGGCGCGTGCAAGACTTGCCGCCATTCCGGCGTTGGCCGGCTATACCGGGCCGCTGGAGCGGCTCGGCGGTCTCACCAACCTCGTCTTCAGAGCCGGCGATCTCTGCCTGCGCATTCCAGGCAAAGGCACCGAGGAATACATCAACCGCGCCAACGAAGCGGTGGCCGCGCGCGAGGCGGCAAAAGCCGGTGTCAGTCCCGAGGTGCTTCATGCCGACGCCGGCACCGGCGTGATGGTGACGCGCTTCATTGCCGGCGCGCAGACGATGTCGCCGGAAAAATTCAGGGAACGGCCAGGCAGTCCGGCACGGGCCGGCGAGGCGTTTCGCAAGCTGCACAATTCGGGTTCGGTGTTTTTGTTCCGCTTCGAACTGTTTGCGATGATCGACGACTATCTCAAAGTGCTATCGACCAGGGATGTCGCCTTGCCCGCCGGCTATCACGACGTGGTGCGCGAAGCCGGTAGCGTGCGCTCCGCGCTGGCCGTCCATCCGCTCCCGCTTGTTGCCTGCCATTGCGATCCGCTGTGCGAGAACTTCCTCGATACGGGCGAGCGGATGTGGATTGTGGACTGGGAATATTCTGGAATGAACGACCCGCTCTGGGATCTCGGCGATCTCAGCGTCGAGGGGAAATTCGATGGTGCACAGGACGAGGAGATGATGCGCGCCTATTTCGGCGGCGAGGCGAGGCCGGCCGACCGCGGACGGGTCGTCATCTACAAGGCAATGTGCGACCTGTTGTGGACGCTATGGGGATTGATCCAGCTCGCCAACAACAACCCGGTCGACGATTTTCGCGCCTATGCCGACGGCCGCTTCGCCCGCTGCAAGGCACTGATGGAGATGCCGGAGTTTTCCCGACATCTGGCCTTGATACGCCAGGGCTAGTTTACCCCCTTGGGCACGTTTTCGGGTGGTACGGTGGTCTCGACCACTTTCTGACGGTGGAAGATGAACAGGCCGGCCAGAACGACGATGCCGGAGCCGATCAGGATGCGCGGACCGGGAACGTCGCCGAAGAACACCAGTCCGAACACCACCGCCCACAGGAGCAGCGTGTAGTGCAGCGGCGCCAGCGTCGAGGCCGGCGCCAGCTTGAGCGCCCTGGTGATCATCAGATGCGCACCGCAGGAGACAATGCCGAGCAGCAGCATGGCACCGAAATCGAGTGCCGAGGGCGTGCGCCAGGCGCCGATGGTCAGCACGCCGCCGACCAGCAGCGTGCCGATCGTCTGCCATGTCACCAGGTTGGTGTCGCTGGTGCCACGCAAACGGCGGTTGAGGATGATGGCAAAGGCAAAGGCGATGCTGCCGACCAGCGCAAAGCTCGACGACAGGGAGAATGCCGCGGATGATGGCTTCAACATGATCAGGACGCCGCAGAAACCGAGCAGGATCGCCAGCCAGCGGCGCCAACCGACCTTTTCGCCAAGCAGGAAATGCGACAGCGCCGCGACATAGATCGGCCCGGCCATATAGAAGCTCATCACATCGGCAAGCGGCAGATAGACGACGGCGGCGTAGAACAACGCGGTGTCCAGCGTCGTCGCCATCACGCGCAGGATCTGCAGCCCGGGCCGCTCCATCTGGAACAGCTTGCCGGCACCCTGGTTGGCGATCATCGGGCCGAGCACGATGAAGGCGCCAATCGAGCGGATCAGCACGACCTGGCCGACGGAGAAGCTGGCGACCAGCCACTTGCCCATCGCGTCGTTCAACGCAAACAGGAAATCGCCGGCCAGCATCAGCAGAATGCCGGCCAGAAGCACGTTCCTGATGGTCGAATTCTGCGCCACGGGCTGCGACATGCCGATCCCGATTCCTCCCTCTCTAACTCTTTGTTTTGACGCAATTCCGGACGGAAAACCGTTTCACACTTTTCCTGGAATTGCTCTAAGCCGCGTCCTAAACGGAAGCGGCCGCTTTGACGAGATGAAATCAGGAAATCGGTAAGACCAGCATGGGGAATCGGCTGTATCTAGGTGGTTATGTGCCGGCGGTTCACCTGCGCCGGCCTGCCCGGGATGGAAAGCTTGGTATCCGGCCTTGTCCTTTCCGCCACGACCTTGCCCCTGGCTATGACGCAGATGCGCTCGGCGCGCAGGCGCAGGGCCTCGATCGGATTGCCGGCGTCGAGAACGACAAGGCTGGCGCGCTTGCCGACTGCCAGGCCCAGATGGTCCAGGCCCATAATGGCGGCGTTGACGTTGGTGACCATGTCGAAGCAGCGCGCCATGTCGGCCGGGCTCGACATCTGGGCAACATGCAGGCCCATGAAGGCGACGTCGAGCATGTCGGCGGTGCCCAGCGAATACCAGGGATCGAGCACGCAATCCTGGCCCCAGCCGACACGGATGCCCAGCGCCTGCATCTCCTTGACCCGGGTCAGGCCACGGCGCTTCGGGAAGCTGTCGTGCCGGCCCTGCAGCATGATGTTGATCAGCGGATTGGGAATGGCGGAAACGCCGGCCTCGGCGATCAGCGGCAAGAGTTTCGAGACATAGTAATTGTCCATCGAATGCATGGAAGTGAGATGCGAGCCGGCGACTTTACCCTGCAGGCCGAGGCGCTGCGTTTCATAGGCAAGCTGTTCGATATGGCGCGACAGCGGGTCGTCGGTCTCGTCACAATGCAGGTCGACCATCAGCCCGCGTTTTGCCGCGATCTCGCAGAGTTCGGTAACCGAACGCGCGCCATCAGCCATGGTGCGCTCGAAATGCGGGATGCCGCCGATGATGTCGACGCCCATGTCGAGCGCCCGAATGGTGTTTTCACGTGCCGTCGGCGAGCGATAGAAGCCGTCCTGCGGGAACGCTACCAGCTGCAGGTCGATATAGGGCGCGATCGTCTTCTTCACGTCGAGCAGGGCCTCGACCGCCAGCAGCCGGTCGTCGCAGACGTCGACATGGGTGCGGATGGCGAGCAGGCCCATCGAGACCGCCCAGTCGCAATAGGCCAGTGCGCGGTCGCGCACCGCCTGATGCGTCAAAAGCGGCTTCAGTTCGCCCCACAATGCAATGCCTTCGAGCAGCGTGCCTGAGGCGTTGATGCGCGGAATGCCGTAGGACAGCGTGGCGTCCATGTGGAAATGCGGGTCGACGAAGGGTGGCGACACCAGATTACTGCGGGCGTCGACCTCGGTTTGTCCCGAACCCGGCAGTGTGGGCTCGATCGCCGCGATCGTCTCACCGCTGATGCCGATGTCGGCAATCCTGCCATCCGGCAGTGTGCCGCCACGAACGATAAGGTCGAAATCCATCTGTCGTCATCCTATTTCCAGAATCACCCAGCCATGGTGGCGCAAAAGACAGCTTGCCGCAGCCGTTTCTTTCGGCGGCCGCGAAAGGTTCCCTCTGGCGTCAACTCGCTCTATAAGCCGCCTTTCGTCCACGCAGCGATCGGCACCGGACTCAAGGCCATAGTCGCAAACCATGGAAGTCCCGTGTGAACTTGAACTTGACGTTCCTGAAACGCGACGAACGCTCGATGGAGAACCAGCGCCTTATCGTGCGGCTGGTCAAAGAGTCCTTCGGGCAGCATAAGTTCGGATATGGCGCCGCCATTGTGTCGATGCTGGTGGTGGCCGGCACGACGGCTGCCAGCGCCTGGATCCTGCGCGAAATCACCAATGAATTCGTGATCGACAAGCGGATCGACCGCGTCAACATGATTGCCCTGGCGGTCGCCGGGATTTTCATCCTCAAGGGCATCGCCAATTTCGTCCAGGCCTATTTCATGAGCCGGGTCGGCAATGCCATCATTGCCGACCGTCAGCGCAAAATCTACGACCGCATCCTGGCGCAAGGCATCGAATTCTACCATTTGACCTCGTCGTCCGACCTGATCACCCGCATGACCAACAATGCCCAGGCGGCACGCAACGTGCTCGACCTGATCGTCACCTCCTATGTGCGCGACCTGGTGACCCTGGCTGCCCTGATTGGGGTCATGATCTGGCAGCAGCCGGCGCTGTCGCTGATCTGCTTCGTCGTCGGCCCGCTTGCCATCTATGGCGTCAACCGCATCCTGAAGCGTGTGCGCAAATTCGCCGCGATGGAGTTCCGCTCGGTCGGCCAGATCGTACAGGTGATGCAGGAAACCGCGATCGGCGTGCGCGTGGTGAAATCCTTCAACCTGGAAGGCTTGATGCGCAAGCGCATGTACAAGGCGGTGCAGGACGTCGAGGATCGAGCCAACAACATCGCTGCGCTGGAAGCGGTAACCAGCCCGGTGATGGAGACGCTGGCCGGGCTGGCGATCGCCGGCGCCGTCATGGTCAGCGGCATGCTTGTTCTGCAAGGCGGCCAGATGCCTGGAAACATCATGGCCTTCATCGCGGCGCTGCTGCTCGCCTATGAACCGGCAAAGCGCCTGGCGCGCGTTCGCATCTCGCTCGAAAGCGGCATTGTCGGCGTGCGCATGATGTTCCAACTCGCC
Organism: Mesorhizobium loti R88b; assembly: GCF_013170845.1. Taxonomy (NCBI): domain Bacteria; kingdom Pseudomonadati; phylum Pseudomonadota; class Alphaproteobacteria; order Hyphomicrobiales; family Phyllobacteriaceae; genus Mesorhizobium; species Mesorhizobium loti. The sequence continues at coordinate 177,896 of NZ_CP033367.1, forward strand.
GACGCGCCGCTGACGCTGGCCGAAAAGCCCGATGCAAGACCGCTTCGGGCCGGGCCTGGCGAAATCCGGTTCGACGCCGTCAGCTTCGCCTACCAGGATGGTCCGCCGGTGTTCGAAGGGTTCGACCTCACCCTTGCGCCCGGCAAGATGACGGCGCTGGTCGGACCGTCAGGCGGCGGCAAGTCGACGATCCTGAACCTGATCATGCGCATGTACGACCCGAAGAGCGGCAAGGTGTTGCTCGACGGCCAGGACATTTCCCATGCGACACTCGCTTCGCTCAGGGAAAAGATCGCCTATGTCAGCCAGGACACGTTCCTGTTTGCCGGCACCATCATGCACAACATCCGGCTCGGGCGAGAGGGCGCGGCCGACAAAGAGGTGATCGCCGCCGCCAAGGCCGCCAACGCTCATGACTTCATCATGGCGCAGGCGAAAGGCTATGAGACGGATGTCGGCGAGAATGGCGGCCTGCTATCCGGCGGCCAGCGCCAGCGCATCTCGATCGCGCGCGCCATGCTGCGCGACGCCGAAATCCTGCTCTTGGACGAAGCGACCAGCGCGCTCGACGCCGAATCCGAAGCGTTGTTCCGCGACGCGCTGCAGCAACTGACCGAAGGACGCACGACAATCGTCATCGCGCACCGTCTCTCGACCGTGCACCAGGCCGACACGATCGTGGTGCTGGAAGGCGGCAAGGTGGTAGAGAGCGGCGCGCACCGGGCGCTGCTCAACCAGGGCGGGCTCTATCAGAAGCTTTATGAATATCAGCTGATGCCGTAGTACGCTCTTCCCTTCTCCCCCTGCGGGAGAAGGAAGAACCGCCCTCACTCCGGCACGTGTCTTACCGCGCCCTTGTCGGCGCTGGTGGCGAAGGCGGCGTAGGCGCGCAGTGCCGTTGTCACCTTGCGCTTGCGCTTTTCCTCGGGCTTCCAGGCCAGGGCGCCTTTGGCTTCCATTGCCGCCCGGCGCGCTTCAAGCTCGGCGTCGCTGACGGCCAAGCGGATGGTGCGGTTGGGGATGTCGATCTCGATCGTATCGCCTTCCCTTACCAGCCCGATAACACCGCCTTCGGCTGCTTCCGGCGAGGCATGACCGATCGACAGGCCCGACGTGCCGCCGGAGAAGCGGCCGTCGGTGACCAGCGCACAAGCTTTGCCGAGGCCTTTCGACTTCAGATAGCTGGTCGGATAGAGCATCTCCTGCATGCCGGGGCCGCCGCGCGGGCCTTCATAGCGGATGACGACGACGTCGCCGGCCTTGATCTCGTTGGACAGGATCGCCTTGACCGAGGCATCTTGGCTTTCGAACACACGTGCCGGACCGGTGAACTTCAGGATCGACTCATCGACGCCGGCCGTCTTTACGATGCAGCCGTCAACCGCAAGATTGCCTTTCAGCACGGCAAGACCGCCATCCTTCGAGAACGGCGTCTCAGCCGAACGGATGACACCTTTTTCGCGGTCGAGATCAAGATCGTCCCAGCGGCGGTCCTGGCTGAAGGCCACCTGAGTCGGCACACCGCCGGGGGCGGCCAGGAAGAAATCGCGGACATTCTGGCTTGTGGTGCGGGAAATGTCCCAATGATCAAGGGCTTCGCTCAGGCTTGCGGTGTGCACCGTCGGCAGGTCGCGGTTGAGCAGCCCGGCATTGTCGAGCTGACCGAGGATTGCCATGATGCCGCCGGCGCGATGAACGTCTTCCATATGAACGTCTGACTTGGCCGGCGCGACCTTGCAAAGCACCGGGACGCGGCGCGACAGCCGGTCGATGTCCTCCATGGTGAAGTCGACTTCGCCCTCGTGTGCTGCGGCCAGGATGTGCAGCACGGTGTTGGTCGAGCCGCCCATGGCAATGTCGAGCGTCATGGCGTTTTCGAAGGCGCCCTTCGAGGCGATGCTGCGCGGCAATGCCGTCTCGTCATCCTGCTCGTAATAGCGCTGGGCGAGATCGACGATGAGATGGCCGGCTTCGACGAACAGCCGCTTGCGGTCGGCGTGGGTGGCCAGTGTCGAGCCGTTGCCCGGCAGCGACAGGCCCAGCGCCTCGGTCAAACAATTCATTGAATTGGCGGTGAACATGCCCGAGCAGGAGCCGCAGGTCGGACAGGCCGAGCGCTCGATGACCTTGACGTCCTCGTCGGAGATCTTGTCGTCGGCAGCGGCAACCATTGCGTCAACCAGGTCGAGCGCCTGCGTCTTGCCGGCCAGCACCACCTTGCCGGCCTCCATCGGCCCGCCGGAAACGAAGACGGTCGGGATGTTGAGGCGCAATGAGGCCATCAGCATGCCAGGCGTGATCTTGTCGCAATTGGAGATGCAGACCATGGCGTCGGCGCAGTGGGCGTTGACCATGTATTCGACGGAATCGGCGATCAGTTCGCGCGACGGCAGCGAATAGAGCATGCCGTCATGGCCCATGGCGATGCCGTCATCGACCGCGATGGTGTTGAATTCCTTGGCGACGCCGCCGGCCTTCTCGATCTCGCGCGCGACCAGCTGGCCGAGATCCTTCAAATGGACATGGCCCGGCACGAACTGGGTGAAGGAATTGACCACTGCGATGATCGGCTTGCCGAAATCCGAGTCCTTCATGCCGGTGGCGCGCCAGAGGCCGCGGGCGCCGGCCATGTTGCGGCCATGGGTGGTGGTGCGGGAGCGATAGGCGGGCATGAACTTTCCTTAGCTGGCTGGCTGCGCTCGATGCGAGCGTGGCGGCGCTGAATTTGGATCGCAGGGTTTATAGACCGCCAAGTATGGTCTGACCACATTTTTGCAATGCGCCAGATTCTAGCGAAAAAACGAGAGTCTGCGAAAAAATCGCATGTCGCTGTCGGATCGCGTGGCTCACGACCGTCCTTGGGCAGACGGCACGGAAATGGCACCATTCTCGAAGTCAGCCGTTTCACCACAACAGCGAAGAGCAACCCGAGGAGCACGACATGCAAAAGATCACCACCTGCCTGTGGGTCGACAACCAAGCCGAAGAGGCGATGAATTTCTACGTGTCCATCTTCAAGAATTCGAAGGTGCTGAGCGTGATGCGCTGGCCGAAGGGCCACGCCGATGAAGGCAAAGTGCTGGTGACCACGTTCGAACTCGACGGCGTACCGTTTCAGGCGCTCAACGGCGGACCGCACTTCAAGTTCAACGAGGCGATGTCACAGTCGATCGACTGCAAGACGCAGGAAGAGGTGGATTATTTCTGGGACAAGCTCATCGAAGGTGGCGGCGAACCGTCGCAATGCAGCTGGCTGAAAGACAAGTTCGGCGTGTCCTGGCAAGTCGTGCCGGAGCAGTTGCCGCGCCTGCTTCTGGATCCGGATCGGGCCAAGGCTGGCCGGGTGATGTCAGCGATGATGCAGATGAGCAAGATCGATATCGCGAAGATCGAAGAGGCGGCGAAGGGGTGAGAAGCGGTCCGCGCCGCGGACGAAAAGCCAATTGCTTGGCTTTTCGAGCTTCGAACGCCCTGAGCTTGCGAAGGGCCGGGGGCACATTCCCCAGTCCTTCCCCGCCGACGCTGCCCCTCATCCGCCCTTCGGGCACCTTCTCCCCGTGGAACGGGGAGAAGGAAGAGCTTCAAGCCGCCTTGTCGCGGACCTGGTAGTCCTTGATCGTGGCGAAGCGGATGGCTTTCCAGCGCTCTGCTTCGTAGTTCAGTGAGAAGGCGTGCTGGGCGAGGAACACCGGGTCGTTGTCGAGATCCCTGGCGATGTCGCCGCGATGCGCCTCGATGAAGCGAAGCGTCTCGGCCTTGTCGTCGGCCGAAATCCAGCGGCAGACCGAAAAGCGCGACATTTCGAACTCGACCGGCAGCGTGTATTCGAAGTTCAGCCTTTCCTTCAACACATCGAGCTGCAGCGCGCCGACAACGCCGACGATGGCCGGTGAGCCGTCCTCCGGCGAGAACAGCTGCACGACGCCTTCCTCGGCCATCTGGTGCAGCGCTTCCTTCAGTTTCTTGGCCTTCATCGCGTCGCCAAGGCGCACACGACGCAGGATTTCCGGGGCGAAATTCGGCACCCCCCTGAAAAGAATTTCCTCGCCCTCGGTCAGCGTGTCGCCGATGCGCAACGTGCCGTGGTTGGGAATACCGACGACGTCGCCAGCGAAGGCTTCGTCCGCCGTGACGCGGGTGCGGGCGAAGAAGAATTGCGGCGCCGACAGGCTCATCGGCTTTCCCGTGCGCACCAGCTTGGCCTTCATGCCGCGCTCGAGCTTGCCCGAGCAGACGCGCACGAAAGCGATGCGGTCGCGATGATTGGGATCCATATTGGCCTGGATCTTGAAGACGAAGGACGTCATCTTGTCCTCGGTCGCCTCGACCTTGCGGGTGTCGGCCTCCTGCGCGCGCGGCGGCGGCCCGAAGGCGCCAAGCGCCTCGATCAGGTCGCGCACACCATAATTGCGCAGCGCCGAGCCGAAATAGACCGGTGTCAGATGGCCCTCGCGGAAGGCGTCGATGTCGAGCGGCCGGCACGCTTCTCGTGCGAGCTCCAGTTCCTCGATGAAGGCCTCGCGCTCGTTTTCCGGCAGCAGCCCGGCGACGCGGTTGGAATCGGGACCGTTGACCGGCGTGCGTTCTTTCTCCGCGTCGCCCCTGCGCACGGCATTCAGCGCCAGATGATAGGTGCCGGCAAAAGTCTTGCCGCGGCCGATCGGCCAGGTGATGGGGGCAGTATCCAGCGCCAGCTTCTGCTCGATCTCGTCGAGAATCTCGAACGGGTCGCGGCTTTCGCGGTCCATCTTGTTGATGAAGGTGATGATCGGGATGTCACGCAGCCGGCAGACTTCGAACAGTTTCAGCGTGCGCGGCTCGATGCCCTTGGCAGCGTCGATGACCATGACGGCCGAGTCGACCGCCGACAGCGTGCGATAGGTGTCGTCGGCGAAATCTTCGTGGCCGGGCGTGTCGAGCAGGTTGAAGACATTGTCCTCATATTCGAAGGTCATCACCGAGGTGACGACGGAAATGCCGCGCTCGCGCTCGATCTTCATCCAGTCGGACCGCGTCTGGATCCTGTCCTTCTTGGCCTTGACCTCGCCGGCAAGCTGGATGGCGCCGCCGAACAGCAGCAGCTTTTCGGTGAGCGTCGTCTTGCCGGCGTCTGGGTGGGCGATGATCGCGAAGGTGCGGCGGCGCGCCACTTCCTCTGGTATTGTTTCGGGCATTCTCTGGGATTTCCGTGTGACAGGCCGGGCTTCTAGCAGCGCAGTGCCGGGCTGTCGACCGGTGCGGCGGCGCGGACGCCGCCGCACGCCATTGGCTGCTCAGGCCAGTTCGCTCATCTGGCTCGCCTGAACGACCTCCGGAAGCCAGCTGGCAATGGCGTGGCCTATCGCTTCGGCGTGGTCTTCCTGCAGATAGTGCGCGCCGGGTCCGAGATTGATGAAACGGCAGTTCTTCAGCCCGGCAGCGAATTCACGTGCCGCCTCCGGCCCGATCAACGCACCGGGATCGCCCGCAAACAGCAGTTTCGGATAGGTGGACAGCCGCAGCGCGCGATGATCATGCTCGCTAATGGCGGCAACGTCGGCGGGTTGGCCTTCGATGGGCAATTCACGGGGCAGGCGCAGCACCGGCTTGCGCGATTGCGGCGTCGGGAACGGCGCCCGGTAGACGGCCATCTCCTCGTCGCTCATCGTGCGCAGCACCGAGGCGGGCAGCACCTTCTCGACGAAGACATTGTCCTCCAGGACCAATTTCTCACCGACACCAGGCGTGCGCAACGCCTTGAACATTTCGCGGGCTTGCGGGCGCTGGTGAAAGTCCTCCCAGCCCTCGAAGGGCCGGATGAACTCCATGAAGGCAAGGCCGAGGATGCGCCGCGGCCGGCGCGCGGCGAGATGGAACGCCAGCGCCGTGCCCCAATCCTGCGCGACCAGCACCACATCTCTGATGTCGAGCGCGTCGAGGAAGGCGTCGAGATAGCGGACATGGTCGAAGAAGCGATAGTCGATGTCGGGCTTGCCGGATTGGCCGTAACCGATCAGGTCGGGCGCAATGCAGCGGCCAAGCGGCGCGACATGCGGGATGATGTTGCGCCAGATATGGGACGAGGTCGGGTTGCCGTGCAGGAACAGCACGGTTGGACCGGACGTTCCCGCCTCGACATAGGACATTGTCGACTCGAGTACGGCAATCTGAGAACGCCGCAAGGCGTTGTCGGCTTTCGAGTTCATTGGGGCTTCTCCCTGGCGAAAACAGTGCTGAAGATGATTTTCTTGAACCGTTCGAGCGGCGCGGGGCTGCGTTCGACCTTCATGCGAAGCATGGCGCCCTGCCAGGACGACAGCAGGAAATCGGCAAGGTCGTCGGCCTCGAAGGTCCTGGAGATATCGCCGCTAGCCTGGCCTTCGGCGATGCAGGCGGCAAAAGGCTGGCGCCAGCGTTCGAAGATGGCGACGAGCTGCAAACGCAGCGGCTCGCTGTGGACCGCGGTCTCCAGGCTGAGATTGCCGATCATGCAGCCGCGCGCCCAGTCATGCGCCTCGAGCTTCGAAGTGATGACGTCGAGGTAGCGGCGCAGCCTGCCGATCGGCGGCGTGCCGTCCTGTGCCAGCGCTGCTTCAACCAGCCCGCTGACATAGGCGAAGTAGCGGTCCAGCACCTCACCGGCGAACGCTTCCTTGGAGGCAAAATGGTTGGTGAAAGAGCCCGGCCGAGCATCGGCCGCCGCCACAATGTCGCGCACGCCGGCGGCGGCATAGCCCGCGTTCCAGAGGGTCTGGAACCCGGCTTCGAGAAGTTTTTCGCGGAGTGATTGTCTAGCCATGGCGGTATAATACGTACGTACGTATTTATGTCAAGTGATACATTTCGTGCGGCCCGATGTTGGCAAGTGGGCATAGGAATGGCACTGGGATGAACATCCCTGCGGGTTAAGGAGTGAACATGGCTGCGGCGAAACAAGTGATCGTCATCGGCGCCGGGATCATCGGTGCCTCCATCGCCTGGCACCTGACCAAGGCCGGTGCGCAGGTGACGGTCATCGCCGACAGTGCGCCGGGCGGCGTGGCGACGCCAAACTCGTTTGCCTGGATCAACGCCAGTTGGGGCAATCCGGAGCCCTATTTCCGGCTTCGCATCCGCGCCATGGCGGAGTGGAAACGCCTCGCGAATGATTTGCCGGGCCTGCCGCTGGCCTGGTGCGGCGGCCTGAACTGGGACCTGCCGGCGGACAGGCTCGAAGCCTACGCGGCCGAGCACTCTTCATGGGGCTACGGCATCGAACGGGTTGACCGGGAGCAAGTGGCACGCATCGAACCCAACCTCGTCGAGTTTCCCGGTTTTGCCCTGCACGTCGCGGAGGAAGGTGTCGCAGAGCCCGTGGCCACCGCGAAAGCGCTGCTGGCGGACGCGGAGCGGCAAGGCGCGCGCGTCCTCTCCAGCACCGTGACCGCGCTTGTCCAGACCGATGGGAGGATCGCGGGCGTGGACACATCGCATGGGCTGCTTGCCGCCGACGAGGTGGTGATCGCCGCTGGCGTCGGCTCACCGGACATCGCCGCGACGGCTGGCATCAGTCTGCCGATCGAGACGCCGCCTGGGCTGATCGTCCATTCGCGGCCCTACAAGAAGCTGCTCAACGGCCTGGTGCATGCCGACAAGCTGCATATGCGCCAGACATCCGAAGGCCGTATCATCGCCGGCTCGGATTTCGCCGGCGGCGATCCGGGCGATGATCCTGAAGCCACGGCGCGCGACCTGTTCGCGGTGGTGAAGGCAGCGTTGCGCGGCGCCGAGGGGCTGGAACTCGATTTCCACACAATCGGCTACCGCCCCAATCCGATCGACGGCTTTCCGATCATCGGCCGGGCCGAAGGCATGGACGGTGTCTACGTCGCGGTCCTGCATTCCGGCATCACGCTGGCGCCGGCCGTCGGCCTGTTTGCTACAAGGGAAATTCTTGACGGCGAGCGCGACCCGCTGCTCGCACCCTATGGCTTGTCGCGCTTCGCTCAATAACCCGGCGGACGGCGAAAGCCGCCGGTGACCGGCTCGATCGCCGCCGCAATACCGAGCAGCCGCGATTCCGACCAGCGTTTGCCGACCAGTTGCAGCCCGATCGGCAGACCGTTGCTATCCTGTCCGCACGGCATCGAAAGTGCCGGATGGCCGCTGTAGTTGAAAACGGCGCCATAGGCCGGCAGCATCCAGTAGCTCTGCTCCTTGCCGTCGACCTTGATCGGCGTGCCCGGCTCGCAATGTGGAAAGGCCGTGGTCATGGCAACCGGGCAGAGCAGTGCATCATGGCGGTCGAAAAAACTGTCCCAGATGAGAATGGATCTGTCGCGGCGGGCCAGCGCCTCGAACCAGCGCGAGACTGACGTCGGCTGCTCCGGCGGTTTGGGCTGCGCCGCCTCCATCATCATACCGATCAGCGCGCCGCCTTGCGCGAGATCGTCGTGCAGATCGAGCTTCGGCAATTTCGCCTCCTCGACGACCGCACCAGCGCCTTGCAACTGCCTTGCGAGACTTTCGACCGCGGCGCTGATCTCGCCGGCCACCGGGAAGCCGGGGAAGGACGGCGCGAAAGCGATGCGCAATGTCTTGAGATCGAGCTTCGGCATAGCCTCGACCTGTACTGGTGCGAGATCGGTGTCGTGCCCGTCCGGCCCGGCGATGATTTGATAGATCAACGCCAGATCGTCCACGCTCCGCGCCAACGGCCCAAGGCAAGACATCAGCCGCACGCTGCGCGCAGCACCGCCCGGGTTAGGGAAAGCACCGGCCAACGAAACACGGTTCTCCGTCGGCTTCAGGCCATAGACACCGCAGAAGGCGGCGGGCAGGCGGATCGAATCCTGCATATCGGTGCCGACATCGAATGGTGTCATGCCAGTCGCCACCGCAGCTGCGGCGCCGCCACTGGAGCCGCCGGCGGTGCGCTCAAGGTTCCACGGATTGCCGGTGCGGCCGAACAACGGATTGTTCGATTGCCAGTCCGACAGCATGGTCGCGACATTGGTCTTGGCCATCAGCACGCCACCGGCCGCCTTCAGCCTGACAACGACTGGACTGTCGTGGCTCGCGACATAGTCGGCGAAAGGTGGGAAGCCGACCGTGGTTTTCATACCAGATGTCTCGTGCATGTCCTTCAGCGTGAAAGGAACGCCATGCAGTGGCCCGGGCGCTTCGCCATGTGCCAGCGCCGCGTCTGCTTGCCTGGCGCGTTCGTGCGCGCCTTCGCGGTCGAACGAAATGACGGCGTTGATTGCCGCGTTGTGGCTGTCGATCTGCGCCAGATGGGCGTCGAGTGCTTCGACGGCGGAGATTTTGCGGTTGTGGATCGCGGCAGCAAGATCGACGGTCGAGGAGAAGACGGGATTCATGATCAAGGCTCCTGCTTGGCCGCACTTGCCTGGAAAATGGCGAGCAGCGGTGCGACTTCAAGCGGAGTTGAGCATTCGGAGCCCTGGTAGTGTTTGATCGAAATTGCGCCGAGGCCAATTGAGGTCGGTGCTCTACGGCGCCCCCCTGTCCGCGACGCTACCAGTTGGCCAAGAAACCTACCCGACCAGCGCCAGCTTCGCCGCGGCCGGAGCAAACGGGCGAATGCTGATCCCATCCCTGGTCATGGTGACGAAGCTCGCCGGCGGGATCGCCTGCCAATCGCCGCCCTCGCGATCGAACGGCTCGGAGACGATGCAGCGGCCGCCCTTGCGCAGGATGGAGGTGTAGAGTGTCGGCGCATGCGCATCGGTGGCGTAGCGCACCGCATGCAGCGCCTGCCCGTCGGAGAAGGCAGCGGTGAGTTTCAGCGCCGGTTCGAGGCCGGCGCGGCGCGAGGCTTCGATGACGCGGCTGGTGGCGCGCGACACAGCGCCTTGCGGATCACCGGCCAACCCTTCGTCGATCATCAGCAGAAAAAAGAGTTCGGAATCGGTGGTGCCTTCGCGCTGGTCGAAGACGGCGTCGGACAATGAATTCTCCAGGGCACGGCGGATTTTTTCGAAGCCGCCGATCTGGCCGTTGTGCATGAACGACCAGCGGCCCGAGATGAAGGGATGGCAGTTCATGCGGCTGGTGGCGCCGCCGGTCGAGGCCCGCACATGGGCGAGGAACAGGCCGGATTTGATCTGCCGGCACAGGCTCTTCAGATTGGGATCGGACCAGGCGGGCAGGATGTCGCGATAGAGACCAGGCTCGGGCCGGTCGCCATACCAGGCAAGGCCGAAACCGTCGCCATTGGTGGGTGATTTCGCTTCCTGGGCGCAATGGCTCTGCGCGATCAACGAGTGACAGGGCGCCGTCAGAATGTCTTCGAGAAAGACCGCTTCACCGAGATAGGCCGCCCACCGGCACATCGCTTCTGTCGTCCTTTAAGCGCGATCCAGAAGAGCCGCAGGCTCCTTGGTCGCGTGTGTGCCTCTGTTGTGCGTCCGCTCGTAAAGCTCGCGAACGATTCGGCTGGCGGTAGTCTCAAACAGAAATGGCAAGAAAGCATGAACGAGCGCGGCACCCGCCGCCATCAGCAACCGCGACGAGAACCAGGCGGCAAAGGCCATATGGCCGAAATAGGTTTCGCCGACCTTGGCCGGATGAGAGGTGAAAATCCTTGCGACCGACATGCTGGTCCCCTTCAGCGCTTGACGTTCCTGATGTGAGTATCCTGACACGCTTCGCCGGTTCATCGGTCTCAAAATATCCTTGTATTCTGCCATTTCATGGGACAGACATCCCACATGGCGCTGGAAATCGACGAAATAGACCGAAAATTACTCACCGAATTGCAACGGGACGGCACTTTGTCGGTCGACCAGCTGTCGGAGCGGGTGGCCTTGTCGCGCAATGCCTGCTGGCGGCGGGTCAAGCGGCTGGAGGAAGACGGCGTCATCACCGGCCGGGTGGCGCTGGTCGATGCCGAAAAGCTCGGGCTCGGGCTTTCGGTGTTCATCCTGATCCGCACGTCGAACCATGATCCGGACTGGCTGCAGAAATTCCGGGCCGCAGTGACGAGCTTTCCCGAGATCACCGGCGTCTACCGCATGTCGGGCGACCTCGACTATGTCTTGCGCGCCCGCGTCGCAGACGTGAAGGCCTACGACCGGCTCTACCAAAGGCTGATCGCCAAGGTGGCGCTGTCCGATGTGTCCGCCTCCTTCGTGATGGAGGAAATCAAGGAGACGACGGTGGTTCCGATGGTCAGGTCATAGTGATGCCCGAAAGAAAGCCGTTGATAGGCTTGCGGGCGAATTGACCGAATCGGCAATCGCGCCGATAGGATCGATTTTATGCGCGCAGCCCTCCAAAACTCCTCCGTCATCGGCCCGACTGTCGGCTTCGTCAGATTGCCGCACGCTGAAGGGCTTCCCCTCCCCGCCTATGAAAGCACCGGCGCCGCCGGCATGGATTTGCGCGCCGCGGTCCCGGACGACCGGCCGCTGCTGATCCTGCCTGGCAAACGCGCGCTTGTACCGACCGGGCTGATCCTGGAAATCCCGGAAGGCATGGAAGGTCAGGTGCGGCCGCGCTCCGGCCTTGCTTTCAAGCATGGCCTTACCGTCCTCAACTCACCGGGAACGGTCGACAGCGACTATCGCGGCGAGGTCAAGGTGCTCTTGGTCAATCTCGGCGACGAGGATTTTGCGGTGACGCGCGGCATGCGCATCGCGCAGATCGTTTTCGCAGCGGTGACGCAAGCGGCGGTGGAAGAGCGCTCGCTCGCCGGCGGCACTGCGCGTGGCTCAGGCGGGTTCGGATCGACCGGCACCGCCTGATGCAGGTTCCAAAGTTAGTCATCTTCGACTGCGACGGCATTCTCGTCGACACGGAGAACCTCGCCAACCGGCGCCTCGCCGAATGGCTGAGCGCTGCCGGCTATGCGACCAGCTTCGAATATTGCCGCAAGAATTTCTCCGGCCGCAGCATGCTTTCGGTGCAGAAGGAGATCGAGGCGCAGACCGAGGTGCGGCTCGGCGCCGATTTCGTCGATCGCTGGAACGCCGGCCTGCCGGATCTGTTTGCGCATGGGGTCGAGGCGATCCCCTATGTCCGCGAGTTCATTGAGGCGGTCCGCGCGGCCGGCATCCCCTATTGTGTCGCCACTTCGGCCAGGGTGTCGAAGATGCACATCACACTTGGCCAGACCGGCCTCTTGCCGCTGTTCGAACACGCGATGTTTTCGGCGACCATGGTCGGGCGCGGCAAACCATTCCCCGACCTGTTCCTGCATGCGGCCAAGACCATGGGTTTTTCGCCCACGGACTGTATTGTCATCGAGGACAGCGTTGCCGGCACGCAAGCGGGAATAGCGGCCGGCATGCGGGTGTTTTCCTATCATGGCGACCCCTATTCCGACCGCGATGGCCTGATTGAGGCTGGCGGCATCCTGTTCGACGACATGCGCGAACTGGCCGGGCTGGTGCCGATCCACTAACCGGCCCGTTGGCCGGCTGGACGCCTTGGGAAGCTGTGCTACTTTCCGGCGCCGCCAGCTCGAGCCGCCTCATGCCAACGACCCTTTCCCGCTTCATCCTCGCCTTGATGCTGCTGCCGTTCCTGGCGATAGCGGCCGGCGCACAAGCCTTGAGTCTTCCCGAACTCGGCAACACGCTGCCAGGCCGTACCGACGTGACCTATCTCGACCTGGCCAAGATGGTCATCCCCGATCTCACGGCCGACAAGGGTGGCGCCTATCAGGGTGGGTTGCCGATCGAAATGCGCCATATCGAAGGCGCCGATAGCGGTGGCTCCCCACCCGAAGCATCGAACCTCTCGAACGCCGAGGTGCTCGCCATCAAGTCCGGCGGCAAGGACCGACTGGCAGTCCTTTTCGACCTCGGCGACTCTCCCGACAGCGCCGAGGGTTATGCGGTGCTGGCGCTCTACGACGTCACGGCCAAGCCGAAGCTGCTCGATGCGGCCAATGTCGCGGTAGATCGCAGCACCTATTTCCAGAAACCGGGCAAACTCGCCATCAGCGCCAGCGATGACATCCTCACGATCGGGAGTTCGCATTCCAATTCCAACCAGAACTACATGATCGCGTCGCTGATCATGGTTGCCAACGACAAGCTCAAGCTGATCGACATGATTTACATGCTCGATGAACACGTATGTGCCTTCAGCCGGACGCAGGACATTGCCTTCAGAGCCATCGCAGAGGGCCGGCGCTATGCCGCGATCAAGGTGACGGTGACAGACGCCACGGGGCCGACCGGTGATAGCTGCGATGAGGCACCGCCAAAGGTGGCGTCTCACCAGATCTCCGTCACCTATCACTGGAACAAGAAACGATCGCGCTACATCAAGGATTCCAAAGCGTTCGAGCGTTTGTCAGCAGAGAACGCCAAACGCTTCTGAGCCAACGGCATTCGTTTGCTCGAGCAAGGCAGGCAAGCTAAAATTCGCGTCATCACGCCGCACATGATGGGGGAACTACCATGGACAAGGGCAAGATCTTTCGCGACCTGCACGCCTCGACTTTCGTCATGCCCAATCCCTGGGATCCCGGCACGACCAAGCTGCTCGGCTCCTTCGGCTTCAAGGCGCTGGCAACGACCAGCGCCGGCTTTGCATTTTCGCGCGGTCTGCCGGACGGCGCGGTGACCTTCGAGCAGATGATCCACCATTGCCGCGAGGTGACGGCGGCGACCAGCCTGCCGGTCTCGGCCGATCTCGAGAAAGGCAAGGGCGACAGCGCCGAGCAGGCCGCCGAAACCATCTTCGCGGCGGAAGCGGCCGGCCTTGCAGGCTGTTCGATCGAGGACCACACTGGCGATCCCGACAAGCCCATCTATGATTTTGCGCATGCGATCGAGCGCGTCGCCGCGGCCGTAGAGGCAGCACGCGCGCTGAAGCGCGATTTCGTGTTCACCGCGCGGGCCGAGAATTTTCTGTGGGGCAAGTCCGACCTCGACGACACCATCAAGCGGCTGCAGGCCTTCGAAAAGGCGGGCGCCGACGTGCTCTATGCGCCGGGCATCGGCGACGTCGAGATGATCCGCACGGTCTGCTCGGCGGTCAGCAAGCCGGTCAATGTCATGGCAAAACCAGGCTTCACCATCGCCGATCTCGCCATGGCCGGCGTCAAGCGCATTTCGCTCGGGCCGTGGCTGACCAATTTCGCCTATGGCATGCTGGAGACGGCGGCGCGCGAGATCCAGCAGGACGGCACGTTCGGCTTCACCCGCGCCGCCATGCCGTTCAGCAAGTTGCAGGCGCTGTACAGCAAGCCTGTATCATGACGCTGACCGTCGTCGACATGCATACGGGCGGCGAGCCGCTCAGGATCGTCACATCAGGCTATCCCGCCATCCCGAAGGGTACCATCCTGGAAAAGCGCGCCTATGTGCGCGACCATCTCGATCATCTCAGAAGAATCCTGATGTTCGAGCCGCGCGGCCATTACGACATGTACGGCGCCTTGCTGGTCGAGCCCGACTTGCCCGGCGCCGACCTTGCCGTGCTGTTCATGCACAATGAGGGCTATTCGACCATGTGCGGCCACGCCATCGTCGCGCTCGGCCGCTATGCCATCGATGAAGGGCTGGTGGCGAAACAGGAACCTGTCACGATCGTCAACATCGAGGCGCCCTGCGGTCTCGTGGTCGCGTCGGTCGAGGTTAGGGACGGCAAGGCCGGTGCAGTGTCGTTCGAGAGCGTGCCGGCCTTCCTGTTTGCCCGTGACCAACAGATCGAGCTGACAGGGTATGGCAAGGTCGGCTTTGATGTCGCCTATGGCGGCGCCTTCTACGCGCTGGCCGATTGCCACCAGTTCGGCCTGGAATTCGGCCGCAGCCGCGTCCGCGATTTCGTCGATGCGGCGACGGCTTTGACCGACAGGCTGAAAACGGATTTCCGCCTGTCGCATCCCGATCATGCCGATCTTGCCTTTCTCTACGGGACCATTTTGACCGACGGAAAGGATGCCTTTTGCGGCGAGGAGACCAAAAACATCTGCGTCTTCGCCGAAGCCGAGGTCGACCGCTCGCCGACCGGCTCCGGCGTCACCGCCCGGCTGGCGGCCATGCATGCCAAGGGCGAGATCGGCATCGGGCAGACGCGTACCTTCGAGAGCATCGCCGGCTCGCGCTTCTCCGGCGCGGTGGCGCGCGCGGCGCAGGCCGGTTCGCACGAGGCGATTATCGCCCGCGTCGGCGGCCGCGCCTATTATTCCGGGCGGACGGAATTCATCGTCGAAGCGGACGACGAGCTGGGGCGTGGCTTTCTGCTGCGCTGAGCTGAGGTTAAGCCCGCGAAGGGCGCTCCCGCGCCGAGATCGCCTTGTGCAGATGCACCATCATCGCGGCGGCGAAGAGCGGCGTCACCAGATTGAGCAGCGGCACGGCGAGGAAGGCCGCGATGACCAGCCCGGCGAGAAACACCGTGCCGCCATACTGCCTGCGCAAGGCCCTGGCTTCTTCCTCGGAGCGAAAGCGCATCGCGGCGAATTCGAAGAATTCGCGCCCGAGCAGATAGCCATTAACGATGAAGAAGGCGGCGATGTTGACGCCCGGCACCAGCAGAAGCAGCAAAGCGACGATGTTGCCGAGAATGACCACACCGAAGAATTTTATCGCCAGCACCAGCGAGCGCAGCGCCGGCATGGCGCGTCCGGCCGGGTCGCCGGGATAGTCGGTGCGCTCGACCACTTCGGCGACATCGTCGAGGAACAGGCCGGCGATCACGGCCGTCACCGGCGCGATGAGCAACGCCATGCCGAAGGCGAGCGCTATGGCCGCGATGATGCCACCGAGCCAGCCGGCCCAGGACGGCATGCCCGGCAACAATGCCTGGAGCCACGGCAGCGCCAGCCACTCGACCAGACTTGTCAGGCCGAACCACAAGGCGACGAGCGCCAGCACGGTCAGGCCAAGCGTCTTGATGAACACGGCACGAAACGGTGGCGAGAGCAGCTCGAGGGCCGCATTGCGGGCAGCGTCGAAAATCACGGTGCGTCACCCCCAGGTCAGCGCCGCCGGAGGCGGGATGCTCCCGAGATAGGCAGCGTAGGTCGTGAACACAAGCGCGTATCGTTCTCTGTTTGACGCAATTCCGGACGGAAAAACCGCCTCACACTTTTTCCTGGAATTGCTCTACCGCGCGAAAGCCGGCTTTCTAACAGGGATGGTCATGGCGGCGACGCCGACCACGACAAAGGCCATACCCAGCCATACAGCTGGCCGGAGGCTTTCACCGAGAAAGATGGCTCCAATGCCGACACCGATCGGCACGCGCAGATAGGCCTGCGACGTCGTGCCGACAGAACCCAGCGTGTGGATGAGGCGGAAATAGATGACGAAGGCCAGCGCCGTTGAGAAGATCGACAGGCCGAGAAGGGCCAGGATCGATGCCATGGACGGTGTGAGCGTCCAGGGTTGGTCGACGACCAGGCTGAGTGGGACCAGAATGACGGCACCGCATAGCATCGAGCCTGCGGCCGGCAGCATCGGATCGAGGCCTTTGAAGCCACGACCGAAGATCGCGGCAGCGGCGTAACAGATCGTTGCCACGACGATGGCAATCTGCGCCCACAATTCGTGACCGAGACCACCCAGCGCCTCGGTGCCAACGATGAAACAGATGCCGGCAATGCCGGCGCCGACACCGATCAGCTTTCGCACCGTGACCGGCTCATGACGGGTGATGAGCGCGGTGAAGACGAAGGTGAAGATCGGCGAGGTGGAATTGAGGATGGTGGCGAGGCCGGCATCGACCGAGCGCTCGGCGGCCGCGATCAGCGTGAACGGGATGACGCTGTTGAGGCAGGCCTGGAAGGCGAAGCGGCGCCAGGTGGCCGCATCGCGCGGCATGGAGAGCCCGCGCCAGCGGATGATGGCGAACAGGATGCCGCCAGCGATCAAGGTGCGGGCGGCGATGAAGGTGACCGGTGGGATTGTCTCGACGCCGATCTTGATGAAGGTGTAGGAAGCGCCCCACAGCACTGCCAGCACGCCGAGCAACGCCAGGTCCGTGGTCGTATCGTTTTTTGCCGACATGGATGTTGCCTTCGGTGCGATCGGGCTCGTTGTAGGCAACGCCGCGAAGAAATGCTTCGTCCACGGTCGAATTGTCGTAGCGCCTGGTTTTTATGCACACGGGTCATCGCCGACACACCAGCAACGACAGAAAATCGGTTGCAAATTTTCGGGGTCATGCTGTAGACCCGCGCGGGCGTGGCAGGAAGCCGGCTCTCTCTTTGTACGCAATTCCTGTGGGAAAACCGCTAAGCACTTTTCCTGGAATTGCTCTAGGTTTTTGGTGGAGACATTGATGCCGGATTATGACGTGCTTTGCATCGGCAATGCCATTGTCGACATCATCGCCCAATGCGACGAGGACTTCCTCGTGAACAACGGCATCATCAAGGGCGCGATGAACCTCATCGACACGGAGCGCGCCGAACTGCTTTACAGCCGCATGGGCCCGGCGATCGAGGCCTCCGGCGGCAGTGCCGGCAACACGGCCGCCGGCGTCGCCTCCCTTGGCGGCCGCGCCGCCTTCTTCGGCAAGGTTTCCAATGATGCGCTTGGCGAAATCTACGCGCATGACATCCATGCCCAGGGCGTTGCCTTCGACACCAAACCGCTCAAGGGCGAGCCGCCGACGGCGCGCTCGATGATCTTCGTCACCCCCGACGGCGAGCGCTCGATGAACACCTATCTCGGCGCCTGCGTCGAACTCGGCCCGGAAGATGTCGAAGCCGACAAGGCATCGGGCGCCAAGGTCACCTATTTCGAAGGCTATCTGTGGGATCCGCCGCGCGCCAAGGAAGCGATCCGGCAGACGGCGAAGCTGGCGCACGCGGCAGGCCGCGAAGTGTCGATGACATTGTCGGATTCGTTCTGCGTCGACCGCTACCGCGACGAGTTCCTCGACCTGATGCGCTCCGGCACGGTCGACATCGTCTTCGCCAACAGCCACGAGATCAAGTCGCTCTACCAGACATCGTCGTTCGACGAGGCGCTGGCCAAGATCCGCAAGGACTGCAGAATAGCCGCCGTCACCCGCTCGGAAAAAGGCTCGGTCATCGTACGCGGCGACGAGACCGTGGTCATCCAGGCCACCACCATCAGGGAACTGGTCGACACCACGGGCGCAGGCGACCTCTACGCCGCCGGTTTCCTGCACGGCTACACGCAAGGCCGAGACCTCAAGACCTGCGGCGATCTCGGCTCACTGGCGGCCGGCCTGGTGATCCAGCAGATCGGCCCGAGGCCAAGGCAGAATTTGCGCCGCGAAGCGGAACTGGCCGGGTTGTTGTAGGGACAACTGCCGATCTCCCCCCATGTGGGGGAGATGGCCGGCAGGCCAGAGGGGGGCGCTGTCCCGCCGGCATTTCCAATGTTTACCTCACAGGGCGCGACGCCCGCCCAGAGCGTGGGGCACGGCGCAAGCATTGCTACGCAGCGATCCTTCGCGCCCGCCTCTGCCCTGCCGGGCATCTCCCCCACGAAGGGGGAGATCGGCAACTTCACCGTCGCGTGATTGTCATATATCGCTCTTACACGAAAACGAGAGCGTCCCGTGACTGACATTTCGGGGCGCTCGCAGTCAGATGGGGTGTTGAAAGATGCAAGACAGCAAGCTGTCGGGCGGACGTATTCGTTCGCGCCGCGATTTCCGTTTTCCGCGCTAGAAATTCAGCAATCGGCCGCAGCCGAGGGAGGAGCGCGCGCGGCCAGAAGACAGATGCATGAGCAGATTTCAGACCACCGGTCGCGGACAGGACGACTTCGCGGAGATGGTCGCCGAGGATGTCGAGCGCGCACTTGCCCGCCATGACGAGGCTATAAACCAATCCACAGTGGTCTCGCTCGGCAAGATCGCCGCCGGCATAGCGTCCGCCGTAACCTTGCTTTCGCCCAAGCATCAGCGCGCCATCGACGCCATCCATGCCGACCTTCCCGGCCTTGCCTCGAAATTCGTGCGTGCGCTGGCGGCGGAAGCCGCGCGCCGCAGTGAAGCCGGCACCACCGGAAATCCACCGACAGCATTGCTGGCCAATGAGACGCCTCCCTCGCCGTCCGACGACCTCGAATCGATGCTGATCGAGGACTGGGCCGGCCGCGTCGCCGGCTCGACCTATCTGGAAGAGAATTTGCACATCGCCCGCTCGACCCTGCATCGCTGGCAAAGGCGAAACAACGTCATCGCCTTGCGCAAGGGTGGCCGCAAGCACGTCTTCCCGCTGGCGCAGTTCGTCGACGGCAGGCCGGTGGCGGGCATTAGCGACGTGCTGTCCCTGATCGGCAATCCGAGGCTCGCCTGGCTGTGGCTGACCCGGCCTGCGGCGCAACTCGACGGCCGTGTTCCAATCGACCTGCTGCGGGCGGACCAGATCGACGACGTTGTGGAAGCAGCAAGGGTGTTCGCGCCGGGCTGAAGCCGGCACTGTCGGATATCGGAGTCGACGTTAAATTCGCACCGATAGCTTTACGCGGTCTTGCGAAGGTGAGGCCCGGACGATGGCTGTTGCGGCGTCATTTCGCTGGCGGTGACCAGGCGATTGCGGCCGCTTTTTTTGCCGATGTACATCAGCCGGTCGGCGAGCGCGATCAGCGCTTCGGAGTCCGCAGCCTCCGCCGGATACATGGCCACGCCAACAGTGCAGCCGACCTGGATGGTGCCATTGGGCGTCGGAACCTTTATCCGCAACCTTTCCAGGATGCGTTCAGCGACACGCACGGCCTTCAGCTGTGCCAGATCGGTGTCGGCCGAGAACAGGAAGGCGAACTCGTCGCCGCCAAGCCGGGCAACGAAATCGGCGCTGCGCAGGATCGAGCGAAGCTGGCTCGACACGCGCTGCAGCAGCGCATCGCCGGCCTCGTGGCCGAGCGTGTCGTTGACTTCCTTGAACCGGTCGAGGTCGATGAACAGAAGCCCGGCCGCCTCGCCGGTGGCGCCACAGCGCGCAACCACCGATTTGAGCTCGTTGTGGAAGGCACGCCGGTTGGGCAGGTCGGTCAAGGCATCGTGGTTGGCCGAGTGATCGCTCTGCTGCTTGGCAACCTCGATTTCGCGCTTTTGCGCCGACAGTTCCTCATTGGCGGTCTTCAGGTCCAGAAGCAGCTGGGCGTTGAGGTCCTCGACCACCTTGCGGTCGCTGATGTCGACGACGAAGCCTTCCAGGAATTCGAGTTCGCCGGCCTCGTCCCAGACACCGCCGCCGATCTCACGGACCCAGAGCGGTTCGCCGACCTGCGGCACGATGCGGTAGTCGACGTTCCAGTTGCAGCGCGCCTCGAGCGCGGCGTCGACGGCGGCATAGACAGACGGCAAATCATCCGGGTGGATCGCCGAGACATAGTCTCGTACGGCATTGTGAATGAAATCGCTCGGCCGATAGCCGCTGACGGTGAAAATGCCGTCGCTGATATAGAGCATGGTGTAGGACGCGTCGTTGCGGCAACGGTAGAGATAACCGTCCATGCGCCCGGTGATGCTGAGCAAAGCATCCAATCGCTCGTCGTGGTAGGCTCGCTCGCCGGCCACGGATACAGAAACGCCGTCATGCTTCATGGCCGCACCCCCATTTGGCGGTCTGAGCGCGCCGTGGATGCCGTTACGGCATGCGGCAAGAGCTTCCCTATATCAGCTGAATCTTATCAAGATGTTATGGGTGGGGGTCCGGCGGAGTTTTGAGCGCCGCCGCGTTCGAAGAGCTAGATCGTTGGCTTCCGCCCTCTCCAGGACCGCTCGTCACGTCCCCGCCGTATACGCCGCGATCGCCGCCATGTTGACGATGTCGCTGTCCTTGGCGTTCAGCGACACAATCTGCACCGGCTTGTTGAGACCAACCAGCAGCGGGCCGATGACGGTCGAGCCGCCGAGTTCCTGCAGCATCTTGGTCGAGATCGAGGCTGAGTGGAAGGCCGGCATGATCAGCACATTGGCCGGGCCGGTGAGCCTTATGAACGGGTATTGCGCCATGGCGCGGGCGTTGAGCGCGACGTCGGCGGCCATTTCGCCGTCATATTCGAAGTCGACGCGGCGCTTGTCGAGTATGCGCACGGCTTCCTGGACACGCTCGGAGCGCTCGCCCTGCGGATGGCCGAAGGTGGAATAGGCAAGCATGGCGAGCCTCGGCTCATAGCCCATGCGGCGGGCGAAGCCTGCCGCCTCCTCGGCGATGTCGGCGATCTGCTCGGCGTTCGGCATGTCGTGCACGGCGGTGTCGGCGACCAGCACGGTCTTGCCCCGCGCCAGCACGATCGAGACGCCGATGACGCGGTGGCCGGGCTTGGCGTCGATGACGCGGCGGATGTCGTCCAGCGCTGTCGAATAGTTGCGGGTGACGCCGGTGACGATGCCGTCGGCATCGCCCAGCGCCACCATGCAGGCGGCAAAATGGTTGCGGTCGTTGTTGATCAGCCGCTGGCAGTCGCGAAACAGGAAGCCTTTGCGCTGCATGCGCTCATAGAGATAGTCGGTGTAGATGCCGTTGCGGCGCGACAGCCTGGCGTTGATGATCTCGATGCCTTGCTTGTTGAGGTCGATGCCGGCGTGCTTGGCGTTTTCCTTGATGACATCGTCGCGGCCAAGCAGGATGGCGGTGCCGAGCCGCTGGTTCACATAGGAGACGGCGGCGCGCATCACCTGCTCCTCCTCACCCTCGGCGAAGACGATGCGCTTGGGTTGGCGGCGCACGCGGTCGTAGATGCGCTGCAAGGTGGAGGCGATCGGGTCGCGGCGGGCCGACAGTTCCTGCGCGTAACGGTCGAGGTCGAGGATCGGCTTTTGGGCAACCCCCGAATCCATCGCCGCCTTGGCCACGGCAAGCGGAATGGCCGAGATCAGGCGCGGGTCGAACGGCACCGGGATGATGTAGTTGGGGCCGAATTTCGGCCGGTTACCCTGATAGGCGGCAGCGACATCGTCCGGCACATCCTGGCGCGCCAGTGCGGCCAGCGCCTGGGCGGCGGCAATCTTCATGTCGTCATTGATGGTGGTGGCCCTGACATCCAGCGCACCGCGGAAGATATAGGGGAAGCCGAGCACGTTGTTGACCTGGTTCGGGTAATCCGAACGGCCCGTCGCCATGATGGCGTCGGTGCGGATCTCGGCCACTTCCTCCGGCGTGATTTCAGGATCGGGATTGGCCATGGCGAAGATGATCGGGTTCTTGGCCATCGACTGCACCATGGCGGTGGTCAGCGCACCCTTGGCGGAGAGGCCGAGGAAGACGTCGGCGCCATCGAGCGCCTCAGCCAGGCTGCGCGCATCGGTCTTGGCGGCATGCGCCGACTTCCACTGGTTCATGCCTTCGGTGCGGCCCTGGAAGACCACGCCCTTGGTGTCGCACAGGATGATGTTTTCCGGCGCGAAGCCCATCGCCTTCATCAGTTCGATACAGGCAATGCCGGCGGCGCCGGCGCCGTTGCAGACCATTTTCGTGGTCTTCATGTCGCGGCCGGTGATTTCCAGCGCGTTGATCAGGCCGGCGGCCGAGATGATGGCGGTGCCATGCTGGTCGTCGTGGAAGACCGGGATGTCCATCAGTTCGCGCAGGCGCTGCTCGATGATGAAGCATTCCGGCGCCTTGATGTCTTCCAGGTTGATACCGCCGAAGGAGGGTCCGAGGAAGCGCACGCAATTGATGAACTCGTCGGCGTCCTCGGTGTCGACCTCGAGGTCGATGGAATCGACGTCGGCGAAGCGCTTGAACAGCACCGCCTTGCCTTCCATCACCGGCTTCGAGGCCAGCGCACCGAGATTGCCGAGGCCGAGGATGGCGGTGCCATTGGAAATGACGGCGACCATGTTGCCGCGCGTCGTGTAGTCGAAGGCGCGGCTGGGGTCTTCGGCGATTGCCAGAACCGGCACCGCGACACCAGGCGAATAGGCGAGGCTGAGGTCGCGCTGCGTCGCCATCGGCTTGGTGGCAACGACCTCCAGCTTGCCGGGGCGGCCCATGGCGTGGAATTCGAGCGCCTCCTGCGCGCTGACGGACGGACCGCTGTTTTCGGTTTTCCTGGCCATGATGCTTTTGATTTCCTCGCCGGTGCAGCACCTCGTTGAAGCGGGTGCTTTGTTTCGCTCCGAATTAAGACCACGCGCCGCCCCGTGTAAACCGCCAAGCTGGGCAAAGCTGCTTCAAAGCGGACACGTTCGGTCAGGAACCATGCTGCGCTGACTTGAATGCCGCGATCTCACGTGCATGCTCGCGCAGCGTGGCCCAGCGCATCAAGGTTCCAGCACCCTGAAATGGCCATTGCGAGAAGGGCGGGTCGCTGCTGCCCAGGCGCTGCTTCAGTGCCGACAGATAGGCCGTCAGGTCCAGCCGCCCGGCCCGCACTTTTTCAAGCGTGCGCTCGCGGATTTCCTCACGCGGGATGGCGCGGTCGCGGAGCCGCTCGACCGCGCGCCTGATGGCTGCCGGTTCCGGCTCGACGATCATGCAATAGTCCGGGTCGAAAAAGACGTCCCGGCCGCCGAGGCTTGGCGTGCTAACGATCGGCAGACCGGCGAGCAGATATTCCATGGAGGCATACATCGCCCCCTCCTCGGCCGACAGGCAAAGTCCGACGGCGGCCTGGTTGTAGACACGGTTGACTTCGGGTGTTGTCAGCTTGGCGGTCATGCCGTCGACGATCGGATTGGCGATGTGGTGCAGCGGTGATTGCGCCTGCAGGCGGCGGATAAAGGCACGGGCGCCGGCTGGTGACACCTCGCCGATCGAAAAGGTGATATGAACCAGCCTTTCAATGTCGAGCGCGAGATAATGGCGCTTGGTGTGCGAAATGCGGCCATTATAGACGGCGTCGAATACGACCGGCACGTCCGGCAACGGGCGGAACATCTCTTCCGAGACCATGAGATTGTGGTTGGAAACGATCGCGGTGCCGCCGGCCGCGGCAACAAGGTGGCGTTCCTCTTCGGTGTTGCAGAGGAAAATCAGCTCGTGAAGCGGGAACCGCTTGCGGTACCAGGCTAGATCCGCGCCCATCCTTCCGACCACATGCGGCCGCTCCAATGTCCAGTTCGGCGACAGCAGCAAGGTCGCGCGCCGCTTGGCCAGGCGCCGACCGATGGCGGCGACGGTGGAGAGCGGGCGGGCGCCACCGATCGGCGTATAGAGTATCAGCGGATCGTGGCTGACCGCATAAACCGAAACGACCATGCCCCCGTCGACATCCCGCAACGGACCATGGATCGGAAGAAGGAAAGGTATGCGCTTGGCGGCCGAAAGCCGGGCCTTGCCAAAAAGCTTGGCCGCGCGCCGTACGATGTCCAGCCGCTCGAAGGGCGAACGGACCGCACCGATCATCTCCTCGAATGCTTCCTGGCCAAACCTGTCCATCTGCCAATGCCTTGTCCGCAGCGATGATTAAGTGCGACTTCACCTCGTTGCAATGCTGGTGAGCCCATCAAACGATGGTGGCGGCAACGCAGTCGTCCCCTGCTTTTCGAGACGCCGGCATTAAACCCTGCCATCACATCTGCTAGCGTGTCGGCATGAACATGCACATTCCGAACGAGCCGGACGCCCCTGAGGCCATGAGGCCGTTGCCGGCCGCCACTGCCGGCGCCACGCCAATGATCGAGCAGTTCATCGAGATCAAGGCGGCGAACCCGGATTCGCTGCTGTTCTACCGCATGGGTGATTTCTACGAGCTGTTCTTCGACGATGCCGAGAAGGCAAGCCGGGCGCTGGGCATCGTTCTCACCAAACGCGGCAAGTACCAGGGCCACGATATCCCGATGTGCGGCGTGCCGGTGCATGCGGCCGACGACTATCTGCAGAAGCTGATCGGCCAGGGGTTCCGCGTCGCCGTCTGCGAGCAGATCGAGGATCCGGCCGAGGCGAAGAAGCGCGGCGGCAAATCCGTGGTGCGCCGCGACGTGGTGCGGCTGGTGACGCCGGGCACCATCACCGAGGACAAATTGCTGGCGCCGTCGGAATCGAGTTTTCTGATGGCGCTGGGGCGGGTGAAAGGCGGCAGCGACCACAGCTTTGCAATTGCCTGGATCGATATCTCGACCGGCGCGTTCCGTGTTGCCGAGACCACCGCCGACCGGCTGCTGGCCGACATCTTCCGCGTTGACCCACGCGAACTGATCGTCGCCGAGCCGGTGTTTCATGATCCCGAGCTGAAGCCGGTGTTCGACGTGCTTGGCCGCGTTGCCAGCCCACAGCCGCCGAGCCTGTTCGATTCGGCCTCGGCCACCGGGCGCATCGCGCGCTTCTTCGACGTGGCGACGCCCGACAGTTTCGGGGCGTTTTCGCGCGCCGAACTGTCAGCGATCTCGGGCGCCATCGCCTATGTCGAGAAGACGCAGAAGGCAGAGCGGCCGCCTTTGTCGCGGCCGGAGCGCGAGGAGCAGGGCTCGACCCTGTTCATCGATCCGGCAACGCGCGGCAATCTCGAGCTCTTGCGCACATTGTCCGGCAGCCGCGAGGGTTCGCTTTTCAAGGCAATCGACCGCACGGTGACCGGCGGCGGCGCAAGGCTGCTGGCCGACCGGCTGATGGCGCCGCTGACCGACCCGGCGGCGATCGGCGCCCGGCTGGATTCGGTTTCGTTCTTCCGCTCCGAGACGCGGCTGTGCCAGGCGGTGCGGACGAGCCTGAAAAGCGTCGCCGACATGCCACGTGCGCTATCCAGGCTGGCGCTCAACCGTGGCGGCCCGCGCGATCTCGGTGCGCTGCGAGCCGGTTTCGAGGCCGCCGGCGCGATCGCCGAAATCTTTGCCGCGACCGCCCTGCCCCAGGAATTGACGGCATCGCTAGACGCTATTCAAGCACTGCCCCAGGCGCTTGCCCGGCATCTGACGCAGGCGCTGGGCGAGGAACTGCCGCTGCTCAAGCGCGACGGCGGCTTCGTGCGTGGCGGCTACCACCCGGAACTCGATGAGATGCGGGCACTGCGCGACGAATCGCGAAAGGTGATCGCCGGGCTGGAGCGCTCGCTGATCGAGGAGACCGGCATCCGTTCGCTAAAAATCCGGCACAACAATGTGCTCGGCTATTACATAGAGGTGACCGCCAACCACCATGCGATCATGACCGGCAGCGATGGCGCCAAGGCGCGCTTCATCCATCGTCAGACCATGGCGAACGCCATGCGCTTCACCACGACCGAGCTTGCCGAACTCGAAACCAAGATCGCCAATGCCGCCGACCGGGCACTGAGCATCGAACTGAACGCCTTCGATGCGCTGACTGTGGAGGCAGTCGGCGAGGCGGAAAAAATCCGCGCCGGCGCCGATGCGCTGGCGGTGATCGACGTGTCGGCGGCACTCGCGCTTCTGTCGGAAAGCGAGGCCTGGTGTCGGCCGGTGGTGGATTCCAGCCTCGCCTTCGAGATTTCGGGCGGCCGGCATCCGGTGGTCGAGCAGGCACTGCGCCGTTCCGGCGAAGGCCCGTTCGTCGCCAATGATTGCGACCTCTCCCCGGAGGGCAGCGCCAAGAACGGCGCCATCTGGCTGCTGACCGGCCCCAATATGGGTGGTAAGTCGACCTTCCTGCGCCAGAATGCCCTGATCGCCATCCTGGCCCAGACCGGCTCCTTCGTGCCGGCGGCATCGGCTCATATCGGCGTCGTCGACCGGCTGTTCTCGCGCGTCGGCGCCTCCGACGATCTGGCGCGCGGCCGCTCGACCTTCATGGTCGAGATGGTCGAGACGGCGGCGATCCTCAACCAGGCCGGCGAACGCGCGCTCGTCATTCTCGACGAGATCGGCCGCGGCACCGCCACCTTCGACGGTCTGTCGATCGCCTGGGCGGCGGTCGAATATCTGCACGAGAAGAACCGCTGCCGGGCGATCTTCGCCACCCATTTCCACGAAATGACCTCGCTCGCCGGCAAACTGGCGCGGCTGCACAACGTCACCATGCGGGTCAAGGAATGGGAAAACGACGTCGTCTTTCTGCATGAGGTCGGCAAGGGCGCGGCCGACCGCTCCTACGGCGTGCAGGTGGCGCGACTGGCCGGGCTGCCGGAAGCCGTGGTCGACCGCGCAAAGCAGGTACTGCACCAGTTGGAGGAAGGCGAAGTTTCGGGCAAGACCAACCGTCTGGTAGACGACCTGCCGCTGTTTTCCGTGGCGGTAAAGCGCGAGGCAGCGAAGCCGGTGAAGAACGACGCGCTGGGTGCTGCGCTCGGCGACATCAACCCCGACGAGATGACGCCAAGGGAAGCACTGGAGGCATTGTACCGGCTGAAGGGGCTGGCCGGGAAGTAATCAGATCATCTCCAGCCCGCGCTTGCGCGTCGGTGGCGGGAACGCGCGGTCGAGATCGGCGAGATCCTCGCCTGTAAGCTTGATGTCGAGCGCGGCAAAATTCTGACGCACATGCTCCTGGCTGCTGGCCTTGGGGATGGCGATGACGCCGTCCTGCTGCATCACCCAGGCGAGAGCGATCTGAGCTGCGGTCGCATGGTGGCGGGCGGCGACGGCGTCTAGGCGGCCGTTGTGCGCCAGCGCGCCTTGCTCGACCGGCGAATAGGCCATCAGCGGAATGCCGCGCTGCCGGCTCCAGGGTGCGAGATCGAACTCGAGGCCGCGCCGGACGAGGTTGTAGAGCACCTGGTTGGTCTGGACGGTGCCGCCATTGGCCACGCCGACCAGCTCTTCCATTTCCTCGGTGTCGAAATTGCTGACACCCCAATGGCGGATCTTGCCGGCCTTCTTCAAGGCCTCGAAGGCCTCGACCGTCTCCGCCAACGGCACGCTGCCAGGCCAGTGCAAGAGATAGAGGTCGATGCGGTCGGTGCGCAGCCGCTTCAGGCTGTTTTCGCAGGCGCGCTGCACACCGGCGCGGGAAGCGTTTGACGGTAGCACTTTCGAGACCAGAAAAGTCTCGTCGCGGCGCCCGGCGATGGCTTCGGCCACCACCTCCTCGGCGCCGCCGCTGGCATACATTTCGGCGGTGTCGATCAGCGTGATGCCAAGATCGAGACCGAGCTTTAGAGCGTTCACTTCACCGGCACGGCGGCGCGAATCCTCGCCCATCTTCCATGTGCCCTGGCCGAGCACGGCAATGGCTTCGCCTTGGGGTAGCGTGGTGGTTCTGATGGCCGATGGCATGGCAGGCTCCGTTTGAGGCCGGATCGCATCACAGGGCGGGCGGGAAATCCAGAGATATCCTTGCCCGATTCTTCGTCGCGAAAAGGCTCACTTCACCGGGTGGGCGGCGAGCCAAGCCTGCATCTGCTTGATCTCGGCTTCCTGCGCGGCGATGACGCCTTCGGCGAGCTTGCGGATTTCCGGGTCCTTGCCGTTGGCGAGTTCGACCTTGGCCATGTCGATGGCGCCCTGATGGTGCGGGATCATGCCGCGGACGAAGTCTACATCGGCATTGCCGGTGTATTTGACCATCATGCCCTTGTGCATCTTGTCCATCGCCTTCTTGTAGCCAACGGTGGCAGGGCTTTGTGCCCCCATCGCCATGCCGGCCATGTCATGTTTCATCTCTTCGCTCTGCGCTGGAACGCTTTCGAGGAAGACGGCGAGCAGCATTCCGGCCGCCATCAGCAAAAGCACGAGTTTTTTAGCCAAGGTCATTCATGGTCTCCTGTTGCTTCGGTGTGGTATTTTGGGGTTTCGTATTTGGGGGTTTGGATCACAGTTTCAACGTTCTCAGCCGCAATGCGTTTGATATGACCGACGCAGAGGACAGGCTCATCGCCGCTGCCGCCAGCATCGGCGACAAAAGCGTGCCGGTGAGCGGATAGAGCACGCCGGCGGCGACCGGCACACCAAGCACATTGTAGAGGAAGGCGAAGAACAGGTTCTGGCGGATGTTGCGGATCGTTGCCTGGGCCAGCGTTCGAGCCCGCACGATACCGTTGAGGTCGCCCTTGACCAGCGTGATGCCGGCGCTTTCGACGGCGACATCGGCACCGGTGCCCATGGCAATGCCGACATCGGCGCTGGCCAAGGCGGGTGCGTCGTTGACGCCGTCGCCGGCCATGGCGACACCGGCACCCCTGCCGCGCAGCTCTTCGACGAGCGCCGCCTTCTGTTCCGGCAGTAGCCCGGCGCGAACCTCATCGATACCGAGGCTTTTGGCGATCGCCCTGGCGGTGCGCTCATTGTCACCGGTCGCCATGATGATCCGCAAGCCGCTGTCATGCAGCGCCCGGATCGCCTCGGCGGTGGTCGCCTTGACCGGATCGGCGACGGCAACGATGCCGGCCAGTCTGCCGCCGACAGCGACGAACATCGCCGTCTTGCCTTCAACCTGCAGCGCCTCGACCTTGGCCGAGATGGCTGCGATGTCGATGCCAAGATCGGCCATCATGGCGGCATTGCCGAGCGCGACAGTTTTTCCGGAGACCGTGCCGGACACCCCCTTTCCGGTGATTGCCTCGAAATCTCCGGCATCGGCGACAGTTACACCGCGCGCGGCGGCGCCGTCGACGATGGCCTCGGCCAGCGGATGCTCCGACCCCTTCTCCAGGCCGGCTGCAAGCGCCAGCAATTCGTCTTCGGAAAAGCGGTCTGCTGCCAGAACATCGGTCAGTTTCGGCCGTCCCTCGGTCAGCGTTCCCGTCTTGTCGATGATCAGCGTGTCGACGGAGGCAAAGCGTTCGAGCGCGGCGGCTTCCTTGATCAACACGCCGACATGCGCTCCGCGCCCGGTGGCAGTCATGATCGACATCGGCGTGGCGAGGCCGAGCGCGCAGGGACAGGCGATGATCAGCACCGAGACCGCCGAGACGATGGCAAAGATCAGGCTGGGCTCTGGGCCGAAAACCGCCCAGGCAATGAACGCGGCGATGGCGATAAGAACGACGGCCGGGACAAAATAGAAGGAAACGCGATCGGCCAATCCTTGAATGGGAGCGCGCGAGCGCTGTGCCTTGGCGACGAGTTCGACGATGCGCGCAAGCGTGGTCTCGGCGCCGATCCGCTCGGCGCGCATGATCAGCGAGCCGTTCTTATTGAGCGTGCCGCCGGTCAGGGCGTCGCCTTCTGCCTTTTCGACCGGCAGCGGCTCGCCTGATATCATCGACTCGTCGATCGAGGAACGACCTTCCAGCACGGTGCCGTCGACCGGCACGGCATCGCCGGGCCGAATGCGCAGGCGATCCCCGGCCTTGACGCTGTCCAGCGGCACATCAGCCTCGGAACCGCCTTCGGCGATACGCCGCGCGGTCTTTGGCGCCAGATCGAGCAAGGCGCGGATCGCCGATCCGGTCTTTTCGCGGGCGCGCAATTCCAGCACCTGGCCGAGGAAGACCAGAGCGACAATGACAGCGGCGGCCTCGAAATAGACCGGCACCGCACCGCCATGGCTGCGGAACTGGTGCGGAAAGATGTCGGGGAAGAACGTGGCGATAATGCTGTATAGATACGCGGCACCGACGCCGAGCGAGATCAGCGTCCACATATTGGGGCTGCGGTTGAGGATCGATTCCCCGCCGCGATGGAAGAACGGGAACGCAGCCCACAGCACCACCGGGCTCGCCAAAGCCAACTCAACCCAGGTCTTTGTCCGGTCGCTGACCAGATTTTCGAAGCTCAGGCCGACCATCGGCGCCATGGCGATGATCAGAAGCGGGACCGACAGGGCCCCGCTGACCCAGAACCGCCTGGTGAAGTCGACCAGTTCGGGATTTGGCCCTTCATCGCCTTTTGGCACGCCCATCGGCTCAAGAGCCATGCCACAGATCGGGCAGGAACCGGGCTTGTCGCGGATGATCTCTGGATGCATCGGGCAAGTGTATTGCGTGCCCTTGGGTGCCGGCACCGGCGCCGGCCTGCCGGCGAGATAGGTTTGCGGCGCTGCTTCGAATTTCGCCTTGCAGCCGGCGGAACAGAAATAGAAGCCTTGCCCTTCATGGCGGAGAAAGTGCCTGGCTGTAGCGCGGTCGACGCTCATGCCGCAGACGGGGTCGGTGGCCGTCAGGAATTTTTCCGGCTCCGCGACAAATTTCGTGCGGCAGCCTTCACTGCAGAAATGATAGAGCCGGCCGCCATGTTCCGATGTCGGCTTGCCGGCGGCCGGATCCACGGTCATGCCACAGACCGGATCGCGCAGAACCGCATCCACGACCACACCTTTCGGCGTACAGCAGCCGCCATGGGCGCTGTGGTGGTCACCGTGGTGGTCATGATCTGAATGCGTCATTCCAAAAATGCCTTTATGCCTCTGTCTAATGCGGAGGTAGTGCTTCCAGTAACTGGAAGGTCAAGGGCTGTTTGGATTTTTCGCGTTTTCGGCAGTAGATCGGGCCAGTCGTTCAGAAAAGCCCATACACCGGGGCACAGCATGTGCTAGTAGGTGCCGATATTCCAAAAATGATGCCGTTTCCTTTAAACAATGAAATGTCTGGTCATCAATCTCGATCGGTCTACCGACCGTCTCGCCCATATCGCGGCGGAGTTTGCCCGCATCGGCATCGCCTTCGAGCGAATCGTTGCAACGGATGCCCGTGACCGTCCTGACCTGATGCTGCAACCACAGCACGTGCTGTACGGAGTCCGGCATTTGACCGCCACCGAGGTGGCCTGCATGCACAGCCACCGCGCCTGCTGGTCGATCATCGCTCAGGATAGCGCCCCCTATGGCGCAGTGTTCGAGGACGACATCGTGTTTTCGGCGAAAGCCGGTACGCTGCTTGCCGACATCAGCTGGATTCCAGCGGATGCCGATGTCGTCAAGCTCGAAACATTCTTCAGAAAAACCATGATCCAGCGAAAAAGGACTGCCGTCGGCAACGGCTTTTTCCTCTCCAGGCTCATCTGGAATCACGTTGGAACCGGCGGCTACATCCTGTCGAGGCAGATGGCACGCGATCTGTTCGAAGCCACAGCACGGGCCAACGCAGCCGCCGATGATGCGGTCTTCAATCCGGCGTTCCCGACGGCGACCGGCAAGACAATCTACCAGCTCATTCCCGCGATCTGCGTGCAGGATCAGTTCGTCGGCGACAGATTTCCAAGCCTGCTTTACGAGGAAAGGGAGGCCTCCTGGGACGTAAGCGGGCTCAACACGAAACGCCGAAGGCCGATCGCCGAGAAGGTATGGAAAGAGACAAGGCGGATCATCGATTGGGTAGCCGACTACAGCAGGCTGCGGCGATTTACGATCGTCCCTTTCGACGCGCCGGGGGCGCAAGACCAGCCCACATGCGGCGCTGTCGACCGGCCCCATACCCAGCGCCGCGAAAACACGCTATAGACGCCGCCCAAAAGGCAAGGCCAACCGGTACCTATGGCGAAAATCTCCCTGAAGCTCGATGAACTGATCGACGGCGAAGCCTTGCGACGCGAGATGACCGCGCTGACGACGGCCACCGACGGCGATGGTTCCGGGAAGGCCGCCCGTGCCGGCGCTCTGCAGCTTCTCAAGACCCGGCTCGCCGAAGGCCGAAAGATCGCCGAGGCAATGCTGATGGAGGACGGCGGCGGCAATGCCTGCGCCGAGCGGCTGTCGCATCTCATGGATGAGCTGATCCGGGCGCTTTACGATTTCGCGGCAAACCACGTCTACCGGGTGAAGAACCGGTCGTCTGCGGAGCGCATGGCCGTCGTGGCGGTCGGCGGCTACGGCCGCGGCACGCTGGCGCCGGGATCCGACATCGATCTTCTGTTCCTTTTGCCCTACAAGCAGACGCCGTGGGGCGAACAGACCGTCGAATACATGCTCTACATGCTGTGGGATCTGGGCTTAAAGGTCGGCCACGCCACCCGCAACATCGATGAGTGCCTGAGGCTGTCGCGCACCGACATCACCATCCGCACCTCGATCCTGGAAGCGCGATTCCTGTGGGGCGAACGCAAGCTTTACGACGAGCTGATGCTGCGCTTCGACCATGAGGTGGTGCGCACCACCGGTCCGGAATATGTCCAGGCCAAGCTCGCCGAACGCGACGAACGCCATGCCAAGGCCGGCGAGAGCCGCTATCTGGTCGAACCCAATGTCAAGGACGGCAAGGGCGGCCTGCGCGACCTGCAGACGCTGTTCTGGATCGGCAAGTATTTCTACCGGGTGCGTACCGGCGAGGAACTGGTCGACAAGGGCGTCTTCACCGAGGCCGAGTACCGCGAGTTCCAGAAGGCCGAGGATTTCCTGTGGGCGGTGCGCTGCCACATGCATTTCCTCACCGGCAAGCCCGAGGAACGGCTGCATTTCGACATCCAGCGCGAGATTGCCGAACGGCTTGGCTACACGACCCATCCCGGCTTGTCGGCGGTCGAGCGCTTCATGAAGCACTACTTCCTGGTCGCCAAGGATGTCGGCGACCTTACCCGCATCTTCTGTGCCGCGCTCGAGGAGGAGCAGGCCAAGCACGTGCCGGGCTTCAACCGCATCTTCCTCACCTTCCAGCGCCGCAAGCGCAAGCTCGCCGGCACGTCCGATTTCATTGTCGACAACCACCGTATCAACATCGCCGACGACCAGGTGTTCGAGCGCGATCCGGTCAATCTGCTCCGACTGTTCTGGTTCGCCGACAAGCACGGGCTGGAGTTCCATCCCGATGCGCTGAAGCTGCTCACCCGCTCGCTTGGCCTGGTCAACAAGTCGCTGCGTCGCGATGAGGAGGCCAACCGGCTGTTCCTCGACATATTGACCTCCGACCGCAATGCCGAACTCAATCTGCGGCGCATGAACGAGGCCGGACTGCTGGGCAGGCTGATCCCCGATTTCGGCAAGATCGTCGCCATGATGCAGTTCTCGATGTACCATCACTATACGGTCGACGAGCACCTGATCCGCTGCATCGGCGTGCTGGCCGAGATCGAGCGCGGCGACGGCGAAAAGGTGCATCCGCTGTCGCATTCGCTGATGCCGGGCCTGAGGAAGAGCCGCGAGGCGCTCTATGTCGCCGTGCTGCTGCACGACATCGCCAAGGGCAGGCTGGAGGATCACTCCGAGGCCGGCGCCCGGATCGCACGCCGCATCTGCCCGCATATGGGGATGTCCGCCGCCGACACTGAAACGGTTGCCTGGCTGGTCGAGAACCACCTCGTCATGTCGATGACGGCGCAGACGCGCGACCTCAATGACCGCAAGACAATCGAGGATTTCGCCGCGATCGTGCAGTCGGTCGAGCGGCTGAAGATGCTTTTGATCCTCACTGTCTGCGACATAAGGGGCGTCGGACCGGGGGTGTGGAACGGCTGGAAGGGCCAGCTGCTGCGCACGCTCTACTATGAGACCGAACTGCTTTTGACCGGCGGCTTTTCGGAAGTTTCGCGTGCCCAGCGCACGGCCGCGTCACGCGAACGCCTGGCCGAAGCGCTTGCCGACTGGCCCGAGAAGGACCGCAAGCGCTATGTCGGGCTGCACTACGAGAACTATCTGCTGGCCGTCGACCTGCCGGATCAGCTGCGGCATGCCGAATTCATCCGTGAGGCGGACGCGGCCGGCAACAGGCTCGCCACCATGGTCAAGACCCACCAATTCGAGGGGGTTACCGAAATCACCGTGCTGGCGCAGGACCATCCCCGCCTGCTGTCGGTGATCGCAGGTGCCTGTGCCGGGGCCGGCGGCAACATCGTCGACGCGCAGATCTTCACCACCTCGGACGGCCGTGCGCTGGACACGATCCTGATCTCGAGGGAATTCGACCGCGACGAGGATGAGCGCCGGCGCGCCGAGCGTGTCGGCCGGCTGATCGAGGACGTGCTGTCGGGCAAGAGCTGGCTGCCGGAGATGATCGAGAAGCGCACCAAGCCCAGGCGCGGATCCAAGGTGTTCAAGATCCCGCCGCGCGCCGAAATCCGCAACACGCTGTCGAACCGATTCTCGGTCATCGAGGTCGAGGGGCTCGACCGGCCCGGCCTGCTGTCGGAGATCACCGGGACCTTGTCCGACCTGTCGCTCGACATCGCCTCGGCGCACATCACCACCTTCGGCGAAAAGGTCATCGACACATTCTATGTCACCGACCTCACCGGCCAGAAGATCGACAGCCCGGCCCGCATCAACACGATCCGCAACCGGCTGATGGCGACGCTGGAAGGCATCGCGCCCGAACGCGGCGGCAAGGCCAGGGCGGCCGCCGAGTGACGACAATTTCCCCTTCCCAATTCCGCAGGCAGTTTCCAGACTTATGAGCCTCGTCAAGAAATTCGCAACGGTTGCTTCCGGCACGCTGATGAGCCGCGCGCTTGGCTTTGGCCGCGAGATGCTGATGGCGGCAGCGCTCGGCACCGGACCGGTGGCCGATGCCTTCAACGCCGCCTTCCAGTTTCCCAACACCTTTCGCCGGCTGTTCGCCGAAGGCGCCTTCAACGCCGCCTTCGTGCCGCTGTTTGCCAAGGAGATCGAGACGCACGGCACCGACGGCGCCAAACGCTTTTCGGAGGAAGTGTTCGGCGTGCTGTTCTCGGCGCTGCTGGCGCTGACCATCGCCATGGAACTGGCGATGCCGCTGATCGTGCGCTATCTGGTGGCACCGGGTTTCGCCGACACGCCGGGCAAGTTCGAGACGACCGTCACGCTGGCGACGATCATGTTCCCGTATCTGATCTGCATGTCGCTTGCGGCCATGATGGCCGGCATGCTGAATTCCCTGCGCCGCTATTTCGCGGCTGCCGTCGCACCCGCTTTCCTCAACATCATCCTCATCAGCGTGCTTGGCTATGCGTGGTACCACGGCATGGATGCGCGTGCCGTTGGTTTCGGCCTGTCCTGGGGCGTGTTGGCGGCGGGGCTCGTGCAACTCGCCATCGTCTGGGTGGCGGTGCGCAACGCCGGCATCGCGATCGGCTTTCGCCGCCCCAAGCTGACGCCCAACGTCAAGCGGCTGCTGATCCTGGCGCTGCCGGCGGCGATCACCGGCGGCATCACCCAGATCAACCAGCTGATCGGCACGGCGATCGCCTCGGCGCAGGACAGTGCCGTGTCCTCGCTTGCCTATGCCGACCGCGTCTACCAGTTGCCGCTCGGCGTCGTCGGCGTGGCGGTGGCAATCGTGCTGCTGCCCGAACTGTCGCGGGCCCTGAAGTCGGGCAATTTGATCGAGGCCGCCAATCTGCAGAACCGCTCGGTCGAGTTCACGCTGTTCATGACCTTGCCGGCGGCGGCCGCACTCTGGGTCATGGCCGAGCCGATCGTACGGCTGGTCTATGAGCGTGGCGCGTTCGCCGCTAACCATTCGACGCCGACGGTGGCGGCGATCCTGGCTATCTTCGGTCTGGGCCTGCCGGCCTTCGTGCTGATCAAGGCCTTCACCCCGGGCTATTTCGCGCGCGAGGACACGCGCACGCCAATGACCTTCGCCGCCATTTCGGTGGCGGTGAACGTTGCCACCGCATTGACCCTGTTTCCCAGAATGGGCGCGCCCGGCATTGCGGTCGCCTCGGCCGTGGCCGGCTGGGTCAACGCGGTGATGCTGCTTGCCGTGCTGATCCGGCGCGGCCATTGGGGCCGCGACGTGCCGTTGCTGAAGCGCATTCCACGGCTGGTGCTGTCGGCGGTCGTGATGGCGGTGGCGCTGTATTTCGCCGAGCACTATTTCGCCGCGAGACTCGGACCAGGCTCGCCGCTGGTCGTCAAGGCGACGACGGTGCTGGCGCTGGTTGCCGGCGGAGCGCTGCTTTATTTTGTAACCGCCTTCGCCACCGGTGGCGCAGATTTCGGCATGATCCGGCGCAATGTCGGGCGCAAGGGACCGCCAGCGCCTAAGGAACAATCTCCAGATCCGTAAGCCGGAATTCGTCGGCCGTCGAAAGCACCGGAACAGCATAATAGCGCGCGCAAGCGTAATGAAAGCAGTCCGCCAAATTCAATCGGATGGCGTTGTTGCGAAATCGCGAAGCGGCCTCAATGGACAACGACGTTGTGTCAGAGGCTGGCGGAAGCTCCCGCAAGGCGATAGCCCGCTCTTCAAGAAAACGGCTGACTATCTTGAGGCTCACTTCGACCGGTACTGCCAGCTTTTCGGATCGCGAAAGCGCCATTGATGCTTCCCATACAGCGATCGCTGACGTGAACGGAGCAGATGCTTCGACGATCGCTTGCGCACAGCGTTCGGCTTCGGCCTCTTGGCTCAACATCGCAACAATAGCGGCAGCGTCGACAAACATCAGTCTTCGCCTGACAATTCGTCGTAGACTGACCGCGGAAGCGGATTGCGTGCCTGCTCGCTCAACTCAATCCCGAACTCGGTGCGGAGCCTTGCCGCCGTCTCCAAGGGTGTCTCGCGGTTGCGACGACGTTCCAAAGCCTCGCGCATGGCGATCACGATTGCCTCGGTGATGCCAACGCCCTCGATCCTGGCGAAGGCACGCGTCAGGCTATCCGCTTCCTTGTTGTTGATGTTGATCGTCATGTTCGTCTTTGCACCGATATGTAGCAGAAATAATGTAGTCATCTACACTACGGAGTCAACATCCTACGGTTCGTTTGGGGTCGAAGCACTCTTGATCCGCCCCGCACTCTCGTCCATAAGCGCGCCGTCTAAAAGACTTTCGCCGCGCGCGAAACGGCCCTCCACAAGCCCTGAGGAAAACCCGATGTCCGCCTTCAAGCCCCTCGTCTTCTCCGGTGTCCAGCCGACCGGCAATCTGCATCTCGGCAACTATCTCGGCGCCATCAAGAAATTCGTCGCCCTGCAGGAAACGTCCGACTGCATCTATTGCGTCGTCGACCTGCATTCGCTGACCGCGCAACTCGTCCATGACGACCTTGCCGACCAGACACGCTCGATCACCGCCGCCTTCCTCGCCTCCGGCATCGACCCGAAGAAGCACATTGTCTTCAACCAGTCGCGGGTGATGCAGCATGCCGAGCTCGCCTGGATCTTCAATTGCGTCGCGCGCATCGGCTGGATGAACAAGATGACGCAGTTCAAGGACAAGGCCGGCAAGGACCGCGAGAATGCCTCGCTGGGGCTGCTCGCCTATCCCTCGCTGATGGCTGCCGACATCCTGCTCTATCGTGCCACGCATGTGCCGGTGGGTGAGGACCAGAAGCAGCATCTGGAGCTGACCCGCGACATCGCGCAGAAATTCAACAATGATTTTTCCGACCGCATCGCCAGGCTTGGCGTCGGCGTCGAGATGCAGATCGGCGAGGAGACGGTGAATGGTTTCTTCCCGATCACCGAGCCCGTCATTGGCGGCCCGGCGGCGCGCATCATGAGCCTGCGCGACGGGTCGAAGAAGATGTCGA
The DNA here is from genome assembly GCF_013170845.1 of Mesorhizobium loti R88b. Lineage (NCBI taxonomy): Bacteria > Pseudomonadati > Pseudomonadota > Alphaproteobacteria > Hyphomicrobiales > Phyllobacteriaceae > Mesorhizobium > Mesorhizobium loti. The sequence goes on from NZ_CP033367.1 coordinate 215,925, forward strand.
AGTCGGACCCGTCGGACCTGTCGCGCATCAATCTGACTGACGATGCCGACACCATCTCGAAGAAGATCCGCAAGGCCAAGACCGATCCGGAAGCCTTGCCGAGCGAAGTCGACGGCTTGGAAAGCCGGCCGGAAGCTGAAAACCTGGTCGGCATCTACGCCGGGCTGGCCGAGATGTCGAAGGCCGACGTGCTCAGGGAATTTGGCGGCCAGCAGTTTTCGGTGTTCAAGCCGGCGCTGGCCGACCTCGCGGTGGAGCGACTGGCGCCGATCGCCGCCGAGATGCGCCGCATCGAAGGCGACCGCGCCTATGTCGACGCCGTGCTCAAGGACGGCGGCGAACGCGCCGGCGTGCTGGCTGAGACCACGATGAAGACCGTGCGCGACATCATCGGCCTTCTGCAGGGCTGAGCCCGGCCTCGGTGCACTGCATCAACACTGGCACAAGACCGGCGGCTTGCCGCCGGTCTTGTGCGGTGGCAGATTGCGGCCGAAAACACATCGAGTAGATAGACATGGTCTCCAAACGCCTCAGTCGCGAAGCCGGCCATCGCAGGAAATTCCTGACGATCATCGACGACACGCCGGAGTGCGAGCGCGCCGTCGCCTACGCCTCGAAACGCGCGCTGAGCACCAGCGGCACGCTGGTGCTGCTCTATGTCATCGAGCCGGACGATTTCCAGCACTGGCTGGGCGTCGAGAAGATCATGCGCGAGGAGGCGACCGCCACGGCACGCGCGGCCCTGGACAGCTACGCCAACAAAGTGCGCGAGAAGCTCGGCATCGAGCCGGAGATGGTGGTGCGCGAAGGCAAGCCGACGGAAGAAATCCACAAGCTGATCGAGGAAGACCAGGACATCGCCATCTTGGTGCTGGCGGCCGGCGCCGGCAAGGAGGGACCGGGGCCACTGGTCGGCGCGGTGGCCGGCAAGGGTGCGGCTTTCCCTATTCCCGTCACAGTGGTGCCGCAGAATCTGTCCGATGAAGAGATCGATAGTCTCGCCTGAGCCCGCCAGGGATCCTGTTCCCCAGCCAGCAAAAACATTCCACCAGCCAGCCATTCCAGTGATGCGTTTCGCTTGAATGTCCAGCCGATAGAGCCTATTTAGAACTATTCCAAACTATCTGCCCGAAACGGGCACGGAGGCGGCCATGTTCATCCAGACCGAATCGACGCCCAATCCGGCGACGCTGAAATTCCTGCCCGGCAAGGAAGTGCTGCTGGAAGGCACCGCGGATTTCCGCGATGCCGACAGTGCGGCCACGGCCTCGCCGCTCGCCGGTCGGCTGTTCGAAATCCCTGGCGTTACCGGCGTCTTTTTCGGCTACGACTTCATCACCGTGACCAAGGACGGTCCCGACTGGCAGCACCTGAAGCCGGCGCTTCTTGGCGCCATCATGGAGCATTTCATGTCGGGCGCGCCCGTCATGGCCAAGGCCGGCCCTGCCGCCGAGACCAGCGAGACCGGTGAATTCTACGACAAGGCTGACGAGGAACTCGTCGTCACCATCAAGGAGTTGCTCGACACGCGAGTACGCCCTGCGGTGGCCCAGGATGGCGGCGACATTACCTTCCGCGGCTTCGAGAATGGCACCGTGTTCCTGCACATGAAGGGCGCCTGCGCGGGTTGCCCGTCATCGACGGCGACGCTGAAGCACGGCATCCAGAACCTGTTGCGGCATTTCGTGCCCGAAGTGCAGCAGGTCGAACAGGTCTCCTGACCCACCTTTGATAATTCTACCCTGCTGACCATCTGGTCCGATTTTCTTCGGCTCCGGGTTATCGATCAGAAGGAACTCCAAGATGATCTACGAACTTCGGGTTTACCGGGCTTTGCCGGGACGCTTGCCAGCGCTTCTTGATCGCTTCGACAAGATCACGCTCAAATTATGGGAAAAGCACGGTATTCGCCAAGCGGGTTTCTTTACCACGCTGATCGGTGCTTCGAACAACGAACTGACCTATTTGCTGGCATGGGAATCGCTGGCCGAACGCGAAGAGCGCTGGGCGGCGTTCGTGAAGGACCCTGCCTGGAAGCAGGCGCGGGAAGATTCCGAGCGTGATGGCCAGATCACCGAGACAATCACCAACCAAATTTTGGTTCCCACCTCGTTCTCGGCGGTGTCCTGACCGCCGAGCAGGCGTCGCATCGCGCAAATAACAAAAAACCGGGCCGAATTGCCCGGTTTTCTGTTTGGGACGTCCGTTGTTGCCTAGACGGTCCGCGTACGAAACCTTGTCTTCTCGTTTGACCATGATCCCGCGAGGGGATCGTGGTCCTTACATCACGATGACCTTGGCGCCCACCTCGGCGCGGTCATAGAGGTCGATGATGTCCTGGTTCATCAGCCGGATGCAGCCCGACGACATCGCCTTGCCGATCGAGTTCCATTCCGGGCTGCCATGCAGGCGGTAGCCCATGTCGCCGCCCTTGTTGAACAGATACATGGCGCGCGCGCCGAGCGGGTTCTTCAGGCCTGGTTCCATGCCGTCAGCGAACTTCGCCAGTTCCGGCTGGCGCTTGATCATCTCGCGGGGCGGCGTCCAGGTCGGCCATTCGCGCTTCAGCGCGATATGGGCGGTGCCGTGCCACTCGAAGCCCTCGCGGCCCACACCGATGCCGTAGCGGATCGCACGACCGTCACCCTCAACGAAGTAGAGGAACTTGTTTTGCGTATCGACGATGATGGTGCCCGGCTTTTCCGGGCTGTCATAGTTGACTTCCTGCCGGTGGAACTGCCTCGGCACTTTTTCGATCGGGATACGCGGCAGCTGGTAACCGGCATCGGTCACCGCGCCATAGTCGTTGGAGAAAATCTGCCCGCCGATGGTGCTGCAACCGGCGAGTGCAGAGGAGAGCGCCAATGCGGCAATTATTGCAAACGACTTCAACCGCATAAGGTGATCCGTGCCCCGCCAAAACCTGTGCGGCACGAGTCAGCCGCTTTCTCACCGTCATTCATGCTGGCATTTGCTTTGCTTGCCAAGCGGGCGATGCCTATATGCGTGTCCTTGCGTGCTGGTAAGCGTATCACTATGGCATTTCGGCAACAGACTTCACCGGATTGTGAAGGAAATTCAATGAGGGCGACATCAAACGGTTACCTGGAATCGAGGAACAGCCATGAACGTGGGTGATGCAGCCAACCGGTCCGGCCTGCCGGCCAAGACCATCCGTTACTACGAAGAGATCGGTCTGATCGCGCCCGCGCGCGCCGCCAATGGCTACCGCGATTACTCCAGCGACGACATCCACCGGCTGGCCTTCTTGCGCCGCGCGCGCAACCTCGGCTTTTCCATCGAGGATTGTCGCCAGTTGATGGCACTCTACCAGGATCGCAGCCGCGCCAGCGCCGACGTGCGCGACATCGCCGCCGCCCATGTCACGGCGATCGAGGAGAAGGTGCGCGAACTGCAATCGATGCGCACGACCCTGCAGAAACTGATCCACGCCTGCCATGGTGATGACAGGCCGGATTGCCCGATTTTGGATGATATGGCGGGATTCGCGCAACCAAGTGGGAAAGACGCCTCTGCATCGATATAAGAAACGCTCCGAAGAACCCCGAGACTTGTCGGCCGTACCCCCAGGATATCAGCCAATGGTCTCGATGACCGTCGAATTGCACGTCACGCTCTATGCGGAAGCATGGCCGCTGATAAGGCGGACAGATATCCGAAGCCGTGAGCCATCCCAATGACGGTCATCGTTCTTAAAGTCGTTGCAATCATATTGCCGATATTGGGGCTGGTTGTTTTTCTCTCTCGCAAGCTCGAGATACATCAGCGCTTGTTCGTATTTATCTTAGCCGTCGTGTTTAGCGTTCCTATTGGCTTTGGCCTCTACCTATGGTTCGTTCTGATGCTTTTTGACGGGCACCCACAGTGAGAGTGCAGGAAGTCGAGTTCGTCCGGCGGAACACCACGGGACCGTGAAATAGCTGTCCCCTTTATGGCCGAGCTAGGCTTGCTGGCAGAGGCTTTTCCAGCTCGGCCTTTGTCTTCAGGACGCCATCGACAAAGTCATTGAACTCTTCAACACTCAAATGGCACTGACTCTCGGTCATGCCATACTGGCACAATCTGAAGACTACGAATTTCTTATCATCGGCATGGTCAAACTTGATGAGGAACTGGAATGAATAGGGCCTGCCAACCGCTACATAGACCTGACGCAGGTTTACCGACGTGAAAGCCCTTTTGATGCCCCTCAAAAACCCCATTCTCGCCCCCGGTCTGTCCGTCCGCTTTTCATATCAGCGCGCCCTCGACACGTCACCGGATCTGTCATAATCGCCCTCAAGAAATGGGTTCAAACCGTGAACAAAATCTGGCATGGTGCCGACCATGCCGATTATCTCCCCGATTCTCCTCAATCCCCTCATCGACGGCCGCCAGTCCGAGCGCGCCATGCTGGTGCGGCGTGGTGTGCAGCGGCTGCTTATGCAGATGGGCATGCATGTGCTGCCTGAACTGTCGCTTGCCACCGGCCGTCGCGCCGACCTCGTGGCGCTGACGCGGCAAGGCGACATCTGGATCATCGAGATCAAATCCTCGATCGAGGATTTCCGGGTCGACCGCAAATGGCCTGACTACCGGCTGCATTCCGACCGCTTCTTCTTCGCCACCCATCCGGGCGTGCCCTCGGAGATCTTTCCGGAAGAATGCGGCTTCATCCTCTCCGACGGCTACGGCGCGGAGATTCTGCGCGATGCGCCGGAGCACCGCATGGCGGCGGCAACGCGCAAGGCGCTGATGCTGCGCATCGCACGGGCCGGCGCGGCACGGCTGCTGGCGGCGGAGCTCGCGGGGGTGTCGGTGCCGGCGCTGGAGGGGGAGAGCGAGTAGGCGCGCTACTCTTGCCCTTCCTCCGCCCCACCCGCCGCCGGTGCCATCAGCAGCACGGCGGCGCCCAGCAGCGCGGCTATGAGGGAGCCGGCGAGGATGCCGACCTTGACGGCGTCCTGCAGGGCCACATCATTGGCGAAAGCGAGCAGGCCGATGAACAGGCTCATGGTGAAGCCGATGCCGCAGAGCAGCGAGATGCCCACCATGTGCGACCAGCCGGCATTGGCCGGCAGATCGGCCAGGCCGAACCGGATGGCAAGTGCCGATGAGCCGAACACGCCAACCAGCTTGCCGACAACCAGGCCGGCGGCGACGCCCAGCGTCAACGGCTCGATCAGCGCGCCGAAACTGAGGCCAGCAAGCGAGACGCCGGCATTGGCAAAGCCGAAGATCGGAATGACGAAGAACGGCACGATCCCGTGCAGGCCATGCTCGAGCCGATGCAGCGGCGAATGATCGAGGTCGTGGCCGATGCCGGCGGAGCGTTCGAGCGGAATGGTGAGTGCCAGGGCCACCCCGGCAAGCGTGGCATGGACACCCGACTTCAGCACCAGCACCCACAGGATGACGCCTAGCACGAGATAGGGCACCAGCGTCATCACCCGCATGCGGTTGAGGACGATGAGAACCGCAATGACGGCGAAGGCAGCACCGAGATAAGCCAGCGACAGGCCGCTGGTATAGAAGATGGCGATGATGATGACGGCGCCGAGGTCATCGATGATGGCGAGCGCGGTAAGAAAGACCTTCAGCGAGGCCGGCACGCGGCTGCCGAGCAGCGACAGCACGCCGAGCGCGAAGGCGATGTCGGTGGCGGTCGGGATCGCCCAACCAGAAAGGGCTGGTCCGTTGTTGCGGTTGATCAAGACATAGACCAGTGCCGGAACCACCATGCCGCCGGCGGCGGCAACACCGGGCAGCACCCGGCGTGGCCAGGTCGAAAGCTGGCCGTCCAGCATCTCGCGCTTGATCTCCAGGCCGACCAGCAGGAAGAACACCGCCATCAGCCCGTCATTGACCCAGTGCGAGACACTGAGCGGCCCGAGATAGGCGTGGAGAACGGAGAAATAGGTTTCGGCAAGAGGCGAGTTGGCGACGATCAGGGCAAGGGCGGCGGCCACCATGAGGATGATGCCACCAGCCGCCTCGCTGTCGAGAAATTCGCGGAAGACGGACCGCTGCTTCAAATCCTGCATGTCACCTCCGTCATGCCGCCCGTTCGGCGGGCTTCATTCGCGATGATGCTCAAACTCAGCGCGGCGCGCGCTTGGCCAGAATCCGCTGCAGGGTGCGGCGATGCATGTTGAGCCGGCGCGCGGTTTCGGAGACGTTGCGCTCGCACATCTCATAGACGCGCTGGATGTGTTCCCAGCGCACGCGGTCGGCCGACATCGGGTTTTCCGGGGGCGCGGCGCGCTCGCCTGTCGTACGGGTGAGCGCGGCGAAGACATCGTCGGCATCGGCGGGCTTGGACAGATAGTCGACGGCGCCGAGCTTTACGGCCGTCACTGCGGTGGCGATGTTGCCGTAGCCGGTCAGGATGATGGTGCGGGAATCCTCGCGCTTCTCGCGGATGGCGGCGACGACGTCGAGGCCGTTGCCGTCGCCCAGCCGCATGTCGACCACGGCATAGGCCGGCGGATTGGCGCGGGCCTTGCCCACCGCCTCCTCGACGCTCTCGGCGGTCTCGACCACGAACCCCCTGGTTTCCATGGCGCGGGCCAGACGGGTTAGGAACGGCTTGTCGTCATCGACGATCAGAAGCGAGGTGTCCTCGCCCTCAACCATTGCGCCAATATTCTCATCGCCTGTCATCGTCTTGAAAATTCCTGCTGCCTTAATTTTACGCAGATATAGTTTCGCGCCGCTATTGTCCAATTTACGCAGTGTCAAACATGGTGGCTGGAGCCATTTCCGGGTTCAGGAAGACATTGCGCGGCCACGAAATCTGCACCACGGCGCCCTCGCCCAGCCCGCTCGAATTGCGGAAATCGAGTGCTGCACCCGAGCGCTCCAGCAGCGTCTTGGCTATGAACAGGCCTAGTCCCAGGCCACCGCCGGCTTCATTGCCCTGGCGCGTCGACATATAGGGCTCGCCGATGCGGTCGATGATTTCGGGCGGAAAACCAGGCCCGTCGTCGATGATCGAGAAGGTGACGGCGGCATCATCCCAGCTCCAGCGCACGGTGACGCTCTTGCGGGCGAAATCGACGGCATTCTCGACCAGATTGCCAAGGCCGTAGATGACGCCGGGATTGCGGCGTCCAACGGGCTCCGGCCCGGTGCGATCGCCGGGACGAAGCTTGATCGAAATGCCGAAATCGCGATGAGGCGCGGTGACCTCCTCGACCAGCGAGGTCAGCGGCAGCCGCGAAAGATGTGCCTCGCCCTCGGACGACAGGCTGGTCAGGCGCTTGAGAATTTCGCGGCAGCGCTCGCTTTGCGAGCGCAGCAGCTTGACGTCTTCACCGTATTTCGGGTCGCTGCCGAGCGCCTTTTCCATCTCCTTGGCGACCAGCGTGATGGTGGCGAGCGGCGTGCCAAGCTCATGCGCCGCCGCCGCCGCCAGACCATCGAGCGCCGAAAGGTGCTGCTCGCGCTGCAGCACCAGTTCGGTGGCGGCAAGCGCATTGGCTAGAAGCCGCGCCTCGGCGGCCACCCGGAAGGCGTACATGGCGGTGAAGGCGATTGACGACAGCACCGCCATCCACATGCCGGCGACATAAATGAAAGGCATGGCCAGCGGTGCGCCCTCATACCAGGGCAAGGGCAAATGGATGAACACCAGCAAGGTGGCGGCCGTCATCACCAGTCCGCCCAGCAGCGCCGTCAGCCGGAGGGGCAGCGACGTCGCCGAAATGACGACGGGCACGGTCATCAACAGCGAGAACGGATTGGTCAGACCGCCGGTCATGTAGAGCAGGCCGGCAAGCTGCAGGCTGTCGAAGATCAGGATGCCGAAGGCCGCGAAAGGGGTGAGCCGGTGCGCTGCCGGAAAGCGGAAGGCCAGAAACAGGTTCATCCACGCCGAACAGGCGATCAGCGCGAAGCACAGGCTGACCGGCAGCGGGAATTTCAAGCCATAGGCGACCACAAGCACCGTCACGCTCTGACCGACAATGGCCAGCCAGCGCAGCCGGATCAGCGTGTTGAGGCGCAGTCGCTGGCTCTGCTGGAAATCGGGCGAACGCAAAACATTGATCATGGCCAATGGATTACAGCCGTAAAGCGCCCAAGGCTAGGTCCCGCGCGGTTTGGCACGGGCGGTAGCGGCGGCGAGCAGCGGGTTTTCCGGCCAGACATGCTTGGGATAGCGGCCACGCATGTCGGCGCGCACGTCGGTCCAGGAGCCGCGCCAGAAGCCGGGCAGGTCGCGCGTCGTCTGGATCGGCCGGTGCGCCGGCGACAACAGTTCAAGCGTCAGCGGAACCGTGCCATTGGCGATCGAAGGATGGCGGTCGAGGCCGAACAGTTCCTGCACGCGGATTGCCAGCACCGGCCATTCGCCGTCATAGCGGATCGGCACGTGGCTGCCCGATGGGGCGTCGAAATGGGTCGGAGCCATAGCATCGACCTTGCGTTGCAGGTCGTGCGGCACGAGCGCGGCGAGCCCCGCCGAGACGGCACTCGGGTTGATGGCGCCGAAGGAGGCCGCGCCCGACAGGAACGGCAGCAGCCAGTCGTCGAGGCGCTCGATGAGGGCCGCGTCAGACATGTCGGGCCAGGGTGCGCCGAGGCCGCGATGCAGCCAGGATAGCCGATGGCGCAGCGTCTCGGCCTCCTTGCTCCAGGTCAGCAGCGACAGGCCGTGCTCGCGCAAGGCGTCAAGAATGGCGCGGTCGGCCTCGCTGCCGGCCGGTGGCGGCAGCATGCGCTCGGCCAGGGTGATGGCGCCAAGGCGAACGGTTTCGCGCACGCGCACGGCACGGCGCTCGCGGTCGAAACTGGTTTGCCGGCGTGTTTCGATCCGGTCGGCCAGCGCCGCGCGAATGTCCTCCTCGCCGATGGCTGCCGCCGCCGTGATGCGTGCATTCTGCGCTTTGCCCTGCAGGTCGGCGACGACCAGAAACGGCTCACCCGCCAGCGGGTCGGCGGCATCGAGCATGGCGCCGGAACCATTGGCGAGCACGAAGCGGCCGCGCTCGCCGCGCGCCTTGGCGACGCGGTCCGGCCAAGCGTGGATCAACAAGGAGCCGGCAGGGGCTGCTTCGCCGTTTTTCGCCCCGCCCACCTGCCTCGCCAGCCTCTCAGCCAGTTGCCGTGCTGCGGTGGCGCGGGGTGATCGTTCAGAGCGAAAGCGCATCAGCCGCCGTTCGAGATCGGCGCCGTCGCCGCCAAGGCCGCGTTCAGTGAGCAGCACGGCCAACATGGCTGCCTCGAAGGCGTGGCCGCTGCTGGCCGCCTCGGCGACCATATGCGCCAGCCGCACCGGTAGAGCGAGCTTGCGCATCGAAGCGCCCGCTTCCGTCAGGCGCCCTGCCTCGTCGATGGCATGCAGCGCGCGCAACAACGCCCTTGCCTCGTTAAGCGCCGGCGCAGGCGGCGGATCGAGGAAGGCGAGCGCCGTCGGATCGGCGACACCGAAGGCGGCGCAGTCGAGCAGCAGGCCGGAGAGGTCGGCTTCGAGGATTTCCGGCGGCGTGAAGGCGGGAAGTGCCGATGTCTGCTCGGCGCGCCACAGCCGGACGGCGACGCCGGCCTGCGTGCGTCCGGCGCGGCCGGCGCGCTGGTCGGCGGAGGCCTTGCTGACACGCACCGTCTCCAGCCGCGTCAGGCCGCTGGCCGGCTCATAGCGCGGCAGCCGCGACAGGCCGGAATCGATGACGACACGCACACCGTCGATGGTGATGGAGGTCTCGGCGATCGAGGTCGCCAGCACCACCTTGCGGCGGCCTGATGGCGCCGGTTTGATCGCCGCGTCCTGCGCCTTGCCGTCGAGCTGGCCATAGAGCGGCACGATATCGGTGTCGGCGCCGAGCTTGCCGGCCAGCCGCTCGGTGGTGCGCTCGATCTCGCGTTGGCCGGGCAGGAAGGCAAGCACGCTGCCGCTCTCGTCGGCAAGTGCGGCGCGAATTGCCTTGGCCATGGCGTCCTCGATCGGAACACCGGCCGGCCGTTCGTCGTAGCGTATGTCGACGGGAAAGGCGCGGCCCTCGCTTTCGATCACCGGCGCGCCCGACAGCAGTTTCGCGACGCGGGCGCCGTCGAGTGTCGCCGACATCACCAGCAGCCTGAGGTCCGGACGCAGCGCACCTTGCACGTCAAGCGCGAGCGCCAGACCGAAATCGCCGTCGAGCGAGCGCTCGTGAAACTCGTCGAAAATGACCGCCGAGACGCCGGGCAGTTCCGGATCGTCGAGGATCATCCGCGCCAGCACGCCTTCGGTGACGACGAGTATCCTGGTCTTTGTCGAAGTGCGGTTTTCCATGCGCATGGCGTAGCCGACCGTGGCGCCCAATTCCTCGCCGAGCAGTTCGGCCATGCGGCGGGCAGCGGCGCGGGCGGCGAGCCGGCGCGGTTCGAGCAGGATGATCTTGCCCGTGCCCAGCCAGGACGCATCGAGCAGCGCCAGGGGTACCAGCGTCGTCTTGCCAGCGCCGGGCGGCGCCACCAGCACGGCACTGTTGCCAGAGCCGAGCGCTTCGCTCAATGCCGGCAACACGGCGGATACCGGAAGCTCCGGCAAGAGTCTTGTCGTCATCGCGCCCGCATATCAGCGGTTGCCGTCACCGCGCAACTTATGGCGCAGGAGCCAGTTCAAAGCCGGGTGCGCGAAAACGGGTTCCAGCGCACCGTGCCAAGCCGCGCTTCCTCGCGCACCATGGTCAGCAGGCCGGAGCCGCCGACGACCGCGAGGCCGACGAGCGACAGCCAGTCGGGGTATTCCCGGAAGAACAGGGCACCAAGAATCACCGCCCAGACGATCTGCGAATAATGCGTCGGCGCGATCCGGTTGGCGGGGGCATATTTGGCGGCGAGCAGTTGCAGCAATTGTCCACCTGCGGTGAAGGCGCCCGCCATCGCCAGCCAGACAAGCTGCATGGCATTCGGCAAGGTGAACGAGGTGGCGGCGGCGCCGGCGCCGTTGAACAGCAGGCCATAGCCGACAAGCACGCCGAGCATCGATGTGCGCTTCTCCTGCTGGGCGAGCGACCGCATCAGGATGATGCTGGTCGCGGCGAGGAAGGCAACCACAAAGGCCGCCAGGTGGCCGAGGTTCAATTCACGAAAACCCGGCCGCACCACCAGCATCACGCCTGCAAAGCCGGCGACCACGGCAAGCCATCGCCACGGGCCGACCTTTTCCTTCAGGATGACTGTCGACAGGATGGTGACCAGCAGGGGCGCCAAAAAGATCAGCGCGTAGACCTCCGCCAGCGGAATGTGCGTGAAGGCATAGACGCTGAGCACGCCCGAGGCGATGCCGGCCCAGGCCCGCGCCTGCACGGCCCATGGCCGCTTCATGCGCCAGAAATCGCGCCAGCGCTCGCCCACTGGGCGGGTGAAGAACAGGAAACAGCCGGCAAACAAGGTCGCGAAGAAACCGATCTCGAAGACGGTGAACTGTCCGCCCAGGCTCTTGATAACGGCATCGCTGCCCGAATAGCTTGCATAGGCGATCAGGGCGAGCAGAATTCCGTTCGTCACTTTTTTCATTTCCGAGGGGTGAGTGGCTTTGAAAATATTGGCGCTCGGTGCGCATCCGGACGACATCGAGATCTTCATGTTCGGTACGATGGCCGCCTATGCGGCGCAAGGCGCAGAGCTCACTTTTGCCGTGGCCACCGATGGTGCCAAGGGCGGCAAGAGTGACGCCACGGTGCTTGCCCGTGTCCGCCGCGAGGAAGCAACGACCGCAGCCGCGCTGCTAGGTGCCGCGCCACGCTTCCTCGACTTTCCCGACGGCGAGCTGGTGGCCGATGCCGCGCTGATCGGCGCGCTGAAAACGCTGATACGCGCGACCGGGCCTGATCTGGTGATCACGCATGCACCCAACGACTATCACGCCGACCACCGGGCACTGTCGGACGGTGTGCGTATCGCGGCCTCGTTCGCGGTTCCGGTGCTGCATGCCGACACGATGGGCGGCACCGGATTCGCGCCGACGCACTATGTCGATATTTCCGCCCACCGGGATATCAAGACGCAGGCGATCCGCGCGCACCGCTCGCAGCGGCCTGAACAATATGTCGACAGAGCGCGCATCCAGAACGAATTCCGCGCCGGTCAATGCAACGCCGCGCCTGGTTCCTTGGCCGAAGCGTTTCGCTTCGAGCCGACATTTCCCTTCGCCGACATACGCGCCTTGCTGCCGCCCGCGCCGCCTGTTCGGCCAGTGACGCCACAGACGACCGTCGTCGGCGAAGCCGACTGAGCGACTGACGGACGAGCCCTCCGGCAGTCATTTCCCAACGATTTCAATCCCCCGTTTCGTGATGTTGCGGCGCAGCGACGAATTCGCTTGCCTTGTTTAGTAAAAATTGCATCACTAAACAAATTACTAAACATCTGCGACGCACGGCGCCGCCATGTTTAGGCCCCTGAGGAGAGGGGTTGAGGGCTCTTGAAACCGTCATCCGGGCGCGTTTCGCAAATGGGAGGAAGGCATGAAATCGAGCTTGAAACTGGCGTTGGGACTGGCCTCGGCGATCTTTGCGTCGACAGCCGTCTCGAACGTCGCGCACGCTGAAGACCTGACGCTGTGCTGGGCCGCCTGGGACCCGGCCAACGCGCTGGTCGAACTGTCCAAGGATTTTACCAAGGAAACCGGCATCGGCATGAAATTCGAATTCGTGCCATGGACCAACTATGCCGACCGCTTCCTCAACGAGCTGAATTCGCACGGCAAACTGTGCGACCTGATCATCGGCGACAGCCAGTGGATCGGCGGCGCCGCCGAGAACGGCCACTACGTCAAGCTGAACGACTTCTTCGACAAGGAGAAGATCAGCATGGACGACTTCGTGCCAGCAACCGTTGTCGGCTATTCGGAATGGCCGAAGAACACGCCGAACTACTGGGCGATGCCGGCCATGGGCGACGTCGTCGGCTGGACCTATCGCAAGGACTGGTTCTCGAAGCCGGAGCTGCAGAAGGAATTCAAGGCGAAGTATGGCTGGGATCTCGGCCCGCCGGCGACCTTCGACCAGCTGAAGCAGATCGCCGAATTCTTCCAGAAGCGGCAGATCGATGGCAAGACCGTCTATGGCGCCTCGATCTACACCGAGCGTGGTTCGGAAGGCATCACCATGGGCGCCATGGACGTGCTCTACAGCTACGGCTTCCAGTATGAGAACCCGAAGAAGCCCTACGACATGGAAGGCTTCGTCAATTCACCCGATGCGGTCAAAGGCCTGGAGTTCTACAAGGCGCTCTACGATTGCTGCACGCCTCCGGGCGCCTCCAACAGCTACATGGGCGAAGGCGTCGATGCCTTCAAATCCGGCCAGGTGGCGATGCACATGAACTTCACCTTCACCTGGCCCGGCCTGCAGAAAGACGAGAATGTCGGTGGCGACAAGATCGGCTACTTCGTCAATCCGAAGGGTCCCGGCGGTGCTCAGTTCGCGCAGCTCGGCGGCCAGGGCATTTCAGTGGTGTCCTATTCCGACAAGCAGGAATCGGCGCTGAAATACATCAAGTGGTTCGCCAACAAGGATGTGCAGGCCAAGTGGTGGTCGCTTGGCGGCTATTCCTGCCTGAACGCAGTGGTGAAGGATCCGAAATTCCCCGCCAGCCAGCCCTACGCACAGGCCTTCCTCGACTCGATGGCCATCGTGAAGGACTTCTGGGCCGAGCCGAGCTACGCTCCGCTGCTGCAGGCCTCGCAGAAGCGCTTCCATGACTATGTCGTCGCCGGCCAGGGTTCGGCCAAGGACGCGCTCGACGGGCTGGTCAAGGACTGGACGCAAGTCTTCCAGGACGACGGTAAGCTGTAAGGCTCCTCCCGAGCTGTGACCCAGCGTCCCGTGCCGCTCTTGGCACGGGACGCAGTTCAGATAAATTCCATGACAGAGACGAGCCACGTGACCGAAGCAGGAATTACCATGCTCAATCGGACTGCGGAGAACGTTGCCCGGGCGACCCCGGAACCGTTGGCCCGCAAGGTTCGGGGCATCAGCGACAAGGGCCTCGCCTGGCTGTTCATCTCGCCGACGATCCTGTTGCTGCTCGCCATCAACATCTTCCCGTTGTTCTGGGCGATCTATCTGTCGTTCACCAATTACCGGGCCAACCGGCCGAACGAAGTGGTGAAGAACCTCGGCTTTGCCAACTACCAGCGCATCCTTGGCGACCAGGATGTCTGGATCGCCATGCAGACGACGGCGCATTTCGTGTTCTGGACCATCCTTCTGCAGACGCTGATCGGCTTCACGCTGGCCTGGCTGATCGATCGGAAATTCCGCGGCCACGCCTTCTGGACGACGCTGATCCTGGTGCCGATGATGCTGTCGCCGGCGGTGGTCGGCAATTTCTGGCGCTTCCTCTACGAGCCGCAGATCGGCCTTTTCTCCTATGTCATCTCGTTTGTCAGCGGCATTCCACCGACAAGCATACAGATGCTCTCCAACGTGTCGCTGGCTCCGTGGTCGATCATCATCGTCGATACCTGGATGTGGACGCCCTACGTGATGCTGATCTGCCTCGCGGGCCTGCGCTCTATCCCCGAATACATCTATGAGGCGGCCGAGGTCGACCGCGCTTCCAACTGGCGGCAGTTCTGGTCGATCACGCTGCCAATGGCGCTGCCCTTCATCATGCTGGCGGTGCTGTTTCGCGGTATCGAGAATTTCAAGATGTTCGACATGGTCAATCTCTTGACCGGCGGCGGGCCGGGTTCGACCACCGAGGTCGCCTCGATCACGCTGAAGCGGCAGGCTTTCGAGAGCTGGCGCACCGGCTATTCCTCGGCCTTCGCCATCATCCTGTTCGTGGCGGTGTTTGGTCTGGCCAACATCTACGTCAAGGCGCTCAACAAGGTGAAGCAGAGATGAGCCTGACCACAGCCCATTCGGTCGTCGCTCCCAGCAGCAACTCGAAACGCATCGCCGGCGCGATCATCATCGCCTATGCGCTGATCTCGATCGTGCCGCTGTTGTGGATCTTCGCCACCAGCTTCAAGACGCCGCCGGATTCGATCGCCTATCCGCCAAAAATCCTGTTCCAGCCGAGCCTCGAAGGCTATTGCAACCTGTTCACGACGCGCACACGACAGACCCCGGAATACATCAACTCGCTTGGCCCGGCGACCGGCTTCTGCGACGAGACCGTGCGCAAGCGCAACATGGTTATCGCCGGTGCATCCAACTTCCTGCCGCGCTTCATCAACTCGCTGATCATCGCCTTCGGCTCGACCTTCTGCGCGGTCTTTCTCGGCACGCTGTCGGCCTACGGTTTCTCGCGCTTCAAGGTGCCGCTCGCCGACGATCTTCTGTTCTTCATCCTGTCGACGCGCTTCATGCCGCCGATCGCTGTCGCGATCCCGATCTACCTGATGTACCGCGAGCTTGGCCTGTCGGACACGGCGCTTGGCATGATCCTGCTCTACACGGCGGTCAACGTGTCGCTGGCGGTGTGGCTCTTGAAAGGCTTCATCGACGAAATCCCGCGCGAATATGAAGAAGCGGCGATGATCGACGGCTATACCAGGCTGCAGGCCTTCTGGCGCACAGTTCTGCCGCAGGCGACGACAGGCATTGCCGCGACCGCCATCTTCTGCCTGATCTTCGCCTGGAACGAATATGCTTTTGCCGCGCTTCTCACCTCGGGCACGGCGCAGACCGCGCCGCCCTTCATCCCGACCATCATCGGCGAAGGTGGCCAGGACTGGCCGGCGGTTGCGGCCGGCACCACGATCTTCCTGGTGCCGATCCTTGTCTTCACCATCCTGCTTCGCAAGCAATTGCTGCGCGGCATCACCTTCGGTGCGGTGCGCAAATGAGCATGACCAAATCAGTCAAACGCAAATCACGCTGGCCAGTGTGGGCGCGGCGCGGTGCGATGGAGAACATCGCCACGGCACTGATCGCCATCGGCTTTCTGATGCTGTTCCAGCCCTTCGCGCTGTCGCTCTACACCTATTCCTTCATCACCATGCTTGCCGGCACCGTGATGTTCATCATCGTCTCGAAGTTCCCGGAATAATCATGGCCGAAATCCGCGTTCAACATTTGAGAAAGGCCTTCGGCGATTTCGTCGCCGTGCAGGATTCCAACTTCGTCGTCGAGGATGGCGAATTCTTCGTCATGCTCGGACCATCGGGCTGCGGCAAGACCACGACCTTGCGCATGATCGCCGGGCTCGAATTGCCGACCGGCGGCCAGATCTTGCTTGGCGGCGACGACGTCACCATGCTGCGGGCCCGCGAGCGCGACATCGCGTTCGTCTTCCAGCTGTTCGCGCTCTATCCGCACATGAATGTGCGCAAGAACATCGGCTTTCCCCTCTTGGCGCAAGGCATGCCCTCTGCCGAAATCCGCAGCCGCGTCGAGGAGACGGCGAAACTCCTGCGCATCGACCATCTGCTCAACAAATCCGTCTCCGGCCTTGCCGGCGGCGACCGCCAGCGTGTTGCGCTCGGCCGCGCCATCGTGCGGCGGCCAAAATGCTTCCTGATGGACGAGCCGCTCGGCACGCTCGATACCGAATTCCGCGATTTGATGGTCCATGAGCTGCGCGAACTGCACAACCGCATCCATGCCACCACGGTCTATGTCACGCACGACCAGATGGAAGCGATGTCGATGGCCGACAAGATCGCTGTCATGAACCATGGCGTCATCGAGCAGTTCGGAAGCCCTCGCGAAATCTACGACCGTCCCGCAACCATGTTCGTCGCCGACTTCATCGGCTCGCCGCCGATGAATTTTCTGGGGTTCGGCGGCGGGCTCACCAAGGGCACGAAGGAGGTTGTCGTGCAAGGTGCGACAGTCGCGGTGCCGGAGGTGCGCGAGGACATCGCGCCGGCCGATATGGCGCTGGGCATCCGGCCCGAACACATCCGCTTCGACGACGCCTCGAAGCTGCGCGGCGCCATTTACGGCACGGAATATCTCGGCACCACGCAGATCGTCGCGGTCGAAACGGCGGACGGAATCATCAAGGCGCGGGTGCCGGCCGAGATCAGACTCAATGCCGGTGATCATGTCGGCCTGACGCTGAACAGCGCCCGGCTGTCGCTGTTCGACAAGGGGTCCGGCCGTGCCGTGAGAACCGCTGTCCACGACACCGCCTCTCAAGGGAGAGCGCAGCATGGCTGACGTGCACATCAAGAACGTGACCAAGAGCTTTGGCGAGCATGTCGCCGTCAATGGTCTCGACCTGCACATATCAGACGGTGAATTCGTCGTGCTGCTCGGGCCAACCGGCGCCGGCAAGACGACGACGCTGCGGCTGATCGCCGGGCTGGAGCGGCCGGACAGTGGCACGATCGAGATCGGTGGCCACAATGCGACGACATTGTCGCCGGCCGAGCGCGACACGGCTTTCGTGTTCCAGCAATATTCGCTCTATCCGCATCTATCGGTGTTCGACAATCTCGCCTTCCCGCTGCGCTCCCCGGCGCGGAAAATACCGGAAGACCAGATCCGCCGCCGGGTCGAGGAGGTGGCGAAGATGGTGCGCATTCATCACAAGCTCGCCAACCGCTCGACGAAGCTCTCCGGCGGCGAAATGCAGCGCGTCGCCATCGGCCGGGCGCTGGTGCGCAAGCCTTCGATCTATCTGATGGACGAACCGCTGTCGTCGCTCGACGCCAAGCTGCGGGCGGATCTGCGGCTCGAACTGAAGCGCATCCAGACGGAGCTCGGCGCCACCATGCTCTATGTCACGCATGACCAGATCGAGGCGATGACCATGGCTGACCGCATCGGCATCCTTGCCGATGGCGTGCTGGTGCAGATCGGCTCGCCACGAACAATCTATTCCGAGCCGGCAAACCTGCATGTCGCGGCAAGGCTCGGTCAGCCGGCGATCAATCTTCTGCCGACGGGCCTGCTGCCCGATGGCGGCGCGCCGACCGGGACCAGGACGATCGGTGCGCGCACCGAGCATCTGGCCATCGAGAAGGCAACAAATGGCCACGCCGACGGCGTCGTCGACTGGGTCGAGCATCTTGGCGACCAGAACCATCTGCATGTGACGGTGGGGCCGAAGAAACTGGTGACGCTGACCGACCCGGACACCGATCTGGCGCAAGGCGACAAGGTGGTGATCCGCTACCGCTCGCCGCTCTATTTCGGCGCCGATGGACAAAGGCTGATGTGAACGGTTTCGGTGCTTCCCCGCCAAGGGATAACGCCGCCTCTATTGACGATTGCGAATACGGGACGAATTCGATGAAGCACTTTTTCAACCGCAGGGAAACGATCGTCACCGAAGCGCTGGACGGCCTGTTGCGCACCATTGGCTCCGGCGATCTCGCGCGCCTCGACGGCTATCCCGAGATCAAGGTCGTGCTGCGCGCCGACTGGGACAAGACGAAGGTGAGCGTTGTTTCGGGCGGCGGCGCCGGGCACGAACCGTCGCATGCCGGCTTTGTCGGCAAGGGCATGCTGACGGCGGCGGTGTCGGGCGAGATCTTTGCCTCGCCAAGCGTCGAGGCGGTGCTGGCGGCCATCCGTGCGGTGACCGGCCCGGCCGGCTGCCTGCTGATCGTGAAGAATTATACCGGCGACCGCCTCAATTTCGGCCTGGCGGCCGAAAAGGCGCGCGCCGAGGGGTTTGCCGTCGAGATGGTGATCGTTGCCGACGACATCGCGCTGCCCGACATCGCCCAGCCGCGCGGTGTCGCCGGCACCCTGTTCGTGCACAAGATTTCAGGCCATCTGTCGGAGGCTGGCCACGATCTGGCCGACATCGCGGCAGCCGCGCGCGCGGCGGCGAAGGACATTTTTTCGCTCGGCATGTCGCTGTCGTCCTGCTCCATCCCCGGCCAACCGCACGAGGACAGGTTCGGCGACAATGATGGCGAGCTCGGCCTTGGCATTCACGGCGAACCGGGTGTCGAGCGGATCGCGGTGCAAAGTGCCGACAAGCTGGTCGCGATCATGGCCGAGCGCCTGGCGGCGCGGCTCGACGCGGGAGCTAGCCATGCCCTGCTGATCAACAATCTCGGCTCGGTGCCGCCGCTCGAAATGTCACTGGTTGCCAATGCGGTGCTGGCCTCGCCACTGGCCAAAACCATCAAGCTGGCGATCGGTCCCGGCCCGCTGATGACAGCACTCAACATGAATGGCTTCTCGCTGTCGCTGATCCGGCTCGACGCAGCCCGCGAGGCTGCCTTGCTGGCGCCGGTCGGTCCGCATGCCTGGATGCCGGCAAAGGTGGTCGCAGCACCGGCCATCGTGCCGATGGCGAAAGCAGCCGGACAAAGTGCTGCGCATAAGGCCAGCCAGAATGCCGGCACCAGGCGCTTGATCGTCACGGTCTGCGAAAAGCTGATTTCACTCGAAGCCACTTTGAACGGGCTCGACGCCAAGGCCGGCGATGGCGACACCGGCTCGACGGTAGCGACCGGCGCGCGCAGCATCCTCGAACGGCTTGACGCGCTGCCGCTGGCCAACCCCGCGGCGACCCTTGGCGCGATAGGCGAGATTCTGAGCGCATCGATGGGCGGCTCCAGCGGTGTGCTGCTGTCGATCTTCTTCACGGCGGCGGCACAGACCCTGGACGGCGGTACTGATGTGCCCAAGGCGCTGCTTGCCGGGCTTGAGCGCATGACTTTTTATGGCGGCGCAAAAATTGGTGATCGCACGATGGTCGATGCCCTGGAGCCGGCGCTGAAAGCGCTTGATGCCGATGGCTTGGAAAAGGCGGCGGCGGCGGGGCAGCGCGGTGCCAAGGCCACGGCCGCCATGGAGAAGGCGAAAGCCGGACGCTCCGCCTATGTCGGCGCCAAACTGCAGGGCGTGGTCGACCCCGGCGCCCATGCGGTTGCCGAGGTGTTCGCAGCCGCCGCCGCGCTGCACGCCACGGCCTGACGCATGCACCAGTTGTCGAATGACCGTTCTTTCGCTACTGCCGGCAGGCTGGAAACCGGGACTTTGAGCGACATGGCGGCGTTGAACCTTGCCGGGCTGATCGCAGCCGCCGCAGACATGATTGCCGCGCACGCCGAGGAATTGACGGCGCTCGACCAGGCGATCGGCGACGGCGATCATGGGCTGAACATGAAGCGCGGCTTCGAGGCCGTGCGGGCCGAGGCCGAGGCATTTTCGGCCAAACCGCTTCCCGAGGCGCTGAAGGCGATCGGCACCAAATTGGTGATGACGGTGGGCGGCGCCTCCGGCCCGCTGTTCGGCACGCTGTTCCTGGCGATCGGCAAGGAGATTTCGCCGCACCCCGACCGTGCCAGTCTGACGGCTGCCTTCGGCAAGGCAATCGAAGCGGTGGCCGCGCGGGGCAAGTCACAGGTCGGCCAGAAGACCATGCTCGATGTGCTGCAGCCAGTGCATGACGCGCTGGCTAGGGGCAAGACGGCAGCGGAAATAGCCGACATTGCCGACGCCGCCGCCAAGGCGACCGTGCCGATGAAGGCGCTGCGTGGCCGCGCCTCGTTCCTCGGTGACCGTTCGATCGGCCATATGGATGCAGGCGCGCGCTCGACCGCGCTGCTGGTGCGCACCGTGGGACAAGCGATCGGGGAAAGCGCATGAGCAATGTCGGCATCGTGATCGTCTCGCATTCGCCGCTGGTCGCGGAGGGCACGGCCGACATGGTACGCCAGATGGTGGGCGACGAAGTGCCGCTTGCATGGTGCGGCGGAAACGGCCATGGCGGGCTCGGCACCAATGTCGAGGCGATCATGAGCGCCATCGACAAGGCCTGGTCGGAAGCCGGTGTCGCTATCCTCGTCGATCTCGGCGGCGCCGAGACCAATTCGGAAATGGCGGTGGAGATGATCGGCGAGCCGCGCGCGCAGAAGATTATCGTCTGCAACGCACCGATCGTCGAAGGCGCGGTGATGGCGGCGACCGAGGCATCCGGCGGCGCCTCGCTCAGGGAAGTGGTGGCGACGGCGCACGAATTGTCGCCGTCGTGAGTGAACGGGATTTCTGAAATGTCCGCAGCCGCCGAAGCGACCGTCCTGATCACCCACGATGTGGGCCTGCATGCGCGTCCTTCGGTGAAGTTCACCAAGCTGGCCAAGAGCTTTGCCGCCGAGGTGGAAATCGCGCTTGCCGCCAACGGTCCATGGTTCGACGCCAAAAGCATCGTCAAGGTGATGGCGGCCAAGGCGCCGAAAGGCACCGTGCTGCACATCAGGGCCAGCGGTGATGGCGCCGACGACGCGGTGCGCGCGCTGATTGACCTGGTGCAGCGTGATTTCGACGAGGACGCCGATCATGTCCGCTCGGCTTGACGCTGGCGCGCGGTTTCGCCGGTCCGCGGGGAATGCGGGCCATGCGGATTGAGGGGGTTCCGGCCTCGGCCGGCTATGCCGAGGGACCGCTGTTCGACCTCGACCGGCCGTCGGCCGTCTATGCAGGCAAAGCCACCGCAGCGGAAGAGACGACATCGCTGCAAGCCGCGATCGGCAAGGCGGTGAGCCGGCTTGCCGCCATGGTCGAAACTGTCGACAGCGACGCCGCCGGCATACTCGAATTCCACATCGCCATGCTGGAAGACGACGCGCTGAGCGGCCCCGCCTTCGCGTCGATCGCTTCCGGACAGGCCGCCGACGCGGCCTGGCGGCAGGCACTCGATGCCGAGATCGCCGGCTACGAGGCCTCGGACCAGGACTATTTCCGCGCCCGCGCCACCGATCTGCGCGATATCAGGGACCAGGTGCTGCGCGCCCTGACCGAGGATGGTGGCAGCACAACACCTTCCGGTGCCATCCTCTGCGGCGAGGACATCGCGCCGACGCGCTTTCTCGAAACCGACTGGAGCCATGGCGGCGGCATCGCGCTGAAGGCGGGCAGCACCGCCAGCCATGTCGCCATGCTGGCGCGCTCGCGTGGCGTGCCGATGGTGGTGGGGCTGCGCGAACCCCTTGCCAGTCTCACAGGCATGGCGCTGCTCGACGCCGAGCACGGCAGTGTCGTCCTGGCGCCCTCGCCGGCGGAGATCGGCTCGTTCCGGCAGTCGTCGTCTTCCTTCGCGACCCGCCAGGGCGAGGCACGGAGTTTTCTGGCGCGACCAGCGGTGACCAGGGCCGGAACGGCGGTGCGCGTGCAGGTCAACATCGCCGACCCGTCCGATGTCGACACCATCGACGTCGCCACCTGCGACGGTGTCGGGCTGATGCGCACCGAATTCCTGTTCGGCAAGACGCTGCCGGATGAGGAGACGCAGTATCGCGCCTACCGCAAGGTGCTTGAATGGGCCGGCGACAAACCGGTGACGATCCGCACTGTCGACGCTGGCGGCGACAAGCCGGTGTCAGGCTTCACTGTCGAGGAAGGCAATCCGTTTCTTGGGCTGCGCGGCATCAGGCTGTCGCTGGCACGGCTCGACATTTTTCGCGTCCAGATCAGGGCATTGCTGCGCGCCGCGCCACACGGCAATCTCAGGGTCATGTTTCCAATGATCGCCGTCGCAGAGGAGTATGAACGCTCGACCGCTTTGTTTGCGGAGGAGCAGGCGGCGCTTGCCGCGCGCGGCGTCGCGCACAAGATGCCGCCGCTCGGCATCATGGTCGAGGTGCCGTCGGTGGCCATCGCGCCGGAAGCATTCGCCGGCGTCGCCTTCTTCTCGGTCGGCTCCAACGATTTGACGCAATATGTGATGGCGGCCGCGCGCGACAACGCAGCGGTCGCCCACCTCAATTCGGTCCGTCATCCCGCGGTGCTGCGGTTGATCGGCTCGGTTGTCACCTTTGGGCGGGAGAATGGGATTCCTGTCAGCCTGTGCGGCGATGCAGGCGGCGATCCCGCCTCCATCCCAGCGCTGCTCACGGCCGGCTTGCGCGATCTGTCCGTCGCACCGGCGCAACTTGCCATGGCCAAGGCGGCCATCGCGGATGTTTTGGTCTAGGCATGGCCGGCAGGACACCAGAACCCGGTTCCGAAGAGGCGATCCGCGCCTACAAGACGATCCTGTCGCAGGTCATCGACCAGCGCCCGTCGGGCATGCGCCAGCGTCTTGCCGACGCGCTTGGCAAGCACCGCAGTTTCGTCACCCAGATTTCCAGCCCGGCCTATACGATCCCTATTCCGTCAAAGCATCTGCCTTCGATCTTTTCCGTCTGCCATTTCAGCCCGGCCGAGCGCGACCAGTTTCTAGACGCCTATCACCGAGCGCATCCGGGCAAGATGTCGATCGCCGCAGGCATGCGCAAGACGCGGCATGTATCGCTTGTCGTGCCGGATTTCGGTGATGACAAGCAGAACGCGGCGCTCGACCGCGCGATCAACGAATTCATCCAGAAGATCACCAGCATCGCCGGCAAGGGTGGCGGCTGACCATTTCTTGCCGGGCTGTTTGGGAGGACGCCATGAAGAAATTTATGAACGCGGTGGACACGGTGCTGACCGAGAGCCTCGACGGTTTCGTCGCCGCCCATGCCGATATCCTGGTGCTTGGTGAGGAGCACAAATTCATCCGTCGCAGAACCTTGCGGCCGGGCAAGGTGGCGCTGATCTCCGGCGGCGGCTCCGGCCATGAGCCTATGCATGGCGGTTTTGTCGGCCATGGCATGCTGGATGCCGCCTGCCCCGGCCAAGTGTTCACCTCGCCGACGCCAGACCAGATGCTGGCAGCGGCACAGGCCGTCGACACTGGTGCCGGCTGCCTGTTCATCGTCAAGAACTATGAGGGCGATGTGATGAACTTCGACATGGCGGCCGAAATGTCCGAGGGCGTCCTGCAGGTGGTGACCAATGACGACGTTGCGGTCGAAAATTCGTCCTATACGACCGGTCGACGTGGTGTTGCCGGCACGCTGGTGGTCGAAAAGATCGTCGGCGCGGCCGCCGAGCATGGCCTGGCGTTGAAGCCGTTGAAGGCGTTGGGCGAACGCGTCAACGCCGCCACCCGTTCGATGGGCGTGGCGCTGACCAGCGGCACCGTACCGGCCGCCGGCAGGCCGACTTTCGACATCGGTGACGGCGAGATGGAATTCGGCGTCGGCATCCATGGCGAGCCGGGCCGGCGGCGCGACACCTTGAAAAGCGCCGACGCGATCGTCGAGGAGATCTGCGCCGCCATATCAGGCGATCTCGGTGACAGGACAAAAGGCCCGGCGCTGCTGTTCATCAACGGCTTCGGCGGCACGCCGCAGATGGAGCTCTATCTGATGTACAACAGCGCGCGCCGGATTTTCGAGAAGCGCGGCGTGACGGTAACCCGTTCGCTGGTCGGCAGTTATGTCACCTCGCTCGACATGGCCGGCTGTTCGATCACGCTCACCATGCTCGATGACGAGATGACCGGCTGGTGGGACGCACCTGTCCACACGGCGGCCTTGCGCCGGGGCATGTAGCAATTCCAGGAAAAGTGTGCGGCGGTTTTCCCGGGAAAAGCGCAAAACCGCTGCAGCGCTGGCTTCGGCCACGCTTTTCTGCAACCATTCCGGACAATCCACTTAAACATTTGTCCGGTTGATGCTGCCACCTCTGACCTCCGCCGAAGAAAGACTGCTGCTGCGCTTCGCCGATCCGGAGGCTGCGGCGGTCGAGGACAATGTGTCGGCAAAGGCTCTGTCGGCGCTGCTCGACAATGCCGAATTCCACGGCATCCTGCCGATCATGCTGCGCAAATTGCAGGAGAGCGGTGACGCGCGTCTGCCGCCAGACGCCGGTTTGCGGGAGAAGCTCGGCGATTTGCGCGATAAGGCGACGATCGCCACCGGCCAGTCGATGCTGCTGCAATATCATGGCGACCGCATCATGAAGGGAATGGTGGCGCAAGGCATTCCGGCGCGGATTGTCAAGGGACCGGTCTTCGCGCGAAAACTCTACCGCAACGTATCCGACAGGCCATTCACCGATATCGATATCCTCGTCGAGCCCGCCAATCTTGCGCGGGCAAACCAGGTCATCGCGGCATGCGGTTTCGAGCTCGGCAGCAACGAGGCCGAATCCTACCAGCTGCAGGAATTCAAATGGCTGGAGAAAGAGAATTCCAGCCTGCTCGTCGAACTGCATGGCGACCTGGTGCATGACACCGGCATGCGGCGCCGCCTGTCGCTGGGTTTTCGCGAACTGGGCATCATCGACGGCGAGGCGACGGACACGCCGGCGGCGCTTTTGACGATCGCCATCGTGCATGCCGCCGGCGGCCACAAATTCCACCGGCTGCAGCTTTGCGTCGACGTGCTGCAAGGCGTGCGGACGTTGCAATCGGCGGAATCGGAAGCCCGCCTGCTCGACGCCGCCCGCATGACCGGCATTGAACTCGAGCTGGCGATCGTGCTCAATGTGACCGGCCAGTTGTTCGACGAACAGCATGCGCTTGAGCTTGCCGGGCGGATCAAGCCGGACCTCTCGATCCGATTGGCCAAGCGGCTGATCACAACGAACACGCTGCTCAGGGTCAATTCCCGGGAAAAGATCGGCTCGCGCCTGCGTCGCGATGCCTTCCGCTGGATCCAGCGGCTGGCCAAGGCCAAGCCATACGTGGCCTGAACCTCCGGTTCAGTCCTGCCCGGTCAATGTGGCGCTTATCAGCGCCGCCGCGTCGGCCGGGCGCGCGCCGACTTCCAGGGTGAAGGTCGGCACCGACGAGACCAGCTTGCCGATCGTTGCCAGCCGGCGTTTCTGCGACGGCAGCAGGCCGGTCATGCCGGTGCGGACATTGTCCATCGCCAGAGCCACCATCGCGTCGGTCCGGGCCATGGGCACGAGCCGGGTCTCCCTGTCGGCGGAGCGCGCCAGGTGCAGGAGCGCGGCTACCGGCCGGGCCGCCGGACTTTCGATGCGTATAATTTCACTCAACCGTTCCAGCGAGACGGCCTGTTCGCCGTTGCGGTCCCATGATGGACCAAGGCATGGCGATACCTCCGGGATCATTCGGGCTGTGTTCTCGTGGATCTTGGCGTGGCGCGGCAGCCCCCAGGCCGTGGGTCGATCCGAAGCGACATTCAGGATCATGGCATCATCGGAACAGAGGCCGAAACCTTGCGTTGCCAGGGCGAGCGATGTCGTGCTCTTGCCGGTGCCGCTCGGCGCATGGATCAGCACGACGGTGTCGTTGTCCGGCAGCGTCAGCCCGGCCGTGTGCAGCATATGCTGGCCGCCGGCGTCGAGTGCCGCGTCCAGCACCAGCATCGATGGCGTCCAGGCGGCTTTGCTGCCAGGACGAACCCTCAGTTGCGCCCAGCCCTCCACGTCATTGATGGCAACGGTCTGGCGCTCGGGAAAGATGAGATGGACGGTGGCACCGTCGACGATCATCCGGCAGTAGCCGTCCTCCGGTATCTCGCCGTCGAAGACGAGCGATCCGTCGGGTGTCTCGTCCAGGATTTCCGTCTCCGCGATATCGAGGCGAAAGCCCGGCTCGACGGGACCTTCGATACGCAAGATGCCCAGCATCCTTTCGAAATCCTGCCAGAGCTCGGGCCGGTCGGCCGAAACGCCGAGGACCTGACCGTTGAGGCCATAGCATGCTGAAGGCCTGGTCAAGCGGGGCGCACCTTTGTAGCATCGGCATGGTGACGATATATCTCGATCATGCCGGGAAGGCTGTCACTGACCACTGGCCTGCCGTCGAGGCAGACCCAGCAATGCGCCGAAACGCGTGGCGTCTGCAGCGACTTCGGATCGACACCGAAACGTAGCTCCGGATCGAAGCCGGCGAGGCGCAGGAAGCGATGGCCGAGCAGGCCTTCCCTTAGACATCTGCGGTCGCGCATCAGCCAGGGATGGCGCACGGTGCGGTTGACACGGGCGACGATGTAAGCGGCGGGCAGGCCGCGATAGGGTGTTGAGGAGGCGAGCGGCGCCCATTTCAGCACCTCCTCGAAGCTGCGCCTGGCGATCAGGACCGGCATCAGCCGCGCACTTGCCCAGAGATGGCAGCGAAACAGGGTACGCAGGAGCGGACCGTCGGCCATCATGCAACCGGCGCGGCGAGGATACCTTCCGAGACCAACTCGTTGGCCAGTGCCGCCATGTCCTCATCGAGCGTATCCTTGTCGACCTCGAACTCCGCGCAGAGCAGGCCAACGATCTGGTCGAGACTACGCGCGCCGTCGACCTTGTCGAGAAACGCTTCGGTCGTGCCATTGCAGGTATAGAGCTGGCCGCTTCGCGCCAGAAGCACGACCGCGCCATCGCCGACATGCTGGACCGAGGCGTCGTCGGCCAGCCGCAAAACAGTTTCAGAAACAATTTCCATCTCGAACCCCAACAAACCCCGAGATGAGATAGCGCGGTGGTGGGACGCTGTCTATCTGCCGACCGGGGGAGATGGCCCATACTGCTTTACGCCTGCAAGGGATTCCTGCCGGCCGAAGGATGCATCGCCACCTGCTCCCGGCCGAGAATCATCCCAGAAATAGTCGCCGCCGTGACGCCATGGGCATGCATGTTGACCGGCAGGACCGTTGCCTTTCTTCCCCAGAGTAAGGTAAGGACTCCTGGGGTTTTGGGGAGATAGCGTATGCGTTACAATTGGGAGCGGGCTCCGACGACTTTCGAACGTCATCGGAAAGCCCTTGCAGCAGCCATTTTGATCTTTGGCGGCGTAGGCCTCATGCTTGTGGCTTTGCCGATCTAGTGCGATCGATTTTTGTCCAATGATTACCGGTCGTTAGGCGGCTATCGACCTGTCTCTCAGCGGGGCTGGCCGGTCACGGCAATGAAGCGGCGGTCGCGCCCTTCAAAGCCCTGGCTGAAGCGCTGCACCAGCACGACGATCACCGCCGGTTTGCCGGAAGGTGTGTATTCATAGGATTCCGACAGGCTGTAGGACGTTGGGCAATTTCTTGAGCCCGGCACGGCCTTGTCTTCATGCAAGGTCTTGAACGGTTTGCCATCCTGTCCCTGCAAGGTCAGACGGAAACCGAGCGCCTTGCCCGTTTTGTCGCCTTGAAGCGTCTTGTCACCTCGAAGCGCCTGGTTGTCTTCGAAACTCGCGGAACAATCGGCCGTGCTGTTGGCCAGAATCTCATCGAGCTGGATCGTCGAAACCTCGGTTTCGTCATAGAGCGGCGAAAGCCATTTCTGCGATATCTGTTCGAGGCGGGAAATGTCGCTGTAGCCGACGATATCGCCCGGGAAGGTAAACCTGTCCGAGGCCGTCTGCTGGCCGCGCATGGCAATGGCGTATTTCATAAGGATTGGTGCCGCCTTGGCGGCCGCTTGCGTCCTCGCCTGATCGAGCGTCAGCGTCGATTCCTCGGATTCGTCGACGACCAGGATCGGTTTGCCGCCTACGAACTCGTCGGTCCGTGTGTCGATGATATCGATCTCAGAGTAACCAGAAGCCGAGGCGCCGGCGTCGAGTTCGCCATATTGCTCAAAGGCGAAGTAGGCGCCGTCGGGCGAGAAACCGATGATACGGCGTGCGGCCGCGTCGCCAGCCTGAGCGGTTGCGGCCGTGACCAGAAGCATGGCGCCGATCATCAAGGCCCGCGCCGGGCCCGCCACAATCGACCATGGATGGCGCATTGGTTGACATCTCCCCCTCGTCGCATACTTCACGACACCACTGATCCGGGTCAATACGAGACCCGTCAGACGAAAATCAGGCAAGACAGCGCCGGAAAAAACAGCATAGGCTGTTTGCAAAGACGGCAAATGGTTCCCGGGGAGGTTACGGATGGCTTCACGCTATCACGAGGTCTATGACGGCTGGAAACGCGACCCGGAACAATTCTGGGCGGACGCGGCCGCCGCCATCGACTGGTATTCGCCCTGGGACAAGGTGTTCGATGCCACCGCCGGCGTCTATGGCCGCTGGTTTACCGGTGCGACCTGCAACACCTGCTACAACGCCATCGACCGGCATGTCGCCGGCGGGCGCGCCGACCAGATTGCGCTGATTTATGACAGCGCCATCACTGGAACGGTGAAGAAGTTCACCTATGCCGAATTGAAGCGCGAAGTGGTGGCGCTGACCTCGGTGCTGAAGAACCGGGGCGTCGGCAAGGGCGACCGCGTCATCATCTACATGCCGATGGTGGCCGAGGCGGCCATCGCCATGCTCGCCTGCGCCCGCATCGGTGCGGTGCATTCGGTCGTCTTCGGCGGCTTTGCTTCGCATGAGCTTGCCACCCGCATCGACGACGCCAAGCCGAAGCTGATCATCTCGGCCTCCTGCGGCCTGGAGCCGGGCCGGATCGTCGCCTACAAGCCGCTGCTCGACAAGGCGATCGAGATGTCCCGCCACAAGCCGGACGCCTGCCTGATCCTGCAGCGCGACCAGCTGCGCTGCGACCTGAAGGAGCATTTCGACATCGACTATGCCGATGCGGTCGCCCGCGAGCGGGCGGCCGGCGCCAATGTCGACTGCGTGCCGGTGCTGGCCACCGACCCGCTTTACATCATCTACACCTCAGGCACGACCGGCCAGCCGAAGGGCATCGTGCGCGACAATGGCGGCCACATGGTCGCGCTGAAATGGACGATGGAAAACGAGTTCGGCGTGAAGCCTGGCGAAGTGTTCTGGGCGGCGTCCGATGTCGGCTGGGTGGTCGGCCATTCCTACATCGTCTATGGCCCGCTGCTGCATGGCTGCACCAGCGTCCTGTTCGAAGGCAAGCCGATCGGCACGCCCGATACCGGCACCTACTGGCGGGTCATCTCGGACCATGGCGTCGTCGCGCTGTTCACAGCGCCGACGGCGTTCCGCGCCATCAAGGGGCAGGACCCCAAGGGCGAATTCGTTCCCAGATACGATCTGTCGAAATTCCGCACGCTGTTCCTCGCCGGCGAGCGCGCCGATCCCGAAACCATCAAATGGGCCGAGCAGAAGCTCAACGTGCCGGTGGTCGACCATTGGTGGCAGACCGAGACCGGCTCGCCGATGACGATCAACCCGGCTGGCCTCGGCCTGCTGCCGGTGAAATACGGCTCGCCCGGCGTGCCGATGCCGGGCTACGACATCCGTGTGCTCGACGACGCCGGCCACGATGTGCCACGTGGCACGCTCGGCAATGTGGTGGTCAAGCTGCCGTTGCCGGCCGGCTGCCTGCCGACATTGTGGAACGCCGACCAGCGGTTTCGGCAAGCCTATCTCGACGAGTTCCCCGGCTTCTACAAGACGGCCGATGCCGGCATGATCGACGCGGACGGCTACCTCTATGTGATGGCCCGTACCGACGACATCATCAATGTCGCTGGCCACCGCCTGTCGACCGGCGCGATGGAGGAAGTGCTCTCGGCGCACCCTGATGTTGCCGAATGCGCTGTCGTTGGCATCGCCGATGCGATGAAGGGCCAAATTCCGCTCGGTTTCGTGGTGCTGAACGCCGGTGTCGCGCGCGACGGGGACGTCATCGAGAAGGAGGTCGTCGCACTGGTGCGCGAGCGCATCGGGCCGGTCGCCGCCTTCAAGACCGTGGTGACGATCAAGCGCCTGCCCAAGACCCGCTCGGGCAAGATCCTGCGCGGCACCATGCAGAAGATCGCCGACAAAGAAGCGTGGACCATGCCGGCGACCATCGACGACCCGGCCATCCTGGACGAGATCACCGCCGCGATGAAGGAGCGCGGGATCGGGGTTTGATGCCTGACCCGGGAGCGATCCCGCACAGCGTTCCTTGCGGCCGGCCTATCCTGACCGGCAAGCAATACTTTTATTGTGCAATGCAGCAAGCCGCCGTAGACTGTCTGGCGGGGGGCCATCCGGCGGTGCGGTATGGCTCAGCAGAAAATTACCTTTGGCGGCGTCGACATCCTGCGGTTCCTCGCGGCCGTTCTGGTCATGGTCTACCACTACGGCTTCTGGGTGTGGGCCTATCCTGATGGCATCTCGGCGCAGGCCACCGGCGGTGTGCCGGCGCAGCCTGATATAGGCGCCTGGGTCGGGTCAGGCTGGGTCGGCGTCGAGATCTTCTTCGTCATCAGCGGCTTCGTCATCGCCTTCAGCGCCGAAAGATCGACGCCGCTGCGGTTTTTCGAGGCCAGGGTGAAGCGGCTGGCACCGGCGGTCTGGATCTGCGCGCCGGTCACCGCTGTGCTGCTTCTTCTCATCGGCCTGAGCTGGCCGACCGATGCAGTGGTCCGTCTGCTCCGCACCGGCCTGTTCGCGCCCTATGGTCCGTGGGTGGACAGCGTCTACTGGACGCTCGGCATCGAGATCGCCTTCTACGCCATCGTCTGGGTCCTGCTGCGGCTCGGCCGTTTCCATCTGATGGAGGCGGTCGCCATCGCCATCGGCCTCGTCAGCACGCTGTTCTGGTGCCTCTATTATCCGCTCGGCTGGGACGACTTTGCCGAGACGCGCTGGCTTCAGCTCACCCTGGTGCATCACGGCTGCTTCTTCACGGTCGGCGTGCTGCTGTGGCTGATGCGGTTCAAGGCGCTGACGGTGCCTCGGCTTGCCTTCTGCCTGCTGTTCCTCGGCGGCGGCGTGCTGCAAATCGCCAGTTCGGTCGACGTCCACAGCATCAAGGTCAATGCCGTGATGCCCTATGCGCCGCCAATCCTGATCTTCCTTGTCGCCATCGCGCTCATGGCATGGTCGCTGCGGCTCGATCTCAGCTGGAGTGGCTGGCGGCGGATCGGCCTGATGACCTATCCGCTCTACCTGATCCACGACGTCGTCGGCGCGGCAATGCTGGGGCCGATGGTCCGTGCCGGCGTGCCTTATCTCCTGTCCATGGCAATCGTCGGCGCAACCATGATCGCGGCGAGCTGGCTGGTGGCCACCGAGGCCGAACCGCGTATCCGGCTGCTGCTCGACCACACCGTTTTCCGCTACCGGCTCAAGGCCGCTTAGACGTCATCGTCCGGTTGAGGACATTCGTGCTCGCCCATGCCGGGCATTGGGTGCGCGGCGTCTGCCTCCAGGCTGTGCAAACCTGATCAGGATATGGCGCCGCCACGGCTGCTCGACATGAAGTCGGTGCCGAGACCTGTCAGGGCTTCACGAACCGATAGGCGAAGCGATCGGTCTCGCCCTTGATCGAAGGATCGAAGACCTTGATCGCGTGCTGATCGTCCTTGTTCGCGAGCATGGTGCTTTGCGCGTCCAGTACGAAGCCGGCCGCCTCCACCTCCTCGCGGACGGATGCAGGGTCGATCCGATGCAGCGACTGGGTGTCACTCGTGCCCGACCCAGCGGCGGCGGCGTGATCGACGATGACGTAGGACCCACCGGGCTTGAGCTGCTCGTAGACGGCTCGATTGAAGTCGGCCGCCGTCGCACCCTTCTTCTGCATCAGCGCGGTGTGGAGATCGTGGTAGAACAGGTGCAGCCACAAGACATCCGCTGGCTGCGTGACCTCCGGCATCGCCACGAGGTCCGTCGATACGGCTTCGACGTTCTCTCGGCCCGGCTCCTTAGCAAGCGTCCGCATGAGACCGACCGGATCGTTCTTGAAGTGGGCGACTTCGGCCGGCACGAAGCTGTAGACTCGCCCCTCTGGCCCGACGATGTCGGAGAACAGGCGCGTCCAGTCGCCGTCGCCTGGGTAGACGTCAATGACAGTGGAGCCCGCATCTACACGTGCGAACCGGATCAACTCGGATAGCTTGGATTGGTCGTACATCGGAATCTCCGTTACGGTTGGGCATTAGACGAGCGTGCGGCGTATAATGGGGCGATTTTCGGCTTATCTACCGTCTCTCCGAGCTGATGGCCGAAGATGGCCAGCCATTATGCGGCCACGGCCGCGCCCATCTGCGCGGCGCGTGCCAGTGCTTGTGTGTCGACGTATTCCCGGATGTTGGTCAGTCTGCCATCCCGGACCGTGATCGCGAAAATCCAGTCGTCCTCGAACGTCTTGTTCGTAGCTTTGATCTTCCCCTTGGCAAATCCGACGACGAGGACACGGTCTCCTTGCGCCACGAACTCCCGGGGTTCCGTGGACGTTTCTATCGACTTGGAGGCCGTCTCAAGCAAATCCGTTAGCCCGGCGTGTCCGTGGCGCGTTCCGGCCAGCGGCCAGTCCTTCCCCGGAATGATCCACTCGATGTCTTCGGCGGCCAACGCCAGCAGAGCTTCCTTGTCGCCGCTGCCGATTGCGGCGAAGAAGTCCTTCACGGTCTGGATGTTCTTCTCAATGCTCATGGGAATTTCTCCATTTCGCTTGGATCGCATCGCGCTCGATCCGATCCGTGCATCGTGGCCCTGCCGGTTGGCATGTCGTGTTCATCCGTCGAACTTGACCAGGTCCTTGAAGATCAGGTGGCCCCAGCTGTTTCCGCGCGCCTGGACCAGCAGCCCTCCGTCCGAAAGCCCGCCAAGTCTGATCGGCGCGAAACCGAGATTTTCCGCGAGCGTACCAATCTCCGCCGCGGCAGCGTCATCGTCGCTCGCCAAGAACACGACTCTCCTGCCACCATGCACGGCCGGATCCTGGTCAAGGGTGGCAGCGATCAAATGGTTGAAGCCCTTGACCAGCCTTGCACCGGAGAAAGCCTTCGCGATGAACTTGGAAGAAGGCTGTCCTTCCAGTTTCTCAGGGGGCACGCCGTAGGCATTGGTCACATCAACGATGGTCTTCCCCTGCCAGGTGGCGAGCGCCTTCGCGACATTCGGGTGCGACTCGAAACGGACCGCCAAAAAGATGATGTCCGCCTTGACGGCCTCCGCCAGTGTTTTGGGAATGATCGTAGGTCCGATGGCGGTCGCAGCGGCTGCAAAGCGTTCCGGGTCGCGCGTGGTTGCAACGGATACTTCCATGCCCTTGCGGGCAAACGCCTTGGCCAAGGCCTGGCCGATATTGCCGAAGCCGATGATTGCGTAGCTCACAATGTTTCTCCTATCTTGTGTTGGAACTAAAGTTTGAGAAGCGGGATCACCACTGGCGGGTTTGAGGGGCCAGCCACGGGACCGCGCCGGGCTCAGACCTGCGCCCAACCACCATCGACCGCGAGATCTATACCGGTGATGTAGGAGCTTTCATCCGAGGCGAGGAACGTGAGGGCAGCCGCGATTTCCTCTGGCTTGCCCCTGCGACCCATTGGGATCTGTGCAGCAAACTGGGCGACCGCCTGCTCGGCTTGCTCAGCGTTAAGGCCGGTCGTTGTCGCCAAGGCGGGAGTCTCGATCGCGCCAGGGCTCATCGTATTGACGCGGATATTGCGGTCCTTCAGTTCCAGTGTCCAAGACCGCGAGAAGCTGCGCACTGCCGCCTTACTTGCTGCGTAGGTGCTGAACGCTGGCAGCCCCATCACATTCGAGACCGAAGAGTTCAGAATGATCGATCCGCCGTCTTTGAAGAGGGGAAGGGCCTTCTGCACCGTAAAGAACAACCCCTTCACGTTCACATCGAAGGTCTGGTCAAAATGGGCCTCGGTTGCTGCCGCGAGCGGCGCGACTGTCCCTGCGCCCGCGTTCGCGAAGAGAATGTCGATGTGACCATGTTTCTCTTTCACCGTGGCGTAGAGCCGGTCCAGATCTTCCAAGCGTGACACGTCGCCCACGACCGCCGTAACATTACTCTTGATGAAGGCTGCGGCCTCCTTCAGCTCTTTCTCCCGTCGCCCAGTGATTACGACGTGTGCACCTTCCTCCACAAAGCGCTTGGCGGTGGCCAAGCCAATCCCGCTGCTTCCGCCCGTGATGACTGCGACTTTGCCTTCGAGTTTTTTCATGATCTTTCACCTTTGATTGTGTGTGTTGTTTTGTCGTAAAGTTTGAGGAGCGTGGTCCCGCATCGGGCTCAGAGTTGCGCAAGACCGCCATCGACGGCGACCTCGCTGGCGGTCATGAAGCTGCTGTCCGACGACGCGAGAAAGGCCGCCGCCGCTGCGATCTCCGCCGGATCG
Source organism: Mesorhizobium loti R88b (assembly GCF_013170845.1). Taxonomy (NCBI): domain Bacteria; kingdom Pseudomonadati; phylum Pseudomonadota; class Alphaproteobacteria; order Hyphomicrobiales; family Phyllobacteriaceae; genus Mesorhizobium; species Mesorhizobium loti. The sequence continues at coordinate 250,598 of NZ_CP033367.1, forward strand.
GCCATGCGCTGGAGCGGAGTCATCGCGCCGTAGGCTTTCTGGCCCTCCTCGCCCAGCGCTTCCTTCGCGAGTTCAGTCGCCGTCGCCCCGGGCGACAACACATTGACCCGGATGCCGGTGCCCTTCAGGTCCTCTGCCCAGGTCCTCGCGAGATTGCGCACTGCCGCCTTGCTCGCGCTGTAGGCGGTGAACCCCGGGGCGCCCGTGGTGCCGGCGCTCGATCCGGTCAGGATGATCGAACCGCCCGGGCCCATGAGCGGCAGCGCCTTCTGGACCGTGAAAATCGTGCCCTTCACATTGGTGTCGAAGGTTTCGTCAATGTGCTCGGCGGTGATCTGGCCGAGCGGAAGCGGGCTTCCCGCCCCGGCATTGGCGAAGACGATATCGAGGCTTCCGCGCTCGGCCTTCACAGCCGCGTAGAGCCGGTCGAGGTCGGCCTCATCCGAGACCGAGCCCTTCACCGCGCGAGCATTGGGGCCGAGGTCCGCCACGGCGGCGTCGAGCGCTTCCTGGCGGCGGCCGAAGATGAAGACGAAGGCGCCTTCCTCGACGAATCGTTTTGCCGCCGCGCGGCCGATGCCGGTGGCGCCGCCGGTGATGACGGCGGTCTTTCCATTCAATCTGGTCATGACGTGCATCCTTCCAGGCTTCCGCCTTGGTCATTCGGGAACGCCCCGAGACCATCAAGATGGGTCTGCCGAGGTCAGGCGTTGAGTGAGGAAGAGCGCACATCGGCGGTGCAAAACCGATCCGGCATAGCTATCAACGGCAGCGGCGACGATAAGGTTCCTGTGTTCGGAATTGGGCCCTTACGTCAACAGGTGCTATAATGGCCGCACTGTGCTGTTGTGCGACAAGTCAGAGCTTTGGAAGGCGCACCGCGCGGTGCGGGATTGCACCATGATCGACTGGGATGACGTTCGCTACTTTCTTGCCGTCGCACGCGGAGGCTCGGTGCGGGCTGCTGCCAAGCGCCTTGGTGTGAACCACGCGACCGTACTGCGACGCATCGCTCAGCTTGAGGGACGCCTGGGCGCGCACATGTTCGAAAAGCTGCCTTCGGGCTACCGCCTGACGGCCGCCGGGGAGGAGGTCCTCGAGCTCGCGGAACAGATGGAAGTGTCGTCGCACCAGTTGGAGACGCGCGTCTTCGGGCGTGACCAGAGCGCGCGCGGGCTTTTACGGGTGACGCTTCCACCGTTCCTCGCCACACACCTGCTCATGCCGGATCTTGCCGATTTCGCGCGTCTGCATCCGGACATCGAGATGGAAATCTTGACGTCCGGCGAGGTGGCAAATCTGACCAACCGAGAGGCCGACGTCGCGATCCGCATTGTCGCCGACCGCAAGACCCTGCCGCTTAATCTTCACGGCCTGAAGGGACCGGAGCTGTTCAGCGGCGTCTACATGTCTCGCGATCGACTGGCCGCGTTGCGTGCGGGCGCGCCTGATCCTATCCGGTGGATCGTCATAGACAATCATGGAATCCCGGCCTGGGCGCGCGAGGGAGAAGTTCACACCACGGGAGTTCCGTTCAGGACCCCGGACGCCGAGACGCAGATCGTCGCGGCGCAGCAGGGGATCGGGATGACGAAACTGCCGTGCTTCGTCGGAGATGCCGATACTCTATTGGTGAGGGTGCCGGGCACCGGCCTGCCCATGCATGGGACGCTCTGGCTTCTCACACAGGGGGAGGCACGCAAGACGAAGCGCGTGCGGCTCTTTACCGAGTTCGTATCCCGCAGGCTCGCCGCCCACGCTCCGCTTCTCGCGGGGCTGTCTGTATCGCACGACTGACGCGCGGCAGGTCGCCGGGATCCAACCTTGGCGCATGAACGGGGCTTCATCGCCAATTCCGTCAAGGCTGAACTCCAGGTAGCCGCTGCCTAGACCGACGTCTTGCTCCGCACCTCGGACTTGTCGAGATAATAGCTCGAGTATTTGTCGAAGAATTTCTCCGACGCGCCGAACGATCCATATTTGGCGAGCTTCTTCAGGTCGACCTTGTTCAGCACCGCGCCGACGATCTTGTTGGCGACATAGGGTTCGGATTCCAGCATCGACCGCACCATGGCGCGCGGCGTGCGGCCCCATTCGGTGACCAGCACGAAGCCGTCGACCAACGGTGCGAAGGCCTTGGCGTCGACCACCGGCCCGAGCGGCGGCAGATCGACGACAATGTACTCGAACGTCTCCTTGGCGTTCTCGACGAAGCGGCGCATTCCGGCCGAGGACAACAGCTCGCTGGTGTGCGAGAAGTTACCGCGCAGCACGGCGGGGATGATAGCGAGCTTCGTTTGCCGGTCGATCTTGCCGACGGATTGCCAAGTCTGGCCGTTGACCACGGCTTCCATCAGGCCCTGCTCGGCCTCCATGCCGAGGCTGCGGCTGAGGCCCGGATTGCGCAAGTCACCGTCGATGAGCAGCGTCCTGGCGCCGTTGGCGGCCAGCAGGCCGGCGAGATTGGCCGCGACCGTAGACTTGCCTTCGCCGGGAAGCACCGAAATGACGCCGATGACGCGGCTGCCTTGCCCTTCCATGACGACGTCGAAGGCGATCTTGGCGCTGCGCAGCGTTTCGGCGAACATCGATGCCGGAGCGTCGATGCTGACCCGCATGCGCGCTCGTCTTTCGAGGGCGGCCGGCGATCTGGCGACCTTCTGATCCGGCTGCGCCTCGTCCTGCTTGTCCTCCTTGGCGGGTTTGCTGCCGATGGTCGGCAGGTAGCCGAGGAATTTGAGGCCGACGCGGTCGCGCACGTCCTCGCCGGTGCGGAAGAACCGCTCGTTGAACTCGTTAAGGCCGCCAAAGCCGGCGCCCATCAGCACCCCGAGCACGAGCGAGAGCCCAAGCACCACCACCGTGCGCGGGCTCGAAGCCGCCTGCGGCATCGACGCGTCCGAGATGATGCGGATCTTGCCGACCGGGAAGGATTGCTGCTGGGCGGCTTCCTCGTAGCGACCAAGGAATGTTTGGTAGAGCGTGGTGAGCGCCGTCGCCTTCTGGTCGAGGTCGCGCAACTGGACCTGCGACTGGTTGTCGATGGAGCTCTTGCCCTGCGCCGATGCGACATTGGCCCTGAGCGCGGTCTCGCGCGCCAGCGCCACCTCATATTCGTTGCGATAGCTTTCGGTCAGTTGCTTCAGCTCGCCGAAAATCTGCGTCGAAATGTCGGCCTTCTCCTTGGCCAGCGCCACCGCCTGTGGATGCTGCGGGCCGAAATTGGCCTCGACGTCCTGCAGCCGCTTGGCGACCGTGAGATAACGGGTCTTCAGCGAAGCGATCACCGAGCTGCTCGGCTGGTCGGCCGATATGGCGGCATCGTTGAAAGCGTTGTCGGAGCCGCTGTCGATAATCGCCTTGTACTGCTGGTAGCGGGCGCTGGCGCGTGCCGTGTCGGCCTGCGCTACGATCAGCTGGGCGTTCAGATCGGCAAGCTGCTTGTCGCTCATCAGCTGGCCGTCACTGTTTGCGGACAGTCCGTGTTCGGCCCTGAATTTCTCGACCGCCAGCGATGCCTGCTGCGAGCTCTCGCGCAGTTCCGTCAACCGACCCTGCAGCCAGACCGCCGCGCGCTCGGTGGCGTCGAAGCTGGCATCTAGCTGGTCGGCGAGATAGGCCTCGGCATAGGCCTTGGTGATCGCCGCCGACAATGCCGGGTCCGTCGACTGATAGCCGAGCGCGATGACGTAGCTTCGCCCGACACGCTCCGCCCTCACCTCGTTCTGCAGCTTGAGGATTGCGTAGTCGCGACTCGACGTAGCGATAAGTGCATCACGGGTGGCAGGGTCGAGCTTGCTGATGTCAGCTACGCCCGGAATGGTGGGACTGGGGCGGACAAGCTGGATCAGGCCGCGGATGAACCCGACACCCTTAGCCAGCGCCGACTGCGGCGGGTTCATGAAGGCATCGTTCTGGCTGAGCTTCAGCTTGTCAACGACCACGGCGGCAAGCCGCGTCGAGGTCAAGATCTCGATTTGGCTCAGAATGGCGGAATCGGTCTGCATCGTCGTCGACGCCGCCGAGATGTCGTCGACGATCTTGTTCAGGCCCTCGTCGATCAGCACGCTTGAGACCGAGACAAATTTGGGCGGCGTGGTCTGCAGATAGAGCATGCCCAGGAAAAGGCCGATGGCGGCGCACACGGCAACCACCTTGGCCTGCCGCGCGGCCATGCCAAGCAGCCGCTCGATATCGATGAAGTCTTCGCCGTTTCCTGCGTCCGAATTCGGCAATGGCATCCTCTTGTCGAGAGGAAAGTTGGCATAATTCATCTTCGGTCCAATTCTGACTTGTCTGGCTCGCTGGTCCCCGGAAGATCGGGAGCATTGCTGGGCGCGGCACAGGCTTGATGCCGGACAGCACGGAGCCGGCCGGCCCCTTCGCCGTCAGCCGCCCGACAATGCTCCCGAAAGATGGGCATTATGCGGCTTCTTCCTGACGTTCATGCGACCGGACGAACTCCTGAAGCATCTCGAAAACCGGGCCCTTCATGTCGTCGCGCGCCAGCGCGAAGGCGATGTTGGCCTGGATGAAGCCTTCCTTGGAACCGCAGTCGAACATGCGGCCCAGGAAGGGCTGGGCAAAGAATGGCTGGTCCTTCGACAGGCGGACCATGGCATCGGTCAGCTGGATCTCGTTGCCGGCGCCGCGCTGCTGATTGCCGAGCAGCGCGAAGATCTCGGGCTGCAGGATATAGCGGCCGTTGATGTAGAAGTTCGACGGGGCGTTGGCCGGGGCCGGCTTTTCGACCATGGCCGAGACCTCGAAACCGCCGCCAATATCGGCGCCACGGCCGACGATGCCGTATTTGTTGGTTTCGCTCGGATCGCAACGCTCCACTGCGATGACGTTGCCGCCGGTGCGTTCATAAAGCTCGACGGTTTCGGCGAGACATCCTCGCCCTCCGAAGGACACCATATCAGGCAGGAGCAGGGCGAATGGCTCGTTGCCGATGACCTCGCGGGCGCACCAGACCGCGTGACCGAGGCCTTGCGGCGACTGCTGGCGGATGAAGGAAGTGGCACCGGCCACCGGCAACATGCTTTCGAGCGCCTCCAGCTGGGTCTTCTTGCCGGTCTGCTCCAGGGTGCCGATCAATTCCGGATGCAGGTCGAAATAGTCCTCGATGACCGCCTTGTTGCGGCCGGTCACGAACACGATGTGCTCGATGCCGGCTTCGAAGGCCTCATCCACCGCATATTGCACGACAGGCCTGTCGACGACGGGAAGCATTTCCTTCGGCATCGACTTGGTCGCCGGCAGGAAACGTGTTCCAAGCCCCGCCACCGGTATCACGGCCTTCCTGATTTTCTTCATCGCAAATTCCTTCTGAGGAGATCGACTACAGTCCCTTCACAGGCCACGAAAAATCCCTCCATGTGCCTGCATCTTCACCTCCCCACCCCCACGGCAAATTGTGCCGCTACGCGTCGCAACCGCACGGCGATCGGCATGCCCATATGCCTGACCGCCGCCGGGTCGCTGAGCGCCGTCCGGATCGCCTTGAGCGGGGACCGCGCCTTGATGTGCTGAACCATAGAAAGGAAGGAGGCCGCCTTGCGCAGGCTGCGGCCGCGCCGCGCAAACGCCGCCTGCGCTGCCTCATCCATCCGATGGGTTTGAGCGAACATCTCGTCTGCCTTGCGCATCGCTTCGACATGATGAAGCTCGAGCACACGCGAGATGGAGCCGCTGCGAATATGATAGGCGTAGCCGATATCTGGTTCGACCACGCATCTGCCGCCCTTGGCGAGGGCATCGGCAAACAGGATATAGTCCTCGCCGATCCTCAGCTTCTCGTCATAGCGAAGCCGGTTTTCGTCCAGGAACCGGCGCTGGAAAATCGGCTTGAGGTAGCCGAGATTGAACTTCGATTCGAAGACGATATTGCCGGCGATGTAGGTGGCCAGCGAGATCTCACGCAAGCCTTCCAGATAGTGCCGCGGGAACATCGCATCCTCGATCACCCCGTCCTCGCGGATGACCTGGAGATTGTCGACAGCGATCTGGGCGTCCGCCTTTTCAGCACGGTCGATCATGGCGGCGATGCGCAGGGGAAAGACGGCGTCGTCGGAATCGAGAACCGCGATCCACCGGCCGCGGGCGACATCGAGCCCGGCATTCCTGGCGCCGCCGGGACCGCGATTCCTGGCCAGGGCGACGACGCGAACGATGTCCCCGGGATAGGCCCGCGCCACATCGAGCGTGGCATCGCGCGACTGGTCGTCGACGACGATGATCTCGACGCTGACACCCTTTTGCGCAATGGCGCTGGCAATCGCCCGGTCGAGCGTGGCCTCGGCATTGTAGGCGGCGATGACGAAAGAGACATCGGGGACGAAGGAGAGGTCAGGCTGCACGCTTGCCTCCTTCCCCGGGTGAAGGTTGGCCGTACAGACGGATTTCGCGGATGCCGACAAGGCCGCTGACAACGCCGACATGCATGATGCCGCGCAGCACGCTGCGGTTTCTGCGCACCGGGTTGGCGACAAACGGAAGTGCCGCGGCGAAACAATAGGCTGCCTTTGCCGCGGCGACACCGACATGCTTGACCAGCCCAATGCCACGCGCGCTGCTGCCCAAGAGGTGGCCATGCGTCTGACCGACGCGAAAACGGCGGCGGCCGAGCCAGTCGAACGCGGCCCTTGAGCGCGGCACCACCTCGTCCACCCATGCGTCTTCCGAAAAGGCGATGCGGCCGCCGGCCTTGACCATCTGGTCGAAAAGCTCGGTGTCTTCGCCGCCGGTCTGGCCGCGCGCCAGGCTGAAGCGGCGGCCGCGCAAGCTGTCCGATCCCATGCGCAGCAGCACGTTGCAGGTGTAGCCGGTGCGGATCTCGCCGCTCACCCAGACCGGCAAGGTCGAGTGGAAGTCGCCGCGCCGCATCCATTCCGGCGCATCCGGGCGGTAAAGCGCCCGCACCGGGCCGAGCACGGCTGTTGCACCGCTTTTCTCAGCCGTCGCGACCAGCTCGGCCAGCCAACGGGTAGAAGCCGTCTCGTCGTCATCGATGAAGGCGAGGAAATCCGCCTCGCTGGCATCGAGGCACGCGTTGCGGGCGATCGAGATGTTGCGCGCCGGGGCATGCCGATAGCGGATCGGCAATGCCAATTCCTGCGACAGCGCGGCCACCAGTGGCTGCGCGCTCGGCGTGTCGTCATTGTCGGCGACGATGACGCTGATATCGAACCCTGCCGGCATCTCCATGGCGGCGAGCGAGCGCAGCGTGTCGGCCAGCTCCGGCCGCCGGAACGTGCACACGCCGATGTCGATGCTGCGGTTCTTGCCAGCCATCACGCCACCCTGCGTCGTGTGCCGAGGCCGAGAAGTTGCAGCCAGAAGCCGACGGACCAGCCGAAATGCATGACCATGGCCGAAACACCGGCCAGCGCGATATCGGCATTGCGCTGGCGAATGGCCGTCACCAGGCCGTAGCCCAGGCATACCGCCGCCCAGATCAGCAACGGCACCGCCGCGATCCAGTGCACGAAGGAGAAGGCCGCCAGAAGCACCACCGGGAAGACTGCCAGCGGCACCATCTGCCGAACCTTCGGTATGACGCGGTGCTTCAGCACGTTCTTGGCGCGGCCACGGCCATAGCCGAGATACTGGAAATAGAGACCTTTGAGCGAGGCACGCGGGTAGTAGACCATCTGCGTCTTGCCGCTCATCCAGATCTTGTAACCGGCTTTTCGCAGCCGGTAGTCGAGCTCGGCGTCCTCGTTGTGGCTGAACGTTTCGTCATAGCCGCCGACGGCGCCAAAGGCGGATATCCGCATCAGCGCGTGATGGCCGTGGTCGACCCATTCTCCGGCGGAGAGGTGACGATGCTTGGAACCACCGGTGCCGAGTTTCGAATTCTGCGCCGCCGCAACCGATTTCTGGACAGTGCCGCTGCCGCTGGTCAACATCGAGACGACCACCGAATCCGCTGATGTGGCCAGTGCTTCCTCAAGCAGCCGGTCGCAGTAGTCATCGGGATAGCCGCCATGCGCGTCGATGCGGATCAGATACTCGGCGCCCTCACCAAACGTACCGACGGCGAGATTGATGGCCGCGCTCTGGATGCGACGCTTGTTGTGCAGCAGGATAACGCGCGGATCCCTGGCAGCAACGTCCGCGACAATGGCCAGCGTGCCGTCGGTGCTGCCGCCATCGGCGACGATGATCCTGGCGCCAAGCCTTGCCGCCGCCGGGCAGAGCTGGTCGAGCAGCGCACCGATATGGGTTGCCTCGTTCAGGCAGGGGATCACGATCAGGCTGGATGGAAGCGCTTGCGTCATCGGGCGATATCCATCCTATGCCAGAGCCTCGGTCGCGAGGGGCTCGTGCACCGCTGTCAGGCGGCGCAGTTTTTCGACCAACGCCCTGCAGTCGCTGCGATCGTAGCTCCACGTCCTTGGATTGCGGGCAAGCACGCGTGCCTTCAGCCTGCCGAAGCGGTGCTCGTCCATCTTGCCCAGCGCTGTTTCGAGAGCGTCGGTATCTGCCTGCGGCAGCGGGATGCCGATATCCTGCTGGCTGAGGAACCGGCCGGTTTCCGTATGACCCATCGAGATCGGCACCGCCCCAAAGCGGCAGCCTTCATAGAGGCGGTTGGGCAGCAGCCATTCCGAATTCTGCCCCTCTTCGAAGAAATCGATCGCCCAGGAGAAATGGACGTCCCGGTAGATCGCCGCCATGTCCTCCGGGTTGCGATAAGGCCCGCGAAACGACAAATAAGGCTCGGCATCGATGAAGGCATGGAAATCGGGGAATTCGGACAATGCCGGACGGCCGCGCAGCACGACCTCGAAACGTCCATCCATACGGCGCGTGAAATCGGCCAGCAGCTCGAGCGAGCGGCGGCAGCGCAACGCGCCGAACCAGCCGATCCGCCATGGCGGTGCGACAGGTCCGTCCACCGCCTCACGCTCAGCGGGCAGGATTGCTGCTGCCTCGAAATACTTGTTCTCGACCAGTTCGACGGGTGCCTCGACCTGGCGGAAGGGCTTGAAATAATTGGCGATGAAGGCGGGCGAACTGGTCACCAGCAGCTTCACGTCGCGCGCCAGATGTCGCTCCGTGGCGCGCAGCGCCTTGCCAAGCATATCGTCGCGGAGCACCAGTCGATGGATGTCGAGGCATTCATAGACGATCGGCACCGTAGCCCCGAATGCCGACTTGGCGCGGCGGGCAAGCGCCAGCATTTCCAGGTTGCGCGCGATGATGAGATCGGGCCGCGGCGTGCCCGCGAGCTTTGAACCGATTGAAATCGCAGCTTTCGCCACGGCCGCCAGGCGCTGACCGAACCGGCCATCGCGCGTCGCGCCAAGGTCGATCGGGCGCAATCCCTCGATATCCAAAACCGGATCGGCCGTACGACGGAAGCCGGCCAAACTGACTTGGGCTCCACCTGCCCTGAGCATCGTGATCCGCCGGCGCACTGCCGGGTCGGAAACGTCGTGCACAAGGTACAAGACATGCAGCATAAAGACTCGACCGCTGTTGGCCCACCCAAGGGGATGCTAGTACAGCTCTTGCTGCATCGCAACATTTTTGGTGCAGTGTAGCAAAATTAGCCATTTCTGCCGCATCGCACAAAACGTGTCGCATGAGCCTCACACGCGCGAGGATAGACGTGCAGTTGAGCCACGCAGAGCGGCATGGCCCACGGCACCGGGAATTTCGGGCAGTTCTGGCCTCAGCGTGGCAAGATGACGATCTCACACGGCAAATCTCGACCCGGCGGCATTGGTGGTCGTGGTTAATCAATTGCTAAATATCGTATTGCACTGCAACAAAAAATGATATTGAATTCTTGTCAGGGAAGTTGGGCTCTGGAAGTTGGCTAGGGGAAGCGCGCCTGCACTCTGTTGCAGTGCGGCATAGCATGTCGATTGCTGCGCTGCTGCATCTTCGGAATAGTTGCGAATACCCCCTTATGCCACTGTTGAATACGGGTGGTGCTGTATGGGCAAGTCTCTTCGTATTGCCGTCTATGACGATAAGTATCCGACGAGTTTCGTTACACCGCGAACGTCCAGGCATACGATCCTGCGACAGCGATTTCTGCCCCTGAACCTGGTTTCGTCGCAGCTGGAAGGCGTGACGTTGATCGAACCCGCCCTGTCTGTCGACATGGTCCATGCATTCAACCGAATACCGCTCAATTCCTCCAAGTCCATCATGTCGTTCGAGTCCCATTTGCCGCGGCAGTTCGCCCTGAGCAAACGCGGGATGATGGCGCGGTATCTGGTGTCGCGGATCACCAACCCTGGCTGCCGCCGCATTATCGCCTTGTCGCATTTTGCTCGCAGAACTTTTCTGGCCCAGCATTCCGACAATCCGGAGTTGAGCCTGCTGACGGAAAAGCTGCTGGTCCGCCACCCGAACATCGTGGTGCCGGCAACGGAAAATGCGATGGCGCAAGACACCGCCCAAGAACTGGTGTTGACATTCATCGGAGCCCACTTTGGCCGCAAGGGCGGATGCGTTGCGGTCAAGATTGCGGAAAAGGCAATCGAGCAGAACTTGCCAATCCGGGTGAACATCGTTTCCAGTCTCCAGGTCGGCGGCCATATATGGACGGATCCGACAAGCCCGGGTTTCTTCGACCCCTACCTCAAGCTGCTCGAACTGAAGAACGTTCGGCATCACGGGGTGTTGCCGAACCACGCGGTGCGACAATTGCTGCGCAAATCGCATTTCGGCATCCTCGCCACCTTTGGCGACACTTTCGGCTATTCTGCAGTGGAATCGATGTCCGAGCACACGCCGGTTCTTGGAACGAAGGTCTGCGCCTTGCCTGAGTTCCTGGAGGATGGCGTCAACGGGATCTCACTGCCCGTAGAACTCGACGACACCGGCAATTGGCTGAACCCGGGATATGACTCTCGCGGGGAGGCGAAATACGCCCAATATTTCCGCGATGAGGTCGAACGGCTCGCCAGCCTGGCCATCGAACGATTGAAGCCGTTCATCGGGCAACCGGCCTTGATGGCGCCACTGCGGCGAGAGGCGCGAAGGACTGCGGAGGTCATGTTCGCGGCAGAACCCGCAGCCGCGTTTTTTGACGCGCTTTACGATCGTGTCGCCTTGGAAAGAACCCGCGAGCCGGTACAACTCGATCCTGCCCTCGACGTTTCTTCTCCCAAGTCGCTGCCGCTTGAAACCCTTTGGCCCACGGCATTGCCGTTTGACCCTGGCCTGCAGGATGCAGTGGAGCAGGTTCCCCGCATGCCGACAGCCTCCGCGGCCTGAGCACCGCTGGGAGCATCGCAAACCCGAAAGCTCGTTGTCCGCTCATCGCCACGGATCGAGAAGGATCATCCGCCCGTCCTGAGCGCCGATGCCCAGATTAGGTCGCCACAATCAACCTTAAGCAGGTCAATTTTGTTGCATCGCAATATTTTGATGCTGCACGGCAAAAAATCGCCTTATCTTTGGTGTACGTTTCAATCATCGAAGTGGCGCGCCTACCACCGCCGCAGTGCCACGAGCCGCGCCGAACGGCCGGATCGAATATCGTCGCCGTTAACATCATCAAGGCGGCCAATGGAGGCTACCGATGACTTACACACGCAGAAAACTCCTAGCGCTTCTGGCCGCCACCACGGCCGTGCAATCGGTTGCCGGCCAGGCAATGGCCGAGAGTGTCGTGGCGGGAAGCGGGGATTTCACCCTCGACAAGCTTCCCGACTGGTCTGCCGTAAAGCTCCAGGTTTGGAAATACAACAATCCGTTCGTGCCGTCTCAGTGGAGCGAGGCCAAGCTCGGGGGCTACGACTGGAAGGCCGACAACATCAAGATCGTCGACGGCGCACTTCAGCTTACCGTCAGCGAGAAAGCCTCCGCGGAGTTGATGTCTGGCAGCAATTCCACATCCGCATCGGCAAAGTGGGAGGTGGACGTAACGCTGCCGACGATGAAGCCAGGACTGATCGCGGCGCCGCTCTGGATTTTTAACAAAAAGGCCAATGAGGAGGTCGATTTCGAGATCGTCGGCACCAGGGGGTTGCAGCTTACCGTCTGGGCCGACGTCGACAACCAGCACAAGGCCGTCTGGGTCAAATGGATTCTGCTTGGAGACCTCTCGGGCAAACAATATCGCCTGGGCCTGCAATATGAGGGCGGGAAGCGGGTTACCTTCTTCATCGATGGCATAGAAGTCGCGGTCGTTACGCCAGCCGATACCGCCGGCGGAGCCTTTCCGAACAAACCCATGCAGCCGTATTTCGACCTGTGGGTGGCGGCGGGCGCCATCATGGACCCTCGCTGGGCCGGCAAATGGGAGCCAATGGCCGCCTCGGACAAATTGGTCATGACCCTCCACGGATACAGACGAACCGACATCTAGCCAGCATGGTGGCTTCGTGCGGATGAAGGCTTTCGTGGCGCCTCGACAGGAAAGCTGCAGGCGTCGGCCCATGCTGCATTGCAATATTTGTGATGCGGCGATGGAGATTTTCTGTTGCACTGCAAAATTATTGCCGTAGTTTGGCATCGGCGGCGGGCGTGGATTTTCAGGGTTCGGAAATCCGCGCAAAAATCAGGAATCCTGAATTTGGAAGCCAATCCATTCGATCCGCCAGAAGGCTCGCTCCGCAAATCGGTAGGGCGCGGCGCAGTGGTCACGGCCATGGCGCAATCGGTGCGGGTTGCGACGCAGATCATCTCCGTCATCGTGCTGTCGCGGCTGTTGTCGCCGCAGGATTTCGGCGTGGTCGCCATGTGCGCGCCGGTGCTGGCCTTCATTGCCCTGTTCCAGGATTTCGGCCTGACCCAGGCGACGATCCAGAAATCGGGCATCCGCAACGAAGAGGTGAACTACCTCTTCTGGATCAATGTCGCCGTCAGCGCGATCCTGGCCTGCGTGCTCGCAGGTGCCGCACCGCTGGTCGCCGCCTTCTATGGCGAACCACGCGTGACCGGCCTGGTCGCCGCATTCGGCCTGCAAATCATGGCTTATGGGCTTGGCGCCCAGCATCTGGCGCTTTTGACGCGGCGCATGCAGTTCGGGCGGCTGGCAATCATCGATGTCGCCAGCGCCGTCGCCGGCCTTGTGGTGTCGATCGCCTGGACCTTCATCGACCGTTCCTACTGGGCGCTGTTTGCCGGCACGCTGACCGGCGCGGTGCTGCCGACATTGTGCTATTGGGCAAGCTCACGCTGGCGTCCCGGCCTGCCGCGCAAGGTCGCCGGAATCAGCGAGCTGATCAATTTCGGCGCCGGTATTACCGGCTTCAACTTCGCCAATTTCTTTGCCCGCAACCTCGACAATGTGCTGATCGGCAAATATTGGGGCGAAGCCCAGCTCGGCCTTTATGACCGCGCCTACAAGCTGCTTTTGTTTCCGCTCAGCCAGATCACCAATCCGCTGTCGAAGGTGATGGTACCGGCGCTGTCTAGGCTCAAGGACGAGCCGGACCGCTACCGCAGCGCCTATCTGCGCGTCATGCCGCTGATCCTGCTGGTGGCGCTTCCGGGCGTCGCCTTCGCCACCGCAATGTCGGATGTGCTGATCCCATTCGTGCTGGGCGAACAGTGGCGCGCCAGCGCCTCGATCTTCCTGGCGCTCGGCTTTGCCGGCCTGCTGCAGCCCCTTAACAACCCTGCGGGCTGGCTTTTCGTCAGCCAGGGCCGCTCCGGTGACTTCATGCGCTGGGGCATCATCACGGCGGTAACGTCGGTGCTCGCCTTCGCGCTTGGCCTGCCCTATGGCGCGCTCGGCGTGGCGATTGCCTATGCGGTCAGCGAATATCTGCGCACGCCCTTCCTGTGGCTTTATGTCGGCAAGAGCGGACCGCTGCAGGCGCACCATGTGCTGCGCGCCGCAACGCCGTTCGTGCTTGGCGCGCATCTGGCGCTGGCGGCGGTCTGGTTCATCAAACCATTGCTGCCGCAGCAGCATGTCGTTGCCTTGGCCAGTGGCGCCATCCTCGCCTACCTCATCACAACAGTCGTCGCGCTGGCTTTCGCTTCCGGACGCGAGGCCTTGCGCGAGGCGTTGAAAATGCTGCCGGCAAGGTTGCCTGCCGCAACGCCGCGTGAGGCGCAGTAATTTGAGCGCCTTCTCCAGCTACGGACATCCACTCGAGGCCTGATCCATGCACTACCGATCGATTTCAGACATGAACGACGCTGTCGTCGGCAACCTTCACCGGTTGCCGCGCGACATCGACCTGGTGGTCGGCGTCCCGAGAAGCGGCGTGCTGGCGGCGACACTGGTCAGCCTTGCGGCGAACATTCCGATGACCGACCTGGATAGCTTCCTGGAGGGCCGCGTCTACACGTCAGGCATCACCAAACGCCGGGCGGCACTCGACCGCAAGGTCTCGGAGATGCGCAAGGTGCTGGTGATCGACGACAGCGTCGCCGGCGGCAATGCCATGCGCGATGCCCGCGCCCGTATCGAGGCTGCCGGCATCGAGGCCGACTACACATTTGCCGCCGTGTTCGGCCTGGAGCCACAGCATCAGGGGATCGATGTCGTGTTCGAGGTCGTGCCGCATCCGCGCATGTTCCAGTGGAATTTCGTGCACCACAAATTCCTGGCGCAATGCTGCGTCGACATCGATGGCGTGCTTTGCCTCGATCCGACCGAGGCGGAAAACGACGACGGCCCGGCCTATGAAAAATTCCTCAGCGAAGCGCGGCCCCTCCATACTCCGACCCACAGGATCGGCTGGCTGGTCACCAGCCGGCTGGAGAAATACCGCGCGCTGACCGAGGCGTGGCTGGCCAAGCACGGGATCCAGTACGACCAACTCATTATGCTCGACCTGCCGAGCAAGGCGGAGCGCCAGCGGCTTGGCGCGCATGGCAGTTTCAAGGCCGATTTCTACCGCAGATCCGATGCCATCCTGTTCATCGAAAGCGAGCACGCGCAGGCGCTGAGGATTACCGAGCTGTCCGGCAAGCCGGTGCTGTGCGTCGAAACGCACATGGTCAGCTTTCCCGATACGCTGTCGCTGCCGGCGCTTGGCCAGGCGGCGCGCAACCTGCCGGCCAGACTGCGGCAGATCAACTCGCAGGAAGGCCGCAAGAGCGCCGCCAAGACCCTTGCCCGCGCCTTGCTTGGTGCCCGTGGCTACGAGACGCTGAAAAGCCGGGTTAAACGCCCGGCCTGATCGGCACCATTGGGAGCGCTAAGCAGCCTGCAGCGCGCGCTGCTGCACGGCCCGGTCCAATATCGAGAAGAAGGTGACGAACTGGCGATCCGGATCGAGCTCCGGGCGCCCCGCGAAGCCGCGCGCGAGGCTGGAAACCCGGTCGTACTCCTTGTTGTCGTTCCACAGCAGCCTGATGGCCGCGACCCAGTCGATGAGCGGCGCGTCATAATCCAGCACCGTGCCGCCCGGGCCGATTGCTTCGGGCAGGCCGCCGCGCCGCGAGCCGACGACCGGGATGCCGCTGCAATGGGCCTCCGAGGCGACGCGCCCCCAGGCCTCTTCCCACTTGGACGGCGCAAGCAGGATCCTGGTGCGGCCATAGATCGTCTTCATGTCGTTGGTGCGGCTCTCCAGCGTAACATTGCCGAGCGGTGCGATCGTCTCTTCGATGCGCGCCCGATGGTCGTCTTCCAGCTTCCAGCTTTCGACGAACAGGAACGGGATTTCCGGGCAGGCGCCGGCAATGCGCACCGCAAGCTCGAAGCCCTTTTCCTCATAGGGGTTGATCAAGGTGACGAACTTACCCGTTGTCGGCGTGCTGTAATGCGTCGGGTTGATGGTCGGCGGGATCACCGTCGCCTCGATGCCGAACTCTTTTTTGTAGGTGCGCGCGGTGAACTCGGAATTGGCGATGTAGAGTGCGCCGCGCAATTCGCGCAGATCGCCGCCGAGTTCATGGAACTCGACATTACGGAGATAGACGACCAGCGGCACGCCCTCGGCCTGCAGCGCCTTGCCCAGCGGAACCGACTTGTGACACTGGACCACCGCCACGTCAGGCTTCTGCCTGCCGACGGCAAAGCTTGCCGCGTCCCAGGGAAACCATGACCGGATCACCGGATAGCCGGGATGACTGTCGACGACCGCGGGTTGCCGAAGCAGTTTCATCTTGGCGCGCGCCTTGAGGCCGAACATTCCGTCGCCGAACAAAGCGGCGAGCACAGAGGCTTCATGCCCGTGTTCGATCAGCTGCTGCGCCAGATGATGCGTGCTGGACTGCACGCCGCCACCGAATTCGGGCGGATAGCCGTTGCCGCTGGCAAACAGGACTTTCATGAACCGGCTCCTTGTCGCATTCTGATATTCTGGCTCTCTTCTCCAAAGCGGCCTGACCGGCAGGCCACTTTCGCCTCACGCACTCTGCGGTGGATCAAGCGTCGCAAACGGGTTGGTGCATGACTGCCATCCCGTGAACCGGATCGGATCATCAGGCGAGCTGCGCCAGGCATAGTCCGTCAGCATGTGGAATTCGGCTACGGCCCAACGATCGAAATGCCTGAGATCGCGCCGCTTCTGCTTCGGCAGCAAGCCGCGTGCCTGTCCGAGCTTCGCCGTTTCGAGCAAGGTGATGGCATCGCTCAGTTTTTCACTGGGGAATATCCACGGGTTGCGATTGCGGAACTCGAGCACGAACTGCTGCAGATGCTCGATGCGCATGTTCAGCCTGCCGAGATATTTTTCGAGCGTGACGCGAACCAGATCCTCGTCCGAGAACGAGGAGACGGCCGCATAGGCAACACCGGTCGACGCTACGCCTCCCGCCAGGATGGCCAGTGCCGAGCGCCGTGTGACTTCGATCATCAGGCTGCTCCTCTCACGCGATCCGGCTCGCTGCCCGCAAGGACAAGGCTGCCGCGGTCAGGCTGGGGTTGGCGCAGGAGCAGCTCGGATAGGTGCTGGTGCCGACGACAACCAGGTTTCTCAACCGGTGATGGATCATGTTGCTGTCGATCACAGAATCAGCCGGACCGGTGCCCATTCTCAGCGTGCCCTGGACATGCGATTCCGTTGGCCGGATGCCACGGTCGAAGAGCTTTTCGACCGGCAGCGGCGAAAGCAGGCCAGGCAATTTGTCCAGCGCCCGGGCCATGCCCTTGACCGCGTAGTCCGACGGTGCCTTGAAGCTGACGAAAGCATTGTCGTCCTCGTCGAGGGTGACGAAATTCTCGTGATCGAGCAGGTTTTCGGTGACCACGACAAGTGGCAATGTCTGGCGCAGCCGACCCTTCTCGGCCCGCATCCCATGCTGCCAGCGGTTCTCGAAATAAACCAGTGCGGCTGCGTGCTCGGACCGGTGGGGACCGTCATAGAGGCCGAAATTCAGGCCGGTGGTGATGGTGCTGCCGTCGAAATTGTCGACGCCGTCGAGATAGACCTCAAAATTCCAGCCATAGGATTCATGCAGGCCGCGCCCGACGAATTCGTCTCCTAGGCCGGATCGCAGCATGATCGCCGCGCTCTGGATGGCATTGGCGCCGAGAATGAAGAGGTCGCCGCCGACCTGATACTCCTTGCCATCCTTCACGAAGGTGACCGAACGGACCGTGCCGCCGACATGATCGAGCCTGCGCACTTCCGCGCCGAGGCAAACTGAAACGTCGGGATGCTCGAAGACATGCATCAGGCCGTTGTTGACGGTGAATTTGGCGTCGACCGGACACAGCCAGCAGCGCAAATTGGCACAGCACGAGGTGCGTTGCGCCGTTGGTACCCTCGCCCGCGCAGTCGGCATGACGAAGTGCTGGTCGGGCTGGGCCGCCTTCATCATCTTGTCGGGCGTCGACATGCGATGCGGCGGTTGCGGAAACGGTTTCGAGCGCGGCAGCATCTGCGCCATGTCGGGATCGCCGGAGATCGACATGATCTCTTCGGCGTCGCAGTAGAACGGCTCGACATCGTCATAGCTGATCGGCCAGTCATTGCCGATGCCATAGGTGCTTTTCAGCCTGAAGTCGTTGGGATGGAAGCGTGGCGTCTGCGCGAACCAGCAGTTGGTGCCGCCGCCCAGCCCGATCGTGTAATTCCACGGCTTGTCTGAATTGGTTTTGTAGGTCGTTTCGTCGTCGATGTCGGTGTTGGCGTCCTGGTCGAGCTGCCATTCATGCGTGTTGTGGCGGCCCCATTCCAGAACCAGGATGCGCGCCTTGCGCCGCTTGGCGAACTCGTGCAGGAAGAAGGCCGAACCGAAGCCGGAACCGATCGCGACAACATCGAAATGATCCCTGGTGATTCGCTCGGGCTTTACGTCCAGCACCATCAGCCACAACACCTTTCCGCGCCGGGTGCGCGTGCCAGTTCCTGTTTGCTCTTCGCGTCCGGTCTCACGCCGCCAGTCTGCCTATCGAGTGGTATTCGATGCCGTGGCGCGCCACGACCTTGGGGTCATAGAGGTTGCGGCCGTCGAAGATGACCGGCGTGGTCAGCGCATCCTTCAACGCATCGAAGGACGGCGCGCGGAAACTCTTCCATTCGGTGGCGATGAGCAGCGCATCGGCGCCGCGCAAGGCCGCTTCCTTGGTGCCGCACAAAAGCAGGTCGTCGCGCAGGCCGTAGATGGCTTGGCATTCCTGCATCGCCTCGGGGTCATAAGCCTGCACGGCCGCACCGGCGTTCCAGAGCGCTTCCATCAGCACACGCGCCGGCGCTTCGCGCATGTCGTCGGTGTTGGGCTTGAAGGCCAGGCCCCACAGCGCAAAGGTCTTGCCCTTGAGACTACCCTTGAAATAGCGGTTCACCTTGTCGAACAGGACGGATTTCTGGTCGTTGTTGCGCTCCTCGACGGCGCGCAGCAGCTTGGCGTCGAATTTGACGCCCTCGGCGGTCTTGATCAGCGCGCGCACGTCCTTGGGGAAGCACGAGCCGCCATAGCCGAGACCCGGATAGATGAAGTGGTAGCCGATGCGCGGATCGCTGCCGATGCCCTTGCGCACCTCCTCGATGTCGGCGCCGAGCTGCTCGGCCAGATTGGCCATCTCGTTCATGAAGCTGATCTTGGTCGCCAGCATGCAGTTGGCGGCGTATTTCGTGAATTCGGCGCTGCGCACGTCCATCACGATCATCTTCTCGTGGTTGCGGTTGAAGGGCGCATAGAGCTCGCGCATCACCGCCTCCGTCTCTTCGCTGTCGGTGCCGACGATGATGCGGTCCGGCTTCATGCAATCGGCGACGGCCGAGCCTTCCTTGAGGAATTCGGGATTGGAGGCGACGTCGAAGCCCAGATCCTCGCGCCCCCTCTTCTTCAGCGTCTCGGCGATCCTGGCCTTGACCTTTTCGCAGGTGCCGACCGGCACGGTCGACTTACCGACGACGATCTTGGCGCTATCCATCTCGCGGCCGATGGTCTCGGCGACCGCGAGCACATATTTGAGATCGGCCGAACCATCCTCGCCGGGCGGCGTGCCGACCGCGATCATCTGGATTTCGCCGTGCCTGACGGCGGCGGCGGCATCGGTGGTGAACTTGATACGACCGGCGGCGTGGTTTTCCTTGACGAGGCTCTCAAGGCCCGGCTCGAAAATCGGGACGAAGCCCTGGTTGAGCCGTTCCACCTTGTTGGCGTCGATGTCGACGCAAACAACCTGGTGGCCAACCTCGGCAAGCACCGCGGCCTGCACGAGGCCGACATAGCCAATTCCAAACACCGTCAAGTTCATTCGGTTTCATTCCTGTCCAGGGCCGGGATCCGTTTTCGGTCCGGCCGATTCAATTCGTCTTTCCCAACTCTTTTACGCTGCATACGAGCGATTCTGGAAACTGACATGGCTCGCCAAGTGCTGTGAAGGCAACGCGTTCGACCTGCAGCGAAAGCTTGCGGCCGGGATCGGCGAATGTGCCCATCCAGCCCTTCAAGGTGTCGCTGCCCCAAAGGCTGAAGAAGATCTTCTGCGCATGGCTGGGCAGTTTTGTCGGATCGGTGATGGTGTTGACCAGCTGGCCGTTGACATACCAGCGCAGACTGTCCTTTTGCCAGACGAAGGCGTAGTCGTTGAAGGCCTTTTCGGTGCCGCCCGGCACGTCGACCAGCTTCTCGTTCTTGCCCTTGCCGTCGATATAGGCGTTGACCTGCACCTTGGAGGTGTCCTTGGTCAGGATCTCGAAATCGATCTCGTCCCAGGGCTGCTTGTCGGACGGGCCGATATAGGAGAAGAACGCCGCATTGAGACCGGAGCCGGCGTCGGTCTTCAGCCGTGCTTCGTAGGTGCCGTAGCCGAAGCGCTGCTTGGTCTGGATCTCGCCGCAAGCGAACTCACGATCCTTCAGCTTCTGCTTTTCGAAGCCAAGCGACAGCACCCCGTCGGAAAGCGCGACCAGCCCTTTCGACCAGTTGCAATTTTGATGGCTGCCGTTGTTCCAGCCGTCGGAGACATACCAGCGCGACCGATCGAAGCTTTTGAAATCATCGACGAAAGACGGGGCGGACTGGATATCCTGTGCATGGGCGGGAGCCGCCGGGAGGCTGCCAAGAGCGGCCAGCAACAGCGCCCCGATCAAACCCAACCGCCGCAGGCCGGTTTGCCGGGTCAGATGCGCGAAGGGCGATGTGTCATTTGCTGTCGTGGACGTGGTTTTCGGATCCGAATTCATACCAAACTCACCTTTGTGCTGTGTGTCCCCAACCCAAAGTCGACGTTTGAACCGCTTCCAAACGGGCCAACCTTGACCTCCTCTTTGACCTTCCCAAAGTCCCTTTCCTGCCTCGCATCACATCTTTGCAGCAGTTCCCGCGCCTTCACGGTCACGCCCGGCGGGTGCCCGCAGGCCTGCCGAAGTCGACCGCGGCGGCCGAATCGGAACTCCCATTTTCGTCGAAAACCATATCCAGCGAATGACGCAGTTCTTTCATCATGCCGTTCTGGCGCGAAAGCGCCGCGATGCGGCGCTCGCAATTCAGGATCGACTCCGTCAGTGCGCTGACTTCGGATGACCGCTTCTGCGAGGCCGAGCCGTTTTCCGTGGCTTCGACGAGGAAGGCCGCGTTGGTCGCCGTCTTGCGGTAGCGGCTCTCCAGGCCGGTTCTCTCAGCCTCGATCTCGGCGGAGATCTGCTCGAACAGCTTCGCCAGCCGATCGAGGCGCGCAATGTCGGCCTGCCGGTCGCGGGCCGGATCCCTTGATCTGAAGCCGAATATCGAGGCCATGGGCCTAAATTCCTGTCATCGCCGGCTTGCCTGCCGGACACCTGGCCGATCCCCGCAAGCGAGGCTGAAAAACTCGTACCGCGTCGTCCAACTCCGCTGACGGGAGATACTTCACCAATCCGATCGGGGGCCAGTTCGGTTGGTCGTCCAATTTGCTGCACCGCAACATAGACTGCCATCCCCGGAGCGATGAGGCAACCACTCAATTCATAAACTCATAAATCCGCCGGTAACGGTCCGCGCGGTGAGCTTGCCTCTTGGCGGCTGAACCGGGCATTCCCTGCGCTCTACCGCTCCTTGCCCGCACTGGTCCCGGCCATCAGGAAACGCAGCGGCGGCACATGTTTGTTCCCGGAGACAAGGCCAACGCGACGAAACAGCGCCGCGAGCTTGTCGGACGCGACGCCCTGGACGATGGGGACCAGGTTGGATTGACTTGCAAAGGCATAGGCAGCAGCCGAAGCCAGCCCGCGCTCGGCCTTCACGTCGAGGAAATTGCGCAGCCGATATTTGTCGCGCACATGCCGTTCATGCCGCCGCAGCACCGCTTTTGAGCCTTCCGGCAGGCTGTCGATCGCCAGCAGCGCCAGATCCGCATCGGCCAGCCGCTTCAGGTCCTGCGTCTTGTGGCGGCCGCTGAGCGAATCGGCGCGCACGATGGCACCATAGCCGCAGGAACGGATGACCTTGAACCTTGCCCCGTGGGCGACGGCGCGGGCGTAGAGTTCGTAATCCTCGCCCAGGCGCAAGCTCTCGTCGTAGCGCAATCCATGCCGGTCGAGGAAGGCACGGCTGATCACCGGCTTCAGAAAGCCAAGCTCGCCTCTTTGCACGTGGCGCCTGGAGATGTTGCCCTCGACGAAGCGCTCGAAATCGAGGAATTCCGGATCGGCGGCAAAATCCGGAGCGACGATTTTCGTCGCGTCGCGCGTCGCGTCGTCCCTGATGAGCATGATGTTGTCGGCCGCGAAATCCCAATCGGCGCCGGCAAACAGGGTGCGAAACCGGCCCTCGAGGAAGAAGTCGTCGGCGTCCAGAATGCTGATGAACGGCGCTTTTGAGCCGGCGATCGCGGCATTGCGGGCGAAGGAAGGGCCGCGATTGACGTCGAGGCGCATGACCTTGAGCCGTCCGCTGCCGTCGTCGGCGGCGCGGGCGACCTCAGCGGTATTGTCGGTGGAGCCGTCGTCAACAACGACGACCTCGGCCACCTCAGGTTCGCGCAACGCGGATGCGATGGCGACCGCGATGGTGCGCCCCGCATTTTTGGCCGCGATGATCACGCAGACCTCGGATTTCGTCATCGACATAGGTTCGCCTCTTGCACAGGTTCCGATATGCCCTCGCCCTGCACGTGTTCCGACACCTCCGCCATCACGGACTGGCCGGCCGTTCGAAGATGCGGCGGCTGATGTCCGCCGACGCTGCCCAGCCGGCTTCGGCGAGGTAGCGGACGGGAGCCCTGCCGCACAATTCCCACAACACGGTTCGCCGCTGCGGCCATCGCAGCGACGACAGCCATGGCGCGATGACCATGTTGAGCAGATCCTCATTGCCGATGCGCGACAGGATCGGCTTGGCCCGCTCGGACAAAAGCGTGCCGGTGCCGCCCAGCAACACGTCGGCGGCGCGCAGGCCGAGCAGCAGTGTATCGTCCAGCCCCTGGCTCACCGCCGCATCGAGCACGCGGCGCTGATCAGCCTCGTCGAGACGGTTGGCGCTGGCCCTGATATCGCAGACATAGCCGGCGCAGGGCTCTCGGTTGAACAGCGCCTTGGCGACGCTGATGCAGGACAGCATCAGCGTGTCGGCGGCCGAGGTGAACGGAACTTCAACGCCGGTGATCTCAACCAGCCGTTTGCGCCGCAGGAACCCATCGGCGTCACGCGGACTGGGCGAGCCGGGCTGCTGGAGGCGATAGTGAAGGTCGACCGTGGACGCTTTCGGGCCATTGCCGCGAATCATATGCTGCTCGCCAAGGAAACGAACCCACCAGACCGAGCGCGACTTGCCGGCAACCTCGTAGCCGATCGAGCGCAACACGTCGCGAGCCCTGGAAAAACCGGCGGGGGAAACCAGGATGTCGACATCGCCGGAAGGCTTCATGAAATGGTCGTCGTAGAGCAGATGCTGCTGGAACGGGCCTTTGAGAAAGACGAAATCGATCTGCCTGTCGCGCAGCGCCTGATGGATCGCCATCGAATCCATGAGGCAGGCGGCATTCATCGAAACCGTGCGTCGGCGATAGGTGTCGAGCCACTGGAAGAGTTCGGCCGGCCTGTCGCCCGCCGGCGCCCGCGACAGCGCCTTCAGAACGAAGGTGGCGACCTTGTTCAGCCTGGCGATGTCGCCGATGGCGGCGGCGGAGAGGGTTGGCGGCGACACGTCGCCGGCCGAGGCCGTCGGCCCGGAGAAATACAACCGCAGGCAGGCTTGTACATACGCGATCTCGTCGGCGCAGTCGGCGGCGCGCAGTCGTTCATAGGAACTTTCCGGCAAGGCCATTGAGCGCGTGGTCTCCAAAATGCGGTTTGCGCGACAGTTATGCTGCAAGTGCGAAGCAAAGCATCCTCAAAAACCTCGGCGCCGTAAAGTCTTTCCTTTCGCAGTGCGAAATTTTGCAACCAGAACGTTTGCCTAGCTTTCTGAAGATGGCGCAACATAAGGCTGAAATTCCGATCCGATCGAGGCACTTCAGCCAGCCATCGATACCGGCCGGCTAACAAAAATCCATCTTTTTAGCCTTGCCTAAAAAAGCGCCGGCGCTATGTACTTTTTATGCAAGCAAAATCAATTGCTTAAAGAATCACCAGCCGCGCGACCTAACTTCACCCGGTTTAAGCCCAATAGAGGCAGAATTTTGAGCAGTTCGCACACGCATGGTGACGCCCGCAACCCGTAATTGATTAACCAGAGGTAAATCAGGCTTGACTCATAAATGGTGCCATGCAGCTATTGCAGCGCAGCATGAAAGTGCTGACGGCACTCGACAGGCCGTTTCCAGTCCTCATTGGAGAGTAAAATGGAACAGAATGTTGAAAAGCATGAGTACGAAACGCCCAGCCTGACGGTACATGGTTCGATCGAAACCATCACCCAGGGTGGTGGCGGCAGCACGGCAATCGACGCGTCGTTTCCGGCGCACACCCCGATTGGCGATCTGACGTTCTCCTGAGACTAGCCTGATTCTGGAGGAGTGACGTTGGGCCTCCAGGATTGAAGACCGTGAATGGAGCCGGGGATGAAAATCCCCGACTTTCCCTTTTGAACTGACGACGCGTAGACCGTGTGTTTCAAACGAGGTTTTGGATGAACTGGAACCCATCCGAGCGCGATAATGTGAGCGCCACGAAGGATGCCGTGGCTTGCGACTTCGGTGAAGGCCTCGCGCTCCTCAATCTTAAATCCAATATTTATTACAGCCTCAACGGCGTCGGCGCGTTCATCTGGGAGCTGATCCAGGAGCCGAAGTCGATCGCCGATATCCGTGGCGCTGTGCTTGCGCGCTACAATGTCGACGCCGAGCGCTGCAAGGCCGACGTCGACGCCTTGCTGAAAGGCCTGGCCGAAAACGGACTTGCGAGGCTGCACAATGAGGCACTTGTCTAGGCCGGTTCCGCAAAAGGCCGTGGTTTCTCGGCAAAGACCTGCGGCGGAAAGACGTCCGAGGCCAGCGAACCGTCGGCCCCGCAAGCCGGGCTTGACCAGGGTTCTCTTCCTGAGCGGCTCGGAAGCACTCTTCCTTTGCCATTGCCTGCTAGTGGTCACGACCGTCCGGCTTGGGCTGACGTTGTTTTCGTACAACCGTGTTCGCGGCATGGTGACCCGGCTCAACGCGCACCAGTGCGCAAGCATGGGCGAGTTGCGGCTCGTCGCCTGGGGGGTTGCCGCGGCCGCACGGTTCGTGCCGCGCGCCTCTTGCCTCACCCAGGCGCTTTCGGGCCAATACATTCTCGCGCGCCAGGGCAATGCCTCCAACATCCGCATCGGTATCGAACGCGGCACCGGCCAGCAACTGAAAGCGCATGCCTGGCTGGTCAGCGACAACCATGTCGTGCTTGGCGGCTCCATCGATGGTTTCGCGCATCTGGTAGACCACGGCAGCCGATGAGCGGCGTGGCCGGAATCCTGCTGCGACAGGAGCCCGCGCCGGCGGACGCAGCGACCGACATCCAACGGATGCTGGCACGCATGCGTCATCGCGGCCCTGACGGAAATTCATGGTGGCTGGACAGCGGCATCGCGCTTGGCCACGCCTGGCTGAACACGACCGATGAAGCCGGCCCCGGCCCGCTGACCATGGCCGGCGGCAAGCTCGCCATCACCGCCGATTGCCGGCTGGACAATCGCGACGAGCTGATGGCGAGGCTCGGCATACGCGACAGGTCGGTTGCGGACGCGACATTGCTGATGCGGGCCTATCTGCGCTGGGGGGAAGCCAGCCCCGTGCATCTGCAAGGCGATTTCGCCTTTGCCATCTGGGACGCCGAGCGGCAGCTGTTGTTTTGCGCGCGCGACCATTTCGGGGTCAAGCCATTCTACTACCACGCAGCGGACCGGCGCTTTGCCTTCGCCTCCGAGATCGGGCCCATGCTTGACCTCGACGGGATTGGCGCGCGCATCAGCGAGCGCAGCATTTCGGGGTTCCTGGCCGGACTTCCCGACGACCCGCAATCCACCGCCTACAGCGACATCTTCAGCCTGCCGGCGCGCCACAGCCTCACCGTCACCGCACAACAGGTGGTGCTGCGCCGATATTGGCAGATCGAGCCGTCGCCGCGACCGTTGCGGTCGGATGCGGCGGAAGAATTCGCCCATCTGTTCTCGCAATCGGTGCGCAACCGCATGCGCGGAAGCCAGTCGATCGGCGCGATGCTGAGCGGCGGCCTCGATTCGTCGTCGATCGCCTGTGTCGCCGGCCTGCAGAACGCCGCCGATCGCAAACCGAAGCTGCCGACCTTCTCGCTGATTTTCGACAAGGGCTCGCCGATGGACGAGCGCCCCTTCATCGATGCCGTGCTCGATCAGCAGAAGACCGACCCGACGCTGATCCCTGTCGGCAATTACGCACCCTTTGCGGAATTCGAGCGGGTCCTTGAAGAGCAGGAAGGCACCTTCCTGGCACCGGGCCTGACGCTCACCCGCGGCATCTACCGGACGGCGGGCGCCAAGGGCATCAAGGTGCTTCTCGACGGCCATGGCGGCGACGAGGTCGTTTCCCCGGGACATGGCCATCTGCACGAGCTTGCCAATGGCGGCAGGTGGCTGGACCTTTGGCGCGAGGTCCGCAGCGCCTCCAACACCTATGGCGACAGCACGTTTGGGCTCTATTTCCAGTTCCTGACCCTTTACGGACCGGCCTGGCGGATCGCCAAGGCGAGACAGATGGCGACCAGGGTTCTCAACAAGATACGCAAGCCCACGCAAATGCAGCGCGGCCGCAGCTGGCGCGACCTGGTCAATCCAGACCTGGCCAGGCGGACCGAACTTATCGACCGCTTCCATCGCGCCGGCTACATGCCGCCCGGCGTCCAGGCCAGCGACGCGCTCAGCCATCGCTGGATCCTGTCCAACGGCTACGTGCCGCACTCTTTCGAGGTGCTCGACAAGGCGGCTGCCAATTTCGGCGTCGAACCGCGCTATCCCTTCTGGGACAAGCCGCTGGTCGAGTTCTGCCTGGCGCTGCCGGGCGAGGAAAAACTCAGCCACGGCTTTGGCCGCTATGTGCTTCGCCGCGCCATGGAAGGAATCCTGCCGGCAGAGGTCCAGTGGCGGCGCACCAAGATTGATTTCACCGCCAATCTCGTCAACGGCATGGTGCGCAACCATCGCGACCTGCTGGAACAATTGCTGGTCTCGGATGCCGACCGCATCGCGCCCTATGTCAACCTGCCACAGGTGAGCGCCGCCTATGCACGGCTGCTGCGCCAGCCGGACCAGGCAGCACCGCTCGATGTCCAGTATGTCTGGCGCTCGGCCTCACTGTCGCTCTGGCTGCGGCAAGTCCAGCACAGCGAGAGTCCCGCATGATGCCTCGCAACCAGCCACTCGCCACCTACCTTGATAATCCGCCTTCGCCTGGCGGGATGGTCAGAAAGTGCCATTTTTACCGGGCGTACGGCCTGACCGTCGCGTCCGATGTGGCCTTGCCCGAGCTGGAGCCGGCGGAACCGGCGGAGCCGGATATCCTGATCGCCATCGGCACGATCGACATGCCGAAGCCTTCGCCCGAGGCCGCTACGATCTTCCGCTTCGAGCCGGACCGGCAATATCTGGCGTGGCATGCCGTCGGCGCCTTCCTGATCAGCGATTTCAGCCGCATCGACATCGAGCCAGCGCCCGGCGTCGATGACGCGCTGCTCGCCTTCCCGTTGCTGGGACCGGTGTTGGCGCTGCTGCTGCACCAGCGTGGCCTGCTCGTCCTGCATGCCAGCGCCATCGCGGTGGCCGGCAAGGGCGCCATCTTCATGGGCGACAAGGGCGCCGGCAAATCGACGACGGCAAGCGCGCTGATCCGGGCCGGGCATGATCTGCTTACCGACGATGTCGTGGCGCTCGATCTCGCCAAACCGGACGCGCCGATGATCGTTCCGGGCTTTCCGCAGATCAAGCTTGCCGCCGACGCCGCGGCCGCGATTTCGCTGGGGCAAGCGGAGGTGCGGCCGCAAGTGCATCCGGCGATCGAGAAGATGCAACATCGCCTGCACGGCGCCTTCTCCGGCGGCACGGTGCCGGCGACCAGGATCTATGTCCTCGAGCGCGGCCAAAGAGCCGCGGTTACGGCCTTGCCCGGCATCGCCGCCTTGCCGGCGATCATCAAATTTTCCTACGTGACGCGGTTCGGCCGCGCGGCGCTGTCTGGCGATTTCGCGGCGCTGCATTTTCGCCAATGTTCAGCAATCGCTAACCATGTCGGCGTGTTCCGGCTGGAAGTTCCGGCCGGCCTCGACAGGATTGGCGAGGCCGTGGAGTTGGTCGAAACCGATCTCGCAGCCGGGGATCTGGCGGCCGGGAGTCTGGCAGCCAAGGATCTGGCGGCTGGCCGTCGGCAGCGGTGAGCGCAATCATGGCGAAGCCTTCAATCCTCCGTCTGTCGCTGTTTCGCGATGTCGCCGCGCTCGGCGCCGTCATTGCCCAGATCGGCGGCCGGCGAACCTGGACGGCGCTGCTGTTCCTGATCCTCGGCAGCCTGACGGAAGGCATTTCCATCCTGCTTTTGGTGCCGCTGCTGCACCTGGTCGGGCGCGCCGACCAGGATTTCGCGGTGCGGTTGCCGAACAACGATTTCGTGCGCTGGTTGGTGCCGGACGGAACGCTGCAACTGACGACGGTGCTGTGCGCGCTGGTCGGGCTTGTTGCCGTGCAGGCCGCGTTCAACCGCTTCAAGTCGGTTTACATGGCCAGGCTTCTCTTCGATTTCATCAACCGCTTGCGCATGAACCTGTTCGAAAGCATCGGCAAGGCGCGCTGGGGCGTGTTCTCGCGCATGCGTAGCTCGGATCTCGACCATGCCCTGACCGGCGACATCGACCGCGTCCAGGGCGCCGCCTTCTCGCTGCTCATGCTGGTGCAGATATCAGTGCTGCTGGTGGGCTATCTCGTGATCTCGATGTTCATCTCGCCTGTCATGACGGCGTTTGCCATCGTCATCGGCATCGTGATGTTCATAGCGCTGCAGCCGTTTCGCGCGCGCGCCACCGCCTTTGGCCGGGTCCTGACGACCAATCGCCAGGATCAGTACCGCACGGTCTCGGAGTTCCTCGGTGGCATCAAGGTGGCCAAGAGCCTGAATGTCGAGGCCAGCTATTTCGCGCAACTGCAGGCAACGCTCGAAAAGATGAAGGCCGACAACATCAACTATGTCAGCAACAGCTCGATCGGCACCGCCGTGTTCCAGGTGGCGAGCGTCGTCGGCTTGAGCCTGTTCATCTATGTGGCGCTGGTCCGGTTCAACCTGTCGCTGGCCGAGATTGTCGTGCTGCTGCTGGTTTTCATGCGCATCGCGCCGCGCTTCATGGACATGCAGACGCAGGCCCAGCAGGTGCTGATCAACCTGCCCGCCTATACGGCCATGCGCAGCCTGCAGGCCCGTTTCGACGCCGAGCGCGAGCCGGGCCATGCCGAATCGGAAGATTCGCAAAAGCTGTCGCTCGATACCGGACTGAACATTCGCGGCGTCTCCTTCGACTACGACGGCGCCGGCAAGGCGGTGGTGAGCGATATCACCTTCGGCCTTCCCTCGGGCAAGGTCACCGCCCTGATCGGGCCCTCGGGATCGGGCAAGAGCACGATCGCCGACGTGCTGCTTGGCCTGCTCGAGCCGACCACCGGCAAGATCCTTGTCGACGGCGTCGAGATCGATGCCAGCAATCGCCGGCGCTGGCGTAACCAGGTCGCCTATGTGCCGCAGGACGTGTTCCTGCTGCATGACACGATCGCGGCGAACCTGCGTCTTGCCGCGCCGCAAGCCAGCGACGACGATTTGTGGACCGCATTGCGTGCCGCTCATGCCGGCGAATTCGTCGAACGGCTCGATCATCGGCTGGATACGGTGGTCGGCGACCGTGGCGTGCGCCTCTCAGGCGGCGAGCGCCAGCGCATCGCGCTGGCGCGTGCGCTGCTGCGCAAGCCGTCGCTGCTCATCCTCGACGAGGCGACTAGCGCACTCGACTGGCAGAACCAGTCACTGATAGCCCGGTCGATCGACGGATTGCGCGGCACGATGACCATACTGACCATCGCGCACCGGCCATCGATGATCGCCTTCGCCGACTGGGTGGTGGCGATGGAAGACGGCCGTGTCGTGGAAGTCGGGCAGTATCAGCGACTGAAGGCGAAGCCGGCGAGCCGGCTGTCCAAGATGCTGTCGGGAGAACAGTCGGAAACCGAACCCGCCAATGTGGCCTGAAGCCAGGTCATATCCCCGTGGAAACTAATGCAGGCTGCGCCTTGCACTGCCCAGCTTCTCGCCTTCCGAAACGTCGGGTGAGCTCAGCTTTCTTTCGGCCTCGCGCGCCATGTCGGCCGGCGTCGGCGCGCTCCTGGCGATCATGGCATAGACTAGGACGAAATAGCCGGCCTGAATGACCACGGCGCAGATGATGACACGCAGCAGTGTCGTGCCTATCGACGCGCCGCCAAGCCAGGACCAGGCGACGACGATCGCAAGAGCGAAAACCATCCCGACGATGAATTTTGGAAGTGACATACCCAACAGCCCATAAACCGGCTCGGGTTATATCCAACGATAGCCCCACCCGAGCGCCGTCCCTTGTTACGCGGGCTTGTAAGGATGCCCGCTATCGACCGGTTGCTTCCGGCCTTTCAACCTGTCGCCACTCTGACAGGTATAATTTGCAATTCTATTAAGGCGAGCAGAGGGCGGCAAGGGCAACCGCACATATTTTTGATTGAGCTTACGCGATCGACTCTGCCATGCTGCAATGCACACTACCACAATTCACTCAACCTGAAGCGGCTATGTTTTTTCAGTACAATCCACAATATTAAGTAGTATTTTATGCTAATCGTCGCGAACTTCGCACCTTCCTAAAGCACTAAAATGTACCATTCCGGACCGCCGAGAACGGCTTGCCCAAAAATCGCCCCAAAAAGATCCTTATTTTTTTCCACTTGCCCATTTATTGTCACAAATGTGCTAAGCATCCCGAAAAATGTGCATCGCTAGCTTATAATTTAGTCAATTCATGACGTGACTATTTCAAGGGTCTGGGAAATTGTGTGTTGCGCTGCAGCATTTTTTTGATATCTTTGTGGTGAACCATTCGTTCAACGCATGGAGTTTCCGCATGAGGGATATTGCCAAGTCGGCCACGGCGGACTTTTCGCAGCCTGACACCGACTTTCCGCCGCCAATCGGCGGCCTCATCAAGCGCAGCTTCGATATTGCCGGTTCGCTGGCTGGTTTGATTGCTCTCAGCCCGCTGTTTGTGATGATAGCGCTGCTGGTCAAGTTTTCCGACGGTGGATCGATTTTCTACGGTCATCGGCGAATCGGTCGCGGCGGACGGATTTTTCCGTGCCTGAAGTTCCGCACCATGGTTCCGGACGGCGACAAGGTGCTGGCTGCCTACCTTGCCACCAATCCGGACGCCAATGCGGAATGGGTGGCTACCCGCAAATTGAAGAACGATCCGCGCGTCACCCGTGTCGGCGCGGTGTTGCGCAAGCTTAGCCTCGATGAACTGCCGCAGATCATCAACATCCTGCAGGGCGACATGAGCCTTGTCGGGCCTCGTCCGGTGGTGCGCGACGAGCTGGAAATCTACGGCAGTGCCGCCGTGTACTATCTGAAGTCGCGGCCCGGCCTGACCGGCCTGTGGCAGGTCAGCGGCCGCAACGACGTCTCCTACGACAGCCGTGTCGCCTTCGATCGCCACTATGTCGAGAATTGGTCGCTGTTCGGCGACGTGCGCATCATCATCAAGACTGTGCCGGCCGTCTGGATGTCACGCGGCTCTTACTGACCGGCCGCCGGCACCAGGCATCCGGCGGCAAGCTCATCGGGCGATGGGGCTAAAACGGATCGGAACGTTCAGTTGAAAACAGACATGTTCGAAGCCTTTGGCAGCGGCCCTCTTTCCGGCCGCTCCCGGCTCATGGCCACGTGCCTTGCGGTGTCGCTCGCTTTTCTTCCCCAGATCGCCATATCAGGCGAATACCAGCTCGGCTCGCAGGACAAGCTCACCATCCGGATCGCCGAATGGCAGACCGTGGAAGGTACGTTCCGTGACTGGTCGGCGGTGAACGGTGAATACACGGTCGGTCCGGGCGGAACGCTGTCGGTGCCTTTCGTCGGCGAGTTGCCGGCGGCCGGCAAGACCACGGCGGAAGTCGCGGCCGCGATCGGCGAAGCGCTGCAGCACAAGCTCGCTCTGTCGGACAAGCCCGAAGCCTCGGTCGAGATGGCGCAATTCCGCCCGTTCTATATTTCCGGCGAGGTGCAGAACCCCGGCCAATTTCCCTTTGTGCCCGATCTGACGGTGCTGAAGGCGATCAGTGTCGCCGGCGGCATCAGGCGCAACACCGATTACGGCCCGCAGCTCGGCAAGGACCTGGTCACCGCCAAGGGCAATTTCGATATTTCCGACGACCAGCGCGTCCGGTTGATCGTCAGGCGCGCCCGCATCGATGCCGATCTGGCCGGCAAGGCGAGCTTCGAGGCGCCGCAGGAGGTCCAGAGCGACCCAAGGCTGCCGACCATCGTCGCCGACGAGATGACGATCCTAACGGCGGACCAGAAGGCGCTGAAGCTGAAGCTCGAGGCGCTCGACGATCTCAAGGGCGTTCTGCAGGCCGAAATCGAATCGCTGCAAAAGAAGATCGTCAACCAACAGAAGCAGGTCGATCTGGCACAGCAGCAGCTCGCCAGCATCGGTCCGCTGGCGCAGAAGGGCCTTGTCGCCAATTCGCGGCTCCTGGATTCGCAGCAGTCCGTCACCGACCTGCAGGGCAAGATCCTGGACTATGAGACAGCCATCCTCACCGCCAAGCAGTCGATCAGCAAGGCGACGCAGGACGCCATCGATGCCCAGAACACCTTGAGTTCCACCCTCGCCGCCGACCGGCAGCAGACCGAGGCCGACCTGAACGAGGCCGCGCTGAAAGTGAACATGCAGAAAGGCCTGATCGCCCAGGCCAGCGATCCCTCGACGACGGCCGCCATCACCAACGACCAGCAGCCCACTCTCGTCTATTCGCTGGTGCGCAATGTCGATGGCAAGACCAGCGAAATCACCGCCAAGGAAGACACGCCGGTGCTGCCTGGCGACGTGATCAAGGTCAAGATAGCGCCGCTGGCCAGCCAGTAGGATTTCGAAAAAGAGCATCGAGCGTTCGCAGGCGTTTTGAAGAAGACAGGTCTCGCGGGCGCGCAAGCCCACTGTCCATCGAAGACCACGTATTACCCTCGCTGATAATCCTGCCTGCGTGACGATACCGTCGCGGGCGAACGAAGAGATGGCGTCGTGAACGTCTACCGCATTCGAAGATATTTGAAGGGTTCGATCTTCACGCTCGTCTGGAGGATGAGAGGCATAAAAATTGCCGATCGGGTTTCCGTGCTGGGGACGGCGCCTCACATCGCCGGCAAAGGCGGAATTGAATTTGGCTCGCTTGTTTCATTTCGCGGTTTCGGATCGCGCTCCTGGTTTCATGTGTCGGGCAAAGGCAAGCTGTCTATCGGTTCGAGATCGTTCATCAACAGCGGCGTCATGATCGATGCCGCGCTCCGTGTAAGCATAGGGAAAAACTGTCTTATTGGGGATTGCGTCGTCATCCAGGATTCGAACTATCACGAGATCGACGAAGGCTCGGGCGTCAAGACCAAAGCCGTTCTCATCGGCGATAATGTCTGGATCGGTCGAAATTCCATAATTCTGCCCGGTGTCGAGCTTGGCGACCACAGCGTCATTGGCGCCGGATCGGTCGTCACCAAGAGCGTTCCCCCGCGAAGCCTTGTGGCAGGAAATCCTGCCCGGGTCCTGCGCGAGGTCGTGGCATCCCCCGACTACATCCGTACTTGATCCCTATCGCTCAAAGCCGCTACGCGCCTTGGTCGGAACCGATTAGCCGGGCAATGCCGACTTCTCCGCGCCACCGGGTTCCATGAAGCCGACCCGCGCCCATCGCGTGCGGGTAACAGGCACGCGCGCCAGTTTGAAGTGACTGTAATAGAGCAAGAACGAGCCCATTATGTAGGGGTTGAGGATATCGACCTCGACGAATGACCTGATCACCAACAGCACCATCACGCCTGCAAGGATCACCGGCTCGGTCTGCCATGTTCTGAAGATCACCGCGGTGACATGGCCGACCAGCGTGCGCAGGATAATCAGCGAAATCATCACCGCGCCAACGAAGCCAAGTTCGACGAGGGCTTCGATATAGGTGTTATGGAAATGAAAGCCCGTGCGCGAGGTTATGTAGAATTCGTTCCAGAGCCGCTCGGCTTCGGCAAAACCCTGTACCCAGTAGGCTCCATAGCCGACACCAAGGATCGGGGATCGCTGCGCGGTGGTCCAGCCCTGGTCCCAGAGATAGGTCCGCCCCGTAAGCGTCGAATCCTTGCCGAAAATGCCGAGAACGAAATCCATCAGACCGAGATTAAGGGCGACAAAGACCGCCACGACCAGCAGGCCCGCGCCAACTATGAAAATGACCCGGCGATAACGTCTCGGCAGTAGCTTGGTGATGGCGAGAAGGGCCACCAGCGCCAGCACCGCAGGGATCGAGGCCATCGACGTGGCGGAATGGGAGAGCGCCAGAAGATACGTCGACAAGATCACGACAGGCAAAGCCAGGATCAGGCTCAGCCGGCCGCGCCGGTAAAAGGCAAGGTATACCACGCTGAAATAGATACCCAGCGAGGCGACAAAGCCGATCTGGTTCTTGGAGGCAAACGCGCCGACGAAACTATAGCTGCCGTCGAGAACGTCCTCGGAATAGGCCCCTACCTTGAGCGAGTAGAGCATGACGACGAATATGCCGATCAGCGCGCCCAGCGTCAGAGTACGCACGCTGACGGTGCGCGCCGCGACATAGGCACAGGCAATGTGGGAAAGATACTGGATCGC
Source organism: Mesorhizobium loti R88b (assembly GCF_013170845.1). NCBI lineage: Bacteria > Pseudomonadati > Pseudomonadota > Alphaproteobacteria > Hyphomicrobiales > Phyllobacteriaceae > Mesorhizobium > Mesorhizobium loti. The sequence continues at coordinate 285,265 of NZ_CP033367.1, forward strand.
GGTTCTGGCGGTGACGCCGGGTGCCTGCGACCAGAAGACGGAGAAGCAGATATAGGCCGCGAACAGCAGCGGCAGCCAGGCGCTGGACAGTTGCCTCAGGAAGCGCCGGTAGTCGACCAGTATCAGCGGAAGCCAGACGGCGTAGTAGGCCAGGATCAGCACCTGGCCGAAAATGACGGAGTAGGAGAACGCCCAGATCGAGACGGCCACGGCAAATGCGCCATAGACCGAGTTTTTCTCGGGATCGACCAGCAATGACTTTGGAATCTTCATCTCAGAGTCCCGTCGACGCGACCCAGGGCCGGCAAGCCAGGCAGGCCGCAAGCCGGCCGGCATATCCGCAAACAGGGGCGTGCAATAAGGGGCATCTCCATTGTGCAGTGCAATATAACCTATCGCACCGCATGCTCAATGGCAAATCCGGTCACCTTGTCTTACACTAGAGCAGTTCGCCGTCGGCAAACCGCTCTAACTCTTTGTTTTGACGCGATTCCGAACGGGAAACCGTTCACACTTTTCCTGGGATTGCTCTAGCGAACGGGGAGGAATCAGCCGGTAGCCCACCCAGTACGCCCGCCCGGATCAGGCGAGGAGAACACACTACCACAGGGCCCCGCCGGTGATCTGTATGTTTTCCATGGTGATGCCTTTGGCGAGATCCGAGCACAGGAATACCGCCAGAGCGGCGATCTCCTGCGGCTGCAGCATACGCTGCTGCGGATTGCCTTTGGCGATCTCGGCCATCGCTTCCTGGGCGCTGCGGCCCTTGCCCTCGCGCTCGACGACTTGCGCCACATTGCGGCGCATCAGTTCGGTCTCGACCCAGGTCGGGCTGATCATGACGCAGGTGACGCCGTGTGCGGCCCCTTCCAGAGCCACGCAGCGGGTGAGGCCGAGAAGTCCGGCCTTGGAGGCGCAATAGGCGGGGTTATCCTTCCAGCCGACGGAAGCGGCGGTCGAGCCGATGTTGACGATGCGCCCCCAACCGCGCTCGATCATGCCGGGAAGCACGGCACGGGTAGCGCGGAATGCGCCGGTCAGGTTGGTGTCTACGATCTTGTCCCACAGCGAATCGGAATGGCCGCAGACCGGCTGCTCGGCGGTGGTGCCGGCGGCGTTGACCAGTATGTCGGCAGCGCCGACAGCGGCTTCGGCTTCGGCCACGAAAAGGTTGGTGATCTCACTGTCACGGACATCGAGATGAGCAGCGTGAACCCTCGTGCCGTGGGCCGCGAGAGCTGCGCGAACCCGCTCGATCTCGTCAGCGCCGGGATAGTAGGCGGCATCGGATTTGTCGGCCCCGGCGGGGGCAATGTAGGAGCCGACGGCGACATTGACGCCGGCCTGCGCCAGGGCCGCGGCAATGGCGAAGCCCATGCCGGAAAACCCGCCGGTGACGATCGCGCTGCGGCCGGAAAGATTTGTCATGTGGCCAGTCTCCGATGCCTACGTCCGACACGCTATTCATAGGCCGGTGCCGGCAAAGAACGCTACCTTGCCGGCGACGCGGTTCACAAGATCAGCTTCCTACAGTGGTTTGCCCAGCCATTCGCGATAGAAGCCTTCGAGATCGGGTTCGAAATCATGCACGATGGGGTAGCCGGGGGCCGCCGCCTCCACCTCGTGCATGGTGCCGCATTCCGGGCAGATAAACTCGCGGATCTCCATCCACTGCGGATCGGGGATATCGCTGTTCGGGTAGATCTCGCGCAACGCTTCCTCGGTGTTGCGCACGATGATCGCGGCCTTGAGCTTCCAGTTCTTGCGGTAGTCGCCGAAGGAGTGGCCGCATTCGCAGCGGGTGATCCGCTCGTCGCCGCTTTGGCAGATGAACAAATGATCCGAGACCGGCAGCAGGATCGGGTCTTTCCAGGCGACGCGGTCCTGATAGACGGCGACCATCTTGAAGAAGCGGTCATCGTCCTTGTAGGCGCTCATGATGCGCCGCGTCTGCGGCCAGGGCAGCTGGCCAGCGGCGAGATCGGCAAGGACTTCCTTGCTGTACGAGGTCATGGCTTTGCTCCCGGCATGAAGATCGATTTGGCGTCGACCTTCCAGAAATCACTGAAATCTTTGGTGAAGCGCGAGGAAAGCTTGATCGCGCTGGCGTACATCTTCTTCACCTCGGGGGCGAAGTCAGCCTTCTCGACCCGGCCGCGTTCGGCTTCGATCCAGTCCGAAACGGGGATCGCCTTGGCCAGACGCTGCTTGCGCATGGCGGCCCGACGTTTAATCGTGGCGTCGATATCGGCAACCGGATAGCCCTCGGCATCGTCCTTCAGAATGATGCCGAAAACCTGGTCGGCCGCCTGGCGGGTGAGAAAACCGTTCTCGACGTCCCATGCCGTCTTGATCGGATCGCGTTCCAGCACGTCGCCATAACCGCCGCCGCCATTGTAGGAATGGCTGAAGATGTCGCCGGATTTGTGCGGCGCGGTGATGTAGGGGCCTTCGACCACGACATGGTCACCGCCGATATTCTTCTCATAGTCGGAGACGTCAGGGGCGATGCCGGGCGCATGCGCCAGCGGTTCACCCTTGGCCGCCAGTTCGTGGATGTTGGAGTTGCGCACCGCGCGATGTTTTTGGCAGGTCGGCGCGGGATAACCGCCGCACATGCCGCCATTGTCGAACACGCGCGAGGAATGCTCCGATGTGTGGAGCCGCAGATGCGAGGTCTTGTTGATCAGCCAGGTCGAGACGAAGGAACAGCCGCCGCGATATTTGCCGGCGCCGCCCGAATTGGGGACGATCGAGCGGCCGATATAGACCATCGGCATCGACTGTTCCCAGACCTCGATGTTGCCCATGTCGGATTCCGGATTCCAGCCGACATAGGCGGTGTCGAGGCCATCGGCGATGGCCAGCGCGCCGGAGCCAGCGGCGGCGCATTCAAAATGCGCCATGCCGAACGGCGTACCGTACTGGCTTTCGCCACCCATCTCGATCATCGGGCTGTTGACCTGGCCGACGAAGGCCTCCTCGACGAAGCCACGCGCCACGAAGCCGCGAGACAAAAGCCGCTGGAAGACGCCATAGGCCGGCAGCAGCAGTGCCCATGAGGTGGCGGTCGCAACCATCTCATTGTCCGGGTTGGTCCAGGTGCCGTGCGGCAATTTCAGCTCGGTCGCCATCCAGGCGCCGTCATTGACCAGGCCTTCGAAATTCATGTGCTGGGTCAAGGTGACAAACATGCCGCCATCCATGCCGGCCGGCGTGCAGTTCATCGAATGGTAGCCCCAGGGCTGCGTGCCCTCGAAGTCCATGGTGATCTTACCGTCGGTGGTGATCTCCATCTCGATCGGGATGTTGTAGAGCCAATCGGGATCGCCGAGCAGCTGGAAGCCAGGTTTGCCGGCCGTAACGTGGCCGTAGAAAGTGTGGCCGCGATAGATGCCGGGAACGGTGAGCTGGCGGGTGCGGGCGAGCTGGGCGCGGCGGCCTTCCTCGATGAATTCCTTCGACACCTTCATCCAGTAGTCGAGGCCGATCTCGGAGATCAGATGCTGGACGCTTTCGCGCATGTCGATGCAAGAGGCGACCTTAGCCTTTTCGTCGAGCACCCAGTAGATGGGCATGCGCAGATTGCGCTCGCAGCGGATGACGTAGTCGCGGCGGATCTCGTCATTCTCGCCGATCTTCTCGGCGCAGACGAACAGGCCTTCGGTGAAGCGCTCCTGAGCCAGGCAGACGTCGCCGCCAGGCGTGATGCCGCCGGCTTCCAGCTCGTGGCAGACCGCACCTGCCCAGCCGACCAGCGTGCCTTCATGGAAGATCGGCACCACGTCCATCACGTCGGGCACCTGCACCGTGCCGATGAAAGCGTCATTGTTGGCGAAGATGTCGCCTTCGCGGATCTTCGGGTTTTCCTCGTAATTGTTCTTGATCATCCACTTGATGAAGCGGCTCATCGTGTGGACGTGCACCATGATGCCGTTGGACAGCGCAATGGCGTCGCCTTCGGGGGTGTAGATGGCGACCACCATCTCGCCGACCTCACGCACGCCGGGCGATGCCGAGATGCGACGCGCCATTTCGCGGGCCGAGACGCAATAGGCGCGCAGCTTGGTGTGCAGCGTCTCGAATTTCAGCGGGTCCTGGTTGCGCAGCGTGAGCTCGGTGATGCCATCATAGCAGCCGGTCTCTTCCATGAGCCGCTCGGAATCGAGCAGTCTTTCGCGAAGGCGCAGGGCCGAAGCAGGTTTGTCCAACATGGCGATCGCCCTCTCAAGCGTGGGTGTAATGCAGCAGCGTCCACTCATCGACATGGACACGGTCCTGCGGATGAACGACGAGCGTGGTGGCGGGATGTTCGATGATGGCCGGGCCGATCACTTCATGGCCGGGCTGCAGCAGATCCATCTCGTAGAGATTGGCCTTGTGCCAGCGCCCGCCAATATAGGCCTCGCGCACGCCCTTGTGGGCGGCTGCCGGGTCGGACTTGCCGAGCGGCCGCTTGAGCAGCACTGGCTTGACCTTGTCGGCGGTGGCGATGAGGCCAAGCTCGGTGATGGTGAAGCCGGCCTCGCCATAACGCGACACGCGATGATTGACCTTGGCGTAGACAGCTTCGAACTCGTCAATGACCTTGCGCATATCGTCGGCGGAGTTGACCTCGGCGAGCGGCGCCATGACTTCGACATCCTCGAGCTGGCCGGTGTAGCGCATCATCAGGAACGGCACGGTCTTGATCTTGTCCCTGCTATGGCCGTCGGTGATCATCTCGTCGACCGCTGCTTTGGTCAGATCGTTCCAGACCGTGGTGACCTTTTTTCCGAAGGCGAGCAGTTCGTCATCGCTGGCCCGGGCGCCGATGTCGTGCTGCGTCGACACCGAATGGCGGCGCATGAAATCGGCGGTGGTGCAACCGAAGGCCGAGAAGGCGGCGGCGAACTGGAAGGTGATGATGTCCTTGAAGCCGATGCCCCTGGAGCAGCCGGCAAGATGCAGCGGACCGGAGCCACCATAGGAGAGCAGGGTGAATTCCGAGGGGTGGATGCCCTGGCCGGAGATGACGCGGCGCAGTGCGTTGTTGGCGTCGGCCTCCAGCATCTCGATCATGCCCTCGGCAGCCTCCTCGACCCCAACGCCAAGGATGCTGGAGCACTTTTCTTCAAAGGCCTTGCGCGCCTTTTCGACCTGCAGGACGACCTTGCCGCCGAGGAAATAATACGGGTTCAGGCGGCCGAGAATGGCGTCGCAATCGGCGATGGTGGGTTCGGTGCCGCCCTTGGCGAAGCAGATCGGGCCGGGGTCGGAGCCAGCGCTTTCCGGTCCGAGCGAGACCTTCTTGGTCAGCGGGTCGACCTTGAGGATCATGCCGGCGCCGGCGCCAATCGTGTCGAGGTGCAGCGTCGGCACGTTGAGCTTGAAACGGTCCATCAACGGCTCGTTCTCGATCCGCGTCTGGCCGCGCGAGATGACGCCCATGTCGAAGGAAGTACCACCCATGTCCGAACAGATCAGCGAGTCGTTGCCGATCAGCTTGCCGACATAGGCCGCCCCAAGGATGCCGCCGATCGGGCCGGAGATCATGGTTTCGTGCAGGCGCGGATGGTTGATCGAGGTCAGGCCGCCGAAGGAAAGCAGCGTTTGCACGCCGTATTTGAAGCCGTATTTCTTCGAGACGTCCTCGATACCCCTAAGCTGCTTGCGGCCGCGCGAGGTGGCGTAGGCCTCGATCAGCACCGAGTTCAGCCGCGACTGTTCGCGGATGACGGGACGGACTTCGTGGCTGGTGTAGACTGATATCTCGGCGCCGGCCTTGGCGATCTCCTCGCGGCAGATATCGGCAATGCGCTTCTCGTGCACCGGATTGACGTGCGAGAAGATCGTCATGATGCAGATCGCCTCGACCTTGTCGGCGATCAGCTTTTTGGCGGCGGCTGCGACTTCATGTTCGTAGAGCGGCAGCACGATGTCGCCGAACTGGTCGATGCGCTCGGTGACACCGTGGGTGCGGCGGCGCGGCACCAGCGGATCGGGATGATGATGGGTGACCGCATGCATCCGGTCGGCATAGGAATAGTCGGCCCAGGCCTGCAAGCCGCGGCCCATCAGGATCATGTCCTCCAGGCCCTTGGTGGTGATCAGACCGAGGCGACGGCCGGTGCGCGACAGCAGCGTGTTGAGCATGCCGGTGCCGGAATAGAGCACGACGTTGACGCCGGAGAAGAGTGACTCCAGCGAGATGCCCCAGGCATCGGCCGCGTCTTCGGCCGAGGCGAGGAAGCCTTCGGCCTCGTTCTTCGGCGTGGTCGCCGACTTGCCGATCTTGAAGTGGCCGTCCTGATCGACAAGGATCGTGTCGGTCATGGTGCCGCCGGCGTCGATACCGATCACGATCGGATTGCCGATTATCGGGGCAGAGGGATTGGGTTGGGTCACGGTCGCCTCGGTATCTGGTCTAGGATGGAGCTAGGCTAGATTCGAGAGGCGGCTTCGCGCCATATGCCTAAAGACACAATGACGGTCAGGCCGGGATCGCCGAGAAGAGGGCATGCGCATGGGCACTATCTGGGCGCCGCTCGCCAAGGCGATCGCCGCGACCGGCACGGACAGGCATGTCGACTGCCTGATCGACCTGATCGGCGGGGATATCGAGCATGACCTCGTCACGGTGACGCGCTATTCGGCGACGCAGACGCCGGAATTCGTCAAGCACCGGCGCTTCTCGGACGAAATGGTCCGGCTCTACCTCGACAATTATTATGTCTTCGACCCGTTCTATGCCTCGTGGCGGCGCGAACGCAGGCTCGGCATCATGCCGCTGAAACGGCTTGCCGACGACGAGGCCAAGCGCGGCCAATACATAGCCGGCTTCCTGGCGCAGTCGGAGATCTGTGACGAGGTCGGCATCATGCTGGCCGATGGCGGCGACTGGTGCCTGGGCATCTTCCTCGACCGCTCGACCGCTTCCTTCAGGGACAGCGAGATCGCTCAATTGGAAGAACGGTTGCCGGTATTCGAGGCCTTGCACGCACTCGATATTACCGCGCGGGGGGCTGAGTTCTCCCGCACGTCGGCGCCAACCGCCCCCGGCGCCTCGCCCCGGCAGGAGCCGACGATCCCGGCAAGCCTGTGGCCGGAACTGTCGCTGCGCGAACGGGAACTGGTGCAACTGATCCTCGCCGGTCACCCGACAGCCAACATCGCCGAGCGTCTCGGCATCACCGTCGGAACGGTCAAGAACCATCGCCGGCGCATCTACGAGAAGCTCGACATCACCACCGAGCGGGAACTGTTCCTGCAGTTTTTCCAGCATCGGGCGGACCGGTAGCCGCGGTTCGGACAGCCGAGCGGTTTACCGTTCTTTCCGGCTGCAGATTAGAGCTCATTCTCCCAATTGGCGCCGCCATAGAACACACGCAAAATCACCACTTGGTCGGATTGCACCGTAAAGGTCACCGTCACGCGGCGCTCGAAGCCGATGACCCGAAGCCCTGGCCGCAGATCGTCACGGCGTGTTCCGCGCTCCGATGCGTGGTCAAGCCCCTGGCAATGAACTTCGATCCGCTCGATATAGCGCATGGCCGTGGCGTTGCCGGCCGCCGACGCAATGGTATCATATATCCAACGAAGGTCCGCCAACGCTTCCGGCGACAGAACAACATGCCGGCGCTTCACATATCCCTCTTGATCCGGGCAGCGTGATGGGCGCGGATGCTGTCAAAACCCTTGTCGGCTGGGATTACCTGGGAAGGATCTGCCTTCCATCTGTCATAGGTCGGCACGACTTCCTCGCGCAACCAGCGCTCTACAGCCGCGTCGCGCTCTTGCAGGGCACGAAGCCCGGCGCGGATCACTTCGCTGCTAGTCGCATAGGTTCCTGATTCAACGAGACGGTCGATGAAAGCAGCCTGTTCCGTTGGCAGGCTGAAGGTGCGTTTTTCGGTGGCGGCCATGATTTCTCCTAACAGATCGGTGTGATAATATCATACCATAGCCGGATCGCACCTGAAATCTGACGCACGTCGTCCGGCGAGGTTACAAACATGCTCGCCGCGTTGAAGGGCAAAGTGCACGTTCATCCGGCATTCGGTTTCAAGACCAGATGACCTGCTGATCGTCTCAAAATTCCACTTGCGGAACGCCGCCATCCCAGCTTAGTCTCGGCTTCGTGCGGAAAATGAAATTTAATTCCATTTACCTGCGAACCCCGGAAGCCAGTGTCATGTCCAGAAAATCCCCTGACACAATCGACTGAGAAAATATTTGATATATCATCTACCAGAATGGAACTAAGGGTAATGGTCCAGCAGACATCGATCCAGCCATCCGCGCCCTGGTTGCGGCTCGACGTCGATGATTCCGACTGGAACGCAGCCGAGGTGTCGAGCCTCGTGCGCTGGTATCACCAGATGCTGCTGATCCGCCGTTTCGAGGAGAAGGTGCTCGACCTTGCCAATGCCGGTCTGGTGCACGGGCCTGCACACGCCAGTATCGGACAGGAGGCGACTGCGGTCGGCGCCATGTCGATGCTCGGCACCGGCGACCGCATCAACGGCACCCACCGCGCCCATCACCAGGTGTTGGCCAAGCTGGTCAACGCGCAAACACCAGCCGGTTTCGATCCGCTTCACGACGCTTTCAATCCGGACATGCAGGGTTCGGTGCGCGGGCTGATGGCCGAGATCATGGGTCTCAACGCAGGCTATTGCGGCGGCCGTGGCGGCTCGATGCATATGCGCGACGACGCCTCCGGCATTCCCGGCACCAGCGCCATCATCGGCGGCAACCTGCCGCATGCGGCCGGTTATGCATTGGCCGACAAACTGCTTGGCACCGGCAACATCTCGATCGCCTTCTTCGGCGACGGCACGATGATGGCCGGGCCGGCCTATGAAGCGATGAACATTGCGGCCCTGTACCGGCTGCCGGTGATCTTCTTTGCCGAGAACAATTTTTATGCCGTTTCCACCCATGTCAACGAACAGACGCGCGAGACGCGGCTGGCGTCGCGCGGTCCGATGCTGGGTTTTCGCGGCATCGAATGCGACGGCATGGACGTGGTGGCTGTCCATCACGCCATGCGCGAGGCGCGCCGGACGATCGAGGAGGATGGCGGCCCGGTTCTGATCGAGGCGCTCTGCTACCGCTTCCTGCACCAGAGCGGCGCGCGGCCGGGCAGCGAGTTCGGCTATCGCACGCGCGCCGAAGAAGACGCCTGGAAGGCACGCGATCCGCTGACGACGATGGCGGCGCGGCTGAAGACGATGGGCGTCCTCGATGCCGCCGATCTCGCCACGCTGGATCAGCGCGTCATGGATGTGGTCAACAACGCCGCCGACTCGCTGACCGAGATGAGCGGCAATGCGCTGCGCATTCCCGACCATCTGTGGCCGGACGCGGCAGAAGTTGACAACCAGATCCGCGGTGACCTGTCAGAACTAAAGGACGAGCGCTTCCTTGAAATCGAGGACGTGCCGCCGGCCGAGACCAGGCCGGTCAAGTTCATGGTTGCCGCATCGGAAGTCATCGCGCGCGCCATGGAACAGGACCCGCGTATCATCATCATGGGCGAGGATGTGCATCGGCTGCGCGGCGGCGTCTCGGGCGCCACCAAGGGCGCGCTGGAGCGGTGGCCGGAGCGCGTGCTGGCCATGCCGATCGCCGAAAATGGTTTTGTCGGCGTGGCGCTGGGTGCGGCCCTGTGCGGCTTGCGGCCGATTGTCGAGATCATGTTCGGCGATTTCTGCCTGGTCGCCGCCGACCAGCTGTTCAACGCGGTCAGCAAGGTGCGCCACATGTTCGGCGGCGGCTTTCCGGTGCCGATCGTGGTGCGGGTGCGCGTCTCGCCGCACACCGGCTACGGCTCGCAGCATTCGGGCGATCCATCCGGACTGTTCGCACTTTACCCCGGCTGGCGCATCGTCGCGCCGACGACGCCCTTCGACTATGTCGGGCTGATGAATTCGGCGCTGAAATGCGACGACCCCGTCGTCATCATCGAGCATGTCGAACTGTTCCCTAGCGAAGGCCCGGTTCCGACCGACGACCGCGACTATTGCGTGCGGCTGGGCAAGGCGAAAATCGTCAGGCCGGGCAGCGCCTGCACGCTGCTGACCAGCGCCAGCATGGTGTCCGTCGCCTGCCAAGTGGCCGAAGAGACCGGCGTCGATGCCGAGATCATCGATTTGCGCAGTCTCGACCCGACCGGGCTCGACTGGAAGCTGGTCGAGGCCTCGATTCGCAAGACCAACCGCGTCGCCATCGTCGAGCAGGTTCAGCGTGGGCTGTCGCTTGGCGGACGACTGACACAGGAGATTCAGGACCGCGTGTTCGACTATCTCGATCACGAAATCCTGCATGTGACGGGAAGCCTCTCGGCTCCCGTCGTATCGGCCCCGCTCAACCGTGCCGCACTGGGCGGCGCCGATAAGCTCAAGGCCGCGCTTTTATCCCTCACTGGCGTGAGCGGGTAGAGCGAACGCATTGCCACAACGATCCGACAAGAAAATGGGAGAACTGAAATGAATATCCTACCGAGAACAAAGACCAGGGCGACAATGCTGGCTGCCGTGCTTATGGCTACCAGCGCCTTTTGGGCGCCGTCGACCTTTGCGCAGGACGAGAAGCCGCTGGTCATCGCGCGCAACATCGACCTCAACTCGCTCGATCCGCACCGCGCCTTCTGCGACACCTGCCAGATCTACAATTCCAGCGTCTATGAATCGCTGCTGACGCTGGACAAGGACAACAAGCTGATCCCGCTGCTGGCTTCCAAGTGGGAAGGCAATGCCGACCAGACCAGCTTCACCTTCACGCTCGACCCGGCCGCGAAATTCTCGGACGGCTCTCCGGTCGAAGCCAAGGACGTGAAATGGTCGTGGGAACGGCTGAAGAACCTCAAGGGCAGCGCTTCATTCCTGATGGACAATGTCGCCTCGATCGAGACCCCGGACGCGCATACGGTTGTCGTCAAGATGGTGGCGCCGAGCTCCGAATTCCTCAACATCGCGGCCGCGCCCTATACGGCCGTCGTCAACAGCAAGGTCGCTTCCGAAGCCGGCGCCAAGGCCGGAGCGGATGCCTCGACCACGGACAATGCCGAAGCCTGGTTCCTGGCCCATTCGGCCGGCAGCGCACCGTTCGTACTCAAATCCTATGAGCCGAATTCGGAAGTTCGCCTGGTGCGCAACGACAAGTACTGGCGCACCGCGCCGGCGCTGAGCGAAATCGTCATCCGCCAGACCAAGGACGCGGTGGCGCAGGCGCAGATGCTGCAGAGCGGCACCGCCGACATTGCCATGCAAATCGACCCGGACACCGCCAAGACGATGACCGGCAGCGACGTGAAGATCGAGACGGTGCCGTCCTACAACTTCATCTATGTGGCCCTGTCGCCCGGCGCCAAAGCCAACAAGGTGCCGCTGACGCCCGACGTGCGCGAGGCGATCTCGCTTGCGCTTGACCGCCCCAGCATCCTCGACTTCACCATCGGCTCCGAGGGCCAACTGATCAGCGCGCCGATCCCGCTCGGCTTCCCCGGCGGCTCGGGCTTCGAGGCGCAGCCCTACGACCTCGACAAGGCGAAGGCGCTGCTGGCCAAGGCTGGCCATGCCGACGGTTTCGAGATGGAAGCGGCCTTCCCGGGCATGAACGTCTACGGCGTCGATCTCTCGCTGCTGATGCAGAAGGTCCAGCAGGATCTGGCCAAGGTCAACATCAAGCTCGACCTGCAGCCGATCCCCTTTGCCAACTGGCGCGAGCGCGTCAATGGCGACGGCATCCCGATGACCGCCGTGTTCTACGCGCCGGACTATTACGGCACATCGCAGTACGTCGATTATTTCGCCATGACCAAGGGCACCCCATGGTCGCGGCGCGCCGGCGCGGAACGTGACCCATCGGTGATCAACCCGAAGGAAGCGGATATCTACAAGGCAGCGCTGGCCGCGAGCGGCGACGAAGCCGCCAAGCTCTGGCACCAGGCTGGCGAGGAAATGATCAAGGACAGGATCATCCTGCCTCTGGTCAGCCCGAACCTGATCCTGGCCTACAAATCCGACGTCAAGGGCGTGCGTTACAGCGCCTGCTGCAACCTGCCGCTGGCGGAACTGAGCCACTGAGCAAACAGAGGACGAGGAGGCGGAAAGCCGCCTCCCCGTCCTCCCACTGTGGAAGGTCGGAAAATCCCGTTCTTCCAGCACTCAAAATCAGTATATGATATATCAATGTGCGGAGGCTTCGCCATGCCCACCCTGATCAACTCCAAGGACCAATTGCTGCGCGAGCGCGCGGCCGCGGTCATTCCGGGCGGCATGTGGGGCCATATGGCAACCCGCTATCTCGGCTCTGCCTATCCGCAATTCTTCGAGCGCGCCGATGGCTGCCGGGTCTGGGATGTCGACGGGCGCGAATATATCGACCTGATGTGCAGCTGGGGGCCGAACATCCTCGGTCATCACCACAAGGCGGTCGAGGAAGCGGCGGCGCGGCAGCGCAGCCTTGGTGATGCCATGAACGGCCCGGGTGAAGTGCTGGTCGAACTGGCGGAGCTGCTGGTGAAAACCGTGGCGCATGCCGACTGGGCGATGCTGCAGAAGAATGGCACCGACGCCACCACGGCCTGCGTGACCATCGCGCGCGCCGGCACCGGCCGGCGCAAGGTGCTGGTGGCGCGCGGCTCCTATCATGGTGCGGTGCCGTGGTGCACGCCTTCGCTCGCCGGCGTCACCGCCGAGGATCGCGCCCATCTGATCCATTTCGACTACAATGACGTCGCCAGCCTGGAGACGGCCGTCGAGCAGGCCGGCAACGATCTTGCCGCTGTCGTCGTCACCGCCTTCCGGCACGACATCGCCCGCGACCAGGAACTGCCTACCGCCGCTTTTGCCAAAAGGGCGCGCGAGCTCACCACTGCCGCCGACGCGGCGCTGATCGTCGACGATGTGCGGGCGGGCTTCCGCATCGACCTCGGCGGCAGCTGGGAGCCGCTCGGCGTGCGGCCTGATCTTTCCGCCTTCTCCAAGGCGATCGCCAATGGCTATCCGCTTGCCGCCATCACCGGCACGGATCGGTTCCGCGAAGCCGCTACCAAGGTCTATGTGACAGGCTCGTTCTGGTATGGCGCCGTTGCCATGGCCGCAGCGATCGCCACCATCAAGACGCTGCGCGACACCAACGCGATCGCCAGCATGAATGCCGCCGGTGAGAGGTTGCGGACGGGCCTCGACGCGGCCGCGAAGAAGCATGGCCTTTCGCTTCGCCAGACCGGCCCGGTGTCGATGCCGATGGTGCTGTTCGACGGCGATGCCGAGTTCAGGAAAGCCGACGCCTTCTGTTCGGCCGCCTTGCGTGAGGGCGCGTATTTCCACCCCCGGCACAACATGTTCCTGAGCGCCGCGCACACGGCGAAGGACGTAGACTTGGCGCTTCAGGCCGCCGATGCCGGCATGGCCGCGGCAGCTCAGGTGGCGTGAGCCAGCGCCTGTGCGTTTGAGGAGAAAAGATCGCTTAGCTGGCCGCCGAGACCAGGCGGCCATTCTGCGCCGCGCGGCGCAATTCCTCCGAGGTGACCGAACCGTCGTTCAGCCGCTCAAGCACCTTGACCAGCAGGCGGCCGCCTTCGATCATGTCCTGCTGGATACTCTTGCGCACGCCGTTCTCGTCGCGCGCGCGCAGCGCGTCGAGGATGTCGAGATGCCGGTGGCGGCCGTCATAGGTCGGTCTGGCGTTCGGGTATTGATAGTTGACCAGCGGACCGTTGCGCAGCCAGATGCCCTCGATGATGGCGAGCAGTTCGGGCATGCCCGCTGCCTGGTAGATCGAGTGGTGGAATTCCCAATTGTCGCGAACGGCTTCGAACCAGCGGCCATTGTCCTCGTCGGCGATCAGCTTTTCATGCACCGCCGCCAAGCGGTCGATCTCGCGCGGCTCGATGCGTGTCGTTGCCGCCGCGCCCGCCATGCCTTCGAGATGAAGACGGATGCTGCGGAGTTCGAGATACTGGGCGAGCGACAGCTGGGCGACGGTAATCGAGCGGCCCGCTTCCATCTCCAGGCCCTTTTCGCGCACCAGCTGCATCAGCGCCTCGCGCACCGGCGTTTCGGACACCTCGAGGCTGGCAGCGAGGTCACGGATCTTGAAGCGATGGCCCGGCCAGAATCGGCCTTCCATCATGGCGCGGCGCAGCTCTTCGTAGACGCGGGTCGTCAGATTGTCGCGCGCGATCGGCGCGATGGAAGCAGTCACATCCAGTCTCCGTCCTTGCCGGGGCGCAGGCGTCGCCTGAGTCGAGCGGGCTGTGTATATGATATCACGGCTGGCCTGACCATCGACATGAGACACGCAAAAATGAGACGAAGCGTATGACCGCGTCGACGCCTACCCTGCTGTTCGGCGCCATTGCCGACGATCTGACCGGCGGCACCGAACTGGCGTCAATGCTGGTCGCGCGCGGCATATCTACGGGCTGCACCGTTGGGCTGCAGGCGCCAATCCCGTCAGGCAACCTTGCCCATGTGATACTGCTCAAGACCCGCGTCATTGCCGCTGCCGACGCGGTGCGCCAGGTGCTCGAGGCTGCCGACCGGTTGCTCGAAGCGGGCGCGCGGCAGATCTTCTTCAAATATTGCGCCACTTTCGATTCCACACCGGCTGGTAATATCGGCCCATGCGCGGAAGCGCTGCTCGATCGGCTTGGCGGCGGTGTCACGCTGTTCACGCCGGCGCTGTGCGAGACTGGCCGCACCGTTTATCTCGGGCACATGTTCGGTGGTTCGCAATTGCTGGGCGAATCGCCCAAGCGGTTCGATCCGCTGACGCCGATGACCGATTCCAACCTGGTCCGTGTGCTGCAAGCGCAGAGCAAGAGCAAGGCCGGACTGATGCCCTGGCTTACCATCGATGCCGGCCCGGACGCGATCCGCGCCGCCGTGCGGGAAAAAAGTGCGCGCGGCGAGACGCTGCTTGTCACGGATACGCTCCGCGAGCGTGATCTGGCGGCGATCGCGGAAGCGGCCTTCGACCTTCCGCTGATGACAGGCAACTCCTCAGTCGTGGCGCACCTGCCGCCGGCTTGGCTGGCGCATGGGCTGGTGAAGTCAGATGATCTCGTTGCCGCCAGCCTGCCGGCTGTGAGCGGTCCGGCAGCGGTACTGGCCGGCAGCGTCGCCGACCGCACCATCGAACAGCTCGACCGCTTCGCGCAAGACAATCCGCTGTTGACCATCGACCTCACCAGTGCCTTCGCTGGTGCCGATGTCATGGCGCAAGCACGAGCCTTTGCCGAGCAGCATTTGCCACACGCGATGATCGCGATCGCCACCACCGCACCGCAGGCAACGGTCGAGGCGCTGCAGCGGGCGCATGGCCGTGACGTCGTGGCGGCAAAGGCGGAAGAGATACTGGCCGGAATAGCGCAAATCCTGGTGCGCGATTTCGGTGTGCGGCGGCTGGTTGTCGCCGGCGGCGAGACAGCCGGTTCGGTGGTCAAGGCGCTCGGCATCACAAGGATCGCCATGGGCGCCTATGAAGGCCCCGGCCTGTCGCGGGCCATTGCCGACCTGCCCGGCCTGCCCGATGAGCCGCTGGCGCTGATGCTCAAATCCGGAAAGCTGGGCGGCCCCGATATCTTCGCCGAGGTTCTGCAAGACATGACGCGGGCAACCACCATCGCGCCGGCAATCGACACATGGCCGCCGGCAAAGGCCACCACAGGGCCAACCCCAAGGAAAGCATTTTAATGGATACCGCACGCACCCGTCTGATCACCGCGACCGAGACGCTGGACGCCAGCGGCATGAATGTCGGCACGACAGGCAATATCAGTGTGCGCACGGCAGAGGGCATGCTGATCACGCCGACAGGAATAGCCACGAGCGCTCTGCGGCCGGAACAGATGGTGGCCATGCAGCTCGATGGAGCCTGGGACGGCGCCTTCAAGCCGTCGAGCGAATGGGAAATGCATGCCGAGATCTACAAGGCCTTTCCTGAGGCCGGCGCCGTGGTGCATGCCCATCCCGACCACTGCGTGGCGCTGTCCTGCCTGCGCGAAGGATTGCCACTGTTCCACTACATGGTGGCAGGATTTGGCGGCGACGATGTGCGTTGTTCGGACTATGCCTTGTTCGCGTCGAGCGAACTTGCCAAGGTGGCGGTGGTGGCGCTCAAGGACCGTACCGCCTGCCTGCTCGCCAATCACGGCATGATCGCCTTCGGCGGCGATCTCGACACGGCGCTCATCCGCACCATCAAGCTCGAAACCCTGGCCCGGCAATATCTCTTGGCGCGCAGCGCCGGAACACCGGTGCTGATCGAGGGCACCGAGCTCGCCGCCATTCGTGGGCGCTACAAGACTTACGGCCAGCAGAAGTAGCTGGCGGCCAGCTGAAATGGCCCGTCAGTCGACCTGCAGATGCGAGACGAACTTCGAGTTGAGGTAGCTTTCCAGCGCGTCGGCGCCGCCTTCGGTGCCATTGCCGGAATCGTTGATGCCGCCGAACGGCACCTCCGGCAGCGCCAGGCCATAATGGTTGATCGACACCATGCCGCTTGCAATGCCCGACGACATTTTTGCGGCACTGGCCGCCGAGCGGGTGAAGCCGTAGGCAGCGAGCCCGTAGTTCAGCCGGTTGGCCTCAGTGAGCGCCTCGTCGAGACCATTCACCGGCGTCATCAATGCCAGCGGGCCGAATGGCTCCTCGTTCATGGCACGGGCATCGGTGCCGACGCCAGACAGGATGGTCGGCTCGAAGAAATAGCCGGAATTGCCGATACGCTTGCCGCCGGTGACGAGTTCGGCGCCTTTCTGGACCGCTTCGTGGACCAGCTCCTCCATCGCCTGTACCCGGCGCGGATTGGCGAGCGGGCCCATGGTCGTGCCCTCGGCCATGCCATCGCCGACCTTGATCTGGCGGGTCGCTTCGGCGAAGCGGCCGACGAAATCGTCGTAGACAGCATGATCAACGAGGAAGCGTGTCGGCGCGACGCAGATCTGGCCGGCATTGCGGAATTTCGACGCCACCATCGAACGTGCGGCGCGGTCGAGATCTGCATCGGGCAGGACGATGACCGGCGCATGGCCGCCAAGTTCCATTGTTGCCCGCTTCATGTGCAGGCCGGCGAGCGATGCCAGTTGCTTGCCGACCGGGGTCGAGCCCGTGAAGGAGATCTTGCGGATGACCGGATGCGGAATGAGATAGGCCGAGATTTCCGACGGCGTGCCGTAGACCAGGTTCAAGACGCCATTGGGCAGGCCGGCATCGATGAAGGCACGCACCAGTTCAGCGGGTGAGGCCGGTGTTTCTTCCGGTCCCTTGATGATGATAGAGCAGCCGGCGGCAAGTGCTGCCGACAATTTGCGTACCGCCTGGTTGAGCGGGAAATTCCATGGCGTGAAGGCGGCGACCGGGCCGACCGGTTCCTTGACCACCGACTGGCTGACGCCCTCGAGTCGTGCCGGCACGATGCGGCCGTAGCTGCGGCGCGCTTCCTCGGCGAACCAGTCGATGATGTCGGCGGCGGCAAAGGCCTCCATGCGCGATTCGGCGACCGGTTTTCCCTGCTCCAGCGTCATCAGCGTCGCGATATGCTCGTTGCGTTCGCGCAGGAGGTTGGCGGCCCTGCGCATCAGCTTGGAGCGATCGAAGGGCGACACTCGACGCCAGGTTTCAAAACCCTTCGCCGCCGCAGCCAATGCCTCGTCGAGATCGTCGATGCCGGCATGGGCAAGCGATCCAAGCTCGGCTTCGGTCGCCGGATTGACGATTGGCAGAGTGCGTCCAGCCCGCGCGGGGCGCCATGAGCCATCAATATGCAGGTGAACGTCGGGATACATTGCAGGCTCCGTGAAAGGTCAGGCGGGAACAGGCTCGGCGGCAGGCGTGTAAACGCCAATGGCGCCGGTGCCGATCAACTGGTCGATGGTCTCGGGGCTGTAGCCGAGGATGTCGGTCAAGACAGACGCCGTGTCCTGGCCGAGCATCGGCGGCGCCGTGAAGCCGGCGGTCAGTTGCGCGGCCAACCCTTGCGCCGGGCGCACCATGGCGACGGAACCGAGATGCGGATGCGGCAAGGTCTGGATCAGGCCGCGCTCGCGCACATTGGGGCTGTCGAAGACTTCCGGTATCGACTTCACGGTGCCTGCCGGCACGCTGGCCGCGGCGCAGGCCGCCATCCAATGGGAGCGTGGTTTGGTCCGGAAGACGGCGGTGAGTTGCGGGATCAACGCCTCGCGATTGGTGGCGCGAGCGCCTGCCCTGATGAAACGCTGGTCCTTCGCCAGATGCGGCAGATTGACAACCTGCTCGCACAGCGCCGCGAACTGGCGATCATTGCCGACCGCCAATGCGAAGCCGCCGTCGGAGGCTTCGAAAATCTGGTATGGAACGACCGTCGGATGGGCGTTGCCGTAGCGAGCGACCTCAAGGCCGGTGTTGAGATAGCCGCTGCCGACATTGATCAAAAGGCTGAGCGCACAGTCGATCAGCGACAGGTCGAGGAACTGGCCCTTGCCCGTCGTCGTGCGCTCGTAAAGCGCTGCCAGGATCGACTGCGTCGCGACCATGCCGCAGACCACGTCAGTGATGGCGACGCCGACACGCATCGGCTCGCCGTCGCTCTCGCCAGTGATCGCCATCAGGCCGCTCTCAGCCTGCATGACGAAATCATAGCCGGGCCGGCCGGCGTCTGGGCCGGTCTGGCCGTAGCCGGAGATCGAGCAGTAGATCAGCCGTGGGTTGGAAGCGCTGAGTTCCTTGTAGCCGACGCCGAGGCGGTCGGCGGTGCCGGAACGGAAATTCTCGACGACAATGTCGGCCTTGGCCGCCAGTTCGCGCACAATCGCCAGGCCCTGCGGGCTCTTCATGTCGAGCGCGATGCTCTGCTTGCCGCGATTGGCACAGAGATAGTAGGTCGAGACTCCCTTATAGCTTGGCACCGACCAGGCGCGGGTGTCGTCGCCGCCATCGATGTTCTCGATCTTCCAGACTTCGGCGCCGAGATCGGCGAGGCTCATCGTCGCCCAAGGACCGGCGAGCACGCGCGAGAGATCGAGAACCTTGATGCCCTCGAGCGGCAGCCGTGCACGGCCCGCCGAGCTGGCATCATTGGTCTGGGCTTCAGTCACATCGCAATCCTTCGCGGGTAAAATCGGTGCCGGCCTCGCCGACCTGTCAGACGGTCCTGAAGGTGTTGACGGGCTCCGGGAAATGACAGGCGACCCGATGCGTACCACCTGCCGGATCGAGCGGCGGCTCGACCGAGGCACAAATGGCCTGTGCCTTGAAGCAGCGCGTGCGGAAGCGGCAGCCGGAGGGCGGATTGAGCGGGCTCGGCACGTCGCCGGTCAGCACGATGCGCTCGCGCTTGCGTTCCTTCTCGGGATTGGCGAGCGGCACCGCCGACAGAAGTGCCTGGGTGTAGGGGTGCAGCGCCCTTGAATAGAGCTCGGCCGCCGGTGCGATCTCGACGATCTTGCCGAGATACATCACCGCGACCTGATGCGAGATGTGGCGCACGACGGAGAGATCATGGGCGATGAACAGATAGGAGGTGCCGAAGGACTGCTGGATGTCCTTGAGCAGGTTCAGCACGCCGGCCTGCACCGAGACGTCGAGCGCAGAGACCGGCTCGTCGAGGATCACCACTTGAGGGTTGAGCGCCAGCGCGCGGGCGATGACGACCCGTTGGCGCTGGCCTCCGGACAGCTCGTGCGGGTAGCGCTTGCCATGCTCGGGATTGAGCCGCACCAGTTCGAGCAGCTCGGCGACGCGCGTGCGACGGTCCGCCTTCGACATGTCGCTCATGCGCAGCGGCTCGGCGATGTTGTCGGCGATGCGCATGCGCGGATGCAGCGACCCGTAAGGGTCCTGGAAGACGAGCTGGATGTAGCGCCGCATCAGGCGCATGTCTTCGTGGTTGAGCGCGAGCAGGTTCTGGCCGCGGAACCAGCTTTCGCCGCTGGTCGGCTCGATCAGCCGCATCAGGCAGCGTCCGAGGGTCGACTTGCCGCAACCGGATTCACCGACCAGGCCCAATGTTTCGCCGGGTGCGACGTCGAAGGAGACATCGGCGACAGCGCGCACGTGGGCGACCGCGCGGTCGAAGACCAGACCGCCGCGAACCGGGAAATCCTTCACCAGATGACGCACCGACAGTGCCGCTTGCGGCCTGGTTTCGGCTTGAGTTTGCTCCGCTACGCTCATGGGATCAGGCTTCCAGTCTCAAGGCTTGCCGCTGCCAGCGCAGCGCTGTGGAAGGGCGGCAAGGTCGTCGCGAAATGGCAGGCCGAAAACCGGCCACCACCGATGTCATGCAGCGGCGGGTCTTCAACCCGGCAGCGCGCCTCGGCATGGATGCAGCGCGGATGGAAGGCGCAGCCGCCCGGCAAGCGGCCGAGCGCCGGCGGCGAGCCGTCGATCGAGAACAGCCGGTCGCGGCTTTCCTCGAGATTGGGGATCGAGGCAATGAGCCCGCGCGTATAGGGATGGCGCGGATCGGCGAACAGTTGCGAGACATCAGCCTGCTCGACCACACGGCCGGAATAGACGACCGCGACGCGGTCGGCATGGCCGGCGACGACGCCGAGATCATGGGTGATCAGCACCAGGCCGAGGCCGAGCCGCTCCTGCAGCGAGCGCAGCACGGTGAGGATCTGCGCCTGTACCGTCACGTCGAGCGCCGTGGTCGGCTCGTCGGCGATCAGCAAATCGGGATCGTTGGCGACGGCCATGGCGATCACCGCGCGCTGGCGCATGCCGCCGGAGAATTCGTGCGGGTACTGGCTGGCCCGACGCTCCGGCTGCGGGATCGACACCAGGTTGAGCAGTTCGACCGCGCGCGCCATGGCCTGCTTGCGGGTCACGCGCTGATGCAGCCGGACAGCTTCGGCAATCTGGGCGCCGACGGTCATTACCGGGTTCAGTGAGGACAGCGGATCCTGAAAGATCATGGCGATGCGCGCGCCCCTGATCTTGCGCATTTCGCGCGCCGGCTTGCCGACCAGTTCCTCGCCCTTGAACCGCACCGAGCCAGTGACAACCGCATTCTTCGAGGTCAGGCCGAGAGCGGCAAGCATGCCGACCGACTTGCCCGATCCGGATTCACCGACGATACCGACCACCTCGCCCTTGGCGACGTCGAGGTCGATGCCACGCACCGCCTCGAATTGGCTGCCGGCCTTGCGGAACCCGACCCGCAGGCCGCGTATGGACAGCAGCGGTTCGCGTTCGGCTGCCTTGTCGGCTAAGCCGGTGCGCATGGAAAATACCTGTGCGCTCATAGTTCAGTCCGACCTTGGATCGAGAATGTCGCGCAGGCCGTCGCCGATGAAGTTGAAGCCGAGCACGATGGTGAGGATGGCGACGCCGGGGCCGAAGGCGATCCACCACTGATAGAAATGCACGGCGCCGTCGGAGATCATCGATCCCCATTCGGGCGTCGGCGGCGTGGCGCCAAGGCCGATGAAGCTGAGCGATGCGGCCAGCAGCACGACCTGGCCGAGATCCATGGTGGCGCTGATCAGCACCGGGGTCCAGCAGAGCGGCAATATGTGTGTGAACAGGACGCGACGTGGCCTGGCGCCGGCGGCGATCGCCGCTTCGACATGTTCGCGCTCCTTCACCTCCAGCACCTGCGCGCGCATCAGGCGGGCGTAGACCGGCCACCAGACCAGCACCATGGCGATGGCAGCATTGCCGAGGCCTGGCCCGAGCGAAGCGGCGACAGCCATGGCGAGCAGCATCGGTGGGAAGGAGAGCGTGATGTCGACCAGACGCATGATCGCCGCACCCGTCAGGCCGCCGACAAAGCCGGAAATCGCGCCGAGCAGCGAACCGATGATAACAGCCGAGACGACGACCAGAACCGCGATCGGCAGCGAATGCGCCGCGCCGTGCAAGGTGCGGGCCAGCACATCGCGGCCAAGCGCATCGGTGCCCAGCCAGTGCGCCCAGCTCGGCGGCTGCAGGCGACGTGCGACCATTTCGAGCGGATCGAACTGCACCACCAGATTGGCGAACACGGTCATGAACAGCCAGAACAGGATGACGACCGTGCCGATGACGAGCGGCGCGGTTAGCCATTCGGGGATGGCGGCGGAACGGGATTTGGTGACGACGGCCGACATCAGCTCAACCGCACGCGCGGATTGGCCACGACATAGAGAATGTCGGTGATCAGGTTGGTGACCAGGAAGGCCAGGCCGCCGACGATGGTGACGCCGATGATCGCCGGGAAATCGAGCGCGCGCGCCGCCTCGACGGCATAGGAGCCCATGCCCGGCCAGGAGAAGATAGTCTCGGTCAGCACCGCGCCGGTGATCAGATAGGCGAAGGAATAGCCGATGACGGTCAAGGTCGGCACCATGGTGTTGCGCAGCGCATGCACGATGACGACGCGGAATTCGCTCGCACCCTTGGCACGCGCGGTGAGAACGAATTCGCGGCTCATCACATCAAGCATGTTGGCGCGGACCAACCGCGATATGGTTCCCGAAACCGTCCAGCCAAGCACGAAGGCCGGCAGCAGCAGATGCCACAACGCGTCCGTGAAAACGGTGAGATTGCCGGCCAACAGCGAATCGATGGTGAGGAAACCGGTAATGCCGGGTGGCAGTGCCAGGCGAGCATCGACCCTGCCCGGCCCCGGAAGCCAGTGCAGCATGACCGAGAAGATGAACAGCAGGCCGAGCCCCGACCAGAACACCGGCAGCGACGAGCCGAACAAGGCAAACAGCCGCGCGCCGTGATCGATCAGGCTGTTG
Source organism: Mesorhizobium loti R88b (assembly GCF_013170845.1). Taxonomy (NCBI): domain Bacteria; kingdom Pseudomonadati; phylum Pseudomonadota; class Alphaproteobacteria; order Hyphomicrobiales; family Phyllobacteriaceae; genus Mesorhizobium; species Mesorhizobium loti. Next base: position 307,973 of record NZ_CP033367.1, read on the forward strand.
CGGAAATAGGCGGCCAACACGCCAAGCACGATGCCAAGCGTGGTGCCGAAGATCATCGCTGCAAAAACCAGTTCGAGCGTTGCCGGCAAGCGATAGAGGATGTCGGTGCCGACATTGCGCTTGGTGATGAACGACGTGCCGAGGTCGCCGCTCAGCAGATTGCCGAGATATATCATATAGCGCTCCGGCAGCGGACGATCCAAACCCCAGCGGGCCTTGGCGGCGGCGACCACTTCGGGGTTGCTCATCTGCTGCTCGGCGACGATCGCGGTCAGCGGATCGCCCTTGGTCACCGTGGTGATCAGGAAAGCGATGGTGACGATGCCTAGCACCAGGAACGGCATGGCGATAAGCCGGCGCAAAATATAGCGGGACACGTGGCTACCTTCACAAGGACGGGCTTCGTAAGATGGCACAAGGCGCTGGAAGATGCCATCGAGGGGACATATTGACAGGCTGCAAAAGGCGCTGTCAATATAAATGGAATTTAATTTCATTTTTGACCGTACCGCGCCGGCGAGACCGGCCCGACAGGTGGACACTCCGCCAGAAAGACCGCCAGCGTGCGCAAGCGAGCGACCAGGGACGAGACGGAGCTTGACGGCGAAGGCGCACAGCTTTCGTCCTCGCTGGTGCGCGGGCTCGGCATCCTGCGTGCCTTCCGGCCGGGTGACATCTCGCTCGGAAATCAGGACATCATCGCGCGCACCGGCCTGCCCAAGGCCACGGTTTCGCGCATCACCTATACGCTGAGCGCGCTCGGTTACCTCCTCTACGACAAGGACCTCGGCCGCTACAGCCTGGGACCAGCGACCGTGGCGCTCGGCTATTCGGCGCTGAGCTCCAGTGCCGTCGTCCACATTGCCCGGCCGCTGATGCAGCCGCTGGCCGACCTGACCGGAGCGGCGGTGGCGATCGGCACACGCGACAGCCTCAACATGGTCTATCTCGCCAATTGCCGGTCGGAGAGCCTTGTCACGCTGCGGCTCAATCCGGGCTCCTATTTGCCGATCTGGAAAACGTCGATGGGGCTGGCCTATGCGGCGGGACTTTCACAGGAGGAACGCACAAATCTCGTGCAAAGGCTGCAGGAAGCGGAGCCCGACAAGGCAGCGATGATCGTTGCGGCTGTCGAGGATGCCATCGCCCAATACGCACGGCTTGGCTATGTGACGTCGTTCGGCGCCTGGCACAGCTACATTCACGCGGTCGGCGTGCCGTTTCGCCCGCGCGATGGCTCGCCGCTTGTCGCCATCACCTGTGGCGGCATCGGCGAGATCATCACCGAGCAACGCGCGCATGCTGAAATCGGTCCGGCGCTGGTGGCGATGGTCGAAGCCCTGCGCCAGCAGCTCGAGGGAAATCACGAATAGTCCGGGTGGGCGGTCAGCGTCGACATCGTTCCGTTGTGCCGTCTCCCAGAGGTTCGTCACAGCAAGGCAGCTACTACAAATCCGCGTGAGCAGGCAACGAATGCGGCATGGTCGGCGTATGGTTGGCAATGCAGTGCATACGACAGGCAAATAGTCCTTCAGACAGTTCCACGGGCGTGACCTTTCGCTGTGATCTCGGCGTCAAAGGCAAGGACTTCCCGCATTTCTGGGAACATACGGTCGGCAGTGGCCATGCGACGCTGGCGCTGCGTGCGGACTGGCAGGCACAGATGCGCCGCGCGCATGACGAACTCGGCTTTCGCCATGTCCGCTTTCACGGCCTGCTTGATGACGACATGGGCACACTGATCGACCAGGACGACCAGCCGCTCTATTCGTTCTTCAATGCCGACCAGATCTTCGATTTCCTGCTGTCGATCGGCATGCGGCCCTTTGTCGAAGTGAGCTTCATGCCGACGATGCTGTCGTCCAGTGGGCAGATCATCTTCCACGACCGCGCCAATGTCAGTGCGCCGAGGGATTATGGCCAATGGTCAACCCTTATCTCCAAACTCGTTGGCCATTGGGTTGACCGCTACGGCCTGGAGGAAGTGCGCCAATGGTTCTTCGAGGTCTGGAACGAGCCCAATCTCCAAGCGTTCGGCAGCGGCAGGCAGGAAGACTATTTCAAGCTGTATGCCTATACAGCCAAGGCCATCAAATCCGTCGACACGCAATTGCAGGTCGGCGGGCCGGCCACCGCAGCCAATGCCTGGATCGGCGAGTTCATCGCCTATTGCGGCCAGAACAGCCTGCCAGCTGACTTCATCAGCACGCACCACTACCCAACCGATGCCTTTGGCCAACCCGGCGACGACACCGAAACCCAGCTTTCGGAAAGCACGCGAAGCGTGTTGCGCGAGCAGGCGCGCACCGCGCGCCAGCAAGCTGGAGACCGTCCGCTCTACTACACCGAATGGTGCACGTCTTCGAACCCGCGCGATCCCCTGCATGACGAGCCTTATGCCGCCGCCTTCATCGTCAAGACGGTGATGGAGGCGAGAGGGCTGGTTCAGGGCTACAGCTACTGGACGTTTTCGGATATTTTCGAGGAGAACTATTTTCCCTCCGTGCCGTTTCATGGCGGTTTTGGCCTGATGAACCTTCACGGCATCGCCAAACCGGCTTACCGTGCCTTTGAAATGCTGCACGGACTTGGAGCGGAAATCCTGCCTGTGGAAGGTAACCACCCGACTGTCGACAGCTGGTGCGTGCGTGACCGCAATTCGCTGACCGTGCTGATCTCCAATTTCGCCTTGCCGCGGCATCCAATCGCGGACGAGATTGTCCATATCGAACTCAAGAATGCGCCCATGCCCACCGCCGCAATCATCCGGCGGATCGATGCGGGAAATGCCAATACCAAGGCGCTATGGGCGACGAAGGGAAAGCCTGATTATCTGAGCCCGGCCATGGTCGAGCAATTGCATGCGGCCTCGGCAATGCCGGAGCAGGAACAACCGGTCGCCTGGCGCGACCGCACCCTTGGATTCGATGTGACCGTGCCGCCGCTGGGAGTCGCGTCCATCAGGCTGGAGTTTGCATCGTTTGCCTAAAACAGAACCTGCCGCATTGTCCGATGACGAGCTTCTGGACCGCTACCAGCGTGCCGCCTTCGATTATTTCCTGGAGAATGTGAACCCCGACAACGGCCTGGTCGCCGACACGTCGCGGCCGAATTCTCCGGCCAGCATCGCCGTCGTCGGCTTCGCCTTGTCCTGCTATCCGATCGGCGTCGAGCGCGGCTGGATGACGCGTGCGAGGGCGATCAAGCTGACGCTTGCCGCGTTGCGCTTCTTTTCTGCCAGCCCGCAAGGCAGCGGCGATGAGGTCACCGGCCACAAAGGCTTCTATTACCACTTCCTCGACATGCGCACCGGGCTGCGCGTCTGGCGCTGCGAACTGTCGATGGTGGACACAGCATTGCTGATCGCCGGTGTGCTGGTGGCAGCTTCCTATTTCTCGGGCGCCAATGACCAGGAAGTTGAAATCCGCAAGCTGGCCGAGATGCTCTACCGGCGTGTCGACTGGCGATGGGCGCAAGGCAGCACTGCGACCTTGCGGCAGGGTTGGAAGCCGAAGAGCGGTTTCCTGCACTATGGCTGGGAAGGCTACAACGAGGCGTCGATCCTTTACGTGCTGTCGATGGCCTCGCCCGACAGCCCGACCTCCGACGACAGTTACGAGGCCTGGACGGCGACCTACCAGTGGGAAAACATCTACGGTCATGACGTGCTCTATGGCGGGCCGCTGTTCATGCATCAGTTCTCGCATGCCTGGATCGATTTCGCCGGCATCCGCGACGCTTTCATGCGCGAGAAGAATTCCGACTATTTCGAAAACAGCCGCCGCTCGACCTACCTTCAACGCGACTATGCCCGCCACAACCCTTATGGGTTCGACGGCTATGGCGAGAACCTTTGGGGCCTTTCGGCAGGAGACGGGCCGGGCGGCTTCCGTGCCAGCGTTGAGAGACGCCGCCACCGGTTTTCCGGCTATGCCGCGCGCGGCGCACCGTTCGGGCCGGATGACGGGACGATCGCACCATGGTCCTATCCGGCGTCGTTGCCTTTCGCACCTGACATCTGCCTGGCCGCCTTGCGCCATCTCGGTGACCGCTATCCCGAGGTGATCGACAATTTCCGGCTGCCGAGCGGCTTCAATCCGACATTGGCCAACCGGCGACAATTCGGCCGCAACGGCTGGGTGTCGGAGGGCCATTACGGGCTGGACCAGGGCATCGTGGTGATGATGATCGAGAACCACCGCTCACGCTTGATCTGGGAGCTGATGCGCTCCAATCCGCACATCCGCCGCGGCCTGGGCAAAGCAGGCTTCACCGGCGGCTGGCTGGCGCAGCCGGCAGGCTCCGCTTCAGGGGGCCGCGATGCCGCGTAAACGGTCAAAGGCCGCCGCCTTCCCCGTCGATCGCAACGACGTCGAACTGGTCCGGGCCGCGCATCCGCCGCACTGGAAGAACCCGACCCCCGACGGCCCCTACAATCTCGTCGTCATCGGCGCCGGGCCGGCCGGGCTGACCGCGGCGCGTGACGCCGCGCGCCTCGGCGCGAAAGTCGCGCTGATCGAACGCGGGCTCATCGGCGGTGCCTGCACAAATGTCGGCGGCGTCCCGTCGAAGTCGATCATCCGCACGGCCAGGCTCTATGCCGACATGCGCGATGCCGAGAGTTTCGGCGGTCACACGCCGGAGCGTCTTCATGTCGACTTCGAGCGGGCCATGATGCGTATGCGGCAGATCCGGCAGCGGATCAGCCGCGCCGATTCGGCCACGACTATAGCCTCGGAAGGCATCGACCTTTATTTCGGCGAAGCGCGCTTTGCAGGACCGGACACGGTGGTGGTCGCCGGCAAGACGCTGCGTTTCAAGAAGGCATTGGTGGCGACGGGCGCGCATCCGAGCGGACCGTCGATTCCGGGCCTTGCCGAAGCCGGTTATCTCGACAATGAGAGCATGTTCAACCTCACAAAATGCCCGCCACGGCTGCTGGTCATCGGCGGCGGGCCGCTTGGCTGCGAGACGGCGCAGGCCTTCTGCCTGCTCGGCGCGAAGGTCATCCTGGCGCAGAACGATCCGATGTTCCTGCCCGGCGAGGAGCGCGACGCCGCGCAGATCCTTTCAGATGCGCTGGCGCGCGAAGGCGTCGAGGTGCGCCTGAACACCGAAGTGGTGGCGGTACGGACGGAGCGCGGCAAGAAGCTCGCCGACCTGCTGCGCGACGGCGATACGTCGACGATTTCCGTCGACGAGATCATCACCGGTGTCGGCCGTTCGCCCAATGTCGACGATCTCGACCTGGAAAATGCCGGGGTGGCCTATGACGCCAACGGCATCAAGGTGGACGATCATCTGAGAACCACAAATCCGCACATCTATGCGGCGGGCGATGTGTGCCTCGAATACAAGTTCACCCATACCGCGGAGGCGACGGCGCGCATTGTCGTGCGCAATGCCCTGTTTCGCGGGCACGAAAAGCTCAGCGAGCTCGTCGTTCCCTGGTGCACCTATACCGATCCGGAGATCGCCCATGTCGGCCTCTATCCGATCGAGGCGCGCCGCAACGGCATCCCGGTCAAGACCTATACAGTGCTGATGCATGATGTCGCCCGTGCCGTGATGGATGGCGAGGAGGAGGGGTTCGTCAAGATCCATGTCCGGGAGGGATCCGACCGCATCCTGGGAGCGACGGTCGTCGCCAGCCATGCCGGCGAGATGATCAATGCGGTGACGCTCGCCATCAAGTCGGGCATGGGATTGCAGGCCTTGGCCGATGTCATCCATCCCTTCCCGACGCAGGCGCAAGGCATCAAGATGGCGGGTGACGCCTACAGGCGAACCCGGTTCACCTCGCTGCGCAGGCGACTTGCGGCGCGCTGGCTGGCCTGGTCCAGGCGATGATCTTTTCATCCGGATTCTGCCGGCACGAATTGTGACCGTTTCGCCAGGCGGGCACATCCGACGATCCAGGGATCATCCAGCGCTTGACGAAAGCGCCGTTCGGCTAAACAAGTCGAAGCTTATTTCCATGGCTTCAGGGGCCTCGTGAATGTCGTCCGGGATTGAGCCTGCCACGTGGCGCCTTGGGCGCTCGCCTTGAACCGCATGGGCGCGCGACCTGACATCACCATGACGGCGCGCGGCAGCGAACGGCGCGTGCTGATCCTGTCCCACGAGCCGGCCTTTCCGCCAACCTCCGGCGCAGACCTTAGAAACTATCGCAATGCCGCGATTGCGGCCGGGTTCGGAGCGGCCTGCCTGGTCTCGGTGCTGCCGCGGGCCAGCGCGGCGAAGCTGCCCGATCCGTTGATCCGCGCCGAGGCGCTATCGATCGAGGGCGAGGCCCGTACGGCTTCGATCGGGTGGTGGCGCATGAGGGCCGAGCATCGCATTTCGCGCGCTGCCCTGATGCGGCTGGAAGCAATCATCCGAGACTTTCGTCCTGATACAGTGGTGGTCGAGAGCATCGGCCTGTTCAAGCTGCTGCGGCCGTTGCGGCCGCTGGTGCGGCAGCTCATCCTCGACATGCACAATGTCGAGTCCGACCTGGCCCAGCAAATAGGGCGCACTGAGGCGCTCGGACCGCGTCTTGCCGCGATCGCGGCATCTCTGGGCATCAGGCGTGTCGAAAGAAAGGCACTCGCCATTGTCGACAGGGTCTGGGTCTGCTCGAACCAGGACCGCGACAGACTGGCGGTCCTCTCCCGGCGCAAGGCGCCGATCGACGTCGTTCCCAATGGAATTCCCAACGTCGAGGACATTCCGCAGACGCTGCCCACCGAGGCCACGACCAACAGCGGCTTCCCGGTGATCCTGTTCATCGGCCATCTCGGCTATCCGCCGAACGTCGATGCCGCCCAGCGATTGGCCCATGGCATATTGCCCCGTATCCGGCAGGCTTTGCCCGGCGCCAAACTTGTTCTCGCCGGACGCAGCCCGAAAGCGGCCGTGCTGGCGCTGGCCGCATTGCCAGGGGTGGAGTTGGTCGAAAACCCGGAAAGCGTGGCGCCGCTTCTGTCCTGCGCGCATCTCAGCATCATTCCGCTCAAGGCAGGCGGCGGCACGCGCATCAAGATCCTGGAGGCGATGGCCTGGGGCGTGCCGGTGATCGCGACGCCGCTGGCGGCCGAGGGCCTGGAGCTGGCCGAGAACGACGAGGTGCTCTTGTCGGCCACCGACGACGGGCTTGCCGATGTGGCCATCGGGCTGTGTCACGACGCCAAGCGCCGGGAACGACAGCGCATGCGCGCGCATCACGCCGTATGGGCAAGGTTCGGCCCGCAAGCGATCCGCGATGCCATCCGCGCCGGGCTTGAACTGGAGAATGAAGGCGCATGACAACCTCCCGCCCCATGAGCCGCCGATGATCCCGCCAATCTTGCACCAGACATGGAAGACCGACAGCGTTCCCGCACGCTTCCAGGCGTATGCCGACAGCTGGAAACGGCATAATCCGCACTTGACAGTGATGTTCTGGAGCGACCGGATGCTGCTCGAATTCGTGGCCGGGCATTACCCTGATTTCCTGCCGATGTTCTGCAGTTACACGAACGGCGTGCAGCGGTCGGATGCGGCCCGCTACATGCTTCTGCATCATTTTGGCGGGGTCTACGCCGACATCGACTGCGAATGCGTCGCACCTTTCGATCCGATCATGAATGAGAACCGTGTCGTGCTGTGCAAAGAACCGGCCTCGCATGCGGCCGTCCAAGCGGATTTCCGGGGTCTGCCCTATCTCCTGTTCAATGGGACCATGGCGAGCCCGCCCCGTCACCCCTTCTGGATGCATCTCCTGTCCATGATGCCGGGGCTGGTCGGCGCCAAGGACGTGCTCGACTCGACAGGTCCTTGCCTGCTGACATCGGCCCAACTTGGTTACATCGATCAGGGGGCTTTCGCCATTCACCCGTCCGGCCTGTTCACGCCGGTGACGTCTTCAAGGAGTACCGAGCTTGAGACGGGCGACGAGACGGCAGCACTTTCCATCCATCACTGGGCCGGTACGTGGTGGAACCCCGAGCCGCCGCCGACATGGCTGACCAAGCTTCGCAACAAAGCCTACCGGCTAAAATATCATCTGACGCGCGGCGCTCATCTGGATAAAGCCGCGGCAAAAGCCAGCGTCGACAAGGCGGCTCTGTCATCGCCGCCGCCCACAGGCGGCAACATCGCCATTCTGGTGCCGCTTCGCGACGCCGCGGACCTGATCCAGCCCTTCCTCGACGCGCTGGACGGACTCAACTACCCGAAGGACAGGATCAAGCTGGTTTTCTGCGAAGGCGACAGCCTGGACGGCAGCTGGGAGCGCCTGCAGGCGGCGACAGCTGGAGTAACCGGCAAATATCGCGACGTTGTGCTGCTGCAAAGACAGGTCGGCACCCGCTTCGACAGGGCAAAAAGGGCAAGGCCCAGGACGCAGCGCGCCAGGCGGGGCGCGATTGCCAAGGTGCGAAATTACCTGATCGATCAAGGGTTGGATGCGGATGACGACTGGGCGCTGTGGATCGATATCGACGTCTGGCGCTTTCCCGGCGATACGCTGAACCGGCTGATCGCCGCCGGACATCGCATCGCCGTGCCCAACTGCGTCAAGATCGCCGGCCGCGGTAGCTTCGATCTCAACAACTTCATTATCAGGCGCCAAGCCAGGGACTACCGGTATTTTCGCGAGGTCCGCGGCGGTCTTCATCAGCCTCCGCCGACGACACCGCATCGCTATCACCTCAGCGATGTCAGGCATCTCGATATTGTCGGCCTCGATGCGGTCGGTGGAACCATGCTGCTGGTCGATGCGGCGTTGCATCGCGGCGGCCTGCGCTTCCCCGAAATTCCCTACCGCGACCTGATCGAGACCGAAGCGTTTGGCTTGCTCGCCAACGATCTCGGCATCCGGCCGATGGGCTTGCCGAAGCTGGAGATATTACACGTTCCGTGGTGAGGCGGCAGCCTGCCGAAGCTCCTCGCGCTGCGGCTCCAGATAGGTTTGCGGGCGCAGATGTCGCCAGCCGTCAGTCGTGCAACTCTCGCGAAATCGGCGGGCCGATCAAAAATCCGGAGAACGTGACTTCGAAACCCTCGCGCTGCGGCGAACAGCACATCATGCCGACCTCGACCGTCTTCGAGATCGGAAAATAGGCAAGCCGCACCGGCTTCCAGTGGCTATCAGAAGCATCGAGATACTGGACGCGGATTGCCTCGCCGTGGCGGGTCAGGCGGATGCTGACGCCATTGGGATCGGCATGGATGGCCACCAGCGACCAGTCCGATGTGTCGTTGGTGACGACGACGGAGAAATAGGCAAGGCCGTCCGTGTATTCGATGCCGGCCTTGATCCAGTGCGTTTCGCTGAGCCGGACCATCAGCCCGGCCTGGTCGTAGAGCACCTTGTAGTCGCCTTTGACGGTGACTTCGGCGGTGAAGTCACCGTCGACAGGCCGATGCAGGAAGTGGCCATTGTCACGCCAGAAACCGTAGAAGGTCTCACGCCAGAAATCGGTTTCCTTGCCGGTGCGCACGCGCACCGCGTCGCCGTCGATGGCGTGACGCGGCGGCGGGTTGAGCCAGGTCAGGTCCTGCAATGTCATTGTCTCGTGCGATCCAGTTGTCAGGGTGTGGCGGCTCGCCAACTGATCATCCCGCAAATGTATAGGCGGTCTTCACCGTGGTGTAGAACTCGGCGGCGTAACGGCCCTGTTCGCGCGGGCCGTAGCTCGAGCCCTTGCGGCCGCCGAAGGGAACATGGAAATCGACACCCGCCGTCGGCAGGTTGACCATCACCATGCCGGCCTCCGAATTGCGCTTGAAGTGGGTGGCGTGCTTGAGGCTTGAGGTGCAGATGCCCGAGGTCAGCCCGAAAGGCGTGTCGTTGGCGACGGCGAGCGCCTCGTCATAATCCTTGACGCGGATGACGCTGGCGACAGGGCCAAAAATCTCCTCGCGCGAGCTGCGCATGGCATTGGTGGCCTCGGTGAGCAGCGCTGGGCTGAGGTAGAAGCCCGGCGTCTTGCGGTCGAGCCTCTCGCCGCCGAAGGCGAGCGTGGCGCCTTCCCTGACGCCGATGGCAATATAATCCTCGTCCTGCTTCAGCTGTGTCGCGTCGACGACCGGACCGATCTGCGTCTGGGTGTCGAGCGCATCGCCGATCACCAGTTTGCCCATGCGGTCCTTGAGCGCGTCGACGAAGCGATCATGGATACCTTCGGTCACGATCAGCCTGGACGACGCCGTGCAACGCTGGCCCGTCGAGAAGAAAGCGCCGTTGAGCGCGCAATCGACAGCGACAGCGAGGTCGGCATCGTCGAGCACGACCAGCGGGTTCTTGCCGCCCATTTCGAGCTGGAACTTGCGCATGTGCTCGACACTTGCGGCAGCGACGCGTTTTCCCGTGCCCACGGAGCCGGTGAAAGAGATGGCGTTGACATCGGGACTGTCGAGCATCGCCTGGCCGACCACCGAGCCCTTGCCCATGACGAGGTTGAGCACACCCTTGGGCAGGCCGGCGCGATGCAGGATGTCGACGATGGACCAGGCGCTCTCGGGAACGAGTTCCGCCGGCTTGAAGACGATGGTGTTGCCATGCGCCAGCGCCGGAGCGATCTTCCATGCCGGAATGGCGATCGGGAAATTCCATGGCGTGATGATGCCGACCACGCCGACCGCTTCGCGGGTGATCTCGACGCCGACGCCCGGCCGCACGCTCGGCACGACTTCTCCCGACAGGCGCAATGTTTCGCCGGCAAAGAAATCGAATATCTGGGCGGCGCGGATGGTCTCGCCAATGCCTTCGGCCAGCGTCTTGCCCTCCTCGCGCGCGAGGTTTCGGCCGATTTCGTCCTTGCGCGCCATGATCTCGTCCGAGGCCTTCTTCAGCACCGCATGGCGTGCCAGCGGGCCGGAGCGCGACCATGCCGGGAAGGCAGCCTTGGCCGCCGCGATCGCCTGTGTGGCCTGTTGGACCCCCGCCGAGGCATATTCGCCGACGACGTCGCCGGTGTCCGAGGGGTTGATGTTGCGGGAGCTGGCGTCGCCGATCCATTCGCCATCGATGAGGTTCTTTCGAAACTGAGCCATGTCCTGGCCTTTCCTGCTGGTTGGCCGCGCGGCGGCATCTGTCTGAAGTGGTATTTGCCAGACAAATGCCCTGCGGGAAAGCACGCACTGGCAGAGCGGCCGCGACAAAATTCCCGGGTTTGCCTCTGCGCCAACAGCTTGGCGGCTGGATTACCCCATCGACAGGTAACCCTACTAATATCCGCAGGACGTTCTCCAGGACCAAACGAATTGCTCTGTACAGACATGTACATAGCCTTGATTTGCCTGATGCGGCGTGTCATGCGTCGTGATGATGGCAGCACTCGAAGCGACGATTCAGCGCCCCGGCACCACCGGCAACATCAAGGCCACTCGTGAAGACTGGCTGAAGCTGGCGCTTGAAACACTGATCTCGGATGGCGTCGAACGCGTCCGCGTGCTGACGCTTGGCCAGCAGCTCGATGTCTCGCGCTCCAGTTTCTACTGGTATTTCAAAAGCCGGCAGGATCTGCTCGACCAATTGCTGGACTATTGGCGGCAGACCAACACCAGATTCATTGTCGAACGCGCCAACCGGCCCTCCGCGACCGTCATCCGCGGCGTGATGAGCATTTTCGAATGCTGGGTGGACGAGAGGCTGTTCGATCCCCGGCTGGACTTTGCGATCCGGGCCTGGGCGCGCCGCTCGCCTGCAATCCGGCGCGCGCTCGACGAGGCCGACGAAGAGCGCGTCAATGCCATACGCGACATGTATATGCGCCATGGCTATGAAGAAGAAGACGCGTTCGTGCGCGCCCGCGTCCTCTATTTCATGCAGATCGGCTATTACTCGCTCGAGCTCAACGAACCGATGAGCACCCGCCTGGCCCAGGTCGCCTCGTATCTGCGCAGCTTCACCGGCCAGGAGCCTCCGGCGGAAGATGTCGAGGACTTCGCCCGCTACGTCGAGAAGACCCTTTCCGCCAAGCGGTAGACGCAGCCGCCTAGCCTCACAGTTTCTCAACGACATGCGTTGGCGTCCACCCCGTAACCAGCACATCGACCTCGTCTGAGCCAAACCCTGCAGGTACTAGACACATATGTACAATGCCGATAGTGTGATCCGCCATGACGGGGTGGAGCGCGGCAGAATGAAATCGCAATACAGGGCGATCGTTATCGGCGGCGGCGTGGTTGGGGCCTCGGTGCTCTATCATCTGGCAAAATTCGGCTGGAGCGATGTCGCGCTGATCGAACGCGAGGTGCTGACCGCGGGGTCGAGCTGGCACGCGGCCGGCGGCTTCCATGCGCTAAACGCCGACCCCAACATCGCCGCGCTGCAGGCCTATACGATCGATCTTCTGTCAGAGGTCGAGAAGGAATCCGGCCAGAACATCGGCATGCACATGACCGGCGGGATCTCGGTTGCGTCCGCGCCGGAGCGCTGGGAATGGCTGAAGGCCTCCTACCGCATTTTTCAGACCATGGGCATAGACGACGTCCATCTGGTCGGCGTCGACGAGATCAAGCAGCGCTGCCCGATCCTCAACACCGACGGCATGCTGGGCGGTCTCTATGCCGCGCGCGAAGGCCATATCGACCCGTCGGGCGTCGTGCATGCCTATGCCAGGGCGGCAAGGAAGCGCGGCGCCGAGATCATCGAGCACAATCGCGTGCTGGAGCTCAACCGCCGCGCCGACGGCAGCTGGGACGTGGTCACCGAGAAGGGCACTGTGGTTGCCGAGCACGTCGTCAATGCCGGCGGCCTGTGGGCCAAGCAGGTCGGACGAATGGCCGGCATCGACCTGCCGGTATCGCCGATGGAGCATCATTATCTCGTCACCGAGGCGCTGCCCGAGATCCAGGCGCTCGACCGGGAATTGCCGCTGATCGTCGACCTCGAAGGCTTCACCTATATGCGCCAGGAGCAGAAGGGCCTGCTGCTCGGCATCTACGAGATCAACCACAAGCACTGGAACATGGACGGCGCGCCGTGGGACTACGGCATCGAATTGATCCAGGAGGACACCGACCGCATCGCCAACGAACTGGCGCTCGGCTTCAGCCGCTATCCCTGCCTGGAAACCGCCGGCATCAAGCGCTGGGTGAACGGCGCCTTCACCTTCTCGCCGGACGGCAATCCGCTGGTCGGCCCGGTGCGCGGCGTTCCCAATTACTGGGTGGCCTGCGGCGTCATGGCCGGCTTCCTGCAAGGCGGCGGCGTCGGCAAGTCGCTCGCGGAGTGGATGATCCATGGCGAGCCGGAAGCCGACGTCTACGGCATGGACATTGCCCGCTATGGCGACTTCGCCTCCAACCGCGAATACATCAAGCAGACGACCGGGCAGTTCTATTCGCGCCGCTTCGTCATGAGCTATCCCAACGAGCAATTGCCGGCAGGACGGCCTCTGAAGACAGCCGGCGCGCATGACGCCATGGATGCGGCCGGCGCTCGCTGGGGCAGTTCCTGGGGCATGGAAGTGCCGCTCTATTTCGCCCCGCCGGGGTTCGTCGAGGCACCGACGCTGAAGCGCTCCAACGCCTTCGACATCGTCGCCCAGGAATGCCGCAAGGTGCGCGAAGGCGTCGGCTTGCTCGATATATCAGCCTTCTCGCGCTACGAGATCAGCGGGCCGCAGGCCGAGGCCTGGCTCGACCGGTTGCTCGCCTGTGCCTTACCCAGACCGGGCCGCGCAAAGCTCGCGCCGATGCTGGGCGAGAACGGCAAGCTCAAGGGCGATCTCACCGTCTTCAACTGGGGCGACGGTTCCTGGTGGATCATGGGGTCCTACTATCTCAGGCAATGGCACATGCGCTGGTTCGAGCAGCATCTCGCCGACGGCGTCACCGTGCGCGACATTTCGGACGCGGTGGTCGGCTTTTCGCTGGCCGGCCCCAATGCGCGGCGGCTGCTCGGGCGGCTGACGCATCAGGATATCTCCCACCAGGGATTCGGCTTCCTCGCCTGCAAGACGCTGGATGTCGGCCTGGTGCGGGCCAAGGTCGGGCGGCTCTCGGTCATCGGCGAGCTCGGTTACGAGATCCATTGCCAGGCCAATGAGCATGCGGGCCTGCGCCGCGCGCTGCTTGCGGCAGGCAGCGACTTCGGCATTGCCGAATACGGCTTTGGCGCGGTCAATTCGCTGCGGCTCGAAAAGAGTTTTGGCATCTGGTCGCGCGAATTCACGCAGGATTACACACCAGCCGAGACCGGCATGGACCGCTGGATCGCTTTCGACAAGGGCGGCTTCATCGGGCGGGAGGCGGCGCTGAAGGAGCGGGAGACCGGATCAAGGCGGACGCTGGTGACGCTCGAAATCGACGCCGTGGATGCCGACGCCAGCGGCTACGAACCGGTCTGGAGCAGAGGCAAGCTGGCCGGCTTCGTTACCTCGGGCGGCTATGGTCATACGGTCGGCAAGAGCCTTGCGATGGCCCTTGTCGATCGTGATGCGGCCGGCATCGATACTGAGTTGACAACCCATATCGTCGGCGTCGAAAGAGGTGCGCGCGTCATCGCTTCGTCGCCCTACGATCCAACGTGCAAGGCGATGCGGGCATGACCGAAAGAAGCGCTGCCATCCCTGCGGAAGACATGCCATGACCAGACGCTATTCCGCCCTGTCGCTGTTCAAGGAGGGCCTGGCCGGCCAGACCGGCTGGAAGCAGGCCTGGCGCTCGCCCGAGCCGAAGCCACCCTATGACGCGATCGTCATCGGCGGCGGCGGCCATGGGCTGGCAACAGCCTACTATCTGGCCAAGAATCACAACATCACCCGGGTAGCCGTGCTGGAGAAAGGCTGGATCGGCGGCGGCAACACCGGCCGCAACACCACCGTGGTGCGCTCCAACTACTATTACCCGGAAAGCGTCGACCTCTACGGGCTGGCGCACCGGCTCTATGAGGGTCTGTCGAAGGATTTGAACTACAACGTCATGCTGTCGCAGCGCGGCATGGTCAATCTCTGCCACTCGACCGCCGAAATGGAAATCGGCGCGCGCACCGTCAACGCCATGCAGATCAACGGCATCGATGCCGAGCTGTTTTCGCCCGAGGATGTGCGGCGCGTGGCGCCGATCTATAATTTTTCCCCGGATGCACGTTTTCCGGTGTTCGGCGGCATCTGGCAGGGTCGCGCCGGAACGGCGCGTCACGATGCGGTCGCCTGGGGGTACGCACGGGCGGCGAGCCGGCTCGGCGTCGACATCATCCAAAATTGCGAGATCACCGATTTCATCATCGAGGGCGGCCGCTGCCGTGGCGTCCAGACAACGCGCGGCGCGATCCGTGCGGACCGTATCGGCATGGCGGTGGCCGGACATTCCTCGGTGCTGGCGGCCAAGGCCGGCTTTCGTCTGCCGATCAATTCCTATGCCCTGCAGGCCTGCGTCTCCGAGCCGGTCAAGCCGATCCTCGACACGGTGGTGCTGTCGCCCGGCACCGGCGTCTATGTCAGCCAGTCGGACAAGGGCGAGATCGTCATCGGCGGCGGGCTAGACCGCATCCCCTCCTATGCGCAGCGCGGCAATCTGCCGACGCTGGAGACGGTGATTGCCGGCCTCTTAGAAATGTTCCCGATCTTCGGCCAGTTGAAGCTGATGCGGCAATGGGCCGGCATTGTCGATGTCGTGCCGGATTCCTCGCCGATCATCGGCCCCTCGCCACTGCCCAATCTGTTCCTCAATTGCGGCTGGGGCACGGGCGGCTTCAAGGCGATCCCTGCCGGCGGCACGCTGCTGGCCAACCTGCTGGCGACCGGCAAGCACAACGACATCAGCCGACCCTTTGATCTCGATCGCTTCGCCACCGGGCGGCTGATCGACGAAGCGGCCGGTTCCGGCATCGCGCATTAGAGGTTCCCATGCAGCTTTTCCCTTGCCCGTTCTGCGGTCCGCGCGATGAGACCGAATTCCACTATGGCGGCGATGCCGGCAATGTCAGGCCCGATGGCGCCGACGTGCCGATCGATCGCTGGGCCGGATATCTCTACCTGCGCGGCAATCCGAAAGGCACGGCGCGCGAAATCTGGGTGCATGTGAATTGCGGAGAGTTCTTCGTCATGGAACGTGACACCGTCACGCACAAGGTGCTGTCCTCGGCAGCGCTTGGCGGGGAGCACGCCGCGTGACCGCCTCGCGTCTCACCACCGGCGGCAGCGCCATCGACCGCTCGTGCCCGATCCGCTTCAGCTTCGACGGCGCAACCGTCGACGGCTTTGCCGGCGACACCATCGCCTCAGCACTGCTGGCCAATGACGTCGCGGTCGTCGGGCGGAGCTTCAAATACCACCGGCCGCGTGGCATCTGGGGGGGCGGCGTCGAGGAACCGAACGCGCTGGTCGATGTCGGCGGCCCGCAGGCGACGCCGAACACGCGGGCCACGACTGAGCCGGCACGCGACGGGCTGGTGGCAAAAAGCGTCAACGCGACACCCAATGCACTGGCCGACCGCAACGCCTTCCTCGACCGCTTCTCGCGCTTCATTCCAGCCGCCTTCTACTACAAGACCTTCATGTGGCCGGACTGGCACATGTTCGAGCCCCGCATCCGGGCCATGGCCGGGCTGGGCAAGGTCGATACGGACTGGACCTCGCCAGGTACGGCGGACCAGATCAACCATCACTGCGATGTGCTGGTGGTGGGTGCTGGCCCGGCCGGGCTCGCGGCGGCCAGGATGGCGGCCGGCGCGGGTCTCTCCGTCGTGCTGGTCGATGATCAGCAGAAGCCGGGCGGGTCGCTCGGCCACCGTGCCGGTGAGATCGACGGGAAACCGGCGGATGCCTGGATCGAGGAGACGGTTACGGAGCTTGCCGCCGGCGGTCACCTGATCCTACCGTCGACGACCGCCTTCGGCATCTACGACCACAATCTGGTTGGCCTGAACCAGCGTCATTTCGACGGCCGGCGCGACACGCTGTGGCGGGTCAGGCCACGCCAGATCGTGCTGGCGACCGGCGCCATCGAGCGGCCGCTGCCCTTCGCCAACAACGACCTGCCGGGCATCCTGTCGTCGGATGCAGCGCTCGCCTATCTCAGGCGCCATGCGGTGCTGGTCGGCCGGCGTATCGTTGTCGCGACCAACAATGACAGCGCCTACGAGGTTGCGAGCGCGCTCGCGGAGGCAGGTGCCGATGTCACGCTTGTCGATATCAGGGGCGATGGCACGCCCGCCACGCCTGCCAACGTACGACTGGTCAAAGGGCGCGCGCTTGCTTCCGCCAGCGGCAGACTGCGCGTCGAGGGCGTGACGCTGGACGACGGCACCAGGCTCGATACCGATTGCGTGCTGGTCTCGGGCGGCTGGACGCCGACCATTCACCTCTTCGGCCAGGCCAGGGGCAAGCTCGCCTGGAGCGACGCGCGTGCCGCTTTCCTGCCCGGCGATCCGGTCGACGGCATTTCCGTGGCTGGCGCTGCCGCCGGGGCGGTCTCCTTGTCGGAGGTGTTTGCCGGCGCGCAGAAAGCCGTTGCGCCGCTCGGCGAAACCAAGGCCGCCCTACCACGCAGCACCGGACCGGAAGCGACGGGCGGCATAACGGCCGCGTGGCCGTTGCCCGGCTCGAAAGGGCGCATCTGGATCGACTATCAGAACGACGTGACGGTGAAGGACGTCGAACTGGCGGCACGTGAAAATTTCGTCTCGGTCGAACATCTGAAGCGCTACACGACGCTTGGCATGGCGACCGACCAAGGCAAGACTTCCAACCTGCCCGGCCTGGCGCTGATGGCCGGGATTACCGGTCGAACGGTACCGGAGGTCGGCACCACCACTTACCGTCCGCCCTTCACGCCGGTGCCGCTGGCAAGCTTTGCCGGCGCGCGCGTCGGTGAACTGATGGCGCCGGTGCGGCGGCTGCCGCTGGAAAACGTGCATCGCGCCAGCGGTGCCGTGTTCCAGGAATATGGCGGCTGGCTGCGTCCTGCCCACTATGGCGGCAGAACCGACGCGGATCGCGCCATCCAGGACGAAGCGTTGCGCGCCCGCAAATCGGTCGCGCTGTTCGACGGTTCGACGCTGGGCAAGATCGAGGTGATCGGCCCGAAGGCGGCCGCGTTCGTCGATTTCCTCTATTACAACACCATGTCGACGCTGAAGCCCGGCCGCTGCCGCTACGGCTTCATGCTGTCGGAGAACGGCGTGGTCTTCGATGACGGCGTGCTGGTGCGATTGGACGAACATCGCTTCGTCGTGTCGTGCTCGTCCTCGCATGTCGCTGCTGTGCACGCGCGGCTGGAGGAGTGGCGGCAGGATCGCTTCGGCCGCGATGCGGTCTACATCCACAACGCAACGTCAGAGATGGCGACGCTGACCGTTTCCGGGCCGAATGCGCGCAAGCTGCTCGAAACAGTCGGTCTCGGCCTGTCGCTCGACGATGCCGCCCTGCCGCATATGGCGGTGGGCCAGGGCAGCTATGCCGGCGACGAAGTGCGCGTCACCCGCGTCAGCTTTACCGGTGACAGGAGCTATGAAATCTCCATCCGTGCCGATCGTGCCGAGCCATTATGGGGGCATCTGCGTCAGGCCGGCCAGGCGTTCGATGCCGTCATCATCGGTCTCGAGGCGCTGATGATCCTGCGTGCAGAAAAAGGCTTCATCGTCATCGGCAAGGACACCGACGGCACCACGCTGCCGCATGATCTCGGCAGCGAAGGGCCGCGTGCCAAACGCCAGGCCGAATATGTCGGCCGCCGCTCGCTGTTCACCGAGGAGGCTTCGCGTGGCGACCGGTTGCAGCTTGTCGGGCTGACGGTGCCGGAGGGCGAGCCACCGCTGCCGACCGGTGCGCATGGCATTCGACGGATCGACGGAAGGCCGCACAGCCAGGGCTTTGTCACCTCGAGCTACCAGAGCCCGACGCTTGGCCGGCCGATTGCGCTTGGCCTGATCGAGCGCGGTGCGGCACGCCACGGTGAAGCAGTAGACATCCAGCATCTCGGCAAGGTCAGGACGGCGACGATCGCCGCGCCTTGCGCCTTCGACCCGGCAGGAGACCGGCTCAATGCGTGATCTCGCGGAAAAATGGTCCGTCGCACCGGACTGGCAGAACGCCACGATCGATGTGCCGGGGCTCAAGATAGGCTCGATCCCTGGGCTGCACCAACGTCTGGTCAGCGGCGACCTTGCCGCATTGGCCGAGGCATCTGGTTTCGATGGAACGGCGGTCGGGGCGTTCGGCCCAGCCGAAGGCATACGCTACACGGTCCGCTTGGCACGCGACCGGCTGCTTGCCGTGTCCACCACGCCGATCGGCATGGCGACGGGATGGTTCCCCCAAGAGTTTGCGGTGACGGAGATCAGCGCCGGGCTGCAGGTGTTCGAGGTCGAAGGCTCGGCACTTGACGCTTTCATCGCACGCGGGACGACGCTTGATCCCGGGCAGCCAAGCGCCAGTGCCGCGCTTTCCTTCGCCGGCGTCAGCGCCATCGTCTATCGTCACGAAGACAGGCTGCGCATCCATGTCGACCGCGGTCTTGCCGCCTATCTCTGGATGTGGATGGAGCAGGCCGCAGGCCACATAGCGGCCGGAGATTAGCCAGCACGTTCAGAGCGTGAACGACCAGAACAGGCAGGCGAGCGTCGCGGCGGCGAAGATCACGAAAAACAGGCTGCGCAACAGCACGTTGCGGCGAAGCTCGTTCATGACGAAGTGGCAGCCGACGACCGCCACCGCGAACAGGAAGCGCCAATTCAGCAGCGCTGCCAAAACACCGCTCTGGCCGAAAGCCCATCGGGCGAGAAGGCCGCCGACGATGGTGGCAAACAGCACGATGACCGCCCAGAAAATCGCGTCGGCGGCGTGCGTCAGGACGATGCTGGCCGCACGGATCGGCAGGATCATCATCAACAGCGCGCTGAAGAAGAAGACGGCGGCCAGCGGAATGAAGGTTGCGGCGTCAGCGATGCCGTCGAGGCGCCTGGCCCCGGTCACACCATAGGGATAGCCGTGCCGGGCCACCGCCAGGCTAAGCGCCATCAGCAAGGCGGTCAGCACGGCGACGAGTGCGAAGGTCGTAAGGGCTTTGCTCATGGTGTTCCTGTCCCGGACGAATCAGACAGGAACGTTTTAAGCGGCGGTCGTAAATTGCGCGTAAGCGAGCATGCCACCCGTGCGGATTTCGACCGGCGAAATCCGCTGTCGGAGTTACTCGGCGGCGATCCTGCCTGCGGAGCGGTTGGCCAGCACAAAGCCGACTTCATCCACCGCCTGCGCCGCACGCTTCAGGATGGCATCGGAGCGCAGCACGCCATCGGTGAAATCCTTGTCGGTGGCGTAGACTGCGGTCGGCAGCGTGAAGGCTTCGAAGAAGCCGAACAACGGCCGCAACTGATGCTCGACGATCAAGGCATGGCGCTCGCCGCCGCCGGTCGCGGTCAGCAGGATGGGCTTGCCCCGCAGTGCCGCCGGATCAATCAGGTCGAAGAAGTGCTTGAACAGGCCGGTGTAGCTGCCCTTGTAGGTCGGCGAGCCGACCACCAGCACATCCGCGGCGAGGATCTGGGCCAGGATCGGTTGTGCCTGGCTGTCGAGGTCG
The DNA here is from genome assembly GCF_013170845.1 of Mesorhizobium loti R88b. Lineage (NCBI taxonomy): Bacteria > Pseudomonadati > Pseudomonadota > Alphaproteobacteria > Hyphomicrobiales > Phyllobacteriaceae > Mesorhizobium > Mesorhizobium loti. Next base: position 328,466 of record NZ_CP033367.1, read on the forward strand.
CGCGCCCATCTTGCCGTGCCCAGCGATGGGCCGACATCCTCGATGTCGTATGTGCTGGCCGACAAGCCATGGCGCGCGGCGATGTCCCTGGTGACCAGCTCGACGAAGGCGCGCGTCTTTGACGGTCGGGTGATGTTGCCGGAGAAGCCGACGACTGTTGGATTTGACATGGTGACTGGGCTCTCTTTGGTCATGATGGTTCGAAATCTTGAAGGGCGGGCCGCTCGCCCGCCGGTGGGAAATCAGCTCCAGGCGTGCAGCGGCGGGTTTTCGCCGTTGAGGAAGTATTTGCCGAGGATCGAGTACTTCCAGCGTACCGGATCGTGCAGCGTGTGGGTGCGGGCATTGCGCCAATGCCTGTCGAGATTGTGCTCGGCAAGCGTCGAGCGCGTGCCGGCCAGTTCGAAAAGCTTGTTGGTCGCGGCGATGGCTATCTCGGTCGACAGGATTTTCGCCTCGGCGGTTACGATCTGCGCATGCGCGACCGTTTCGGCGGTCGGCTCGGCAACTGCCCGATCAATTGCCAGGCCGGCTTTTTCCAGCAGCGCCTGTGCCGCGTGCAGGCGCAGCGTCAGGTCGCCTACCGCCTGGATGGTGTAGGGATCGTCCCAGGCATTGTCGACGCCGCTGTCGATCCAGGCGCGGCTCCTGGTCCTGACGAAGTGAACCGTCTCGTCGATCGCCGCCTGGGCGATGCCGGTGTCGACCGCGACCTGGATGATCTGGAAGATGGCGCCATCGGCGGTCGGTCTGTCATAGCCCTTGTAGCCGGGCACCAGGTGCGTCTTCGGCACCTTGACGTTGTCGATGATCACCGTGCCCGACAAAGTCGTGCGCTGGCCAAAGCTCGACCAGTCGTCGATGACGGTCAGGCCGGGCGCGCCACGGTCGGCGATCGCATACCAGGCGCGGCCCTCGTCATCGAGCGCCACGATCGGCACCAGATGGGCAAGCAGCGCGCCAGACGAATAGAATTTACGGCCATTGACGACGACATGGTCGCCGGCATCGGTGAAGCGGGTCTCAAAATCGGCGGCGCGCTTGGAGCCGAACTCGGAAAAGGCATTGCCGAACCGTGTGCCTTTCAGCGCTTCGGCGAACAGCAGTTTCTGCTGATCGCCATCCGACACAGTGCGGATCGCGGCGACGACGCCGAGATGGTTCTGCGCGATCTGGCCGATCGAGGAATCCGCCGCCGAGATGATCTCGATCACCTTGGCCAGCGTCACGTAGGAGACTTCCGGCCCGCCGAATGCCTTGGGCACATTGATCGACCACAGGCCGCTTTGCGAGAAGGCGTCGAGTTCGGCGACCGGCCAGATCCGCTCGCGGTCACGCTTGGAGGACTCCTTGACGAATTCGGCGGCGAGCGCGTGAGCGACCGCGATCGCTTCGGCGTCATCCCTGATGATGTGGGCCGGCGCCGACGGCCTTGCTACGGGCGGCACGGCGGCGGAAGCGTGGTCGGTCTTGACGGTCGAGACGGTCATTTCACTGCTCCTTCGAATTTCGGTTTAGGCAACGGCATGGAGATGGGTCGATTTGGCAGCCGGCGATGGCTGTCGCCCGGTGGTCGATTGACCGAGATAGAAGGCGCGCACGTCTTCGCGCTGGCGAAGATCGGCAGCCGCGCCGGAGAGAACGGAGACGCCGTTTTCGAGCACCGTGGCGTGGTCGGCATAACGAAGCGCAACAGCGGAATTCTGCTCGGCGACCAGGATGGACAGGCCGGTCTCGCGGTTGAGTCTCCTCAGCGTCTGAAAGATATCCTGGACGATGAGCGGGGCGAGCCCCATTGACGGCTCATCCAGGACCAGCAGGCGCGGCCGTGACATCAGTGCCCGGCCGATGGCGGTCATCTGCTGTTCGCCGCCGGAGGTCAGGCCAGACAATGTCCGGCGCTTTTCCCGGAGACGGGGGAAATAGCCATAGATACGTTCGAGATCCGCATTGATCTCGGCCCGGCGACCGCTGCGGCCGATGCCGCCGGTGACCAGGTTCTCCTCGACGGTGAGGCTCTTGAAGCAATGGCGGCCTTCCAGCACCGTAACAAGGCCGGCGCGCACCAGGTCGCCGGGCTTGCGACGCGACACATCATTGCCGTCATAGCGGATGGTGCCGGCGTTGACCTGGCCGCGCTCGGCCGGCAACAGGTTGGAGACGGCCTTCAGCGTGGTGGTCTTTCCCGCGCCATTGGCGCCGAGCAGCGCCAGGATCTCGCCGCGCCTGATCTCGAAGCTGACGCCATGCAGCGCCGTGATGGCGTGGTTGTAGGTGGCATGGATCGTGTCGACCGCAAGGATGACGTCATTGTCCGGCATGGCTCTTCTTCCGCAATGGACCGAAGGAGCCGGGCGCCACGGAAGGTTCTCCGTGGCGCCCGGCGCCAGTGATCAGTTGGTGGTCACGGCGTTGGCATCGTCGGCGGTGCGCAGCTTGATGCCCTTCTCCTTGGCATAGGCTTCAGCCGACTTCTCGATGATCGGCCGCAGCAGCGCCCAGTCCGGTGCGATCCAGTCGGAGACGACGTTCCACTTCTTGCCGTCCCACTGCTGGAAGGTCACGTAGCCTTCGCCCTCGTGGTTGTCCCAGCTGACGTTGATCGAGTGGAACAGGTCCTTGGCGCCGAGCGCCTCGACCTTGGCCGGATCAAGCTTGAGGTGTTCGAAGCCCCAGCGGACTTCGTCGCCGGTCAGCGTGCGATGACCGAATTTCTCTTGCGCGACACGGATCGCCTCGACATTCAGAATGCCGTTGACGATGCCGAGATTGTGGTAGACCGAGCCGATGCGCGACTTGTCTTCGAGGTTGCCCTTGCCGGCGCCGTAGACGGTCTTCACGATCTCCTGCACCACCGGGTAGGAGTTGCCGGAAGCCTGGGTGGTGATGGCGGTGTAGCCCTTGGCGGCGTCACCGGCCGGGATGACGTCCTCTTCCGAATTCGACCAGACATTGCCGACGATATGGTCGACGGGATAGCCGACCTTGACCGCCGTCTTCAGCGCCACGGGGTTCATTACACCCCAGCCGCGCAGGACGACGAAGTCCGGCTTGGCGCGGCGGATGGTCAGCCACTGCGACTGCTGCTCGTTGCCGGGATGCGGCACTTCGATCTGCTGGACGGTGAAGCCGTATTTCTGCGCCAGCAATTCATAGATCGGGATGGTCTCCTTGCCATAGGGCGAGCCGTGGTAAAGTACGACGATCTTCTTGCCCTTGAGCTTGTCGATGCCGCCTTCCTTGGAGGCGATGTAGTTCACGATGCCTGAGGTCTCGCTGTAGGGGTTGAGCAGCAGCGGGAAGACGTAGGGGAAGACGCGTCCGTCGGTGGAATCGGTGCGGCCGTGGTTGACGGTGATCAGCGGCACCTTATCGGCGGTGATGCGATCGATCATGGCATAGGCGATGCCGACCGAGAGCGGGTTCCAGGCAGCAGCGCCGGCATGGCTCTTCTGGCGCTCATAGCATTCGACGCCGCGCTCGACCTCGTACTGGGTCTCACATTCGTCCCAGGTCAGCTTGACGCCGTTGACGCCGCCATCGCGGATGTTGATGAGGTTGAGATAGTCGATGAAGCCGCCGAAGAAACCGGTGCCGCCGGCCGCATAGGGTCCGACGCGATAGCTCTGCAGCGGGAAATATTGTTCGTCGGCGTGGGCAGCGGGCAAGGCCACCGACACGATCATCGCCGCGGATAGCGCCGCCGCCTTGATGGTGCTGAGGAAGGTCATGGCTAGGGTTACTCCGGTGTGAGCCGTCTTAGGTTCGGCCTCTGGTTCATTTTCAAATGCGATTCAACTTTCAGATGCGCGGCTCAGGTCGACTGCCAGGCGAACAGGAGCCGTCTTCGGACCCTGTCCCACAGGGCCACCAGCCCGTCGGGTTCGAGGATCAGAAACAGGATGATGAGGGCGCCCAGCACGATGCGCTGGCTCATGTCGAGCACGCCCGAGTCAAAGACATCGCCAAGCAGGAAGCCGCCGAGGCGCGACAGAGCCAGCGGAAAGACGACGATGAGGGCGGCGCCGAAGAAGGCGCCGCGGATCGAAGCCAGCCCACCGATGATGATGATGAACAGGATCTGGAACGAGCGGTCGAGATCGAAGCCGTCCGGCTCGACGGTCCTGAGATAGGCGAAGGCCCAGATGACGCCGGCGACGCCGATGATGAAGGAGGAGATGGCGAAGGCCAGAAGCTTGGTCTTCAACACCGGTATGCCGATGATGCGGGCGGCGGTTTCATTGTCGCGAATGGCGATGAAGTTGCGCCCGGTCTGCGACGTGACCAGCCGGTAGGCAAGGAAGGTCAGCAACGTAACGATGGTCAGGGCGAAGAGATAGCGGCCCACGGCACCGTCGAAAGCAAAGCCTGCTATCGACAGCTTCGGCGCGTCGATGACGCCCGACGCCGAGTCGTTGGAGAACCAGCTGAACTTGGTCAGCGCCCACTGCACGAAGAACTGGGCGGCGAGCGTCGAGACCGCGAGATAAAAACCCTTCAGCCGCAGGCTGGGCAGGCCGAAGACGATGCCGATCGCGGCGGCGACAATGCCGGCCAGGAAGATGCTGCCGATCAGCGGCAGGCCTTCAACGCGCAGGTTGAAATTATAGGCCGCGAAGGCGCCCGTCGCCATGAAAGCAGCGCTGCCCAGTGAAACCTGGCCGGCATAGCCGGTGAGGATGTTCAAGCCGACGCCGGCGAGGCTGAGCGCCAGGAACGGCAGCAGGATGGCCTCGAACAGATAGCTCGAGCCGATCAGCGGCACGACGCCATAGGCGAAGGCGAGTAGCAGAACGGGCACGATCCATTTCGGCAGGACCGGCGCGGAGGAGAAACTGCTGGTGATCGCGGTCACGGCTCAGACCCTTTCCACGAGCTTCTGGCCGAACAGGCCGGAAGGACGGATCAGGAGGAAGACCAGGGCCACGACATAGGCGAACCAGCTCTCGATGCCGCCGCCGAAATAGTCGCCGATATAGACCTCGGCGAGCTTCTCGCTGGCGCCGATCAACAGCCCGCCGACAATGGCGCCGAGGATGGAATCGAAGCCGCCGAGCACCAGCACCGGCAGTGCCTTGAGCACCACCAGCGACAGCGAGAACTGCACGCCGAGGCGGGCGCCCCAGAGCAGTCCGGCGACAAGCGCGACAAGGCCGGCCGCGGCCCAGACGGTGCCCCAGATCAACGGCAGCCGCAGACCAACGGCGAGCGCGGCGAACTGATCGTCGGCGACGGCGCGGAACGAGAGGCCGATGCGGGTGTAGCGGAAGAACAGCGACAAAAGCAGAACCATGCCGGCGGCGACCACCGCGGCGAAGATGTCGAACTGGCTGATCAGCACGCCGCCCACTTCCAGCGGCACGTCCTCAATGCCGAGGTCGAGACCATGGACCTGCGTACCCCAGATCAGCTGGGCGGCGCCCTCGATGATATAAGACAGGCCAAGCGTGGCCATGAACAGGGTGATCGGCGGCTTGTTGGTGAGCGGTCTAAGCACCGCGCGCTCGATGGCGACACCCATCGCCACCATGATGGCGAAGGTGACCACCAGCGCCAGCGCGAACGGAATGCCGCGCTCGACGAGGCTGACGAAGGTGAGTGCGGCGAAGAGCAGCATCGCGCCTTGCGCGAAATTGAGCACGCCCGATGTCTTGTAGATCAGCACGAAGCCGATCGCGACCAGCGAGTACATGACGCCGGAGAGGAGGCCGCCGACGAGCACTTCTATGAAGAACTGGTAGTCGAAGTCGGTGATCATATGCCTGCCCTTCCTTCATCACGGGAGAGGGCCTCATTGTCGGAGGCAACGCCGAGATAGGCGTCGATGACACGCTGGTCGTTCCTGACTTCATCAGGCGTGGCGTCGGCGATCTTGCGGCCGTAGTCGAGAACCGCAATGCGATCGGACAGGCCCATGACGACGCCGACATCGTGCTCGATCAGCACGACGGTGGTGGCGAAGCGATCGCGCGCGGCGCGCACGAAGTCAGCCATCTCGCTCTTCTCGCCTGATGTCATGCCGGCCATCGGTTCGTCGAGCAGCAGCAGGCGCGGCTCTGCAACCAGCGCGCGGGCCAGTTCGACGCGCTTCTGCAGCCCGTAAGGCAGTGTGCCGACGAGACGATCGCGGACAGCGGTGAGATCGAGGAATTCGAGGATCTGGTCGGCGCGGCTCAGGGAGTCGCGCTGCTCGCCACGCGAGCGGCCAATGCCGAGCACCTGGCCGGCGAAATTGGAGCGCACCTTGTAGGCGAGGCCGGACGCGACATTGTCGAGGACGCTGAGGCCCTTGAACAGAGCAAGGTTCTGAAAGGTCCTGGCGACGCCGAGATGCGCCAGCCGCTGCGTCGGCACCTGTGCATAGCTGACGCCATCGAGCTGGACATTGCCGCGGTCCGACCGGTAGACACCGCTGATGACGTTGATCAGCGAGCTCTTGCCGGCACCATTCGGGCCGATGATGGCACGGATTTCGCCAGGATGAACTGACAGGTCGATATCGGCCAGCGCGACGACACCGCCAAAGGACAGTCCTATGCCGTGAAGCGAGAGCAGCGGAGCCGCGGCGGCCGTGGCAGCCCCCGTGGGTTCGGCCCCCGTGGGTTCGGTGTTGCCTTCGGATTGCTGCTCACGGCGCAATATCGACGGCAAGCCACGCGCAAAAACCTCCGGCGCATAGACCGAGGCCTCCATCATTCCAAGGGCATAGCTGGCCAACGGCATTCCAATCGTCCTCGATTGCTTCAGCAGGCGCACAAATCCTCGTTGCGGCTCGATCCTTCGAGCGCGCCGGGTATCTTCATTCGTGTGCTGGCCGGAGACTTTCCGGCCAGCCTGCGGGATGGCTATTCCGCTGCCAGTGAAGCTGCCTGTTCGGCATCCTCCAGCTCGCGAACGAGCGGGATGACATGCTTGCCGAAATATTCGACCTCTTCCTGGAAATGCAGGAAGCCGAGCAGGATGAGATCGGCGCCGGCGCGCTTGAGATCGACGATGCGCTCGGCGACCTGCCTTGGCGTGCCGATCAGGTTGGAGCGGAAGCCGTCATTATACTGGACCAGATCCTCGAAGGAGGATTTCGCCCAGTTGCCCTCCCCTTCGGGCGAAGCCTTGCCGGCATTCTTGACCTCGTGGCCAAAGGCGTTGACGGCCTCGGGGTTGGCCTTGCCGATGATCTCGGCAAGCACCGCCTTGGCTTCTTCCTCGGTCTCGCGGACGATGGCGAAGGCGTTGACGCCAACCTTGACAGAATGGTGGTTGGCCTTGGCCTTGGACTTCAGGTCGTCGACCTGCTTGGCGATTTCGGCCGGCGTGTTGCCATTGGTGAAGTACCAGTCCGAAACGCGTGAAGCCATGTCGCGTGCCGCACGCGACGAACCGCCCTGGAAAACTTCAGGCACCTGCGGGGGCTTCGGCTTCAGCGAATATTCGTTGAAGCGGTAGAAATCGCCTCGGAAGGTGAAGCTGTCTTCTGTCCATATTCCGCGCAGCGCACGGATGAATTCCTCCGAACGGCGGTAGCGCTCGTCGTGGTCGAGCCAATGCTCGCCGATGGCGTGGAACTCGCCGCGGAACCAGCCGGAGACGAGGTTGATGGCGACACGGCCATTGGTCAGATAGCTGATGGTGGCGAGCTGCTTGGCCGCCAGTGCCGGATTCCACGGGCCGGGCAGGATCGCCGCGATGACCTTGAGCGTCGTCGTTGCCGCCAGCAAATCATGGCTGAACGCCACCGATTCATGCTGTTCGTCGGCGCCGTAGCCGGCGGTGAAACGGATCTGGCTCAGCGCATAGTCGAAGCCGGCTTTTTCGGCGATCTGCGCCAGCTTGCGGTTGTACTCTGCCGAATGGTTGGTGCGCTGCTCGATGTTGGAAATCACCAGGCCGCCCGAAACATTCGGGACCCAGTAGGCGAACTTGACCGCGTCGGTCTCTGCATGTGCCATGAACTGTCTCCCATTCAGGCCGTGTCGTTGATCGGTCCGGTCGACGCCGGATTTCGCCAACATTTATTATGTCTACTGATTATATATACAAAGTAGGATTTTCCGTTTTTGGCGCCCTCTTGGGTCGGAAATACCAATTTTGCCCGGCTAGGCCGGCTTCCGCCTGTCAGCGCGCGACTGCAACGTCCGCGGCATTGGCGCCAACGGCCTCGGCTGGCAGGAGCGTTTCGAGCAATCTTGCGATTTCGCCAGCAACTGCCTGGGCATGGCGGGCAACCTCGGGCAGGCCCATTAGTTCGCCAAAGGTTCCTCGTGCCAAGGGGCCGGCGACGAAGAGGCTGGCGGCCACCCCGCCATCCCGGCCGACGGCACGACTGTCGAGATTCGTCTCGATGCCCAGTCCGTATCGGTCGACCCTGATCAGCCCGGCCTCGGCCAGGGAGCGCAGCGCCGGATTGAGCTGAAGGACCTGCCCATGGGCCGGTCCTGTCGTGTTGATGATGGCATCGAAGCGGGCGGTCTCGATCCCCGTCTGGCCGCGCCGCTGAAAACTGACCGCGAGGCTGTCGCCCTCATCGTTCGACGCGACAAGCCTGGCGGCGATGGTGTCGAATGTGCCGGCGCTCTGGCGGCGGTCGAGCACGGAGGCAACCTGCGGTGCGATCCGGAAGCGATGCACGTCCCAAAACACACGCAGCTGACGAACCAGCCTTGCCCGCTCCGGCGGAGCAAGAGCTGCCCACAGCAGCGGACCCTGCAGGCGCAACTGGTCGAAGACAGATTGCCAGTTGACGTTGGCCTCGCGCGCCACTGCCAGTGTCGCGCGAATGTTCCTCAGCAGGCCAAGCGCCGATGTGGCCGGCGCCGAGGCAAAGTCACCAAAGGGCTCACCCCTGACATCAGGATGGCCGCGCGAGCGCAGCCCGCGGCGCGACAGCGCCAGGATGCGGCCGCGATGGCCACGGCGATCGAGCTCAACGACCATGTCGGCCGACGTCAGCCCGGAACCGGCGATCAGCACCGATGCGTCTGGCCCAATTCCGGCGAGCGCTGACGCGGCATAGGGGTCTGCGATAAAACCCGGCGCTTCCGTCAAGGACTGCAGCGCATCGGGAATCCCAGGCTGGGGATGGGTCGCCGCCAGGATGACGATGTCGGCGGCGACAGACCCGGCGGATGTCTGCACTTTCCAACCCGGGCCATCACTATCGCGGATCACGCTTGTGGCAGCGCCTTCCACGTGGCGAACCGCGCCTGAAGCAAGATAGGGAGCGAGGTGCTCGGCGACGTAGCGGCCGAAGACGCGCCGGCGCGGATAAATGTCGCCATTCTGCCAGAGGGCGTCCGTGTCGCTCTCGATTTCCCCACTGCCGGCCAACCAGCGCGCAAAATGCTGCGGGTCGTCGGGAGCCATGCTCATCCTGATAGCCGGGACATTGACCCGATGCGATGGCTCCTCGCTGGAATAGGCAAGGCCGCCGCCGATCGCCGGGCGCGGCTCGATCACCGAAATCGACAGGCGCTCCGGCCGATGCGCCCGCGCCAGATGCCAGGCCACGGCGGCACCGGAAAAGCCGCCGCCAATGATGGCGACGCGCAATCGGCGGGCCGGAGGCAGCGCGTTCACGAGGCGCTGGCGAGCGACTTCGGCCGGTGGTCGCCGGCGATGGTCTCGCCGAACGGTCCGGTGTTGACTGACGTGCTGGCCACTTTGACCGGATGATCCGTCGGCAGCTTCGGCAGCACCAGTTCGCCGAAACGATAAGCTTCTTCCAGATGCGGGTAGCCGGACAGGATGAAGGTATCGATGCCAAGACGCCGGTATTCGTCGATCCTCTCCGCGACCGTGTCGGGATCGCCGACAAGCGCCGTGCCCGCACCGCCGCGCACCAGGCCGACGCCGGCCCAAAGGTTGGGCGCGATCTCAAGCTTGTCGCGGCTGCCGCCATGCAGCGCGCTCATCCGCGCCTGGCCGACCGAATCCATGCGGGCGAAGACTTTCTGGGCCGAAGCGATCGTCGCGTCGTCGAGCCGGCTGATCAGGCTCTCCGCCGCGGCCCAGGCCTGTTCGGTCGTTTCGCGCGCGATGACATGCAGGCGAATGCCGAAAGAGAGTTTTCGACCGGCCTTCTCGGCCAGTTCGCGCACGGCGTCGAGCTTGCGCTCGACATCGGCTGGCGGTTCGCCCCAGGTCAGGTATTTGTCGATCTCCTGCGCCGCGACCACGGAGCCGGTATCCGACGAGCCGCCGAAATAGAGTGGCGGATAGGGCGTCTGCACCGGCGGAAACAGCAGGCGGCCGTCCTCGATGTGGAAATGCTTGCCCTGATGCTCGACCGCCTCGCCGCTCAGCACGCGCTTGTAGATCTGCAGGAATTCCTGCGTTACCTCGTAGCGCTCGGCGTGCGAGAGGAAGATGCCGTCGCCCTTGTTTTCCAGCGGATCGCCGCCGGTGACGACATTGATCAGCAGCCGGCCATTGGAGATGCGGTCGAGCGTCGCGGTCATGCGCGCGGCGAGTGTCGGCGACTGCAGGCCGGGCCGCACGGCGACGAGGAAACGCAACCGTTCGGTGAGCGGCGCCAGCGCCGAGGCGATCACCCAGGAATCCTCGCAGGCGCGGCCGGTCGGCAGCAGCACGCCGTAATAGCCCAGCGTGTCGGCGGCCTTGGCGACTTGCGTCAGATAGGGCAGGTCGACGGCCCTGCCGCCTTCGGTCGTGCCGAGATAGCGGCTGTCGCCATGCGTCGGCAGGAACCAGAGAACCTTGATGCGATCGGGAACGTCCTTGGTCATGACTGGCCTCCGGCAATGCGGCGGCGGCCTGTGCCTGACGAGGTTGAAAGCGGGCGCGGAAGGGCGGGCATGGCGGAGTCCTGTCCTGGAAAACCAGATCGCCCGCGCACTTTGCTTATTCTATAAACTCTGTAGAGTTAGTTTATTCCAAATCCGCCACCAAAATTGGAAATTCTGTCCGCGGGATGGCCGCAGCGGCCCCACGAGGCAGCCAGATAAAGCGGGCTTTCACCTCGTTGAGCCGGCCTATCGAACACGCGGCATTCCAATATAATCTCGTCACTTCTGGTGACCGAAGATGTGGATTTGCCATGGACCTGGACCCTTCGACGCTCAATCGGACGTTTCCGTTGCGCGATCAGATCTATCACCAGATCCGCAACCTGATCGTCGTCGGCCAGATGAAGCCGGGGGAAGTGATCAACGAGGTGGCCATCGCCGAAGCCCTCGGTGTCTCGCGCACACCGGTGCGCGAAGCGGTCAAGCGCATCAGTGACGAGGGCCTCGTTACGATCCTGGCGCAGACTGGCACCTATGTCGCACCGATCAGCCGGGCCGACCTGGAAGAAGCCTATGTCATCCGACGTGCCCTGGAGATGGAAAGCGCCAGGCGCGCGGCCGCCAAATTCACGCCGTCAGCCGGCGAACTTCTGGAGGCCAATATGGCGGCGCACCGGCTCGCCATATCGAGCGGCAGATATGCCACCGCGATCCAGCTCGACGATGTCTTCCACCGCACCATCGCCGAGATCTGCGGCCTGCCGAAAATCTGGCGCGCCGTCGACATCTCCAAGGCGCAAATGGATCGGGGCCGCTACCTCGTCATCCCGAGACCCGGCTATGGCGAACAGACGATCGAGCAGCACGAAGCCATTCTCGACGCGCTGAAACGTCACGACGCCGAGGGTGCCGCGCACGCTATGGAACACCATCTCGAAACGTCTTTGCGCAACACGCTCGAGGTCGCCGCTGATCTACTCGGCTGACAGAAGTGGGCGGGCGGGCGACCTTTTGGTCAGGCGTCGCCGTGCGGCAATCGTCCCAGGTGAGCAGCAAATCGCGCCACCATCGCAAGTCCAATCTCATTGGGTCGCATCGCCGGCGCCCGATCCTGTATGGCGATGCCGGCGCGGGCGCCGAACAGCCGCTTGCCGTAGCAGATCAGGTTCTCGATGCCTTGCATGACGAATACCGCTGCCGGCAGCATTTTTTCGTACAAGGCCTCGGCAGCCGCTTCGTCTCCAGCACGGAATGTCTCCCAGGCGCGCACGGCATGATCGATGCTATCCGGCGCCAGGATCATGCCGCGGCAGCCGATGCGGAAATTGTCGATCAGCTCCAGCCCGCCGCGCCCGTTGAACACGGGAATCCGGCCTTCGGTGCGCTCGATCAGGCCGGCAATGTCGGTGACCGGGCCTTCACCCTTGATCAACCTGATATTGGGGTGCTGCGTGACGAGGTCGCGGATTTCGTCGGAAGTCAGGCCACGGCCGAAAAAGGCCGGCGCATTCTGGATCGCCACCGGCAGGCCGGTCGCTTCGGCGACACGGCCGAAGAAGCGGATGTATTCCAGCGCGCCATACGATCCGGCCGGCGGCGGCTGCAGGATCACCCAGTCGGCGCCAACGCTTTCGGCGTGCCGCACCTGCGCGACCTGTTCGGCGACCGACGCACCGAAGATGGTGAAGGCGAGCGGCACCTTGCCGGCGGTGTCCTCAGCCGTCCAGTCCATGACCGTCCGCCGCTCGGCCTCGGTCAGCTTGGCGACTTCCGTGGCGAGACCGAGGGCCGCCATGCCGTGCACGCCGGTCGCCAGGCATATCTCGACCTGTCTGCTCATTGCCGTGCGGTCGAGCTTTTCCTGGGCGTCGAACAGCGCGTAGAGGATGGCGTGGATGCCATGGAACTCATCGGGCCGGAACTTTGGCATCCAACTCCCTCTCAATGGCTTTCGCGCGGGATGGCGTGCCCACGGCTGCCGACGAGAAAGTCGAGATCCGCCCCACGATCCGCCTGCAGGACATGGTCGACATAGAGGCCCTGATAGCCGCCGCGCATTGCCGGCACGGGCGGCTGCCAGGATTGACGCCGCCGCGCCAGTTCCTGTTCCGTGACTTCCAGATGCAGCTTCCGCGCCTCGACATCGAGTTCAATGACGTCGCCGCTTTTGACCAGCGCCAGCGGGCCGCCAACAGCAGCTTCGGGTGCCGCATGCAGCACGACGGTGCCGAAGGCGGTGCCGGACATGCGGGCGTCGGAGATGCGGATCATGTCGCGCATGCCCTGCTCCAGCAGCTTCTGCGGCAGCGCCATGTTGCCGACCTCGGCCATGCCGGGATAGCCCTTGGGGCCGCAATTCTTCAGCACCATGATCGAGGTCTCGTCGATGTCGAGGGCGGGATCGTCGACACGTGCCTTGTAGTCGTCGATGTCCTCGAAGACGACGGCGCGGCCGCGATGCTTCATCAAGGCCGGCGACGCGGCGGACGGTTTTATGATGGCGCCATCAGGCGCCAGATTGCCGCGCAACACCGCAATGCCACCGTGCGGTGTCAACGCCTTTTCGCGCGGGCGGATCACCTCGGGATTGTAGTTCTGGGCATCGGCGATGTTGTCGCGCAGGCTCTTGCCGGTCACCGTCAGCGCATCGAGATCAAGCATGTCGGCGATCTCTTTCATGACCGCCGGAATACCGCCGGCGTAGCAGAAATCCTCCATCAGGAAGCGGCCCGACGGCATCAGGTCGAGGATGGTCGGTACGTCGCGGCCAAACTGATCCCAGTCGTCCAGCGTCAGCTCGGTGCCGACGCGACCGGCGATTGCCAGCAGATGCACGACCGCATTGGTCGAGCCGCCAACCGCGCCATTGACGCGGATGGCGTTGGCGAAAGCCTGCCTGGTGAGGATGGCCGATGGGCGCAAATCCTCATTGACCATCTCGACGATGCGCCGCCCGGTCATGCGGGCGATGCGGCTGCGGCGCGCATCGACAGCGGGATAGGCGGCGTTGCCCGGCAGCGCAAGGCCTAGCGCCTCGACCATCGACGCCATGGTCGAGGCCGTGCCCATGGTCATGCAATGGCCGGGCGAACGCGACATGGCGCTCTCGGCATTGGCGAAATCCTGTTCGCTCATCACGCCGGCGCGGACATCCTCCGAGAATTTCCACACATCGGTGCCAGAGCCGATCGCGCGGCCCTGGAAACGGCCGTTGAGCATCGGACCGCCGGAGATGACGATCGCCGGCAGGTCGCAGGAGGCCGCGCCCATGACCAGCGACGGCGTGGTCTTGTCGCAGCCGGCCATCAGCACGACACCGTCCATAGGGTTGCCGCGGATCGCCTCCTCGACATCCATGGAGGCGAGGTTGCGAAACAGCATCGCCGTCGGCCGCAGATTGGACTCGCCGCAGGAGAACACCGGGAATTCCAGCGGCAGGCCGCCGGCTTCGAGCACACCGGCCTTGATGTGCTCGATCAGGCCGCGAAAATGCACATGGCAGGGCGTGAATTCGGAGAAAGTATTGCAGATTCCGATCACCGGACGGCCATCGAAAGCGTCGTCGGGCAGGCCGTTGTTCTTCATCCAGCTGCGGTGAATGAAGGCGTCCTTGCCCTGCCCACCGAACCAGTGCTGCGATCGTCTCTTGGTCATGGTTTTCTCAGCGTTCAGGCGGGATGTTGAAGCTGGCTCAGCCCACCATCGACGACGAGACAGGCCGCGTTCATGAACGGGCTCTCGTCGGAAATCATGAACACAGCGGCCATGGCGATCTCGCCCGTTGAGGCGATGCGGCCGCCGGGGTGCAGCGCCAACGTCTTGGCACGCGCCGCCGCTGGATCGGGAAAACTGTTCCAGTAGTCGATCGCCTTCTGCGTCTCGACATAGCCAGGCGCCAGCGCATTCACGCGCACGCCTTGCCCCGCATATTCGAGCGCCAGCGATTTGGTCAGTCCAAGCAGCGCGTGCTTGGCGACGGGATAGGGGAAGGTATGCGGAATGATGGTGAAGCTGTGCGTCGAGGCGATGTTGAGGATGGCGCCGCCGCCGCTCGCGATCATGCCGGGCAGCACCGCCTTGCAGCAATTCCAGGCGCCCTTGACGTTGACGTCGAAATTGCGGTTCCACTCTTCCTCCGTCGCCTCGAGCGGCGTCGAGAACACATTCATCCCGGCATTGTTGATCAGCGCGTTGATCGGACCGATTTCAGCAGCAGCCCGCTGAACGGCAGCGGTAATCGCCGCGCCATCGCTGATGTCGGCTGTCGCATGCCCGATAGACCCACGCCGTGCGGCGAGGCCGGCAACGGTCTTGTCCAGAAGCGCGCCGTCCCGGTCGACCAGGAACAGTTTTGCGCCTTCGGCAAGACAGGCCTCGGCGATGGCCAGCCCGATGCCTTGCGCGGCACCGGTCAGGAAGATGCGTTTGCCGGACAGGCGTTCAGCCATATCAGTCACTCCAGTCGAAGACGGTCAGCGTCGACCCAAAGCCGAGGAACGCAGATTGTCGAGCAACACCGCCAGGAGCAAAATAACGCCGCGCACGATGTACTGGTAGAAGGCCGGGATGTTGAGCAGGTTCATGGCGTTTTCGGCGATGCCCATGATCAGCACGCCGACGATGACGCCCGACATGGTGGCGCGGCCGCCGGCGAGCGAGACGCCGCCGAGCACGCAGGCCGAGATGACCGAGAGCTCGAGCCCGACCGCCGCGTTTGGCTGACCGGACGTGATGCGCGAGGCCAGCAGGATGCCGGCGATGCCGCAGACGACGCCCTGCAGAGCGAAGATCCAGATGCGTGTCCGGTCGACATTGACGCCGGCCAGCCGCGAGGCCTCCGGATTGCCGCCGATGGCCAGCGTGTTCTTGCCGAAGACGGTGCGGTTCAAGACGAAGCCGAAGACGCAGAACAGCACGGCCAAAACCCAAACCGGCGTTGGGATGCCGAGCAGCTTCGACAGGGCCAACTGGTAGAAATCCGGGCTGTTGATGCCGACGGCGCGGCCGTCGGAGGCGATCAGCGCCAGGCCGCGCACGATCTGCATGGTGGCCAGCGTCGTGATCAGCGCGTTGATGCGGAATTTGGCGATGACGACGCCGTTGATGAAGCCGACAAAGGCGCCACAGGCGATAGCCGCCAGAAGGCCGAGCAGGATCGAGCCGGTGTAGTTCGACGCCATCACCGCGACCATGCCGGCGAAAGCGACGATCGAGCCGACCGACAGGTCGAAGTCGCGCGCGGCAAGGCAGAACATCATGGTGCAGGCGACGATGCCGACGGTGACCACCGACTGCAAAAGGCCGAGCATGTTGCGATCGGTGAGGAAGTTGGGCACCAGAGCCGACACCAGCGCGAAGGCGACGATGAAGATGACGACGAGGCCCTGTTCGCCGAGCAGGATTTTCTTCAACTGATCGGTCATGGCAAATATCCTCAGGATGCGATCGCGTCGGGGGTTTTGGTGTCTGGGAGAGCGGCGGCCAGGATCGCCCTTTCGGCGAACTGGTCCCGGTCGAGTTCGGCGCTGACGCGGCCGCCGCACATCACCAGGATGCGGTCGCAAATGCCCATCACCTCCGGCAGTTCGGACGAGACGACGACGATCGCCATGCCGTCCTCGGCAAGCTGGTAGAGCAGTTCATAGATTTCCGCTTTGGCGCCGACATCGATGCCGCGCGTCGGCTCGTCGATGATGAGCACCCGCACGCCCTGCTCCGACAGCCAGCGGCCAAGGATGACCTTCTGCTGGTTGCCGCCGGAGAGGTTGATGATGTCCTGCTTGCGCGACGGCGTGCGCACCTTGAGCTTCTTGATGAAGGTTTCCGCCGTGGCGATCTCGCTGGCGCGGTTGAGCACGCCGAAGCGCGTGTGATGGCGCCGCGACGAGATGTTGATGTTTTCCTCGATCGAGCGGCCCTGGATGATACCGTCATGCTTGCGGTCTTCCGAACACAGCACGATGCCGGCGCGGATCGCGTCGTGCGGATCGGTTGCGTGGACCAGCTTGCTATCGACTGTGATGGTGCCGGCGGAGCGCGGGTCGGCGCCGAACATCAGCCGCATCAGTTCGGAGCGTCCGGCGCCAATCAGGCCAAAGAAGCCGACGATTTCGCCGGCCTTCGCCTCGAAGCTGGCCGGCGTCTTCAACTTTGCTCCGGAGAGTCCTTCGACCTTCAGCCTGATATCGCCTGCCTTGCGCGGGCGAAAACCCCAGATGTCGGAGATTTCGCGGCCGACCATTTCGGCGACGACCTGGTCGCGGGTGACACCTTTCAGCGATGCATGGTGCGCCGCGAGCTTGCCGTCGCGCAGCACGGTCAGGCTGTCGCAGAGGCGGAACACCTCGTCCAGCCGATGCGAGACATAGATGATGACCTTGCCCTCGCGGCGCAGGCGATCGATGAGCGCAAACAGGATTTCGCTTTCGCGCGAGGACAGCGACGAGGTCGGCTCGTCCAGCGCGATGACGCGCGCATCGAGCATGATCGCCTTGGCGATCTCGACCATCTGGCGCTCGCCGATGGAGAGCGTCTTGACCTTGCGGCTGATGTCGATGTCGATGCCGGCCGATTTCAGCTTGGCGCCAACGTCTTCCAGCATCTGGCGGCCAGCGATGATGCCGGCGCGGGCGGGAAAACGGCCAAGGCTGAGGTTTTCGGCAACGGTCAGTTCGGGGACGAGTTGCAGTTCCTGATGGATGACGATGACGCCATTGTCGAAGGCGTCCCGGGTCGATGAGTAGGCCTGGACCTTGCCGTCGATGCGGATTTCGCCGTCATCGGCATGCTGGTCGCCGGACAGGATCTTGATCAAGGTGGATTTGCCGGCGCCGTTCTCGCCCATCAGGCCATGCACGGCGCCCTTCTCGACGCCGAAGGAGACGTCCGACAGCGCCTTGACGCCCGGATAGGTCTTGGTGATGTGCGAGAAGTCGAGAAAGGACACTGGCGTCGATCCTTCTTGAGCCATGCCAAACAGGCGGCGGGATGAGCCGCCGCCTGTTTGTACAGGGAGGATTATTCGATGCCGAGACCCTGGCGGACCTTCTGGTAGTCGTCGCGCTTGGCCAGCGCACCAGAAGTCAGCGTCAGCTTCGCCGGCTCCTTGTTGTTGGCCACCCAGTCATACATGTTGAGCGCTGTCTCGTAGCCGTGACGCTTCGGCGAGATGATCACCGTGCCGACAAAGCCGGTTGCGGTCGGCTTCTTGAACTCGTTGATCGCCGAATCCGCACCACCGATGCCGACGCCGATCACGCTATCGGCGGGAATACCGACGCTTTCGGAAGCACGCACGGCGCCGAGCACCGCTTCGTCGTTGAGGCCGAAGGAGACCCACTTCTTGATGTCGGCATGGGCGTTGAGCACGACGGTCGCAGCGTTGAGCGCGGCTTCGGTGTCGGTCTTGGCTTGCGGCGCATCAAAAATGTTCTCGGCCTTGAAGCCATTCGCCTTCAGCACCGAGATGGCGCCTTCGACACGGTCGACGGCGGTCGGCAACTGGTCGTAGGAGACGCGGATCGCGCCGACCTCGTCGGCCTTCCAGCCGCGTGCCTTCATTTCGTCGACGATCGCCTGGCCGACGGCCTCGCCGATCTTGGTGGCCGAAATGCCCATATGCGGCACGTCTTCCAGCGGCTTGCCGTCGGCACCGACAAGGCGGTCGTCGACGGTCATCAGCTTGAGGTTGTTGGCGGCGGCCTTGGCGACGATGCCGGGGCCGAGCTTCACGTCAGGCGTGCAGACGATGAACCCTTGCGCGCCCTGGGCGCCGAGATTGTCGATGGCCGACATCAGCTTCTCGCCGTCCTCGGCGCCGATCTTGACGAGGGTAAAACCCTTTTCCTTGGCGGCCTGGTCGGCGAACTTCCATTCGTCCTGGAACCACGGCTCTTCCGGCTGTTTGACGATGAAACCGATCTTGGTGTCCTGAGCATATGCAGCGATGGTCGTGACGGACAGCACGGCAAGCGCGCCCGCGACGAGCGCGGTCTTCAAAAGTCGCATGATTACCTCCCAGCGATGGCCGGGCGCTCAGCCCGGGTGCTGGAGTCTCTAATTCTTTTTATCATACGCGTCAATTGATCTGGTATGATAATTAAGATACATGCTCTGACCAGGGATCGCTGGCGCAAATCATCTACATCCGGTAAGGCCGGTCGGGTCGTGCGAGATCGGCGGTTTCGCCGCCTTGGAGGAGGGCTGAGGTGACCGAAATTTCCAGGAAGGCTTCAGCCGACACGGCCACTCGCCGCCCGCGCGTCATGCCCGATGTGACGAAGGCGATCGCCTCCGACATCTTCTCCGGCCGCTATCCGGCCGGCTCCTCGCTACCGACCGAAAACGAACTTGGCGTCGAATACGGCGTCAGCCGCACCGTCATCCGCGAGGCGCTGAAGGTGCTGGCGGCCAAGGGGCTGGTGCTGTCGCGGCCGCGCATCGGCACGGTCGTCTGCAACGAGGACGACTGGAACATCATCGACCCACAGGTGCTGGCCTGGCATGCGCCGCATGCGCTTGACGACAAGCTGTTCGACGCCATCCTTGAAACCCGCCGGGCCATCGAGCCTCTGGTAGCCGAGCTTGCCGCCACGCGCGCGACACTGCAGGAGATCGCCGATCTGGAAGCCGCATGGCGCGGCATGGCTGGCGCCGGAGAGGATCTCGCCGCCTTCTCGCGTTCCGACATCGTTTTCCACCAGATCGTCTATGCGGCCAGCCACAACCCGATCTTCCGGCAGATCGGCAATCTGATCGACACCGGGCTGAAGTTCTCGCTGGAAGCGACGGCGACAATTTCGCTCGACCGGCGCATGGAAGCCGTCGCGGCACACCGCGAAGTGGTCGAGGCACTGCGCATGCGCGACGCCGAAGCCGCGCGCGGTGCCGCAAACCGGATTCTCGACCTTGCGGCGCGCGACCTCGTCAGCGCCAAGAAACTCAAGAACAACTGAGACCCGCATGAAAATCATCTCGCTCACCACCTACATCGTGCCGCCACGCTGGCTGTTCCTGAAGATCGAGACCGATGCCGGCGTTACCGGCTGGGGCGAGCCGGTTGTCGAAGGCCGCGCGCTGACCGTCGAGGCGGCCGTGAAGGAGCTTGGTGACTATCTCATTGGCAAGGACCCGCGCCTGATCGAGGATCACTGGACGGTCATGCATCGTGGCGGCTTTTACCGTGGCGGACCGATTCTGATGAGCGCGATCGCCGGCATCGACCAGGCGCTGTGGGACATCAAGGGCAAGGCGCTCGGCGTGCCCGTGCACGAATTGCTCGGCGGCAAATTGCGCGACACCATCAAGGTCTATTCCTGGATCGGCGGCGACCGGCCGGCGGAAGTGGCTGCGGGCGCCAAGGAAGTGGTTTCGCGCGGCTTCCTGGCGCTCAAGATGAACGGCACCGAGGAGCTGCAGATCGTCGACAGCCACGACAAGATCGACGCAGCCATCGAACGCGTCGCCATGGTGCGCGAGGCGGTCGGCCCCACTATCGGCATCGCTGTCGATTTCCACGGCCGTGTGCACCGCCCGATGGCGCGCATGCTGGTCAAGGAACTCGAGCCCTACCGGTTGATGTTCATCGAGGAACCGGTGCTCAGCGAAAACCGCGAGGCGCTGAAGGAGATCGCGGCGCTTGGCTCGACACCGATCGCGCTTGGCGAGCGGCTCTACAGCCGCTGGGATTTCAAGTCAGTGTTCGAGCAAGGCGCCGTCGACATCATCCAGCCTGACCTGTCTCATGCCGGCGGCATCACCGAATGCCGCAAGATCGCGGCCATGGCCGAAGCCTATGACATCGCGGTCGCGCCGCATTGCCCGCTCGGGCCGATCGCGCTGGCAGCCTGCCTGCAGCTCGATGCGGTCAGCTACAACTGCTTCATCCAGGAGCAGAGCCTCGGCATCCACTACAACGCCGCCAACGATTTGCTCGACTACGCCGCCAACAAGGACGTTTTCCGCTACGAGGATGGCTATGTCGCCATTCCCGATGGGCCGGGACTGGGTGTCGAAATCGACGAGGAGTACGTCAAGGAGCGGGCCAAGGAAGGCCACCGCTGGCGCAACCCGATCTGGCGTCATAAGGACGGTTCGTTCGCGGAATGGTGAAGCCTCCAGCAATAGCGAGGCGCTGGCTCCGCGACCCGCTCTGGAGGAAAAATGAAGATCAAGGTCCCCTATTTCGACGATTCGGAAATCGAATTCTCGGACGGCGACTACGATCCCGGCGATGCCCGGCCCGCTGCCGCCCTCAACGCCTTTCTGGCGCTTACATCCGACAACCGGTTGAACGACAGCCGACACGTCTACGCCTACTACCGGGATTACCGGGAAGCGGTGGGCGGTGAGGACTGGATGGACGCGGAAATGGGAATGCCCGAAAAACCTTGGGATATCTGGTCCTTCGTTTACCCCAGTGAGCTTGGCATCTGGCCCGGCGATGACGGTGACGACAATCACTATGTTTATCTGGAAGCCAACTGCGACTGGGAGGAAGAACACGGTCTGTTGCTGGTGTGGCGCAACGGCGCAATGCTGACCAGGGTCAGCGGCTTCGATGGCCATCCGACCAATGAGGATGCCGGCGACGGTCGGCAAGAGATCGTCTATCAAGCGGTCGACCCGAGATACACGACACGGGCTGGCGAAAGCTAAGCCGCGCCACAGAAATGCCGATGACGCCTGATTGAAAGGCAGTGTCGAGGATCGGATCGAGTCTTACCGATGGCAAAGCATGCGGTGACTCGTAGGCCAAACAGGCGCACGCGCCATATTGCGCAGCCATTGCGGAAATCCTGGATCAGAGCGAATGACGGCATTTCCTGAGATGACGAACCGCAAGCGCGAGATCGCCAAAGGGCTGGTGCTTCTCGTCCTCGCCGGTTTGTGCTGCGGGCCTGCGCTCGGCGCCGGTCCAAACGGCGCAAGCCTCTCCGTGCCCGACGATGTCCGGGCCTTCATAGACCGCCGCGACGGATGCGATCACTTTCGTGGCGAGGATTCGCCGGACGCCGAACGTAGGGCTCAAATCGACGCGGCGTTGCGGCAGCTCTGCACCGGCACCGATGCCGAGCTGGCCCGGTTGAAGCGCGTCTACGCCGGTAATCCGGACATCCAGCGTTTGCTGGACGACTACGAAATCGACATTGAGATCAGAAACTAGCTCTGCTGTTGCGCCCATGAGAGCAGAAATCGTTGCAGCATCACTGATGGCCTTGATTGCCACCGTACCTGCGCACGCGGAGCCCGTTTCCGTGCTGACGACGGCACGGATGGAGCGAGGTTGCGGCGATTTCCTGGCGCAGACGGGCAAAAAGCCCGCCCATGTCATCTATGTCGGATGCAGCTACAAGCCTGACCGGCAAGGAAAGCCGCTTCAGGCGGTCTATCATGTAGCGGGCCGGTTTGCGGCCGCGGCCGAAGCCGACCTTGTCCGGCACACAGGACTGAACCGGCTCAAACGTTCCTGCTGTCAATGGGATGCGCCTGCCAGTCAGTTCCGCGACGGCAACGGCCGCGAATTCTCCATTGTCATGGTCTCGGACGAAACCGTCGTCGCCCGCCGCAGCGAGTGGCGCCAGATCGGGACTTTCGAAATCATCGTCGAGACTTTTACCGAAGACATCTGAGCCTGACGCGCTTTAGCTCGACAGGCTTTGCAGTGTCCGTTTTTCGGCGGGATGAACAGGTGCCGGATCGCTGCCGTCCCTTCGACATTTTGCAAGCAGCGCCTCGGCATAGAGCCGGGCGAGCCCTGTGTGGCGCCTTTGCAAGAAATCGGCCTGATCGAGCCGCCAATGCTGTTCGATGCTGGTCATGATGGCGGGATTGCTCCAGGTGGAATAACCGCCCGCCGTGTAGACGGTGATCTCGCCCGCGAACAGCCGCTCGCTGGTCACCAGGAAATCGACCCTGACATAATCGAGATCGCCGGCGATGCGCGGAGCGATCGCGGCAGCCTCGCGAATGCATTCGGACAGGCGCGCGGTCACCGGAAGCGCCTGATCCTCCCGGGGATAATCGATGTCGCGCCCAGGCAAGGGATTGCCGGCGGGATCGAACATGCGCGACATCAGGAGCTTCTTGTCCTCGGCCCTGACAAAACAGACGACACCGCCGCACATATGAACCTTGATCTCGGTGGCGATCTCGCCACCGGCGAGCGGCAGCATCTCCTCGACCAGTATTTCCGGCACGATCGGCCAATAGCCCCATTCGCTGTTGTGGCGTCCCTGGCGTTTGGCAAGCCACCCCCTCGCCTCACGCACAATGGTGGCGTGATCCGGTTGGCCGCCTGAAACGACGGCGTTCATGTCGCAGCCATGGTTGGCCTTGACGATAACATCGCCAGCAAGCAGCGCGGCCGGTATCGTGTCGGGATCACGGCCCCGCCACAGCGTCCTGGGCACCGGCAGATCGGGGCAGACGCTTCTGATGTAATCCTTCGCGGCAAGCTTGTCCGACAGCGTGATGAACAGCGGGTTGTGGTCGATCAGCCGGCGCCAAAGCATGCACTCATTGTACCGCTGCGGTGCGGCGGGATTGGGCAGGTAGCCGAGTTTTCTCGCGAAGCGCGCGACAAGGAGCGGGTGCCGAACCGTGATGACGAGCCGCGCCGCAGCCAGAACGATGCGATGTTTCAGCGAAAGCTCGGCGTTTGCCTTCATGCCGGCCAATCGGGGCTGACGCTCCCCCAGCCAATCTATTCCCTTGATCAACCTCACGTCCCCTGCCCGAACCCTTGCGCACCTAAGCACCGTCGCTCCGCGCCGACAAGTTGACAGCACCATCTGGTCAACAGCTTGCTATTTCAGCATGGACCGGCAACATCCCCGCGATCAGCAGCGACTTCGTTCCAGATGGGGAAGATGAACGAGCAGCCTTCGGCCCTGCGCCGATCGTCGGGCGACGCCGGCCATTCAGATGCCGGGGCGCGACCGCTCGAGGCGACACAGGCCGGCCATGACGCGCCGCGGCTACACCAATCGTCGAATTCCGCAACATCAGCAAGACCTATGATGGCTTGAGCAATGTTATCGAAAACCTCAACCTCGATATTGGCCGCGGTGAGTTCCTGACGCTGCTCGGGCCCTCCGGTTCGGGCAAAGATAGCCTTGGCGTCGCCCGGCATGGCCTGGCTGAACTGAATATGGTCATCAGGTTCGATGATGCCTTCCAGGGTCTCACGGCGGTCCTCCAGCGCAATGTCGCGCAGGTCGTGGCCGTTGAAGGCGACGAAGTAGAGGTCTTGCTCCCGGCGTGTGATTGCCTTGCGAAGCGCAGCGAAGTCGGAGAGGCCCGCCTCATTCAGAACGACAATCTCGCCATCGATGATGGCGCTCTCTACTCCCAGCCGTTTCGCCGCTCCAACCAGGTTGCGGTATTTCTCTGTCCAGTTGTGGCCGTTGCGCGTGAAGATGCGGACATCATGTCGATGATGATCTGGGAGCGATAGCCGTCGAACTTGATCTCGTGAATCCATTGGTCGCCTTCGGGAGGCTTGTCGACAAGGGTCGGCAGGAGAGGCTCGACGAACTTCAGACGCATGCAGGTACTCAAACACGAAACCGCGATTCAATCAGCTTGTGCTAAAATAGTTCCGGACTCGAAAATCACGGCATCCTCGCAACGAAGCCGTGGGCGGCACGTTGCGCCTCGGATCAATGTTATGGAGCGGGCGGATGCCGAAATATCATGTCGAGGAAATGGACGGCGACGCCGTCACGGCAACCCGCCGTGGGGGGGGTCAATGAACGCCGTGATCGTCATTCCGGCTCGCTTTCAGTCCGGCCGATTGCCAGGCAAACCGATGATAGAATTAGCCGGCGTCCCCATGATCGAGCGAACCTATCGGCGATGCGCTTTGGGATTTCCTGCCGAACACATTTATGTCGCGACCGATGACGAGCGCATTTACCAACATTGCGTGGGCGTCGGCATCCGCACACTGATGACTTCTCCGGATTGCCCGACGGGCACCGACCGCGTTGCTGAGGTCGCCGACAGTGTCGCAGCAGACCTGTATATCAACGTCCAAGGAGACGAGCCGCTCTTCAATCCTGGCGACATTCAACTGATTCTGGATGCAGCAGAGGCTAATCCGGGCGAAGTTCTGAACGGCGTTTGCCCAATAGATACCGAGGAAAGATTCCGCAGCCCTTCGATCCCAAAGGTCGTGATGCGCCCAGATGGACGTCTGCTCTACATGTCTAGGGCTGCCATCCCGACCAGCAAGTCGTTTGAGTTCAAAAAGGCTTGGCGCCAGATATGCATCTATGCTTTTACGCCCGAAGCGTTGCGGGCATACCGCAGCGTCAAGGGAAAGACCGGTTTGGAGCAGATCGAAGACATCGAGATTTTGCGCTTCCTCGAATTGGGCTTCGATGTCCGTATGGTGCCGGTTTCCTCTGACTCTGTCGCAGTGGATACCGCTGCGGATGTAGCGACAGTCGAAGGTATTCTGCGACAGGGCGAAAGGTAGACACTATGGCCAGCCTGCGGCGGATCATAAAGACGTTCAGCGCTTCGCTTGACTTAGGCTTGCCAGCGATCACAGGAGACGTGCTGGTGGTCGGCTCGGCACCTGGATCTCGCCCGCCTAGCGGAGCGCTAGATGGCTTCACGCTGATGACCGTCAATGCCTCTCAAGTGTTGGCCGAAAGCTGGGGCTTCGGGGTCCCTGACTTCACTATAATTCGCCCTCAAATCGTAAATGACCGGCATGAGTCCATCAAAGCTCGTGAAGTTCTGGCCGACCGCTCGACGAAGATCGCTATCGTCGCAGGTTGGAAAGAGGATCGCTCGGCTTTCGAAACCATTCTGCGCGAGATGGGCTATGGGTGGCAGGCACTGGCTCTCGTGACCGAATGGCAAAAACATCGCGTAATGTTCCAAACCGCGCGCGTGCCTTCAGCGTTCGAAATCGGGAAGCTTAACATCTCCAACGGCGTCCTTGGCGCTGGCTTGTCGTTGTTCCTAGGCGCGAGCCGCGTGGTGATGGCCGGGGTCTCACTCTCTAAAGACGGACATGCCTACGACGAGCATATAACCAAGCGGCTGCACATCGACGATGATCGACGTGTTTTGAATGCGCTGTCGAAGCGAACCGGCAAGGTCTTTGCGGCCGAGCCCGCTTTAGCTGGCGAATGCGGCATCCCTTTGTGGCCGTCTGCCTGAACCTCTGACGGAACGCGCCGTATTAGCATTTCCAAGCTCCCGCTTCATGTCCTGGATGACATCACGCGTGCCGTAGACGGCGCCGAAGTCCTGCCGCAATTCATCAAGGCGCCGGCCGAATTCCGTGGCCTGCTGATCATAGGCGCGATTTGCGTTCTATCCATTCGTTTCGGTTGAGGGTGCCCGTGCGCAGCTCAGCGACGACGCTTTCCATCCTTCGATGCCGCGAGTCACTGCCGGCGCCTGTATTGCCTACGGTTTCGATCGCGATGCGCCATAGGCATCGAAATGGGTTACGACGGTCTGGAAAAAGGCGTCGAATGTTACGCCAAACTCAGCCGTTGAAACGCACAAGCCGTCTGCACCCATGGACTGATTGGCGGAACGGGTCCAGCGCGCCATTCTGGCAAGAGGCAGTCCTTTCCAGGCAGCGTCCGAAATTTTGAGCACGACGATTTTGTTGTGCCGACAATTCCATGCCGAGATGTTTTCTACCTCGGACCAAGGGACTACTGCCGCTGAGAGGCGGCTGTCCCAAAAGCCGACGGGGGAAAGTTTGATAACCGGTATTTTGCCGATGAGGCACCGCCAGCCCATCAGCAGGAAAGCAGACAAGAACAGCAGTGTACCCAGCCAGCCTGCAAACTGCGCGAGGCTGCCAGGTACGACGTTCGGCAAGAGTGGCCATCCCGCCGCCAGGCTCACAGCCGCACAGGCCAGTGCCAATGTCGCCAGCAGCAACAACCGCATCGCGGATGCGTGGAATACAACAGTTTGGTTCACGTCGATCGGCATCCTACCTCTTTTTGCCGCTCTTTTCTCGCCAAACAACCGGCATCCTGCTGACCTTGGAGTCATGCAGCGGTGGCGGGGGGGCTGAGTGGCGCCCAGAGGGCCGCTGCGTCCGACCATAAGCCATGCCACGGGCATAATTTTTTTCCGAAAACCAAATTTTCCAGCGAGAGATCGAAAATCTGTCTGGCGGTGCCCCGGAGCAGTCACGCTCAAAGTCAGCGGAAGAGGTCAGGGCTTAACTATTTGAAACCACTTGGGTAAATTTGGTGGAGCCAATCGGGATCGAACCGACGACCTCTTGAATGCCATTCAAGCGCTCTCCCAACTGAGCTATGGCCCCACTTCCGGCAGTCAGCCGGCGCCGTTTCCGGCGAAGAGATCAGCGCGGGTTGGAACACCGCGCCGTTAGTGCAGGCGGCTTCTAACCCCGCCTATGCCAGATATCAAGCCTGAACACCGGCTTTTTATTGCAACGTCGCGAAAGCCGGCAAACGCCTTTCGCGAAAGGCCGATTAGACCTCGTCGTCGTCGTCGCCAACGCCGATCATGTCGGCAACGTCGTCGTCTTCTTCCTCTTCGTCGGCAAGGAAGGTGTCATCCTCGTCATCGCCCAGGTCGACATCGTCTTCGTCGTCGCCGAGATCCGGCAGATCGTCACCCTTGACGTCCTCGTCGGCCTCTTCGAGCGACACGACCTCGACGCCTTCCTCTTCCTCGGCGTCCACTTCCTTCTCGGCAACTTCCTCTTCCTCTTCGATGGCGGCGATCTTGCCGTCCTCGAAATAGGAACGCGGATAGGTCTTGCCGGTGTAGGGCGAGACGATCGGGTCTTTGTTCAGGTCGTAAAACTTCCGGCCCGTTTCAGGGTCGACACGCTTTGTGCCAAGTTCGTTTTTTGCCACGGCAAGCCTCGTCAATAAAAGAGTGGTCCCCTTAACCACAGTTTGCAGCGCTGTCAAAGCGAAAAGCCGGCGTCACAAAACCAAGCACTGAAAGGGCTCGCGCCAAGTGATGACCTTTGGGGATGACCATTTCGACCCGCCGTGATACGAGACCGCCGCAACAAATGAAAAGCGCCGGCGCGCCGGCATTCCGTCCAGGGAAATTCCATGTCTCACGCCGCCGCTTCCAAGCCGGCCACCGCCCGCAAATCTCAAGCCCTTTCCGGCACGGCCCGCGTACCGGGCGACAAGTCGATCTCACACCGCTCCATGATGTTCGGCGGTCTCGCCTCCGGCGAAACCCGCGTCACCGGCCTGCTCGAAGGCGAGGACGTGATGCGCACGGCTGCCGCCATGAAGGCGATGGGCGCGCATATAAAAAAGCACGGCGCCGAGTGGGTGATCCGCGGCACCGGCAATGGCGCACTCTTGCAGCCGGAAGCTCCACTCGATTTCGGCAATGCCGGCACCGGCTCGCGGCTGACCATGGGCCTTGTCGGCACCTATGACATGGAAACGACCTTCATCGGCGATGCCTCGCTGTCGGGCCGGCCTATGGGCCGCGTGCTCGAACCTTTGCGGCAGATGGGCGTGCAGGTGCTGAAGGCGACACCTGGCGACCGCATGCCGATCACGCTGCATGGCCCCAAGCACGCCGCACCGATCACCTACCGCGTGCCGATGGCCTCGGCGCAGGTGAAATCCGCGGTACTGCTCGCCGGCCTTAACACGCCGGGCATCACCACCGTCATCGAGCCGGTGATGACGCGCGACCACACCGAAAAGATGCTCAAGGGGTTCGGCGCAAACCTGTCGGTCGAGACCGACGAACGCGGCGTGCGCCACATCTTCATCGAGGGCCAGGGCAAGCTCACCGGCCAGACGATCGCCGTGCCGGGCGATCCGTCCTCGGCCGGTTTTCCGCTGGTCGCCGCACTCATCGTGCCGGGTTCCGACATCGTCATCGAGAACGTGCTGATGAACCCGACGCGAACCGGGTTGCTCCTCACTTTGCAGGAAATGGGCGGCCAGATCGACATTTTGAACCCGCGCAATGCCGGCGGCGAGGATGTGGCCGACCTGCGCGTGCGTTACTCCGAACTCAAGGGCGTCATCGTGCCGCCGGAACGCGCGCCGTCGATGATCGACGAATATCCGGTGCTGGCCGTAGCCGCGAGTTTCGCCGAGGGCGAGACGCTGATGCAGGGGCTGGAAGAGCTGCGGGTGAAGGAATCCGACCGGCTGTCGGCGGTCGCCAACGGGCTGAAGCTCAACGGCGTCGATTGCACCGAGGGCGAAGCGTCGCTTGCCGTGCGCGGCAAACCCGGCGGCAAGGGCCTTGGCGGCCATCCCAACGGCCAGGACACGACAGTGCAGACCCATCTCGACCACCGCATCGCCATGAGCTTTCTGGTGATGGGTCTGGCGACAGAAAAGCCGGTGACCATCGATGACGCCGCCATGATCGCGACAAGCTTTCCTGAGTTCATGGGGCTGATGACGGGCTTGGGCGCGGAGATTTCGTGAACCTGGAATTGCCGTCAAATTTGGCTACGAACTCAATTGTTCTTTAAGGTCGGCCCTTCAAGATCGTACGAACATTGGGGAGAGCCATGAGTATTCTTGCCTCGATTTTGCTTGCGGTCGTCGCAGGTGTCGTTTTGATCATCGCGAAGGCCATATCCGTGGCCAAGTTGATCAATGAGCGGAACTATTCACTCATGCGCTTCGGCTTGATCGGGGCATTCTGGGTCGGGCTTACCATTGCGAGCATGGGTTCATCTTGCGGGCCGATAGGGTGCACATACGGCCTGCACTTCGGTTGGTGGCTCGAACTTATAAAAATCGACATGCAACCAAAGGCGATATTTTTCGCAATGGGTGGCTATGCGATCCTTAGCGTATATTTTTTCGGCCATGTACTGGGTTGGGTATTCTACCTGTTTAGGACAATTGCGCGGCCAGTTTCGCGTTGAAGGGGCTTCCTCAAACCCCATAGTGGCATATTGCATTGAGGCCGGTTCTCGGCTTGTTGTCGTCCATGACTTCGACCTTCACCATCGCTATCGACGGACCCGCCGGCGCCGGCAAGGGCACGCTCGCCCGGCGGCTCGCCGACCACTACCGGCTGAACCTGCTCGACACTGGTCTCACCTATCGCGCGGTCGCCTACGCGCTCATCCAGTACGCGCTGCCGCTCGACAACGTCTCGGCCGCCGAAACCGCTGCCCGACAGGTCGATTTGGCCAAGCTCGACCGTGCGGTCCTGTCCGCGCATGCCGTCGGCGAGGCGGCCTCAAAGGTCGCGGTGTTCCCGACCGTGCGGCGCATCCTGGTTGAAAAGCAGCGCGACTTCGCCAAGACGCCGCCGGGGGCGGTGCTCGACGGGCGCGACATCGGCACTGTCGTGTGCCCCGATGCCGATATCAAACTCTATGTGACGGCCAGTGCGGAAGTGCGCGCCAAGCGCCGGCTGGCCGAGATCGAAAGCATTGGAGGCACTGCCAACTTCACCGAAATCCTGGCCGATATCGTGCGCCGCGACGAGCGCGACATGGGCCGTGCCGACTCGCCCTTGAAGCCGGCCGCCGACGCGCACTTGCTTGATACCAGCGAAATGGCTATAGAAGCCGCGTTTCTCGCGGCCATGGCTGTTATCGACGACGTGCTGGCCAGGAGAAACAAGGCCTGATCCGGGTTTTCTCTCGCGTTTCCGTTGCCGGAAGTGCAGGAAATACCCATATCGGGCACGAACCAGCCTGCCAGCATTCTTCATGCGCCGGAATTGCCGCCTGAAAAGCGGCCCAGGGCTTTTTTAGCCCGGAACGCCGGCAGGCCAACGCAACGCTAACCCACGGCGCCCGTCCCGCTTCCAGATGCGGGGCACTCCAGGAGAAAATATGTCAGCTGCAAATCCCACTCGCGATGATTTCGCGAGCCTGCTCGAAGAATCATTTACCGCCGGTCATTCCGGCGAAGGCCAGGTCGTCAAGGGCACGATCACCGCGATCGAAAAGGACATGGCCATCATCGACGTCGGCCTCAAGGTCGAAGGCCGCGTGCCGCTGAAGGAATTCGGCGTCAAGGGCAAGGACACCACCCTCAAGGTCGGTGACACTGTCGAAGTCTATGTCGAGCGCATCGAGAACGCGCTTGGCGAAGCCATGCTGTCGCGTGAAAAGGCCCGCCGCGAAGAGAGCTGGGTCCGTCTCGAAGAGAAGTTCACCAAGGGTGAGCGCGTCGAAGGCGTCATCTTCAACCAGGTCAAGGGCGGCTTCACCGTCGACCTCGACGGCGCCGTGGCCTTCCTGCCGCGCAGCCAGGTCGATATCCGCCCGATCCGCGACGTCTCCCCGCTGATGCACAACCCGCAGCCCTTCGAGATCCTCAAGATGGATCGCCGCCGCGGCAACATCGTGGTGTCGCGCCGCACCGTGCTTGAGGAGAGCCGTGCCGAACAGCGTTCGGAAATCGTGCAGAACCTCGAAGAAGGCCAGGTTGTCGAAGGCGTCGTCAAGAACATCACCGATTACGGTGCGTTCGTCGACCTCGGCGGCATCGACGGCCTGCTGCATGTCACCGACATGGCCTGGCGCCGCGTCAACCATCCGACCGAAATCCTCAACATCGGTCAGACGGTCAAGGTGCAGATCATCCGCATCAACCAGGAAACCCACCGCATCTCGCTCGGCATGAAGCAGCTCGAGAGCGATCCGTGGTCCGAGATCGGCACCAAGTTCCCGATCGGCAAGAAGATCAAGGGTACCGTCACCAACATCACCGACTACGGCGCGTTCGTCGAGCTGGAGCCGGGCATCGAAGGCCTCATCCACGTTTCGGAAATGTCGTGGACCAAGAAGAACGTGCATCCCGGCAAGATCCTGTCGACGACGCAGGAAGTCGACGTGGTGGTGCTCGAGGTCGATCCGGCCAAGCGCCGCATTTCGCTCGGCCTCAAGCAGACGCTGGAAAACCCATGGGAAGCCTTCGCGCGCACCCATCCGGTCGGCAGCCAGGTCGAGGGCGAGGTCAAGAACAAGACCGAGTTCGGCCTGTTCATCGGCCTGGAAGGGGACGTGGACGGCATGGTGCACCTTTCCGACCTCGACTGGACCCGTCCGGGCGAGCAGGTCATCGAAGAGTACAATCGCGGCGACATGGTCAAGGCGCAGGTTCTCGACGTCGACATCGACAAGGAGCGCATCTCGCTCGGCATCAAGCAGTTGGCCAAGGATACGGTCGGCGAAGCGGCCAACAGCGGCGAACTGCGCAAGAACGCCGTCGTCACCTGTGAAGTCATCGGCGTCAAGGATGGCGGTCTGGAAGTGCGGCTGGTCGAAAGCGGCATCGAGACCTTCATCAAGCGCTCCGACCTCAGCCGCGACCGCGACGAGCAGCGCCCCGAGCGCTTCACCGTCGGCCAGAAGGTCGATGCCCGCGTCATCGCCTTCGACAAGAAGACCCGCAAGCTGCAGGTGTCGATCAAGGCGCTGGAAATCGCCGAAGAGAAGGAAGCCGTTGCTCAGTATGGCTCGACCGACTCCGGCGCTTCGCTGGGCGACATCCTGGGTGCCGCGCTGAAGAAGCAGGGCAGCTAAGGCCGCCGCGCGCTCCGGCGCGCGACGCCACCTCATACAAAACCCCGCCGGAGCGATCCGGCGGGGTTTTTCTTTGGCTTACGTCTGAAACTGAAGAATTGTGCCGAGAGCAATTCCAGGAAAAGTGTGAGCGGTTTTCCGTCCGGAATTGCGTCAAAATAAAGGGTTAGAGCGGTTCTCCGTTTCCGTGAAACGGTGAATTGCTCTATGACTCAGGCCCGGCCGTAAAGGGGCACCAGCGTACCGCTCATCGCCTGGTTGGCGGGCGAGGCAAGATAGGCGATCGCCTCGGCGGCGGCTTCGAGGCTGACCCATTTGGCAAAATCGGCATCCGGCATGTCGGCGCGGTTCGCCGGCGTGTCGAGCGTCGACGGCGCCACGGCATTGACCAGGATGCCCTTGGCCTTGAGCTCTTCAGCCATCGCTACCGTCATGGCCGCCACCGCCGCCTTGCTGGCGGCGTAGGCGACCATGCCGGCACCGCGCCTGGGGTCGAGCCCGGCGCGCGCGGTCACATTGACGATGCGGCCTGATGTGCCTGACGCCAGCATCGAGCGGATGGCGGCGCGGCTGCACAGGAATGTGGTGCGGGCGTTGGTGTCCATCATCTCGGCGAAAGACGCCGATTCGATCTTTTCCACCGGCGCCATGGCGAAGCCGCCGGCGAGATGGATCGATCCCCACAAGGCAGGAACCTGAGCATAGAAGGCCTCAACCTTGGCGGAGTCCGACAGGTCGACATTATGCGCCAGCTTGACGTTCTCATGCTCGGCGAAGGGAAAATGCTGGGGCGCCGCGGCATGCGCGTTCGGCACGTGGCAGATCGCGCCCTGCTCCAGCAGCCGGCCAACCACCGCACCGCCGAGCGCGCCGGTTCCACCGGTCACAACGATATGCCTGCCTTCAAGTGTTTCCGTCATCCTGGACCGATCCTGTCATTTTTTTATAATTATGTTGATTGCCGCGCCCGACGCGAAGCGTCGCGCCTTTCGGGCGATCACTCAATTGATATCTCGACATGGCAGCTGTTGCGTCTTTGCATGCGTCAGGCCGCATAGACGACGATGCCGGCAGCCACGGGGCTGTGGTCGTACAACAGGCTAGCCGGCGAAGGGACCGCTGCAGGCTGGGAAATCAACGCCAGCCTGGACGCTCAATCGACTGTGATTTCGATGACATGCGGCAACCCGGTTGCCCGGGCTCGCTGCAGCGCCTGCGGCAAGGCAGCGATATCGGCAAGCCGTTCGGCTGATATGCCGTAGGCTTCGGCCAGCTTGCAGAAGTCCGGCGGCGCCGGCGATACACCAACAGGTTCGACGCCGACATCGAGCATCGAGGTCTCGATCTCGCGATAGCCCCTGTTGTTCCAGACGACAAAGATGACCGGCGCATCGGCATCAAGGGCTGCACCCAGCTCCGGCAGCGTGAACTGGAAGCCGCCGTCGCCGGTCAGGCAGACAACCGGCGCATCGGGCATGGCGAGCGCCGCCCCGATCGCCGCTGGTGGGCCGTAGCCAAGCGCGCCGAAGCCGGTGGCGGCATTGAACCAGCCGGCCGGCCGGTCGTGATCGTAGTAGAGATTGGCGGCGTAGACCGGCTGCGTCGAGTCGCCGACGATGATCGCACCCGGCAAGGCGTCGCGGATCATTTCCACGGCATGCACCTGCGCCACATAGGCCGGGCTCAGCTCGGCAAAGGCCGCCTTCCGGGTCGCAGCGGCGCGGCCCTCACCGTCTGGCGCGGTTACATGCGTGGAGCCGATCGCGGCGAGCAGGGCTTCGATTGCTTCGGCGCAGTCGGCCTGGATGCCGACTGTCACCGGGCGGCGGGCGAGCTGGTCGGCGCCGATATCGATGCGGATCAGGTTGGGCGGGAGCACAAAGCCGCCATCGCCATAGCCGTCATAGTCGGTCGGGCCGAATTCGGTGCCGGCGGCAATCACCAGATCGGCCTCGGCCATCAGCACGCGAACCGCCTTCAGGCTTGGGCTTGCCGGCACAAGGAGCGGGTGGCGATGCAGCAGGCCGCGCGCATTGGTGGTCTCGACGACCGGTGCGCCGAGCTTTTCGGCCAGGCGCCGCAACGGCGCCTCGGCGCGCTTGGCCCCGCCGCCGGCCAGGATGAGTGGGCGACGCGCCGCGGCGATGAGTTTGGCTGCACTCGCTATCGCCGCACCATCCGGCGCGGGCGGGGCTGCATTGCTCAACAGAGCCGCGATGCCGTCCGCCGGCTTGACCATGACATCGGTCGGGATCTCGATATGCACCGGGCCGGGGCGTGACGATGAAAACAGGGCGAAGGCCTGTGCCAGCGCACCCGGCAATTCGCTGGCCTCGGTGATCCTCTGCGACAACAGCGCCACTTTCTCCATCATGCCGCGCTGGTCCGGCAGCTCGTGCAGGAAGCCCAGCCCCTTGCCCAGCGTCGGCATGGCATTGACGCCGGAGATGACCAGCATCGGCACCGAATCGGCGCGCGCCTGGCCCATGGCGGTAATGGTGTTGGTCAGCCCCGGTCCGGTGATGACGAAGGCGACGCCCGGCCTGCCGCTGGCGCGGGCATAACCGTCGGCCATGAAGCCGGCGCCCTGTTCGTGGCGGGGCGTGACATGGCGGATTTTCGAGCGCGCCAGGCCACGATAGAGCTCGACCGTGTGCACGCCCGGAATGCCGAAGACGGTGTCGACGCCATGGGCTTCGAGCAGTGTGATGAGGGCTTCGCCGAGCGTTGTCATTGGTTTTCTCCCCTTTCCGGCGCGAGGCTGAGTTCGGCCTCGATAGTCTTGATGCCAATCGCCGCCAATTCGCCAGGCGAGAACATCTCGCCGGCCAGGCAGCCTTCCACCCAGAGCCCGTCGATGATCGCGTTGATCGCAATGGCATGGTGGCGCAACTGGTTTGCGTCCGGCTCGCGATGTTCTGCGGCGAGCACCTCGGCCACAACGGCTTCCACCTCATTGCGAAAACCAAGGTAGCCTTCGCGGTGAGCACGAGCCAGGGCCGGATCCGCACCAGCGCGGCCGATGAAGGTTGCCCAGAGCGAAAACACCCGCGCGTCGATGATCGGCGCGTTGAGGTTGGCGGTGACGAAAGCCGCAAGGCGCTGGCGCGGCGAGGCATCTTCCATGACCAACGCCGCTTTCGCCTGCTCGGTCATGCGGCCCATCAGCGCCGCATAGGCTTCCTGCAGCAATTCTTCCTTGCTGGGAAAATAGTGCCGGATCAGCCCGGCGGTGACGCCGGCGCGCAAGGCAATGGTGCGCAAGGTGGCGCCCTGCAGGCCATGTTCCGCCACGCTGTCCAGAGTTGCCTCAATCAGATCCTGCCGCCGCCGCTCCTCGCCCTCGCGACGGAACCTGCGGCGGGATGGCGCATTCATTGGCGCAGGATCGGCCGAGTCAGGCATGTCGGTCCACCCTCGCAGGCGATGCAGAGCGCATCCGCCTCGAAGATTTCGACCGTGCAGCCAGCGGCTTCCATCGCGGCTTTGGTCTTCGGAAAGCCTGCAACGGCAATGACCTTGAATGGGCTGGTCGGCAGCACGTTCAGGCTGAGGCCGTTGGAAGCCGCGAACTCTGCGGCGTCGCCTTCGACCAGCCGGATGTTGCGCGCCTTCAGCATCTGGTAGAAAGCGGCCGGCAAAAGCGGTGAATAGACCAAAGCGAGGTCGTCGGCGAGCGGGCTGATCACCGACATCAGATGCAGGCAGGCCTCTTCGCCCTGCCACAG
Organism: Mesorhizobium loti R88b; assembly: GCF_013170845.1. Lineage (NCBI taxonomy): Bacteria > Pseudomonadati > Pseudomonadota > Alphaproteobacteria > Hyphomicrobiales > Phyllobacteriaceae > Mesorhizobium > Mesorhizobium loti. The sequence continues at coordinate 364,447 of NZ_CP033367.1, forward strand.
CGGCAGGTCAAAGCCATAGACGGAAACGCCCAGCGGGGTCAGCAGGTTGGAAACCTGCTGGATGCCTTCCTGGTTGGAGCGGACACCGCGCCCGATCACCAGCGTGCGGGAATCCAGCCATACACAATCACCACCTTCAACCTGGCCAGGAGCCTCGACGCGGCCGAGGATCGGAATGCCCAGCCTTCTGTAGGTTTCCTCATGCAGCGAGGGCTCGCTGGCGCGCAAGGGCTTGCCCATGGACAGAATCAGCGCGCCGCGGTCGGTCATCAGCGATGGGTCGTGCGTGAACACTGAATCCGAAAGTCCATCAGCCTTGTCCTCGATCCATTCGATTTCGGCACCGGAAGCCGCCACCAGTTCAGCAAGGAGCGCGTGCTGCGATGCTGCTTTCGCTGGATTGAACCCTGGGCCATAGTGCCAGGCAGCACTGTCGGCGTCGCGCATGGCGTTGGCCGCCGACCGCATCAGCACGCGTCGCAGCGGCGCGGCCATGGACTGTGATCCGAAAGCGCTCATCGAAGCCCTTTTATAGCTGAAAAAAATCGAGAAAATTTCACGGAGAGCTATTTATACACTTGCACAACAAGCTCGCAAGTGCCGTAATGAGTGGGATTGACGGGCTCGCGCCGTTGGGTCCATGCTGAAGTCTGGAGCGGGGCAGTACAGCGTATATGTTGATTAGCCGAATGGACGTTCGACGAACTTCCGCCGACCACACAGAGGTCACCCGGTGAGCGCGGTGGAAGCTGCCGCAGTCCAATCCGGCAAGGCGCAGGACGGCGCCGCCGAAGCCATCCATGTCGAGAACCTGCACAAGAAGTTCGGTGAGCTGCATGTGCTGAAGGGCGTTTCGCTGTCGGCACGCGACGGCGAGGTCATCGCCATCATTGGCGGCTCGGGATCCGGCAAGTCGACGCTGCTGCGCTGCATCAACTGCCTGGAAAATCCGACCAGCGGCATCATCCGTGTCAATGGCGAGGAGATCAAGCTCAGGGCGGACAGCCACGGCCACACCGTTCCCGCCGACCGCAGGCAGATCGAGCGCATCCGCTCCAAGCTCGGCATGGTGTTCCAGAATTTCAACCTGTGGAGCCACATGACGCTGATCGAGAACGTCATCGAGGTTCCGGTGCATGTGCTTGGCATCAAGCGCGACGAGGCGATCGCCCAGGCCGAAAAGCTGCTCGTCCGTGTCGGCCTTGCCGAAAAGCGCGACGTCTATCCAGCCTATCTCTCGGGCGGCCAGCAGCAGCGCGCGGCGATCGCCCGCGCGCTCGCCATCAATCCACGCGTCATGCTGTTCGACGAGCCGACCTCGGCACTCGACCCGGAGCTGGTCGGCGAGGTGCTGAAGGTCATCGGCGACCTGGCGCGCGAGGGCCGCACCATGGTGCTGGTCACCCATGAAATGAAATTCGCCCGCGAGGTCGCGACCCATGTCGTCTATCTCTACAACGGGCTGGTCGAGGAAGAAGGCCCGCCGGAACAGATCTTCGGCGCACCGAAATCCGAAAGGCTGAAGCAGTTCATCCGCAACATCGGCTAGGGACAGGCCGAGACGGAAGAAAACCGGGAACCAACAACAAACTGGGAGTTTCGAAATGAAGACTGTTCTGAAGACATTCGCCGCAGCGCTGCTGCTCGGCGTCGCCGCCATGGGCGTGGCCAAGGCCGATCCGGTCAAGATCGGCGTTGCCGCCGAGCCCTATCCGCCCTTCACCTCGCCGGATGCTTCGGGCAAATGGGTCGGCTGGGAGATCGAGTTCATCGACGCAGTGTGCGCCGAAGAGAAACTCGACTGCGTCATCACGCCTGTCGCCTGGGACGGCATCATCCCGGCGCTGACCACCAAGAAGATCGACCTCATCGTCTCGTCGATGTCGATCACCGCCGAACGCGAGAAGACGATCGACTTCTCGGACAAATATTACAACACGCCGACGGCGATCATCGGACCGAAGGATCAGAAATTCGGCCCCGGGCCGGACGATCTCAAGGGCAAGGTCATCGGCGTCCAGGTCTCGACCGTGCATGCCGTCTACGCCAAGAAGCACTTCGGCGCCACGGCTTCCGAGATCAAGGAATACCAGACCCAGGACGAAGCCAATAACGACCTCGCCGCCGGCCGCCTCGATGCGGTGCAGGCCGATTCCATCGCGCTTGGCGAATTCCTCAAGTCCGACCAGGGCAAGGCCTGCTGCGACCTGAAGGGCATGGTGGCGCCGGACGACGAGGTGCTTGGACCGGGCGTCGGCGCCGGAGTGCGCAAGGAAGACACCGACCTGAAGGCAAAGATCAACGCCGGCATCAAGGCGATCCGCTCCAACGGCAAATATGACGAGATCTCGAAGAAATACTTCGATTTCGACATTTACGGCGGCGGTGGCGCGCAGTCGAACTGATTGGCAAGCCTGGTTTGTGACCGCGCGGCGCCTCGTGCGCCGTGCGGTTTTCGCCTGAACCTGTCCACGCACGCTTTCGCTGACGAAAATGGCCAGCGGCTGACGCCAGCAATCTGGGGGCAAAGCTGATCGACGCATTTCTTTCGGCCTCGGCGGCCGGCATCATCGAGCTTCTCTCGCCCAACCCGCCGGGCTGGGGCGGAACGCTTCTACTCGGGCTGCTGCATTCGATCGAGATCGCGCTCGGCGCCACCTGCCTCGGCCTTTTGATCGGCACGGGCGGCGCCTTCGGCAAGCTTTATGGCGGCCCGGTGGTGCGCGACCTCCTGGCCGTCTACACCACGATCGTGCGCGCGGTGCCTGAACTGGTGCTGATCCTGCTGCTCTATTATGCAGGAACCGACCTGATCAACCAGGCGCTGACGGCAATGGGCTATCAGCGCGTCGACATCAGTGGCCTTGCCGCCGGCATCGCCGTGCTGGGCTTCGTCCAGGGTGCCTATTCGACCGAGGTGATACGCGGCGCGATCCTCGCCATTCCACAGGGGCAAATCGAAGCTGCCCGTGCCTATGGAATGTCGCCGGGCCTGATGCTGCGGCGTATAACGCTACCGGCAATGCTGCCCTTCGCCATACCGGGCCTTGCCAATCTCTGGCTCATCGCCACCAAGGACACCGCCCTGCTGGCGGTCGTCGGGTTCTACGAACTGGCGCTGGCAACGCGGCAGGCCGCGGGTGTCACCAAGGCCTATTTCACCTTCTTCTTTGCCGCGGCCGTGCTCTACCTGCTGCTGTCGCTGGTTTCCAATTTCCTTATCGGCCGCGTCGAGGCATGGTCGCGGCGCGGCATGCCTTCGCTCAAGGAAGCGCGCTGATGGCCAACGAAGCGGCCATCATCAACGTTGTCGCGCGAACGTCGCTGTGGCTGCAGCCGCACCGCATCGTGCTGATCCTGATCGCGCTGGGGCTGGTTCTGGGCGCCATATTCTTCATGCGCTGGGACTGGCTGCCGCAATATTACGAGATGGGTCTGCTCGGCATCTGGCGCTCACTATGGATCCTGGCCGTCACTTGCGTGCTGGGTTTCCTGTTCGCCGTGCCGCTCGGGCTGGCGCAGGCCACCGGCTCTTTCTGGTTCGCGGCACCGGCCAAGGTCTTCTGCACGGTTATCCGGGGCACGCCGCTGCTGATCCAGCTATGGCTGCTCTATTACGGCCTGGGTTCGCTGTTTCCGCAATATCCGTGGATCCGTGAATCCTGGATGTGGCCGTATCTGCGGCAAGCCTGGCCCTACGGTGTGCTGGCATTGACCCTCTCCTTCGCCGGTTACGAGGGCGAGGTGATGCGCGGTGCCTTTGCCGGCGTGCCAAAGGGACAGCTGGAGGCCGCTCGCGCCTTTGGCATGAGCCGTTGGAAAATCTTCCGCCGCATCTGGTTGCCGCAGGCCTTCTACAGGGCGCTGCCGACACTGACCGGCGAGACCGTGCTGCAGCTGAAGTCGACACCGCTGGTGGCGACGATCAGCGTCATCGACATCTTCGCCGTCTCGTCCAAGGTGCGGCAGGACACCTACCTCACCTATGAGCCCTTGCTGTTGCTGGCGCTGATCTACATGACGATCACCGGTATTCTGGTCTTCGCCTTCAGCAGGATCGAAGCGCGTATCCCCAACAAAATCGGCTAACCCATGCAGGGGCGGTAGCGGCGGACGCGTCCGCCGCTTTTCTTGCAGTCGCGGACGATTTTCAACACAAACGCCGCCTTATCTGCTGCTAATCACAGTCCAGACAACGCAACCAGATTTCCGCAATCGCAGGACGACCATGATGCAACTCAGTCTCGACCAGGCAAGAGGACTGTGCCGGATGGCGGCACTCGGCGCCGGCGCCAACGAGGAGGCAGCGCAATCGCTCACCGCGTCGATCATCGCAGCCGAGGCGGAGGGGCTTTCGACCGTCGGGCTGACGCATTTCATCGACTATCTCGAGGCGCTGGAGGCCGGCCGCATCGACGGCAATGCCGATCCGGTGATCACGAGGCCGGCACTGGCCGTTTATCTCTCCGATGCGCGCGGCGGGCTGGCGCATACCGGCTTTGACCGCACCATCGACGACCTGGCCAAGGCAGCAAAACTGTTCGGCGTCGCCATCTTCTCGCAGAAGAACGCCTATACGTGCGGTGCGCTCGGCTATTTCACCGGACGCCTGGCCGCGCAGGGGCTGGTGTCCTTCGCCGCCACCAACGGCCCGGCCGTGCTGGCTGGTTCGGGCTCGGTCAAGCCGGTCTATTGCACCAACCCGATGTCGTTTGCCGCGCCCGCCGCCGACGGCGCGCCGCTGGTCATCGACCAGTCGTCGAGCGCCACCGCCTTCGTCAACATCCGCAAGGCGGCCGAGGACGGCAAGAAGATCCCCGAAGGCTGGGCGCTGGACGCGAGCGGCAATCCGACGACCGATCCCGCCGCGGCCATGAAGGGCGCCATGCTTGCCTTTGGCGGCCAGCGCGGCGCCAACATCGCGCTGATGGTCGAGGTGCTGGCGGCCGGCCTTTCAGGCGCCAATTGGTCGCTCGACGCGCCATGGTTCAGCGGCGGGCCGGACAGCCCGGGAACCGGCCTGTTCGTGCTTGCCGTCGAGCCCAAGCTGCTCGATCCGGATTTCGAGCAGCGGATGAAGGACCAGCTCGATCGCCTGCGCCGGCGCTTCGGCGTGCATGTGCCCGGCCGGGCCAGGGCCGAGGCAGCGGAGAAGGCACAGGCGCGCGGCATCACCGCACCCAAGGCAGTGGTGCAACGCATTTCCGAGTTCGCCGAACGCTATTCCGCCTGAAGCAGCCCACGAATTTTTCCGCGCCTCGGTGAACCTTCCCGCGCGTCACGACGACGAATAGCTGTCCGGGTCGGGTTTGCCCGGTCGGTGTCTTCTGTCGGATGCGTCCAGGGCTGGGGCGGGCGTGCTTGCTTCACGCCCATGCTGATGCCGTCTCAGGTCAGGCCGCCTCGTTGGACCCTGGTTTCGACATGAGCTTCACCCGGAAAACCTCGCTTCGGCGGGGTTTTCTGCGTTCGTCCTGTGCACGCGATAAACATGACTACGATAGTTAACTTTTGTTAACTTGACTTGACGGGAACCATCGGGCGTTTGCGAGGGGGTGTCCACAAAACAGGAGCTACGATGTCCGCAACCACCGACGCTTCCCGCGGCAAGCTGATCATTCCCGCACTTGGCCGCATGTATTCGTCGCTGCATGACGCCGGCGAGACCGTGCTGCGCGTCGTCGCCGGCGCGTTTCTCACCATTCACGGCTCGCAGAAAATCACCAATCCTTTCGGCGCCGCCGAGATGGTCGAAGGCCTCGGCTTCTATCCCGGCGCCTTCTGGTCGCTGCTTTTGGCCTGCACCGAGTTTTTCGGCGGTATCCTGATCGCCATCGGTTTTTTGACGCGACCGGCCGCCTTTGCCGGCCTGTTCGTACTGCTGGTGACGGTCTGGTTCCACTGGGTGACCATGGGCCAGGGCTTTTCGGGCGCCGAAAAGTCGCTGCTGTGGGCCGCGATCCTGCTCTTCTTCGTCATTCGCGGCGGCAACCGGCAGTCCGTTGACGCCCGCATCGGCAAGGCGTTCTGACGCGGCTTCAAGAAGGGCGGCAGCGACGACGCGTCGCCCTTTGCCTTTGGCGCAAAACCGACTATGAAACGGCTTCAGCCAAGCCATCTGGAACGTGCGCCGGAGCCAGCCATGACCGAAATCCTGCAGACCCCAAAGCTCGTCGTCGTCTTTGGCGGGTCAGGCTTTGTCGGCCGCCATGTCGTGCGCGCGCTGGCCAAGCGCGGCTACCGCATCCGGGTCGCCTGCCGGCGGCCAGATCTTGCCGGCCATCTCCAGCCGCTCGGAAATGTCGGCGAGATCCAGCCGGTGCAGGCCAATGTGCGCATGCGCTGGTCGGTCGACCGCGCCGTGCAGGGTGCCGACCATGTCGTCAATCTCGTCGCCATCCTGCATGAGACGGGCCGGCAGAAATTCTCCGCCGTGCACGAATTCGGTTCCCGCGCCATTGCCGAAGCGGCGCGCTCCGTAGGAGCCAGGCTGACCCATATTTCCGCGCTTGGTGCCGACGCGGACTCCGAGTCGGACTACGCACGCACCAAAGCGCTTGGCGAGAAGGCCGTGCTGGAGACGATCTCTGATGCCGTCATCCTACGGCCGTCGATCATTTTTGGCCCGGAGGACGAGTTCTTCAACCGCTTTGCCAATATGGCGCGCTATTCGCCGGTGCTGCCGCTGATCGGTGGCGGCCAGACCAAGTTCCAGCCTGTCTATGTCGGCGACGTCGCCGAAGCGGTGGCACGCTCGGTCGACGGCAAGATCAATGGCGGCCAGATCTACGAGCTGGGCGGGCCCAACGTGCTCACCTTCAAGGAGTGCATGGAGGAGTTGCTTACCGTCATCGAGCGCAAGCGCCTGCTGGTGCCGGTGCCGTGGTGGCTGGCGAATATCCAGGCCTCGATCCTCGGCCTGTTACCCAATCCGCTGCTGACCAAGGACCAGGTGATGCAGCTGCGCGAGCATAACATCGTTTCGGAAGCCGCTGCCAAGGCCAACCGGACACTCACCGGGCTTGGCATCCAGCCGCAATCGATCGCGACGATCCTGCCCAGCTATCTCTGGCGCTTCCGCGCCGCCGGTCAGTTCCAGCAGCGCAAACCCGCGGCTTGATCACGACAACCGCCTGAAGAGCACGCCTAACGAGGCGTGACCTGCATCGGCAGACCGCCTTGAGGCTGTGTGGTCAGTTTCTGCACCGGCCAAGGCTTGGTCTCGGCCGTGGTATCGAAGCGGAAGCGCGACAGCAGGATGGCGAGCGCGATGATCGCCTCCTGCATGGCGAAGCTGGCACCGATGCAGACGCGTGGGCCCGCACCGAACGGCAGGTACTGAAAGCGGTCGATCTTTTCGCGGTTTCCCGGATGGAACCGTTCGGGCAGATAGGCATCCGGCCGGTCCCATAATTTCCTGTGGCGGTGCACAACCCAGGGCATGACCAGCACGGCTGCGTGCTTGGGGATATAAAGATCCTTCCACATCTCCGGTTCGATCGGCTCGCGGTTGATCGACGGCGCCGGCGGATAGAGCCGGAGCGCCTCGTCGAAAGCGGCGCGGGTCAATGGCATGGCGTCGAGCCACTTCGTCGGATCGGGTTCGCGCGCCAGCACCTGGTCGATCTCCTGCTCGACCCGGTTGCGCTCCCATGGCGATTCCGCCAGGCAATAGAGCGTCCAGCCGAGTGCCCGCGCGGTGGTCTCATGGCCGGCGCCGATGAAGGTGATGATGTTGTCCTCGACTTCCGCGCGCGTCAGTCCCTCCGGGCCTTCGGCCTTGAGCAGCAGCGTCAGGAAATCCTGCGGCACGCCATCGGGCTCACGCCTGACCCTCTCTTCGCGCATCTTGACCGTGTCGGTCACGATCTTGCGGAAATAGGCCATGGTCTTGCGGCCGCGGATGCGGGTCAGCCGCGGCAGCCAGTCGGGCGCGCGCAACAGGTCGAGCGGATCGACGCGGCCCATGGTCTCGAACAAGCGGTCGATCTCATTGGCGAAACTGCCCGGCTCGCCCGCGATCTCGCCGGAGAACAGCGTCTCGGCCAAGATGTCGTAGGTGAGCAAGGTCATGTCATGGGCGATATCGGATGTGCCGCCCTGTTCGTAGCGGGCGACAAACTCCTGCGTGCGTTTCAGCATCGGCTGGGCGAAGCCGAAGATGTGGCGCGGCGTGAACACCGGCGCCATCGCCTTGCGCGATCGCTTCCACACCTCCCCCTCGGCGGTCAGCAGGCCATCGCGCAGGATCGGCCGCAGGATTTTCTGGCGCACCGTCGCCATCTTGTAGTTTTTCGCATTGTCGACCAGCACATGGCGGATGAGGCCCGGATCATTGGCGACGATCAGATGTCCACCCACCCCGCTCGCTGAAACCCAGGGCTCGTTGTAGGTGTGCTCACCCCACAGTTCGAGCGGATTGCGATAGACGATGCGGATCATCTCCAGCGTCGAAGGCGGCGTTGTGCGCGGCTTCGGTGCGGGAGGAACAAAAGGGGCGGGCTGGATGTCCATGAAGTGCTCCGCTGCTCTGATAAATGTAGTGGCTGGCAATCCGGGCGTCCATGTGACCGAACGGCAGGCAAGTCGCGGCACGAGGCAGACAGTCTGTTCATCCGATCGTGACCGTTCCGCCAGACGTCCAACCTTGTCCGCCACAACACTCTGCCGTAGTGACAGTTACCAACAGATACCGCCGACAAAGGAGCCCGTCTTGAAGCACCAGTTGAACATCATCATCGGCAGCACGCGGCCTGGCCGCGCCGGTCCGGTTTTTGCCGAGTGGCTGGAGACGTTCGCGCGTGAGCACGGAAAGTTCGAGCCGGTCTTGACCGACATTCACGCTTTCAACCTGCCGGTGCTGGACGAACCGCATCATCCCAGGCTCGGCAACTATCAGAATGACCATACCAAGGCCTGGTCAAAGGCGATCGGTGCTGGTGACGCGTTTGTGTTCGTGGCGCCGGAGTACAATTATTTCGCGGCCCCGGCGATCGTCAACGCGATCGACTATCTCGCGCGGGAATGGAAATACAAGCCGGCAGGCATCCTCAGCTATGGCGGCGTCTCCGGCGGACTGCGCGCGGCGCAGGCCTTGAAGCCGCTGCTGGCGGCGGTTGGCATCATGCCGATCCCCGAAGGCGTTGCACTGCCGATGTATCAGACGCTTCTCGACAAGAGCGGCGCTTTCAACGCCAACGAGCTGGTTGCCAACGGAGCCAAGACCATGCTGGACGAGCTGTCGCGCTGGAGCGAGGCGTTGAAACCGATGCGCGCCGCCTGAAAGAGCCGGGTTTGGGCAAATGCCCGGCTTGCTCGCGCCATAAAGAGGTGGAATTGTCAGCAAGCGACTGAGCCGGGGGCGGTTCGATTTGCGTTTGCTGCTTGCCTTGCTGCTGTTCTTGTCAGCGACCGCCACAGCGGTGGCGGAGCGGCGCGTGGCGCTGGTCATGGCCGAAGACGACTACCGGCTGGTCAGGCCGCTCGCCAACCCCCTCCATGATGGCGAAGCGATGCAAGCCGCATTGAAGGCGCTCGGCTTCGAGGTCGTGCTCGAAACCAATCGCGACCTTCGGCGCATGCGGCGCGCCCTCGACGATTTCCGCGAGGATGCCAAAGGGGCCGATGTCGCATTGGTCTATTTCTCCGGCCATGGCGTCGAAATCTCGGGCGACAACCGGTTGTTGCCGGTCGATGCCGACGCCTCCTCGCTCGACGCGCTGGACAAGACCAGCCTGCCACTGGAAGAAGTGCGCGCTGCCGTGGCCGCCACCGCCAAGGTCGGGCTGATCGTGCTCGACGCCTGCCGCAGCGATCCATTCTCGGGGAGCGGTGGCGACGGTCGCGGTGCGACTTCGCTGGCAAAGGATGTTGCGGACAAGGTCAAGCCGGGTCTCGGCCGCATCGGCCGTGCGGAAAACATTCTGTTTGCTTTCTCGGCTGCACCCGGCGAGACGGCCGCCGATGGAACCGGCCAGAACTCGCCCTTCACCACCGCGCTGACCAAATATCTCGGCACGGACGGGCTCGAAATCCGCTCGGTGCTGACGCTGGTGCAGCAGGAGGTCTATGATCTGTCACGTGGCAAACAGCTGCCTTATGTCGAGAGCGGCCTGCCGAAACTCTTCTTCGCCGCCGCGGCCAAGCAACAGCTGCCTGAGCGCGAACGGCTGCTGCTGGCCATGGCCGATGTGACGCCGGAAATGCGCGGCGAGGTCGAGCAGATCGCCAGCGATGCCGACATGCCGCTGGCGCCGCTCTATGGCGCGCTGCTGTCTGAGAATCTTGCCGCACTCGGTCCCGAGCCACGCTCCACCAAGCTCAGGGAGGCCGCGGATGCCTTCGTCAAGGTGCAACGGGAAATGACCACGCTCGCCTCGGGCGACCCAGCGGTGACGCAGTTGCGGCAGGAAGCGGAACGGCAGCTTTCGCTCGGTGCTTTTGACGCCGCTCGCGCCAAGCTCGCCGATGCCGCCGGTATCGACAAGGATTCGCGCCAGCGGCTGAAGGCCAATTATGTGGAACGCACGCTTTCGGAAGCGGCAACCCATTCGCTGGAAGGCGGCGCGGCAAGCGCTTTGCTCCGATACCAGCTGGCCGCGGATGGCTATGAGAAGGCGACTGCGCTCTACCGCGAGGTCAATGGCGAGGACATCCCGGCTGACGATCGGCTGCAGCAGCTTCTGACGCTTGCCCGGCTCGGCGACGTCTATACGACGCTGGGCAGGCTGGATGACGCCGCCAGGACCTACAAGGAATGGAACGAAGGATCGGCAAGACGTGCCGGTACCGATCTGACGAATGTTCTCTGGCTGCGGGATGTTTCACTCAGCCTGGACAAGATGGGCGACACCGCCGTCGCCCAGGGCAAACTCGCCGATGGCCTTGCCGATTACCAGGCATCGGCCGAAATGGCCGAGAAGGTGGCCGCCGCGGCTCCGAGCGAGCTCGAATGGCAGAGCGATCTCTCCTTTGCCTACGACCGCATTGGCTACGTCATGCGCTCACAGGGCAATCTCAAGGACGCAATGCCCTATTACCAGAAGGCGCTGGACATTTCCAAACGGGTGGCCGGGCTTGAACCCGACAATTTTGCCTGGCAGCGCCGGCTCGGCGTAGCCCATGATTCGATTGGTGACGTGCTGATCATGGAGGGCGATTACAACGGAGCCCTCGACGCCTTCGGCTCGGGCTTTGCCATATGGCGCAAGCTGACGGAGCTGGACCCAGGCAATCTTTCCTGGCAGCGCGATCTGTGCGTCTCCTACACCAAGATCGGCGACAGCCTGCAGATATTGGGCGAATACAAGGACGCGATCGTTTCCTATCAGGCCGGTTTGAGCGTGAGTTCGGCCCTTGCCAGCGCCGATCCCGAAAATCTTGAGGGCCAGCGCGATATCGCGATCCTTCATGACAGCATCGGCGACGCGCAGCTCAATCTGCGGGCAAATGCAGAGGCTCTAGCCGCCTACAACCAAGCCAACCACATCTGGGAAATGCTGGTCAAGACCGACCAGAGCAACACGCGGTGGCTGCGCGATCTCGAAATCAACTACAGCAAGCTGGCCGACGCGCATTTGGCGAATGGCGAGCCGGACGCGGCGCTGTCCGCCTACAAATCGGCACTCGATGCATCGCTTGCCCTCACTGGGAATGACGCCAGCAACAGCCTCTGGCAACGCGATCTGGCGATCAATTGCGGCAAGATCGGCGATCTCCTGGCAAGAACTGATAACAAGGATCTCGCCACGCAATTCTACCAGCAGTCACTCGACATCGCCGTGCGCTTCTCTGCCATCGATCCGGACAATTCGATGTGGCTGCGCGATATGGTCATCGACCATTTCAAAATGGCCGAGATGGGCCTTGATGTCCGTTCGAATTTGACGGCCGCGCTCAAGATCGCATCCGACATGCAGCAGGCCGGTATCCTCTCGCCCACGGACGCCTGGATTCCCGATGAGTTGCGCAAGCGGCTCAAGCAGCTCGACGCTCCGGCCAAGTGAAAGAGCCGGTTCTCGGCCTGGCTTGCTCACGCCATAAAGAGGTGGAATGGTCGGCATAGGACTGAGCCGGGGGCGGTTCGATTTGCGTTTGCTGTTTGCCCTGCTGCTGATGATTGCGACCACCGCCACAGCGGCGGCGGAACGGCGCGTGGCGCTGGTCATCGCCGATGGCGACTACCGGCTGGTCCGGCCGCTGGCCAACCCCATCCATGACGGCGAGGCGATGGAAGCGGCGTTGAAGACGCTCGGCTTCGAGGTGGTGCTTGAAACCAACCGCGACCTCCGGCGCATGCGGCGTGCGCTCGACGATTTCCGCGAGGATGCCAAGGGCGCTGACGTGGCCTTGGTCTACTTCTCCGGCCATGGCGTCGAAATCTCAGGCGACAACCGGCTGCTGCCGGTCGATGCCGATGCCTCCTCGCTCGACGCGCTGGACAAGACCAGCCTGCCGCTGGAAGAGGTGCGCGACGCCGTGGCCGCCACTGCCAAGGTCGGGCTGATCGTGCTCGACGCCTGCCGCAGCGATCCGTTCTCGGGGAGCGGCGGCGACGGGCGTGGCGCGACGTCGCTGGCGAAGGATGTCGTTGACAAGGTCAAGCCAGGTCTTGGCCGCATCGGTCGGGCGGAAAACATCCTGTTCGCCTTTTCGGCCGCGCCCGGCGAGACAGCCGCCGACGGCACCGGCCAGAACTCGCCCTTCACCACGGCGCTGACCAAATATCTCGGCACGGACGGGCTCGAAATCCGCTCGGTGCTGACACTGGTGCAGCAGGAGGTCTATGACCTGTCGCGCGGCAAACAGCTGCCTTATGTCGAAAGTGGCCTGCCAAAACTGTTCTTTGCCGCAGCGGCCAAGCAACAGCTGCCGGAACGCGAGCGGCTACTGCTGGCCATGGCCGATGTGACGCCGGAAATGCGCGGCGAGGTCGAACAGATCGCCAGCGATGCCGACATGCCGCTGGCGCCGCTCTATGGCGCGCTGATCGGCACCGACACCAGCCATCTGTCGGCGGACAGCCTGAATGCCAGGCTGCGCGAGGCTGCCGACGCCTTCGTCAAGGTACGCAGCGAAATGAAGACGCTCGCCTCCGACGATCCCCAGGTGACAGAGCTGCGCCGGCAGGCCGAGGAACAGCTTTCGCTTGGCGCTTTCGACGGTGCCCGCGCTATCCTTGCCAAGGCCGCCGACATCGACAACGTCTCGCGCCAGGCGCTGAAGGTCAATTTCGTCAGCCGCACCCTGTCCGAAGCCGCCACGGTCTATCTGTCCGGCGGCGCCGCGCGCGCCGATCTCGACTACGCCACGGCCATCAAGGACTATGAAATAGTGCTGTCGCTGTATGGCGAGGCCGGTCAGACCTCGCTCAACCTGGAACAGGCCGATCGCCAGAGCCGCACGCTGGAGGAACTCGGTATTCTCTATACGACGGTGGGCAATGTCGAGGCGGCCGGCCGCGCCTTTACCGCGCTGGTGGCCAACCTCGAGCAGCGTTCCCGTCAGGAGACCGACCCCAGCGTCAAGCGTGATCTCGCCATCAGCCATATCAAGCTCGCCAACATAGAGATGGCGCAAGGCGACCTGCCAACCTCGCTCGAAAACTATGAGGCGGCCAGGGACATGCTGCAGGACCTGACCGCAAGCTTGCCGGACAAGAAAGGCTGGCTTGATGATCTTGCCATGGCCAATGACAAGATCGGCAACGTGCTGGCGACGCAAGGCGATGTGGGCGCGGCCGCCCAGGCCTACCAACAGAGCCTGTCCATCAAGCAGCAATTGGCCAATGCCGACCCGAACAGCGCCGATCTGCTGCGCGACCTGACCATAACCTATGACGAAATCGGCGACCTTGCCCGGACCGCCGGCCAGTTGGACGGCGCCCGGACGGCCTTTGAAGAGAGCCTGAGAATTCGGCTTGTTCTGGCCGAAGACAAACCCGATGACCCTGAGCGCCAGCGCGCTGTCGCTGTCAGCCAGGAGAGGATTGGTGACGTGCTGCGCGAGCGCGGCGACGCCGCCGGTGCGCTCGCCGCCTACGCCAAGAGCCAGGCGATCGCCGAAGAACTGGTGCGCCGCGACCCCAACGATACCGATCTGAGACGCGACCTGTCGATCAGTTACGACAAGGTTGGCAACGCGCTCAACGACCAGCAGGACTGGCCGGCAGCACTGGCTTCCTACCAGCAAGCACTGGCAGTAACGCACGACCTTGCCGCTGATGACCCCGGCAACACCGAATGGCAGCGCGACCTGTCGGTTTGCCTGGAAAAGGTCGCCGGTGTGCTCGATGCCCAGGGCAATGTCGGCGACGCACTGCAAAACTACCAAGACAGTCTTGTGATTGCCGACCGGCTGGCCAAGCTCGATCCAGCCAATTCCGACTGGCAGCGCGACCTGTCGATCACGCTCTCGGAAATCGGCATGCTGGAGACCAAACAGCGCCATTTCGAGGGCTCCAAGAAGGCCTTCGAAGCCAGCCTCGCGATCCGCCAGCGACTGGCCCAGTCCGATCCCAACAATGCGATCTGGCAATTCGACCTGGTGCAGGCCTACATCAACTATGCCTATGTGGCGAAGGATCCCAAGGCGGTGCTGACCAAGGCGCTGACCCTGACGCTGGAGCTCGACCGCACGGGCCGGCTGGCGCCCCGGGACAAATCCACGATCAAATATCTGCGCGATCTTCTCGCCAAATTCGGCGCTCGAAAAAAATAGCCGGCTGCCAGCCCGGGATTCAGCCCGGAAATGCCCGCAAACCTTGGAAAAACCGCCTTTAGCGCCTATATCTAGTCGATATCAGACGCGCGATTCGGGGCCGATTTTTCGCGCTGTAAAAGCGGCATCTAGACAACAGGTTTTCATGAGCGACCAGACCGAGAACACAAACGGCGCCGAAGCCGAATACGGCGCCGATTCCATCAAGGTTTTGAAGGGGTTGGACGCTGTCCGCAAACGCCCCGGCATGTATATCGGCGACACCGACGACGGTTCGGGCCTGCATCACATGGTCTACGAGGTGGTCGACAACGCCATCGACGAGGCCCTGGCCGGTCACGCCGACCTCGTTACCGTGACGCTCAACCCCGATGGTTCAGTGACGGTGATCGACAATGGCCGTGGCATTCCGACCGATATCCACACCGGCGAAGGCATTTCCGCGGCCGAAGTGATCATGACGCAGCTGCATGCCGGCGGCAAATTCGACCAGAACTCCTACAAGGTGTCGGGCGGCCTGCATGGCGTCGGCGTCTCGGTGGTCAACGCGCTTTCGGCATGGCTGAAGCTCAAGATTCGCCGCAACGGCCAGATCTTCGAGATGAGCTTCACGCATGGCAATGCCGATGCGCCGCTGAAGGCGACGGGCAGCTATGAGCAGAACAAGCAGCCGGGCACCTATGAGGGACGCAGCGGCAGCCAGATCACCTTCTTCCCGTCATCCGAAACCTTCACCATGGTCGAATTCGACTTCGGCACGCTGGAGCACCGGCTGCGCGAGCTCGCCTTCCTCAATTCCGGCGTCCGCATCATTCTGACCGATGCCCGCCACGCCGACATTGTGCGCCATGAGCTCCACTATGATGGCGGGCTGGAAGAGTTCGTCAAATATCTCGACCGGGTCAAGAAACCGCTGATCGAGACGCCGATCGCCATCAAGGCCGAGCGCGACGGCATCACCGTTGAAGTGGCGATGTGGTGGAACGACAGCTACCACGAGAACGTGCTGGCCTTCACCAACAATATCCCGCAACGCGATGGCGGCACCCATCTGGCCGGTTTCCGTGGCGCGCTGACGCGCCAGATCACCGGCTATGGCGAGTCCTCTGGTCTGACCAAGAAGGAAAAGGTCTCGCTGATCGGTGACGATTGCCGCGAAGGGCTGACGGCGGTGCTGTCGGTCAAGGTTCCCGACCCGAAATTCTCCTCGCAGACCAAGGACAAGCTGGTTTCGTCAGAAGTCCGTCCGGTGGTCGAGGGGCTGGTCAACGAGGCGCTCGGCACCTGGCTGGAAGAGCACCCGTCCGAGGGCAAGGTGGTCATCGACAAGGTGATCCAGGCCGCAGCGGCGCGTGAAGCGGCGCGCAAGGCGCGCGACATCACCCGCAAGAGCTCGCTTGGCGTCACGTCGTTGCCGGGCAAGCTGGCCGACTGCCAGGAACGCGACCCGGCGAAATCCGAAATCTTCATCGTCGAGGGTGATTCCGCCGGCGGCTCGGCCAAGGGCGGCCGTTCGCGCCAGAACCAGGCGATCCTGCCGCTGCGCGGCAAGATCCTCAATGTCGAGCGGGCCCGCTTCGACCGCATGCTCGGCTCCGAGATGATCGGCACGCTGATCACCGCGCTCGGCACCTCGATCGGCAAGGACGAGTTCAACGCCGACAAGTTGCGCTACCACAAGATCATCCTGATGACCGACGCCGACGTCGACGGCGCCCACATTCGTACCTTGCTGCTCACCTTCTTCTTCCGGCAGATGCCGGAACTGATCGAGCGCGGCCATCTCTACATCGCCCAGCCGCCGCTCTACAAAGTGACGCGCGGCAAGAGTTCGCAATACATCAAGGATGAGAGCGCCTTCGAGGAATTCCTGATCGGCTCGGGACTGGAGGAGGCCTCACTGTCGCTCGGCTCAGGTGAGGTGCGAACGGGACAGGACTTGCGCGGCGCCATCGACGATGCGCTGGCCGTGCGCCAGCTGATCAACGGGCTGCACACACGCTATAACAGAGGCGTGGTCGAACAGGCGGCGATCGCCGGCGGACTCAATCCAGATGTGTTTGACGATCTTGGCCGCGCCAATGCGATGGCGGAGCGCATTGCAAAACGCCTCGACATCATCGCCGAGGACACCGAGCGCGGCTGGACCGGCCGCATGTCGACCTCGAATGAGGGCACTGGCGGCTATGTGTTCGAGCGCACCGTGCGCAGTGTCAAGGAATACGCCCACCTCGACCTGGCACTGATCAATTCGGCCGATGCGCGCCAGCTCGACCGCTATGCGCCGCGTCTCACCGAAATCTACGGGACGCCGCCGGTGCTGCGCCGCAAGGATGTCTCCGAAATCGTTTCAGGGCCGCTGGCGCTGCTCAATGCGGTCTTTGCGACCGGTCGCAAGGGACTGACCATGCAGCGCTACAAGGGTCTCGGCGAGATGAACGCCGAGCAGCTGTGGGAGACCACGCTCGACCCGAATGTGCGCTCGTTGCTGCAGGTCAAGGTCAACGATGCGACCGATGCCGACAGCCTGTTCTCGCGGCTGATGGGCGACGAGGTGGAGCCAAGACGCGAGTTCATCCAGGACAACGCGTTGTCGGTCGCCAATCTGGATATCTGATGCATGTCGCCCAAAAAGCGCGCAGCATTAAGACCGTAGCGCCGCCCTGAAGAAACGCACCAGGGCGTCGTTCAGGCGCTGGTGAAACGCGGCCCGGTCGAAGCCCGGGCCGTCGATGCAAATTCCGGGAGCGGCGACGCGCAGTTGGGCGCTGCATGGCGGCAGGAACGCATAGTGACCCGCCATGGGTTCGACATGGTACTCCGGCGGTCGAGGCAGCGCCGAACGGATTTGTTCCTCATACCAGGGGTCGGGTTGATGCCGGTCCTCGGCTGCGCGCCATAGGAGCACCGGGATTTGAACCGACGCGAGGCCGGCCCGGTCGAAGGTGAAGCCGAACGCCGGCGCGGCAGCTGCGATGGCACGGATTCGCTGATCACGCTTCCATGCCTCCGGCGGTGGTTGGACCGCTTTTGCAATGGAATGGACCCCTGCTTTCGCCAACGCGGTGCAAAGATCGTGCTGCGGCTTTGCCGCGCAGTATGGGTCTATCCTGCCGAGATCGGGTACTCCGCCCGCTTCGACGAGCACGGTGAAGCCGCCATTCGAGAAACCGAAGGCGCCGATCCGCTGCGGATCGATGTCGGCATGTCCTTGCCAGTCCTTCAGCATGAAATCGATCAGCCGGCTTAGCTGGGCGGGCCGGCGCCATGGCATCAGCACCTTGCTCTGGTCGTCGTAGGTATCGCCGGCGTGGCTGACCGCGGCGACGATGAACCCGGCTCTCGCCAAGGCGATCGCCGTGTCGTAGTGCCCGGCATATGAGCCGCCGCCGCCATGCGAGATCACGATGAGCGGCAGCGCATGGCCTTCTACCGGACCGGAAGGAGCGACGCGCTGCCTGAAGCTTTCCAGCGGCACATCGCGCGGCTCGGCTGAAGTCGGGTACCAGATGCCGGCGGCCAGCGGCGCTTCGTCGCCATTGGGAATGCGAACCACTTCAAATCCCACCGGAGAAAGATGCCCGATATCTTGGGTAACTGACCCTGTCGGCACCACACCAGCCGGCGCAGTGGTTGTGGCCGCCAAGGCTCCGCCCCAAACGAACACTCCACAGAGAAAGGCCAGGCCGGCGAAAATTGCCAAGCGCGGCCCACAGGCAGCATCCAAAATCCGCTGGGCTTTTGCTTTTTGCTGCATGCGCAACTTCGTCAGGGACATTGGGCTTTCTGCTCAGAAAGGAAATGTGGCGTCAGAGGAATTGGTGGCCCGAGGCGGGGACAATGTGTCCGCTTTCGCCCAACTCGATTTGCGGGTCAAATCACAACAGCATCATCGGGTTCAGACAGTGCGGAGCGGCCGCGCGCCAATTGTTCCGACTGTACCAATAAAATCATTTCATACCCGCCGGAACGGAAGTCCTCCGACGACATTGTGACAGCATCGATCACAATTTCTCACAGGAGGCCTTTCATGGGACGTGGCATATTGCTCTGGTTGCTCGGTATTCCGATCCCGATCATCATTCTCATCATGCTGTTCGTACGGTAGGGGGCGTCGATGCAGCCCACCGTATCGGCTATCGACCTGTCCGCTTCAGAAGAATCGTCCTCCACAGCTGTCAGCTGGGGACCGATCATCGCTGGCGCCTTCGCGGCCTCGACGCTGACCTTCATCCTCATGCTGCTCGGCTCAGGGCTTGGGCTCAGCATGGTTTCACCATGGTCGGGGTCCGGCGCGTCGATCACCACCTTCGCTGTGTCGACGGCCACCTGGCTGGTCATCGTGCAATGGCTGTCCTCCGGCGTCGGCGGTTACCTTGCCGGACGCCTGCGCACCAAATGGGTCGGCGTCCACACTGACGAAGTGTATTTCCGTGACACCGCTCATGGCTTCCTTGCCTGGGCGTTGGCAACGCTGCTTGTCGTCGGTGTGCTTGGCTCGGCGCTTTCCGCGGTAGTCGGCTCAGGCGTACAGGCGGTGTCCACCGTGGCTTCGGGTGCCGCCATGGGTGCATCGGCTGGTGCTTCTGCCAACGCCGGCAGCGCATCGACCGACAACGCGACCTCCTACCTGGTGGATTCGTTGTTCCGTCCGGCCGATGCGAGCAAGCTCGCGGCGGCTGGTCCGGACGGCAATGCCGCCGCGGTTGGCCAGGCCTCGCGCATCCTGATCGCCAGTGCGGCGGCCGGCGAGATTTCGGCCGACGACAAGACCTATCTGTCGCAACTCGTTGCCGCCCGCACTGGCCTGTCTGAGGCCGACGCCAAGGCGCGTGTCGAAGCCCTGGTTGCCAAGGTCGAGGACGCCAAGGTCAAGGCCAAGCAGGCTGCCGACACCGCCAGGAAAGGCAGCGCGACTTTTGCCCTGCTTGGCGCCCTGTCGCTGGTCATCGGTGCCTTCATCGCGAGTGCCGCGGCCGCTCTCGGCGGCAGGCAGCGCGACGAAGAGGAAGCGGTTTTCCTGACCACCCGCTGAAACTGACTACACCGCTGAAAAGAAAAGCCCGGCATGAAGCCGGGCTTTTCTGTTGCTTGAGTTGCGGCCGGATCAGTGATCCATGGCCTTGACGATCTCTTCGGTCATCTTCTTGGCGTCGCCGAGCAGCATCATGGTGCCATCCTTGTAGAACAGCGTGTTGTCGATACCGGCATAGCCGGAGCCGAGCGAGCGCTTGACGAACAGGCAGGTGCGCGCCTTGTCGACGTCGAGGATCGGCATACCGTAGATGGGTGAACTCTTGTCATCCCGCGCGGACGGGTTGGTGACGTCATTGGCGCCGATGACATAGGCGACATCGGCCTGCGCGAATTCCGAATTGATGTCCTCGAGCTCGAACACTTCATCGTAAGGCACGTTGGCCTCGGCCAAGAGCACGTTCATGTGGCCGGGCATGCGGCCGGCCACGGGATGGATGGCGTATTTGACGTCGACGCCGTTGGCCTTGAGCTTGTCGGCCATTTCGCGCAGCGCGTGTTGCGCCTGGGCGACCGCCATGCCGTAGCCGGGCACGATGATGACCTTCTGGGCGTTCATCATCAGGTAAGCGGCGTCGTCGGCCGAACCCTGCTTGACCGTGCGCTCGATGCCGTCATCGCTTGCTGCCGCCGTTTCACCGCCGAACCCACCGAGGATGACCGAGATGAAGCTTCGGTTCATGCCCTTGCACATGATGTAGGACAGGATGGCGCCGGACGAACCGACCAGCGCGCCGGTGATGATGAGCGCCAGGTTGCCAAGCGTGAAGCCGAGTGCGGCCGCTGCCCAGCCCGAGTAGGAATTCAGCATCGAGACGACGACCGGCATGTCGGCGCCGCCGATCGGAATGATCAGCAGGATGCCGAGCACCAGCGAGGCGGCGACAATCAGCCAGAACACCAGTTTGGCTTCGGTGGTGACGAGCAGCACGATCAGCACGATCAGCGCGACGCCAAGCGCGGCGTTGATGAAGTGACGGCCACCGATCATGATCGGCTTGCCCGACATGCGGCCATCGAGCTTGAGGAAGGCGATGACCGAGCCGGTGAAGGTGATGGCGCCGATGGCGACGCCAAGGCTCATCTCGATCAGGGCCTGGGCGTGGATGTCGCCGTTCGTGCCGATGCCAAAGCTTTCCGGCGCATAGATGGCGGCTGCCGCCACCATGACGGCGGCAAGGCCAACCAGCGAGTGGAAGGCGGCGACCAGCTGCGGCATCGAGGTCATGGCGATGCGGCGCGCAGTGACGGCGCCGACACCGCCACCAATGGCGAGGCCAAGCACGATCAGGCCGAAGCGGCCGGCCGAAGGGGTTGCCAGCGCCAGCGTGGTGGCAATGGCAATGCCCATGCCGATCATGCCGTAGAAATTGCCCTGGCGGCTGGTGGTCGGATGCGACAGGCCGCGCAGCGCCATGATGAACAGGACGCCGGAAACCAGATAGAGGAAGGACGCGAAGTTGGCGTTCATGGCGCGCTACTTGTCCTTCTTCTTGTACATGGCCAGCATGCGCTGGGTGACGAGGAAGCCTCCGAAGATGTTGACGGACACCAGCATCAGCGCGACGAAGCCGAACCCGGCTGCGATGCCGGAAGCGGCGATGCCGACGGCGAGCAGCGCACCGACGACGATGACCGAGGAGATGGCGTTGGTGACGGCCATCAGCGGCGTGTGCAGCGCCGGGGTCACCGACCAGACGACGTAATAGCCGACGAAGATTGCCAGCACGAAGATGGCGAAACGGAAGACGAAGGGATCGATCGCGCCGCCGGACAGCGCGTGCGCGGCGTCACCCGCCGCGTCGGCACCGCCTGGAGCGTTGGCCAGGTTCTGCGCCGCCAGCTTGACGGCGGCGGATGCCTGGTCGAGCTGATCGAGGGCTTTCTGCAGGGTCTGATCCATCACGCGGTCCCTTTCGACTTGGACGAGGACGACTTGGATGCGGCAGTTTTCTTGGGCGCGGCTTTCTCTGGTGCAACCGAGGCGTCGGCAACCATCGTCGTGGCCGGGATCGCGGCCGGCTCAACATGAGGCTGCTGGTCAGCCTTGGCGAAGGCCGGATGCACGACACGGCCAGCGTCGGTCAGCATCGTTGCCTTGACCAGATCGTCATCGCGGTTGATGGAAAGCGTTTTCGTGGTCTTGTCGACCAGCGTCTCGAGGAAAGCGAACAGGTTCCTGGCGTAAAGCAGTGAGGCGGATGCGGCGACGCGGCCGGGCACGTTGAGATGGCCGACAATCTTGACGTTGTTGGCTGTAGTGACGACTTTGCCCGCTTCGGCACCTTCGACATTGCCGCCGCGTTCGACCGCAAGGTCGATGAGCACCGAGCCCGGCTTCATCGAGGCGACCATCGCCGCCGAGACCAGCTTGGGTGCCGGCCGGCCGGGGATCAGCGCCGTGGTGATGACGATGTCCTGCTTGGCTATGTGCTCGGCGGTGAGTGCCGCCTGCTTGGCCTGGTATTCCTTCGACATTTCCTTGGCGTAGCCGCCGGCTGTCTCGGCCGCCTTGAATTCCTCATCCTCGACGGCCAGGAATTTCGCGCCGAGCGAGGCGACCTGTTCCTTGGCGGCGGGGCGAACGTCGGTGGCGGTGACGACAGCACCTAGCCGGCGCGCCGTGGCGATTGCCTGCAGGCCGGCGACGCCGACACCCATGATGAACACCTTTGCCGCCGGCACCGTGCCGGCCGCCGTCATCATCATCGGCAGCGCCCGGTCATATTCCGAAGCGCCATCGATCACCGCCTGGTAACCGGCAAGGTTGGCTTGGCTGGACAACACGTCCATCGATTGCGCGCGGGTGATGCGCGGCATGAACTCCATCGAGAAAGCCGTCACGCCGGCCCTGGCCAACGCCGCTACCGCGGCGTCGTTGCCGTAGGGATCCATGATGGCGATGACGGCAGCGCCGGACTTGTAGCTCTTCAGCTCGGTGTCCGTTGGCCGGCGAACCTTCAGCACGACATCGGCCCTGGCGACATCGGAAGCCTTGCCGATGGCGGCACCTGCCTTGGCGAACTCTTCGTCGGGGATACGCGACCTCGTACCGGCGCCGGTTTCGACAACCACATCGAGACCAAGTGCCGCCAGCCGCTTGACCGTATCGGGCGAGGCCGCGACGCGCGGCTCGTTCGCATCAAGCTCAAGAGGGATGAAAACCGTCTGTCCCACCGCATGATCCTTTCGGCTGGAACCTGTTTGCGCAAAGTGTCGGCCGGAATGTCCGGCGACGTCAACCGCAACGGGGTTTTGGAAGGTCTATCGCAGAATGAAGGCGCCGACGGCCAGAAGCAGGACGAACAGGATCAGCGCTGAGAAGAAACCTGCCGCAAAGAAGCCGAAAGCCATCGCCACAAGGAGCGCGCCGCAGAACAGCGATCCATATTTGGCCAGCGCGAGAAAGCCCGCATAGGTGCGGTCATGCTCCGCGTAGTCCATCTTCGCGCCCAGTTCGACAGGACCGGTCGGCGAGTGATCAGCCATAGCAATACCCCTTCGAAGACATCTTTCAGGCACATACCGAAAAGCCGGGCCGAGAGCAATGGCGCTATTGCCGCATTGGGCCGACAACTGCCTCAAGGGAATATTGAAACTGCTGGCCTGCCCAGCCTGTTGGCGGTGCGATCGCCGGACGTACTGCGTGAGTTCCATTGAAGCTGCTGTGAGAATTTGGCGGTTCTGAACGGCGTCGCGGGGGATTATCGTCGTCGGACGAACAGCCGGTCGATGAAGCACCATGGTTACACCCACACAGACATTTGACTGGAACGGCACGACCATCGCGTGGGGAACCGCCAGTTCAGGCCCTCCGATCGTGCTCGTGCATGGTACGCCATTCTCCTCGCATGTCTGGCATCGCGTCGCACCGGAACTGGCGCGCGACCATACGCTGTATTTCTACGATCTTCCCGGATATGGGCGATCCGACAAATGCGAAGGCCAGGATGTTTCGCTGGGCATCCAGAACAAGGCGCTGGCGGCAATGCTGGCCTTCTGGAAGCTCGACCGGCCTCAGATCATCGCCCATGATTTCGGCGGCGCCACGGCGTTGCGCGCACATCTGATCGACGGCTGCGACTATGAGAGGTTGTTGCTGATCGACCCGGTGGCGGTGCGCCCATGGGGCTCGCCCTTTGTCCAGCATGTGCGGCAGCATGAGGCCGCGTTCGCCGGCATACCGGACTATATACAGGTCGCAATCCTGAAAGCCTATATTTCAGGCGCCGCGGCCAGACCGTTGTCGGACAGCGATCTGGAACCCTACGTCGCGCCATGGACCGGGCCTATTGGCCAGCCGGCTTTCTATCGGCAGATCGCCCAGATGGATCAGCGTTTCACCGACGAGGTAGAACCGCTTTACGGCAAGTTCCGCTGCCCCGTCTCCTTGCTATGGGGCGAGGAAGACCGCTGGATACCGCCAGACAGCGGCCACAAGCTCGCGGCCATGCTGCCGGATTGCGGCTTGACGCTTATTCCCGGCTCCGGCCATCTCATGCAGGAAGACGCACCGCAAGCGATCGTCGCCGCAGCGCTGCGCTCCTTTGCTGGCTGAGAGGCACTTCTGACGCAATTCCGGACGAAAAACCGCTTCACACTTTTCCTGGAATTGCTCCGGTTTCAGCCGGCAAGGTGCGGGAAGAGCCCCAGCAGCCCAACGACGATCAGATAGAGCGCGACGATGTAGTTCAGCAGCCGTGGCATGACGAGGATCAGCACACCGGCGATCAGCGAGATAAGCGGCGTGAGCGCGAGCTGGGAAATATGCATGTCGGGGTCCTTCTGGCAGATCTGTTGGGATGACAAAGACAGAGCGGCAGCGCACCGCCGTCATCAGAACGCGGATCTGACCGGAAGGCTCCGGGTGCTATGCAAAAATCGGGGCTTAGAGCAATTCCAGGAAAAGTGTGAAACAGTTTTCCGTCCGGAATTGCGTCAAAACCGAGGGTTAGAGCAGTTTACCGTTTTCGTGAAAAGGTGAACTGCTCTAGGCGGCGTCGCGATAATATTTCGCTGTCGGCACGATGGACAAGGGTGTCAGTCGGTTGATGGCCGGATTGCCAAACATCAGCCGCTGTTCCATGGGCGTCGACCTGAAGAATGGGAACCGTTGGAGTGTCATGCGCATATTTTCGCCGGCGGGGATTTCGAACAGGGCGATCCGGGTAAGAACGCCCGGAAATTCTTTAGCCTCGGTCCTCTGCACGGCATTGAAATAGCGCGAATAGAAATTGGAATGCTCGACCTTGACCGGTGTAAGCACCGAGTTCTGGCCAAAATAGAGCGAGGCCACCATGGCAAGCCTGAGTGTCAGGAACGGCAGCACTCCGGGCGCCGGCGCGGCGTCGGGATCGGTTGCAAACCGGGTTCCGTCGATAAAGGTTTCGCCGCGGGCAAGTCGCTCGAGCAGTACTTCCGGATAGGCGTCGACGGAGGGCGAATTCGGGTGCTCCCGAGAAATGTAATGGAAGCGGAGCGTGCTGACCAACTCGCCATAGAAATAGACACCGAACCGGTAGGAATTGGGCAGATTGTCCCAGCGATCCTCAAACATCCCGCTGGCGATTGGGCCGCACATGCCCGAGCGCAGATAGGATTTGTAGCGAAGCCGGTAAATCGCCTCGAGATCCTCGCCCCCTGTAATGAGGCGATAATCGACATGCTCCAGCAATTGCATCATCGATCGGTTCAGCACGGAATCCCCGGCCGAGCCTATTCCGCCGGAGGCATTCCTCACAGCCCGTGCAGCATCCATTATCTGTCCTCGAAATTCCGCCTGTGGATAAGGGTATTCGAGCTGAAATGAGACACAAGCTGAAACTTGGATGATGCTGGTTTACCTTCTGTTAACCTTAACAGCCGTGCGTCCACTGAGAATGCGACCCTTGCGTTCAGCAATTTTCGCGTGTGTCGCAATCCCTTGTTTTGCCTGGCGAACTTTAACCGGCTGGCTGTCAATGACGACGCCTGTCAGGCTGGATTTCACTCGACCCGTTCCCGGTGATCACGCAACATTGTGCACCGCCGAACATGAAACGCCTGACAAAGCGGTGGAACCACCCCCAAGCAAGCCGCTTCGCACTTTTCCTCGAATTGCCTAACTGGCTGTCCGTTTGCCGGAACTGGCTGCCCGTTTGCCGGTAAGGCGCAGGTCCGCGGCAAATGGCCAGGTGACATTGGACATCGTCTCGATACCCGACGCGCTCAGTGCGGCACCGAAGAGGAAGCCCTGCACAAGGTCCGGCTTGACCTGCAAAGCCAGAATCTTGAGCTGCTCGAAGGTCTCGACGCCCTCGACGGTCACCGAAAGCCCAAGCGGCCGTGACAGATTGACGATGCCTTTGAGCAGCTCCAGCGAACGGGAATTCTGGGTGACGTCTATCAGGAACGAGCGATCGATCTTGATCTTGTCGAGCGGCAGCTTGTGGAGATAGCTCAGGCTCGAATAACCGGTGCCGAAATCGTCGAGCGCGATGCGCACACCAAGCTGCTTCAATTCGTCGAGATACTGGCGCGTCAGCGACTTGTCGTCGAGCAGCGCCGTCTCGGTGACCTCGATCTCCAGCCGGCCGGCGGCGAGGCCGGAGCTGATCAACGCATCGCGAACCTTCTGGATGACGTCGCGATTGCGGAAATCCTTGGCGGAGAGATTGACCGAGACGCTGGTCTGATCCGGCCATTTGGCGCATTCGGTGCAGGCTGCCTGGAGCACAAAGGTGCTGATCTCTGAAATAATGCCCATTTCCTCGGCGAGCGGAATGAAGATGGCGGGCGAAATCGGCCCGAGATCGGGATGATCCCAGCGGCACAGCGCCTCGCAGCTGGCGATGCGCATAGTGCTCATCGCCACGATCGGCTGATAGACGACCCGCAGGCTCTTGCTTTCCACCGCGCTGCGCAGGTCCGCCTTCATCAGCTGACGGTTGCGGAACGCGGCGTCCATCGCAGCCTCGAACAGCCGCCAGCCGTTCTTGCCAAGCTCCTTGGCCTTGTAAAGCGCCAGATCGGCCTTGACGATCATGGCGTCGACATCGCTGTCCCTGACCCGTGCCAACACGGCGCCGCCACTGGCCTGGATGCGCAACCCGTGGCCGGCAACGTCCACTTCGCCTTGCAACGCTGCAAAGATCTCGTCGATCTGGATAGTCAGGTGGCTTTCATCCTCGATCCGGTCGAAGAAAACCATGAATTCGTCGCCGCCAAAACGGCTGACGGTGATGCCTTGCCCTGCAACGCCGGCGAGACGTTCGGCGACCGCATAGATCAACCCGTCGCCGATCGGATGCCCGAGCGTGTCATTGACGCTCTTGAAATCGTCGAGGTCAAGCACGGCCAGGCCGCAGAGGCGGTCGCGGTCGCCCGATGCCATCGCCTCGCCGACGAGTTCGTGGAAGTAAGCGCGGTTGGGCAGACCGGTGAGATTGTCGTAGCGCGCCATGAAGCGGATCTTGTCTTCCGCCTCGACGCGAGCCGTCACATCCTCGAAGGTGATGACACCCAATTCCTGGCTGCCTTCGCGTGCGGAAAATTCATAGTGCTGGCCGTTGGCGAGGGAAACGAGCACCTTGCGGTCGCGGCCCTCGCGCAGGGCGCGGGTCAGTTGCGCCTCGATGTAGCGGCAATCCTTCGGCGCCAGCATGCCGCCGGCGACGCCGCGCATCAAAAGGCCATGGATCGACCGCCCGAGCAGCGCATCCCCGGACTTGAGCGACATCAGATGGGCAGCCTCGGCATTGGCCACCGCCACCCGGCCGTTGGGGCCGAGCATGACAAGGCCGTGCGACATGGTGTTGAGGGCGCGATCGAACCTGTGCGCGAGCTTCCGCGCTTCCTTGTGGCCAATGACCGCCGAGAAAAGCACGTCGCGGACGTGATCGGCGCTGTTGATCGTGACGAACGTCAGCGGGATGATCATCAAGCCGAGAACGACCGAGGGGAGATCCATGCGCAGCAAGAGTGCAAGGGCTGCCGGACCAATGAAGGTCACGGAAAAAATCCGCACCATGAGCGGCGATCCGTAGTTGCGGCCAACAACCGTCACCAAGGTTGCGATGGCCAGCGACGTCGCGGCCAGTTCGGCAAACGGATCGGGATAGACATAGATCGATATGAAACACAGCGCGCCCAAGCCGAGGCCTTGCAGGCTGCCCTTGAGGATATACGTGCGCTCCCACCGCCGCGCCTCTTCGACATTGGCTATGACGCCGCCCGCCTTGCGGAAGCTGCGAATGCCGGAGTAGCGGAAGAGGCTGATGGACAGCAGGGTGAAAGAAAAACCCAGGAACAAAGGGTTCTGCGTACGCAGGTAGATCATGAATCCGAGGATCCAGTAGCATACGCCACCGATCACCAGCATGTGGGCGTTGTCGAACAACGACCGCACAAACTGGATATAGACATCCGCGGGGATGTTCTCGGTTTTTGTTCTGCCCATATCGTCGGCCCAACGCTAAGCCTTGTCATGTCACAACCGCCTTAAGAAAGGCTTAGAACAGTGATTTCGACTTAGCTGCCGAGGACCTGCGAATGCAGGACAGGCCAGGAAAATCAAGCTTCAGGTAAACAAGCCGTATCCGTCATTCGGCGGCCTGCAGTTCCGGCCGCACTGACGCGGCCGACAGGCGTTCGAGCAGCCTTTTGCGCTCGCCCGCGGCCTTTTGCGCGCTTGCCTGCCGGACGTGGCCGTAACCACGGATGAGGGCGGGGACCGAGACGAGAGCGACCGCCGCATCGGTCAGGCCCGGCGCCAACGACCTGGCGACGAGCTCAAGATCGGCCTCATATTGCGCCAAAAGCTGCCGTTCCACGCGCCGTTCAGCGCTATAGCCAAACAGGTCGAAAGCGGTGCCGCGCAAGCCCTTCAGCGCCGCCAGCAGGCGAAAACCCTTCATCATCCAGGGGCCGAAGCTCGATTTCCGAGGGCTTCCGTCATTGCCGCGACGCCCCATGATCGGCGGGGCGAGATGGAATTCGAGTTTCTCGTAGCTCTGGAACTGCTTGCCAAGCTCGGCGGCGAAGGAGCCGTCGGTGTAGAGCCGCGCCACCTCGTATTCGTCCTTGATCGCCATCAGCTTGAACAGGTTCCTGGCCGCCGCCTCTGTCACGGTCGTCGAGCCGGGCACGGCCTTGGCTTCCGCGGCACGCAGCAACGCCAGCCTGTCGGCATAGCGCTTGCCGTAGCCGGAGTTCTGGTAAGCGGTCAGGACGGCGACACGGCGGGCAATGATCTCGTCCAGCGTCTGCGCGACCGGGGCGGTTTGTCCCGCCTTGCCCGGCTGGGCGACGAGGCCGCGCACGAAATCCGGCTGATGCGCCGCGCGGCGGCCCCAGCGGAAGGCGGCAATATTCATCGCCACCGCTTCGCCGTTGAGCTCGATCGCCCTTTCGACGGCCTCGGCCGACAGCGGCAGGCCGCCATGCTGGAAGGCAAAGCCGAGCATGAACATGTTGGCGCCGAGCGAATTGCCAAACAGTGATGTGGCGGTGCGGGTGGCGTCGAAGAAATGCGCCTTGTCGTCACCGGCGGCGGCCCGGATCGCTTTCTTCAGGCGCTCGATCGGCAGCGAGAAGTCGGCCGAGCGGGCAAACTCGCCGGGCATGATCTCGGCGGTGTTGGCGAGGAAGATGGTATGGCCCTCGCGTACCGCCGTCAGCACCTTCTTGGCGCCTGACACGACGAGGTCGCAGCCGAGCACGAGATCGGCCTTGCCCGCCGAAACGCGGATGGCGTGGATGTCGTCCGGCGTGCGGGCAATGCGGACATGGGTGAACACCGAGCCGCCCTTCTGGGCGAGGCCGGCCATGTCGATCATGCCGCAGCCCTTGTCCTCGAGGTGGGCCGCCATGCCGAGGACGGCGCCGACGGTAACGACGCCGGTGCCACCGACGCCATCGATGATCGCCGCCCAACCCTCGGCGCCCAGCGGGAATTCGGCTGGTGTCGGTACGCCATCGAGCGGATCGGTCTTGCCGGCCAGGCCTTCGGCCTTGCGGATCTTGGCGCCATGCACGGTGACGAAGGACGGGCAGAAGCCGTTGACGCAGGAGAAATCCTTGTTGCAGCTCGACTGGTCGATCTTGCGCTTGCGGCCGAATTCGGTCTCGACCGGCTGGATCGAGACGCAGTTCGATTGCACGCCGCAATCGCCGCAGCCTTCGCAGACCAGTTCGTTGATGAAGACGCGCTTGTCGGGATCGGGAAAGGTGCCGCGCTTGCGGCGCCGGCGTTTTTCGGCGGCACAAGTCTGGTCATAGATCAGGATCGACACGCCCTTGACGTCGCGCAGCTCGCGCTGGACGAGATCGAGGTCGTCGCGATGATGGATGGTGGCGCCGGCCGGGAATGCGGCCTTGCCGGCATATTTGTCCGGTTCGTCGGTGACGATGGCGATACGGTCGACGCCCTCGGCCCGCACCTGCCTGGCGATCATGTCCACCGTCAGGCCGCCCTCATGCGGCTGGCCGCCGGTCATCGCCACTGCATCGTTATAGAGGATCTTGTAGGTGATGTTGGCGTCGCTCGACAAAGCGAAGCGGATCGCCAGCACGCCGGAATGGTTGTAGGTGCCGTCGCCGAGATTCTGGAAAATGTGCTCGCGCTTCGAGAACGGCGCCTGACCGACCCATTGTGCGCCCTCGCCGCCCATGGCCGTGAAACCCAGCGTGTTGCGGTCCATCCACAACGCCATGAAATGGCAGCCGATGCCGGCAGCCGCGATCGAGCCGTCTGGCACCTTGGTCGAGGAATTGTGCGGGCAACCGGAACAGAAGAAGGGCGTGCGCGAACCGATGTCGGTGGCATCATTGAGCATCGCCTGGAACTGGCGCAGCTTGCCCACCCGCGCCGAAATCTCTTCCGACGGACCGATGGTTTTGACGATTCTCTCGCCAAGGGCAATGGCGATCTCGTTGGGGTCGAGCGCACCCTTGGCGGGGAACAGCCAGTCGCCGCGCTCATCCTTCTTGCCGACGATGACCGGCTGCGAGGCGGTGCCATAGAGGCTTTCGCGCAGCTGCACCTCGATCAGCGAGCGCTTCTCCTCGACGACGACGATGGTGTCGAGGCCGCGGGCAAAGTCGGCGATGTGCTGCAGGTCGAGCGGCCAGGGGCAGCCGACCTTGAACAGGCGCACGCCGATGCGGGTGGCCGCCGCCTCGTCGATGCCGATATCCTCCAGCGCCTGACGGACATCGAGATAGCTCTTGCCAAGCGTGATGATGCCAAGCTTCGGGTTGCGGCCGCCTGAATAGACGATGTGGTTCAACCCGTTGGCATGGATGAAGGCGGAGGCTGCGGCGCGCTTGTACTCGTGCAGCCGCTCCTCCTGGCCGAGCATGTCGATCTCGTGGCGGATGTTGAGGCCGCCGGGCGGCATGTCGAACTCCGGCACGACGATGTTGAGCCGTTCGAGCGAGGCGTCGACCGAGGCCGTCGATTCGATGTTGTCCTTGACGCATTTGATCGCCGCCCAGGTGCCGGCGAAACGCGACATGGCAAAGCCGTACAGGCCGTAGTCGATGATCTCCTGGACGCCGGCCGGATTGAGGATCGGCACCATGGTGTCGACGAAGAGGAATTCGGTGGCATGCGCATTGGTCGAGGATTCGGCCATATGGTCGTCGCCCATGAGCGCAAGGACGCCGCCATGCCTGGACGAGCCGGCGAGATTGGCGTGGCGGAACACGTCGCCTGAGCGATCGACGCCCGGGCCCTTGCCGTACCAGACCGAAAAGACACCGTCATGGGTGCCCTCGCCCAGCAGTTCCGTCTGTTGCGACCCCCAGCAGGCGGTGGCGGCAAGCTCCTCGTTGAGGCCGGGCTGGAAGACGATGTCGGCTTGCGCGAGCTGGTTCTTCGCTTTCCACAGCTGCATGTCGAGGCCGCCGAGCGGCGAGCCGCGGTAGCCGGAGACGAAACCGGCCGTGTTAAGGCCGGCGCGGCGGTCGCGCTCGCGCTGCATCAGGAGCATGCGGATGACCGCCTGCGCGCCGGACAGGAAGATGCGCTCCTTTCCGAGGTCGAACTTGTCGTCGAGCGCGACATCATGCAGCGTCATCAGGCATTTCCTCTGCGAAGGCCGCGTAGGGAAGCGGCCAACGTCGGGATCGGATGACGCATCCTTTCTCCCCTTGCAAGTGAGGTCAAACAAAATCGCAGGGGCCAGGCAACGCGCAACAAACAGTCCGGCAGGCGCTGGACCGCGCATGAAACCGCGCGCCGACAGGGAGAAGGCGCGCTAAAACTCCAGTGAAATGGATGCCGTCAGACGATGTCAGCCGGCTTTCGAGCAGTCCGGCTTCGGATCACCCGGCAGCTTGCCGTCGGGATGGCCGACGAGGTCGGGGTTGGCCGTGTAGAGCTGATCGACGACCAGCGGCCGGTCGGGCAGGATCGACTGGTCTTCCGTCGACATCAGCGTGGTGTCGATCTTCTGCAGGACGGTACCGTCGGCGCCCTTGATGCTGATGGCGATGGCGTAGGGCTTGTTCTTGACGATGCAGGTCAGTGCCGGGCTCTCCAGGCTCACCTTGTCGAGCTTCGGCCAGACTTTCTGCTCGACCACGATCGGCGCACCGCCGGCAGGATTCTGGAAGTCGGCGACCACCACCTGGCCTTCGCCCATCGGCTGCAACGGCCGCAGCGTCACGACGTAGGTCGCCCTGGCAAGACGGTAGTTAAAGACGAATATCTTGCCTGAAACCTCGAACAGCTTGCCTTCACCACCGGTATCGCGGCAGGCGCCGAGTGCCACGGCCGCAACCATCATGGAGCCGACAGCGACCGAGTGTAAAACCCTCCTAGACATCCTTGACCTCATGGGCCGCCAAACGACGGCGGCGATAGTGACGACTTGCCTTCTGCCTGTTGCCGCACACCGCCATGTCGCACCAAAGGCGGCTGGAATTGCGGCTTCTGTCGACGAACAGCCAGGTGCAGTTGGGACAGATCCTGAGCCTTGCGATCGTGTCGTCGCGCAGCAGCGAAAGGGCTGAAACCGCCAGCGCCACCTCGAAGGCGATCGGCGCCAGGGGATCACCGAACGGCCTTCCCGGCGCGCCGATCTTGGTCCGGCTGCCGGCCAGGCCTTCGGCGCAGGCGCGCAGGAATTCGGGCAGGTCGGCGGTGGCGACCGCGCCCTTCGACACCGCGCCGCGAAACAGCCGGTCGGTCGTCTCGCGGATCGACAGCACTATCGGAGCGATCGCTGACGGCGAGGATACCGCAAGCCGCCTGTCGCCAAGCTCGGCGGCGCGAAAGCCGCTGGCCGCGTCGGCGAAGCGGGCGATTTCGGCCGGATCATCGAAGCGGTCGAATGTGCGCTCCGGATCGCCGCGCAGCACGACGGTGTTGGCCGTGTCGAGCGCGAGCAGGCCGCCCGTGAAGCGGTGCGGTGTCCAGGCAACTGTCATGCCGCAAAATCTAACCGATAAATCACATTTGACAAGTTAGATTCGGCAATGCAAACCTCTCCGCATGCTCTACTTCTTCCAGCAGGTGCTGAACGGGCTGCATTCGGGCGCGCTCTATGCGCTGCTCGCCTTCGGCTACGTGCTGACCAACGGCATTTTGCACCGCACCAACCTCGCCTATGGCGCGCTGTTTGCCTTTTGCGGCCAGGTCATGATCCTGAGCGTCGCCTTCGGCTACCAGGTGCTGTGGCTGACGCTGCTGGCGTCGGTGCTGTTCGGCGTCGTTGCGGCATTTCTCTATGCAGCGCTGATCAGCCATGTCCTGTCGCGCAGCGTCTTCGAGCCGTTGGCCGACCGCTCGCCCAATGCGATCGTGGTAACGACGCTCGGCATCCTGATCGTCTTGTCGGAGGCGAGCCGCATCGCAGCCGACACGCATGATCTGTGGCTGCCACCGATGCTGGCCCAGCCTATCGTCTTCGCGGAAGGCGCCGGCTTCAAGGCAACGCTGACACTGATCCAGGTGCTCGACTGCGCGGCGGTGCTGGCCGCGATCGCACTCGCCACATGGGCGTTTGGCCACTCCGCCTTTGGCCGGGCATGGCGGGCTGTCTCCGACGACCCACGAGCCGCCGCCCTGTGCGGCGTCGACGTGAGCCGCGTCTTCCGGCATGCCGTGCTGTTCGGCGGTTTCTGCGCCGCCCTGGCCGGTGTCATGGCCAGCCTCTACTACGGCAATGTCAGCTTCGGCTCCGGCCTTGTCTACGGGCTGAAGATCCTCTTCGTGACCGCGGTCGGCGGCTATCTCTCGCCGCCACGGGCAGCGCTCGGCGCCGCCGCCTTCGGCATGGCCGAATCACTGTGGGCCGGCTATTTCCCGATCGAATGGCGCGATGCGTGGATGTACCTGTTCCTGGTGGCCATGCTGATCCTGATCGGCGCTGGCCGCGACACCGGCAAGGTCGTCTGAGCCATCAGACTTTGGTTGCATGACGCCGGGGCAGACCGCCCTTGCCCCGTCCCGCGCTTCACCCAACATCGTTTTGCTGCCGCCATCCGTGTTGACCCGTGTGGCCACGCACGGCATACCGTTGGGCCACGCGGCGTGATGGTGGGAAAAGGGGAGCCGGCACGCCTCCGTTACAAGGGAGGACTGCATGCAAGGGCCGCTCGCTCTGTCGCGAGGCATCGACCGCCTCAACGAATTCATCGGCAAATCGGTATCCTGGCTGATACTGCTGGCGATCCTGGTGAGCGCCGGCAATGCCGTCATCCGCAAGGTCTTCGACATCTCGTCGAACGCGTGGCTGGAGCTGCAGTGGTATTTATTCGGCGCCGCCTTCATGCTGGCGGCGGCCTATACGCTGAAACAGAACGAGCATATCCGCATCGACATCGTCTACGGCCTGTTTTCACGCCGCGTGCAACACTGGATCGACCTTCTCGGCCACGTCTTCTTCCTGATGCCGTTCGTGACGCTGATGGTGTTTTACTTCGTCCCCTATGTCAGGCTGTCATTCCATAGCGGTGAGATGTCAACCAATGCCGGCGGCCTGATCGTCTGGCCGGCCAAGGCGATTCTCCTGGTCGGGTTTTTCCTGCTCGCGCTGCAGGGCATTTCCGAAATCATCAAGAAGATCGCCATCATGCGCGGCGTCATGGACGATCCCAACCCATTCATTTCCGTGCACGAACAGGCTGAGCTCGAAGCCAAGGCACTCGCCGAAGAGGTGCGCTCGTGATGGAGTTCATCGCCCAGAACATGGCGCCGATCATGTTCGCCTCGCTGATCCTGTTCATGCTGATCGGCTATCCCGTCGCATTCTCGCTGGCCGCGAACGGGTTGATGTTCTTTTTTATCGGTGTGTTTCTGACGCCCTATTCAGGTGGTGCGATCAATCTCGACTGGCCGCTTCTCTATGCGCTGCCAGACAATTTCTATGGCAGCCGGGTGATGTCGAACGACACGCTGCTGGCCATCCCGTTCTTCACCTTCATGGGCATCGTGCTCGAGCGATCGGGCATGGCCGAGGACCTGCTCGACACGATCGGCCAGCTGTTCGGCCCAATCCGCGGCGGACTTGCCTATGCGGTGATCTTCGTCGGCGCGTTGCTGGCCGCGACCACCGGCGTGGTGGCGGCATCCGTCATCGCCATGGGGCTGATCTCGCTGCCGATCATGCTGCGCTATGGCTATGACCGCCGGCTGGCCTCGGGCGTCATTGCCGCCTCCGGCACGCTCGCGCAGATCATCCCGCCTTCGCTGGTGCTGATCGTGCTCGCCGACCAGCTCGGCCGCTCGGTCGGCGACATGTATGCGGGTGCGCTGATCCCCGGCCTCGTCCTGACTGGGCTCTACGCGCTTTACATTCTCATCGTGTCTATCTTCCGGCCGAAAATGGTGCCGGCGCTGCCGCTTGAAGCACGCACGCTGGGCCATGGCGTGATGTCGCTGCTGGTGGCGCTGGCGGTAACGGTGGCCATATCCTATGCGGCGTACCGCTATCTGGCGCCGGCACATGGTGACAATGCCGATATTCTGGGCGCCACGGCTGGCGTGCTACTGATCTATATCGTTGCCATCGCCGACAGGCGGCTGAACATCAACATGATGTCGCGGCTGGCGCAGCAGGTGGTGATCGTGCTGATCCCGCCGCTGGCGCTGATCTTCCTGGTGCTTGGAACCATCTTCCTCGGCATCGCCACGCCGACCGAGGGAGGCGCCATGGGCTCCGTCGGGGCATTGATCATGGCGGCGGCAAAAGGTCGGTTGTCGCTGGACGTGATCAAGCAGGCACTGACCTCGACGACGCGGCTGTCGTCCTTCGTGCTGTTCATCCTGATCGGCGCGCGGGTGTTTTCGCTCACCTTCTATGGCGTCAACGGCCAGATCTGGGTCGAGCATTTGCTGACCTCGCTGCCGGGCGGCGAAGTCGGCTTCCTGATCGGCGTCAACATCCTCGTCTTCTTCCTGGCCTTCTTCCTCGATTTCTTCGAACTCGCCTTCATCATCGTGCCGCTGCTGGCACCGGCGGCCGACAAGCTCGGCATCGACCTGATCTGGTTCGGCGTGCTGCTCGGCGTCAACATGCAGACCAGCTTCATGCATCCGCCTTTCGGCTTCGCGCTGTTCTACCTGCGCTCGGTCGCCGCCCGCGTGCCCTATCTCGACCGCCTCACCGGCAAGCAGATCGCTCCGGTCACCACTGGCCAGATCTATTGGGGCGCGGTGCCGTTCGTCTGCATCCAGGTGATCATGATCGGACTGACGATCGCCTTCCCGCAAATGGTAATGCGCTACAAAGGCACCACGGTTGATCCGGGCACGATCGACTACACGGTGCCGGCAATACCTGGCATGTCACCGCCCGGTGCGCCACCGGCCAACGGTACCGCACCGGCCAATGGCGGCACGGCTCCGGCTACCACACCCGACCTTTCACAGCCGCCGAGCTTCGGCGACACACCACCCGCCGCACAACCGGCCACGCCCCAGCCGGACCTGTCGCAGCCGCCGAGCTTCAACTGATGGATGCCAAGACCATGAAAGCGGTGCGACTGGAAGCCGTGGGCAGCATTGCGCTACGCGAAGTCGACAAACCCATCCCCGGCCCGGACGAGCTTCTGGTGCGGATCGAAGCCTGCGGCGTCTGCGGCACCGACCGGCACCTTTTCCACGGCGAATTCCCCTGCAAGCCGCCGGTGACGCCCGGACATGAATTTTCGGGCATCATTGAGGCGGTCGGCGACGCCGTCTCAGGCTTTGCCGTCGGCGACCGCGTCACCGGCGATCCCAACATCGCCTGCGGGCGATGCCCGCATTGCCATGCCGGCCGGGTCAATCTCTGCCGCAATCTCAACGCGATCGGCATCCATCGCGACGGCGGCTTTGCCGACTATGTCGTGCTGCCGCAGAAGCAGGCCTTCATCCTGCCCGCCGACCTACCGCCAACGCATGGCGCGTTCTGCGAGCCGCTTGGCTGCTGCCTGCATGGCGTGGATCTGGCCGAGATCAAGCCGGGCAGTTCGGTGATCGTGCTTGGCGGCGGCGTTATCGGCCTGCTCACCGTGCAATTGGCGCGGCTGGCCGGAGCCACGACGATTGTCCTGTCGACCAGACAGGCTTCGCGGCGCGCGCTTGCCGAGGAGCTCGGCGCGACAGTGACGGTCGATCCCACCGCCGCCGATGTCATCGAGGTCATCGCCGGGCCGGCGGGCCTGTTGCCGGGCGGCGCCGACGTGGTGTTCGAATGCGCTGGTGTGCGCGAGACCGTCGAGCAGTCGATGCGGCTGGCCAGGGCCGGCGGCACCGTCGTCATCGTCGGCGTCACGCCGCAAGGCATGAAGGCAGAATTCGAGCCTTTCGATCTGTTGTTTCGGGAATTGAAGGTGCTGGGCTCATTCCTCAATCCCTACACGCATCGCCGCGCCGCCGAGCTGATCGCATCCGGTGCGATCGAGATCGACCGGCTTATCTCCAGGCGAGTGCCGCTCGAAGAGGCGGCAATGGTGATCGCCAATCCGCCAGCGCCCGGCGAGGTCAAGGTGCTGGTGGTGCCCGGCCGAAGCTGAGGCAACAGGCTTGCCGCCGGCTCGCCACTCCGCTATTCAGGCCGCGCCGAAAAAGACATGACCGGTTCGGTAGTCCGGTCTCTTCCGTTTTTCGAGCATGATCTCTGGACAAACCGAGACCGTTTGTCCGTGAAAACCGGACGTCACGTTTCGTGATCATGCTCGGCGGAGGCCTGTTCGCCGCACAATGTGCGGGAGAACCCGCGGACGGCAAGCGAGGCGAAAGCCCGCGAGCCGGTTGGGTCATGTCCGGATTTCCTGATGCCACGGCCCCGCCGGTTCCCGGTCCGCAGCCAAGCCTTGTCCGCGTTTCAACCGTGACAGGACAAAGACCATGAAACTGAACCACCTCAACATCATCACATCAGAAGTCGCTGCTCTTGCCGGCTTCTTCACCAGCCATTTCGGCTTCGAGCTTGTCGCCATGCGCGGCAAGGACGCTTTTGCGATCCTGCGCGGATCCGATGGCTTTGCCCTCAACCTGATGACACCGGGCAAGAGGGAACCCGCCACCTATCCCGACGGCTTTCACATTGGCTTCTTCGTCGGCAAACCAGACCTTGTGCACGCCAAGCAAGCGGAACTTGCCGAAGCCGGCTTCGCGCCAGGCGAGGTCCAGGAGCTGACACGCGGCGGCTTCAAGTCAACAACCTTCTACTGCACTGCGCCGGGTGGACTGCTGGTCGAGGTCGGTGCCTCGCCAACCTGAAAAAGAAAGACCCCGGGCGGCACGCCCGGGGTCTCGTCTACGAATGCGATGGGACCGTTACAGCTTGCCCTGGCGCTGCTGCACCATCATGAAGGTGTCGTAATTGTACTCGGCCACCTGCGCCCAGAGATAGTGCTCCTTGCGGAAGCCCTTGATCGATTCCCAGATCTTCTTGAACGGTGCGTTGGTGGCTTCCATTTCGGCATAGACCTCGTTTGCCTTTTCAAAGCAGGCTGCCATGACGTCCTGGCTGAACGGGCGCAGCTTCGCGCCGCCGGCCACCAGCCGCTTCACCGCCGGCGGGTTCACATAGTCATATTTCTGCAGCATGTCGGCATCGGCGGCTTGAGCCGCGGTGCGCAGCAGCGACTTGTAAGCCGGCGAAAGCTCTTCATATTTCGCCTTGTTGAACATCAGGTGGACGGTCGGGCCGCCCTCCCACCAGCCGGGATAGTAGTAATACGGCGCGACCTTGTAGAAGCCGAGCTTTTCATCGTCATAAGGGCCGACCCATTCGGCGGCGTCGATGGTGCCCTTTTCCAGCGCCGGATAGATGTCGCCGCCGGCGATCTGCTGCGGCACGACGCCGAGCTTCTGCACCACCTTGCCGGCAAAGCCGCCGATGCGCATCTTGAGGCCGGAGAGGTCGGCAACAGTGTTGATCTCCTTGCGGAACCAGCCGCCCATCTGCACGCCGGTGTTGCCGCCCGGCAGG
Organism: Mesorhizobium loti R88b; assembly: GCF_013170845.1. Taxonomy (NCBI): domain Bacteria; kingdom Pseudomonadati; phylum Pseudomonadota; class Alphaproteobacteria; order Hyphomicrobiales; family Phyllobacteriaceae; genus Mesorhizobium; species Mesorhizobium loti. The sequence continues at coordinate 403,608 of NZ_CP033367.1, forward strand.
CCGAACAACCCTTGCGTGGCAAGAAATTCATTGAACAGGTCGATGCCGCCGCCATGGTAGTGCCAGGCATTCATGCCGCGCGCGTTGAGCGAAAAGGGAACCGCGGCACCCAGCGCCCATGTCGGGTCCTTGCCCCAGTAATAATATGCCACCGTGTGGCAGGCTTCGACCGTGCCGGCCGTGGTGGCATCGGCAGCCTGCAGGCCGGGCACGAGTTCGCCGGCGGCGAAGACCTGGATCTGGAAATTGCCGTCGGTGGCTTCCGACAGCATCTTGGAGAACACTTCGGCGCCGCCATAGATCGTGTCGAGCGACTTCGGAAAGGACGACGCCAGTCGCCATGTCACCTTGGGATTGGACTGGGCAATTGCTGGTGCCGCCAGCGTCGCCGCCGCGGCGGCAGCGCCTACGCCGGTTACGCCGGCCTTGCGAATGAATGAACGACGATCCATGAAGTTCCTCCCTTTTGGATCAACAGACCGATTTTCGGGAAATCCTCGGTTCCCGTATCGGTTGGCCGAAACAATACACGGGCAATAAGTCTAGTCCAGCACAGCCGCCAGATTTGGTGACCAAGCCATACGACCCTGCAACTATAGTCTAACGGCGGCGTTCGTGGCCCATGCGACACGTTGAAACTTGGCATGGAAAAATGCCCTGAGATCGCCTATTTTGAAGGCAGGACATCCCTTGCCAGATGGAAAACAGACCCAAAATGCACCAGCCGCTCGTCGCCATATCGACCGACGTCCGTCAGTTCGACAACTACACCTGGCATGCCGCCCCACAGCAATATCTGGAAGCCGCGGTTGCGGGCGCCGGCGTATTCCCTTTGCTGGTGCCATCGTTCGGCGACAGGCTCGATTTCGACGAACTTCTGTCCTCGGTCGATGGCGTCATGGTCACCGGGTCAAAGTCCAATGTGCACCCCTCGCTCTATGGCGGCGATGCCAGCGAAGCCAACGGTCCTTATGATCCGGCGCGTGACGCGACCACGCTGCCGTTGATCCGCCGGGCGATCGAGCGCGGCGTGCCGTTGCTTGCCATTTGCCGCGGCATCCAGGAGCTGAACGTCGCGCTCGGCGGCACGCTGGGCACCGAGATCCAGGAGCGCGAGGGGTCGCTCGACCACCGCGCGCCGGTGAGCGACAAGCAGGATGAGCGCTTCGCCATCCACCAGACCATTTCGATCAAGGCAGGCAGTTGCCTGGCCGGCGTGTTCGGTGCCGGCGACATCAAGGTCAATTCCTTGCATCGCCAGGCGATCGACCGGCTGGGATCGAAGCTCGAGATCGAGGCCGTTGCCACTGACGGCACGGTTGAAGCGGTTTCGGTCAAGGGGGCTCGCGCCTTCGCCGTCGGTGTCCAGTGGCACCCCGAATATTGGATCAAATCGGACAGCAATTCGGCCAAGATCTTCCGCGCCTTCGGCGATGCGGTGCGCCTGCACGCGGCGGCAAAGGCTGGCTCGCGAGCCGCCGCGGAATAATCAGTCGTCAGTTTTCAGATCACCGGCGACCGCCAGCGACAGCAATGGCATGGCTGGAGCATAGGATTCATAGCCATCGCCATCAGCAACCGAGAAGGTGACGATCGGATCGATGCCGTTGGCGCTGAAGGCGACTGTGCCATCGTTCTGCTCACGCCAGAATTTTGCCTGCTCGATGCCCGGCAACAGCCGGCGGCAGGTCGGAGACACCGTCAACGAGGACAAGCCATCCGAAATCGAGGCTCCACGTATGACGGCGCAGGCCCCCTCATCACCGTTGGCGACCAGCCTGTAGCTGTTGGACGAAGTTGCATCGGTGGCGACGCTTTCCCCATTGCCTTCATGGAAAATTTGAACGCCGCCAAACAGCGCGCCGGCAGCAATCAATGCGGAAAGCGTTTTCATCACTCTTCATCCACGCACACGAACAGGATGCAGAATGATTCCAAAGGGTTAAGCTGGCGTTAATAAGTGTGGCGAACGGCCGGTCAGCCGCGCGCCTTCACATCCGCCGTCTCGGGCACCGGTGTCAGCGGCCGACGCTCGGTGAACCAGGACACCAGATTGTCGACGCACAGATCCGCCATGGCGCGGCGTGTGTGCTCCGAGGCCGAGCCGACATGCGGCAGCAGGCAAGCGTTTGGCACGTCGAGCAACGCCTTGGGTACGTTCGGTTCGTCGGCGAAGACATCAAGCCCGGCGGCGGCAATGGTGCCATCGGCAAGTGCTGCCGCAAGTGCTGCCTCATCGACCGTGCTGCCGCGGCCGATATTGACGAAGACGCCGTTGGCGCCGAGTGCCGACAGGATCTCGGCATTGACCGCCTTTTGCGTCGAAGCGCCGCCAGGCGCCACCGAAATCAGCGTATCGACTGCTTCAGCCAAGCCCTTCAGCGTCGGGTGGTACTGATAGGAAAGACCGTCGACACGACGCCGGTTGTGGTAGGCGACCGGCAGGCCGAATGCTTCCAGCCGCCGGGCAATGGCTTGCCCGATGCGGCCCATGCCGAAAATGCCGACGCGGCGCGCGCGCAAGGTCAGCCGGCTCAGCGGATAATTGCCCTTCTTGACCCAGTTGCCGTCGCGCAGCCATTTTTCGGCGGCGTACAACTCGCGCACCGTATTGATCAGCAGCCCGATCGCGGTGTCGGCGACCTCCTCGGTCAGGACGTCGGGCGTGTTGGTGACCATGATGTTTTTCGCCCGGGCATGGCTGACATCGACCGAGTCATAGCCGACGCCGAAGGAGGCAATGAGTTCGAGATTGGGCAAGGCATCCATCATCGCCGCATTGACGCCGGCAAAGCAGGCAATGCCACGCACCGTACGGCGCATTTCGTCGGTGACCAGCGCCGGATCGGCGCGTTCGATCCTCACCTGTTTGAAGGTACGGTCGATGCGCCGGACGGCATGGTCGCTGAAGCCCGCCGGCACCAGAATGGCAACGGCTTGCAGTTGGTCCACCTTGGTCATGCCCGCTCCATCGGCTTGCCGGTCGACTGGCGCACATGCAGTTCCGGCTTGATCAATTCCTGCGAGGGCCGCACCGTCTGCCCGTTGAGCTTGTCGAGCAGCGCGCTGGCGGCGCGGCGGCCAACCTCGCGCTGGCCGTTCCAGACGGTGGTCAGCGCCGGCGTGGCGATCGCCGCCTCTTCGAGATCGTCATAGCCGGTGACGGAAATGTCGATGCCCGGCACCAGGCCTGCACGCGCAATGCCGTTCATCAGGCCGATGGCGACAAGATCGTTCCAGCAGCAGGCAGCGGTCGGCCTGTCCTTCAGCGCCAGGAACTGCCCGGCGGCCTCGAAGCCCGCCTGCTTGGTGCGCGGGCCGGCGATGCGCCAGGACGGCCTGACTTCGAGCCCGGCCGCCTCCATGGCGTTGACATAGCCCTGGTAGCGGTCGCGGCCGGTCGAGGTCTGGTCGGTGCCGCCGATCATGGCGATGCGCTTGTGGCCGAGCGAGATCAGATGGTTGGTGGCGAGGCCTGTTCCATAGGAGTCGTCGCCGCGAAACACCGGCACGTCGGCACCCTCGACGGTGCGTGCGATCAGCACCGCCGGCAGCCCGTTTTCCTCGGCCATCAGGATATCGGAAGCAGGCGTGCCGATGGCCGGCGACATGATGACGCCGTCGGCGCCGAGCTGTAGCAGCGTATCGATGAAGGTGCGTTGCTTCTCGAGCTGATCGTAGTGATTGGACAGGATGAAGGTCTGCCGGCTGCGGTCGAGTTCGCTTTCGATCGAACGCAGGATCTCGGCGAAGAACGGGTTCATGATGTCGTGCACGACGACACCGACAATGCCCGAACGTGAGGTGCGCAGGCTGGCGGCGCGGCGGTTGTAGATATAGCCGATGGCGCGCGCATGTTCCTTGATGCGGTCGCGCGTCGAGCCGGCAACCAGCGGGCTGTCGCGCAGCGCCAGGGACACGGTGGCCGTGGACACGCCGAGCGCGTCCGCGATCGTCGAAAGCTTGATTTTTTGTGCCAGCGCCTTGCGCTCCCCGAACGAGCCGAATTCCGACCTAAACTGTTTAAAGGCGGCGTTATGCCACCGATCGGGGGCAAATCAAAGTTTTTTTGCCAGCGCTTCCGCCTCGACATCGGAGGCAGCGCGGCTCTGCAGCCGAAGCCGGTGCTCGCGGTGGACGATATAGAGGCCGCTGGCGACGATGATGGCCGCGCCAACCAGCGTCCAGCGGTCTGGAAACTGCTTGAAGACGATCCAGCCGGAAATGATCATCCACACCATCTGCGAATAGGGATAGGGGGCGAGCGCCGTGGTCGTCGCCAGCCGATAGGCCTGCACCAGCAGCCAATGGCCGACACCGCCGAACACGCCAAGCATGAGCAGGATGAACCAGTGCCAGCCATCATGCGGCAGCGAGAAGGAAAACGGCAACATCGGCAAAAGCAGCACCGCCGGCGCCAGCGCCGAGAACAGGATCAGGCTCTCCGACGTCTCGGTCGCCGACATGCGGCGCGTCATGATGACGTAGAAGCTGTTCGACAGCATCGAGCCGAGCGCGAAGAGATGGCCGATGCCGAAGACGCCGACACCTGGCCTTGTGATGATCAGAACCCCGGCGAAGGCGGCCAGGATGGCCAGCCAGCGCCGCCAGCCGGCCCATTCACCGAGCAGCGGACCGGCAAGTGCTGTGATCACCATCGGCCCGAAGAAATAGATCGATGTCGTCTCGGCCAGTTGCAGGGAGCGCAGCGCCAGGATGTTGCACATGGTCGAGCCGAACAGGAACACACCGCGCAGCACATGCGCCGGCAGGTTGACCGGACGAAACCGCATGGGTTGGCGCCAGCCGCGCAGCAGCGTGCCGACCAGCACGACGTGCACGGCAAAGCGCACCCAGGCGACGATCAGCGCCGAAATGCCGGCCAGGACGAGATATTTGCTTGAGGTGTCGAGGAAGGTGAAGAAGACATAGGTGGTAAGCATGCACAGGATCGCCACCGGCGGCGTCGCGCTTTCGACATATCTTTGGGAAGCATTCACTTGCAGGCCGGGGAAAAGCTGGGCTGAAGCCCCACCTTTGCGGGAATTGTCGCTTGCCGGCAAGCCAATTGTCGCCCGCTGCCACGCCAAAGCCAGCTGGCACAACAATACAACAATAGAAGCCAGTAGGCTTAGTCCAGCCTTCCGTCTAGGCGTGCATACGGGCGCCCTTGGTGATCTTGTCGACGAGCTTCTTCTCCGCGCGCAGCGCGATGCCGACCACCTTGGCGTCTTCGGGCGCGAACTCGGCGAAGACGGCGCGGTTGGCGGCGTCGAAGCCGGTCGAGAACATCTCCTCGACATAGAGCGAGGTCGTCACGCCGCGCTCCAGCGCGCGCCGGTGGATCGTGGCGAGCGTCGCCTGGTCAGCCGACAGCACGATGACCGGCTGGACTGACAGCGGGTTGTAGAGATTGCCGGAGCGGTCGCGATAGGGCTCGCCGATGATGTCTGGAAACTGGGCGACGATGCCGCTGGTCAGGAAGGCGGTGACGTTGAGTTTCTGCCAGACCGGCAGGTCCTCCCGCAGCACGATTGCAAATTTCGTGTCGAACATGAGAAAATGGACCATTCGAGGTTAGGCCCCGATTGCGAGGCTGAAGGAGACGATGTCGTTCGAACTAGACCGCCAGGCCTTCGAGGGTCTTGGACGTTTGTGCGCGGGTGCAGCTGAAAACTGCATCATCTCCGCTCCCGACCCTGCGGGCATGGAACGGATCGAAGCGCGGTTCCACGGTAGCGCCTTCGATATGCATCGCCACGACAGCTACGCGATCGGGGTGACACTGCACGGCGTGCAGACCTTTCGCTATCGCGGTGCGACGCGGCTGAGCCTGCCCGGCCAGATCATCGTCCTGCATCCCGACGAATTGCACGATGGCGGCGCTGGCACCGAGGACGGGCTGCGCTACAGGATGCTCTATCTCGAGCCGTCGCTGATGCTGGACTGCCTTGGCGGCGCTTCGCTGCCCTTCGTCAGGGATGCCGTGGTGAGGGACGACGCCTTCTGCACCACCCTGCTGTCGGCGCTGGGGCCGTTGCAGCAGGAGCTCGACGAACTGTTCGTCGACGACTTCCTCACGCAACTGATGCAAAGCCTGACGCGCCATGCCGGCCAGCCGGCAAAGCCGATGACCAGGACGGCGTGGCGGGCGGCGAAGCTGGCGCGAGACTATCTTACGGAGAATGCAACGCGCCCCGTGCGTTCCGACGAATTGGAAGCCATTACCGGGCTCGACCGCTATGCCTTGTCGCGGCATTTCCGTGCCGCCTTCTCGACCAGCCCGCATCGTTTCCTGGTGATGCGCCGGCTACAGCGCGCGCGGCGAATGATTGCCGCCGGCGAGCCCTTGGCGCAGATCGCGGTCGAGGCCGGCTTCACCGATCAGAGCCATTTCAACAGGCAATTCAAGAAGGCGTTCGGCATGACGCCGGGACGTTGGTCCTCGCTGATCCGGGAATCAGTCCCGGCAGCGGCCTGATTGTTGCAGTCAGTCGTCCGACTCGGCGTCGTCGTCGATCAGCGCCAGTTCCTCATTGGAGAGGTTGGCCTCGATGCGGGCCAAAAGCTTGAACAGCGCCTTCTGGTCTTTCTTGTCGAGGCCTTTGAGCGCCTGCTTTTCGGTCTTCTTCACCGACTTCTCGATGGCGCGGATGGTGTCGCGGCCAGTCTCGGTGAGGAAGATGTGCGCCTGACGCGCGTCGGACTCGGAGGCGCGCTTTTCCAGAAAACCCTGCGCCTGCAGCCGGTTGATGGTCTTGGTGATGGTCGGCGGGCGCACGCCGAGGCGACCGGCAAGATTGCCAGGCGTCTGGCCGTCCTCACGGTCGAGCGCCAGCATGATCTGGTCCTGGCCGGCATAGAAGCCGTGCGCCAGAAGCCGGGCCGCCAGCGCGGTTCTTGCCAGCCTTGCCGCCGAATGCAGCCGGCTCATTGTTGCAGTCTTGTCCGCCTTGGCCATGGTCATCCCTCTTCGGCCGTACCGGTGCACGCAGCATAGACGCAGCCGGCCGGTTGGCAATCGACGATCAAAAAGATTCCGGCGCTCCAAACAGCTTTGCCGGCAAGCATTGCGGTGTCCGCCGTGGTGATGCCAGATGTTTATTTCAGTTAGATGACAAACGAGTTTCCGCCAAGGCAATTGCAGCGGTTCGGCGAGCCGGGGTTCCGCTCAGATTGACGAGAAGCGTTTCCGACGACGAAGCTGCAGCGCAGGCGCCGCCTCATGCGCTGCCGGCGCGGAAGATGTTCTGGCGCGCTGGCCACTTTCCACATCTGGGTCAAACGCACAGGCGGTTTGCCTCGTGCAAAAGGCCGGCACACATCCTATATCAGGCCAACAATCCCTTCTCGTGGCCCTGTATTTCTAGGGCCCAGTCATTTCGAGGCAAGCCATGAGCGACGCACAGACGCAGATCCCCGTAACCGTTCTCACAGGCTATCTCGGCGCCGGCAAGACGACGCTGCTCAACCGCATCCTGTCGGAAAACCACGGCAAGCGCTACGCAGTCATCGTCAACGAATTCGGCGAGATCGGTATCGACAACGACCTGATCGTGGAATCCGACGAGGAAATCTACGAGATGAACAATGGCTGCGTCTGTTGCACGGTGCGCGGCGACCTGATCCGCGTCGTCGAAGGCCTGATGCGCCGGCCCGGCCGCTTCGACGCCATCGTGGTCGAGACCACCGGTCTCGCCGATCCGGTGCCGGTGGCGCAGACCTTCTTCATGGATGACGACGTGCGCTCCAAGACCAGGCTCGATGCAGTGGTGGCTCTGGTCGATGCCAAGCATCTGCCGCTCAGGCTCAAGGATTCCAAGGAAGCCGAGGACCAGATCGCCTTCGCCGACGTCGTTGTGCTCAACAAGACCGATCTCGTCACCCCGGAAGAGCTGGCCAAGGTCGAGGCGACGATCCGCGCCATCAATCCTGCGGCCAGGATCCATCGCACCACCCGTGCCGGTGTTGACCTGTCCGAGGTGCTCGACCGTGGCGCATTCGACCTGTCGCGGGCGCTGGAAAACGATCCGCATTTCCTCGAGGCGCATGACGACCACGATCATCACGACCACGATCATGACCATGATGGCCACGATCACCATGATCATGACGGGCATGATCATCACCACCATGCGCACCCCTCTGATATTCATGACGTGACGGTGCAGTCGGTGTCGCTGCGCGGCGGCGAGATGGATTCGAAGAAGTTCTTCCCGTGGATCGAGAAGATCACCCAGATGGAAGGTCCGAACATTCTGCGGCTGAAGGGCATCATTGCGCTCAAGGGCGATGACGAGCGCTATGTCATCCAGGGCGTGCACATGATCATCGAAGGCGACCACCAGCGCGCCTGGAAAGACGGCGAGAAGCATGAGAGCCGGCTGGTGTTCATCGGCCGCGAACTGGACGCCGAGCGGCTGAAGAAGAGTTTTGACGCCTGCCAGGCGGCTTGACCGCAACCAATGCCGCGTCTGCTCGATCTCGCCGATGATTTTCTGATCATCGGCGACATCATACGACTTTCCGACAATTACTATCTCGGGCCGGCTTCCGGCTCGGTCGATCTTCTGATCTTCGATCCCCGCGAAGAGGAGGCCGGGCTCGGTCTCATGGTGACATCCGGCTATAAGGCGGGCCTCGTTTTCGCCGTGCTGCCGGAGGAAAGCAGGTTCGAGAAAAAACCCGCACTTTCGAAGGTTTGGTTGATCGAAAACTGGGACAAATGGTTCGTCTTCACCTATCAAGGCGGCCCGGTTCCGATCGAGGACACCGTCATCCTGCGCTGGAACGAACGAATGACTGTTGAGACCCGCCATGCCGACCGTCGCCCCGCTTGATCTTGAAGGCCATTGCGTCGCTGCGGTCTTCCTCGGCGACGTGCCGCATTTTGCGTTGGCCGACGGCGCCGTCCATCGGCTCGACAATGGCCACAAGACGGTGCAGGCCAATGACGGGCTGCTCGCGGCCTTCCATGATGCAGCCAATGACCGGCTGATCACTGGCGGCGAGGACGGCAAGGTGTTCGCCGTGAAGGCCGGCGGCGAGGCCAGGGAATTGGCAACAGCCGGCAAGAAATGGATCACCAGCGTTGCCGCCGGGCCGCAAGGCGCCATCGCCTACGCCACCGGCAAGACCGCCTTTGTGCGCTTCGCCGATGGCAAGACAAGGGAATTTGTCCATCCGCGTTCGGTCGAGGGGCTGGCGTTTTCGCCCAAGGGCATGCGCTTCGGCGTCGCCCGCTACAATGGTGCGACGCTGCATTTCCCGGCCGCCGAAGGCAAACCGGTGGAGCTCGAATGGGCCGGCGCCCATACCGGCATCACCTTCTCACCCGACGGCGCCTTCCTCGTCACCACCATGCAGGAGAATGCCTTGCATGGCTGGAAGCTCGCCGACGGCAAGCACATGCGCATGACCGGCTATCCCGGCAAGGTCAAAAGCCTGTCGTGGAGCGTCAAGGGCAAATGGCTGGCCAGTTCCGGCGCACCGGCGGCGATCGTCTGGCCGTTTTCGGGCAAGGACGGGCCGATGGGCAAGGCGCCGCTGGAACTCGGCACACGTGGCAATGCCATGGTGACAGCGGTCGCGTGCCACCCGAGCCAGGATGTCGTCGCCGTCGGCTATGACGACGGCATGGTCATGGCTGTACGTTTTTCCGACGCCAAGGAAGTGCTGTTGCGGCGGCCCGGCAAAGGCGCCATCACTTCGATGATGTGGGACAAGGAAGAACGCCGCGTCGCCTTCGGCAGTGCGGCCGGAGACTGCGGCGTCATCGACATCGCGGCGTAGTTCATAACAGCGGTCACTCGGCGCCGCAGGAGACCTTGCCCGTCAGATCGACGGTCTTGCCGTCGCTATCCTTGTCGGCCGTGCTGTCATAGACGGCAAGCTTGTAGTCTCCGCCATAGACGCCTTCATCGCTGGCCTTGGTCAGGATCGTCAGTTCGACCGAGCTGAACCTCTTGGCCACCTCCTGCTCGTGATAGATGTTCAGCCGCAGTTCCTTGTTGTCGAGCCAGTACTGGGTGAGGTTGGAATTTTCGAACATCGTCTTGCGCAATTGATCGCCGGCGGGCCTTGCCTTGATTTCGAGGTCGCCGCGAAAGTTGAAGGTCGGGCCGCCCATGCCGGTGGTGACGCCGGCATCGACCTGGAATTTCACCGCCGCATCGTCGACGGAGCACCAGATACCACCGGTGGCAAACGCAGTGCCTACCGACAGAAACAGCATCGTCACGCAGATGATCGTCCGCATTTTCCCCCCGCGTCGCCATTGCCGACAGCATTGGCGCTGACTTCGCAGAGAGGGTCAAGCGCCGCCGCTGGTGGCTGAGCCAACGCAGGACAGACGCGCGACCAATTGCGGTCGCGGGGGTTGATTGGCTAAGAGGAACCTATCAGAGGGGTTTCCATGCACAGCAGCGACAGTTCAGAGACCATTGGCGGCATCAGCCGTGACCGCATCGCGCAATTACGCGAGACCGAAGGGGCAGCCTTCCGCGCGGCGCGGCCGAAATCCCAGGCCAAGGTCGGCAATGGCCTGCCCGGCTTCTTCGGCGGCGTGCCTATGCACTGGATGAACGACTGGCCGACGCCGTTTCCGATCCTGGTCGACAGCGCCAGGGGTGCTGCGATCACCGACATCGACGGCAACAGGCTCGACGATTTCTGCCTTGGCGACACCGGCTCGATGTTCGGCCATTCGCCGCCGCCGGTGGCACGCGCCATCCGCCGCCAGGCCGGACGCGGCCTGACCTATATGCTGCCTTCGGAAGATGCGCTTGCCATCGGGCCGCTGTTGCAGCAGCGCTTCGGCCTGCCGTTCTGGCAGATCGCGACGACGGCGACCGACGCCAACCGTTTTGCGCTTCGTGTGGCCCGGGCCATCACCGGGCGGGAAAAGATCCTTGTCTTCAACGGCTGCTACCATGGCTCGGTCGACGAGACGATGGTGCGGCTGGTCGACGGCAAGCCCGTCAACCGGCCTGGGCTGGCAGGCGAATTCCGCGACCTGACCCGCACGGCCAAGGTCATTGAATTCAACGACATTCCGGCACTTGAAGCAGCCCTGAAGGATAGGGATGTGGCCTGCGTCATCGCCGAACCTGTGCTGACCAATTCCTGCATGGTGCTGGCCGACCCAGGCTTCCATGACGCGCTGCGCCGACTGACCCGCGCAGCCGGCACGCTGCTTTTGATCGACGAGACGCACACGATCTCGACCGGCCCCGGCGGCTACACCAGGAAATACGGGCTCGACCCGGACCTCTTCGTGCTGGGCAAGCCGATCGCCGGCGGCGTGCCGGCAAGCGTGTGGGGCATGAGCGATGAGGTCGCCTCGCGCTACGCCGACTACAACAGGACCAAGGAGCCTGGCTATTCCGGCATGGGCACGACGCTGTCGGCCAACCCACTGCAGTTCGCCACCATGCGCGCCACACTCGAAGAAGTGATGACCGAGGAAAATTATGACCGCATGGACCATCTGGCGCGGCGGCTCGATGCCGGGCTGACCGGCGTGATCGACCGCTATCGCCTGCCCTGGCATGTCGCCCGCGTCGGTGCGCGCGTCGAATTCATCTGCGCGCCCGGCCCGCTGCGCAACGGCGCGGAGGCTGAGACCGCGCATGCGCCCGAACTGGAGGCCGCAATCCATGTCGGGCTGGTCAACCGTGGCGTGCTGATCGCACCCTTCCACAACATGATGCTGATCTCGCCGGCGACGTCAGGCGCTCAGGTCAACCGGCTGATCAGCGCCTTCGCTGCGGTTGCGGCAAAGCTTGCGGCATGAGACAAGCGGCTATGGACAATCCCAATGCCACCCTGACCTCGCCATCGGGGTCCTCGCCCGCTGAGGCACAAGCCTTTCTCGAGACCCATCCCGAGATAGAGGCCTTCGATATCGTGCTGACCGACGCGAATGGCGTCGGCCGCGGCAAGATTGTGCGCCGGCACGAGCTGAAGAGCATTTTCGAGGGCGGCCGGCACATGCCTATCTCGATCCTCGGCCTCGACATCACCGGCGAGGATGTGCACGAAACCGGGCTGATCTGGACCACCGGCGACGGCGACCTCAGGGCTTGGCCGATCCCCGGCACGCTGGTGCCGCTTTACGGCACCAACCCGCCGCGAGGCCAGTTGCTGATGGCGATGTATCATCTCGACGGCCAGCCAATGTCTTCGGATCCGCGCCTGGCGCTGGCCCGGCAGGTCGACATATTGGCGGCCAAGGGGCTTTACCCGGCCGGCGCCTTCGAACTCGAGTTTTTTCTCCTGGCCAATGAGCGCGATGCCGACGGCAAGGTGCAGCCGGCGCGCGCAGTGCTCGATGGCCGCGTCTCGGGCAAGACCGAGGTCTATTCGGTCGACCATCTGCACGGCATGGAGCCGCTGTTCTCCGACATCTACGCCGCCGCCAAGGCACAAGGCATTCCGGCCGAGACGGTCATTTCCGAATATGCGCCCGGCCAGTACGAACTGACGCTGAACTACCGCAAGGATGTGATGCGAGCCGCCGACGACCTCGTCATGCTGAAGCGGCTGGTGCGGGCACAGGCGCGCAGGCATGGCGTGACCGCCTGTTTCATGGCCAAGCCGATCGAGAAATATGCCGGCTCGGGCATGCATTTCCACGTCTCGCTGCAGGACAAATCAGGCAGAAACGTGTTTGCCGAAGCCGGCGGCGAGAGCTGGTCGCTGCCCTTGCTGCAAGGCCTCGGCGGCCTGATCCAGACGATGGCGGAATCGATGCTGGTGTTTGCGCCGCACGCCAATTCATGGCGGCGCTTCGTCTCGCAATCCTACGCGCCGGTGGCGCCGACCTGGGGCGTCAACAACCGCTCGGTGGCGCTGCGCGTGCCGGCGGGCGACGCGAAGAACCGGCGCATCGAGCACCGGCCGTCGGGCGTCGACGCCAATCCCTATCTGATCGCCGCGACGGTTCTGGCCGGCATCATCAAGGGCCTCGACGAAGGTCTCGACCCTGGCCCTGAAACGACCGGCAATGGCTATGAAGCGGCCGTCACCCGCACGACGATGCCGGCCGATTGGCGTGGCGCCATCGAGACTGCAAGAGCATCCAGCTTTCTGAAAGGCGCGCTTGGCGAGGACCTGCACCGGACCTTCGTGGCGATCAAACAGTCCGAATATCTGCGCGTGGCGCGCACGGTCAGCGAACTGGATTATCACCTCTACCTGCACGAGGTGTGATGACTTGATGATAGGCGGCGATCACTTTTTCGCCGCCACCATCAAATGAGGTAGCACACCAGCATCATAGAACATATCATGAACAGATGAGCGCACTCACTGTTCGTGAAAAACTGGCTATCCTTTCCGATGCCGCCAAATATGACGCCTCCTGCGCCTCATCAGGCTCGGCGAAAAAGGATTCCCTGAAAACTGGCGGCATTGGCTCCACAGAGGGGATGGGCATCTGCCATTCCTACGCGCCGGACGGGCGCTGCATTTCGCTCTTGAAAATCCTGCTCACCAATTTCTGCATCTATGATTGCAGCTATTGCATCAACCGCTCGTCCTCAAATGTGAAGCGTGCCCGCTTCAGCATCGACGAAGTAGTGAAGCTGACCATGGATTTCTACCGGCGCAATTACATCGAGGGCCTGTTCCTGTCCTCGGGCGTCATCCGGTCGCCTGACGAGACCATGGGTGAGATGGTCGAGGTGGCGCGACGGCTGCGGCTGGAAGAGAAATTCTCCGGCTATATCCATCTGAAGACCATTCCGGAAAGTTCGGCGGAACTGGTCGAACAGGCCGGCCTCTATGCCGACCGGCTGTCGATCAATGTCGAACTGCCGACCGACGAAGGTGTCAAAAAACTGGCACCGGAAAAGAAGCCGGAAACGATCCGGCTTTCCATGGCCAGGCTGCGCCAGAAGATGGAGGAAAAGGCCGAGCCGACACTCCGAACCAAAAAGCGCGAACGCTTCGCTCCAGGCGGCCAGTCGACGCAGATGATCGTCGGCGCCGACAAGACATCCGACGACGGCATATTGCACACCAGCGCCCGGCTTTATGGCAGCTACCATCTGCGGCGCGTTTGTTATTCCGCCTTCAGCCCGATCCCCGACTCGTCGTCGTCCTTGCCCCTGCAGAAGCCGCCGCTGATGCGCGAACACCGGCTTTACCAGGCCGACTGGCTGATGCGGTTTTACGGGTTTTCGCAGCCGGAAATCCTGGCCGGCAGCGACGACGGCATGCTCGACCTTGCCATCGATCCCAAGCTCGCCTGGGCGCTGCGCAACCGGGGGCAGTTTCCGGTCGACGTGAACCGCGCCGACCGCGAATCCCTGCTGCGCGTGCCCGGCCTCGGCACCAAGGTGGTGGCAAAAATCCTGGAGACGCGTCGCCACCGCCGCATGCGACTCGAAGATGTCGGGCGGATTTGCCAGTCGATCGCTAAACTCAGGCCGTTCATCATCGCCGAAGGCTGGTCGCCGGGAGCGCTCACCGACAAGCAGGGCTTGCGCGACAAGATCATGCGCTCCTGCGAGCAACTGTCGCTGTTTTGACCATGAAGCCGGCTGAGCTCAATCTTGCCCGGTATAGCGTGCGGCTCGATAGCGAGACCGATTTTACCGGCTGGCGCGATGCGGCACGGCGGCTGGCGCTGAATGAGGTCCGACCCGAGGATATTAGCTGGCATGTCGCGGCCGGTTCCGACCAGCCGCCGTGCGATTTGCCTGCCGCGCCTGTGGGCGCGCAGCTTGTCGTGCCGCGTGATTTTATCGTGCATGCCGAAACCGCCTTCTGCCATAGCGACCCCACCCGGTTTGCCTTTCTCTATCGGATGCTGTGGCGCTTGCGGACCGAACCAAAGCTGCTGTCGATCGCGTCGGATCCCGACGCCAGACGGCTTGAATCCATGGAAAAGGCAGTGCGGCGCGACAGCCACAAGATGCATGCCTTCGTGCGGTTCCGGAAGATCGGTGAGGGCGCCGATGAGCGCTATGTCGCCTGGTTCGAGCCCGATCATTTCATCGTCGAGCGCAACGCGGATTTCTTCGTCAGGCGTTTCACCGGCATGCGCTGGACCATATTGACCCCCTATGCCTCCGCCGATTGGGACGGCGAAAGGCTGGCGATCGGGCCAGGCGCCGCCAAGGGCGATGCACCTGATCAGGATGACACCGAAGCACTGTGGCGCACCTATTTCGAGAACATCTTCAATCCGGCACGGCTGAAGGTGAAAGCCATGCAAAAGGAGATGCCGAAGAAATATTGGCGGAACCTTCCCGAGGCCTCGCTCATTCCAGACCTGATCGCAGGAGCGGACAAGGCCGCCAAAGACATGATTGCGAAGATGCCGACCACGCCCGCGCCGCACCATGACAAGGTGCAGGCCAGGCATTGGCCGAAGCAGTCAGTCGAAGTACCTCAGGATGAGGCCAGCACCATTTCCGAATTGCGCGAGGCGGCGAAAGGCTGCCACCGCTGCCCGCTGTGGCGTGATGCGACGCAGACGGTATTTGGCGAGGGCCCTGACAATGCCAAGGTGATTTTCGTCGGCGAACAGCCTGGTGACCAGGAAGACCTCGCCGGCAAACCTTTCGTCGGTCCGGCGGGCAAGGTGTTCGACGCCATCCTCGATGACGCAGGCGTGGAGCGCCATAAGGTCTACGTCACCAATGCGGTCAAGCATTTCAAATTCGAACCACGCGGCAAGCGGCGCATCCACTCCAAGCCCAATGCTGGTGAGGTGCAGGCCTGCCGCTGGTGGATCGACCGGGAGTTCGCGCTGATCAAGCCTGAGCTTGCGGTGGCATTGGGCGCAACGGCCGCGCTGTCGTTGCTCGGCAAGGCAATCCCGGTGACGAAAATGCGCGGGCAGGTGATCGAGCGTGAGGATGGATTGAGGGTTTTCATCACCATCCATCCGTCTTTTATCCTGCGCATTCAGGAGCCTGCGGAGAAGGAGGCGGAACGCGAGCGGTTTTTGCGGGACATGAGAGAGGTGAAGCGGTTGATGGCTGCTTGATCTGCCTAGCGGACGAGAATGGCCCTCAGATCGTTGACGTTCGTGCCGGTCGGGCCAGGCACAAACAGATCCCCCACCGCATCGAACGCCGTCCAGGCGTTGTTGCCAGCCAGCATGGCCTTGGCATCGACACTGGCCGCGCGCATACGCGATACGGTCGAGCCATCGGCGAAGGCGCCGGCATTGTTTTCCGAACCGTCGATGCCGTCGGTATCGGCGGCCAGGGCGTGGATGCCTTCGACACTGTTGATGCCGATGGCGAAGGCGAGCAGGAATTCCGAGTTGCGGCCACCCTTGCCTTTTGCGCGCAAGGTCACAGTCGTTTCGCCACCGGACAGGATCAGCACCGGCTTTTGGAAGGGCCTGTTGCGCGTTGCCACTTCGCGCGCGATGGCCGCGTGAACGCCGCCAACCTCGCGCGCTTCGCCCTCGATGGCATCGGAGAGGATGACGGCCTCGATGCCTTGCCGCCTGGCTTCGGCCGCTGCCGCTTCCAGCGACACGCCGGCCGAAGCGATCAGATGCACCTCGTTGCGCGAGAAGCGCTGATCGTCGGGGTTGGGTGCATCGGCAGCCGGCGAATTGATATGCGCCATCACGGCGTCTGGCAGTTTCATGCCATAGGCCGCTATCGACGCCAACGCGTCTTCACGGCTGCCGGTGTCGGGAACAGTCGGCCCGGAGGCTACAAGGGCTGGATTGTCGCCGGGAATGTCGGAGACAACCAGCGACACCACTTTTGCGGGCCAGGCGGCCGCCGCCAGCCGGCCGCCCTTGATGGTGGAAAGATGCTTGCGGATGGTGTTCATCGCTGCGATCGGCGCGCCGGAAGCGAGCAGCGCCTCGTTGACGGCGATCTCGTCGGCCAGCGTCAGGCCGGCGGCCGGCGACGGCAGCAGCGCCGAGCCGCCGCCCGATATCAGCGCCACGACAAGATCATCCGCCGTCAGTCCCTGAACCTTGGCCAGCAGGCGCCGCGAGGCTTCGAGGCCGGCAGCGTCCGGTACCGGATGCGCGGCCTCGATGATCTCGATGCGCTCGCATTTGGCGCCATAGCCGTAGCGGGTAACGACCAGTCCGTCGATCGGGTCATCCCAGACCTTCTCGAAGGCAGCCGCCATCTGTGCGGAGCCTTTGCCGGCGCCAATGACGATGGTGCGGCCCTTTGGCTTGGCCGGCAGATGATCACGGATGGTCCGCTCCGGATCGGCGGCGGCGACGGCGGCATTGAAGATCGAGGTGAGGAAGGCCTTGGGCTCGAGCACGGTCATTCGGCTTCCGGAGCCAACGCCAGCCCGCGCTTGTCGACGCCGAGATGATCACATAGCGCGTCGACCACGACGCCATGATCCTCGCGTTCCGGCAGGCCGGAAACGGCGATCACGCCGATGACACCGGCGCCCTTGACGGTGACCGGAAAGCCGCCGCCGGCGAGCACATAATCCGCTATGTCCAAGCCTTCACCCACCTTGAAGGTGCGGTCGGGGCGCTGCTGTTCCAGCACAAGACGGTAGGTGCTTCTGAGGAACCGCCTGACGACATTGATCTTGCGCCGCGCCCAGTCGGGATTGGAAGCGTTTGAACCCGGCATTGCCGCGTAAAATAGCGGCCGGTCCCACAGCCTGATGTCGACGATGACAGGCAGGTTTTCGGCCAATGCGCGATCGCGGATGGCGGAACCGATCTTGAAGGCGACGGCCTCATCGAAAGCTGGAAAGACCAGGGTTTCTTCCTGTTTGCGGATCAGAGCGATGTCGTCAGCAACGGCCATGTCGTTCCCCTGTCAACTTCGCCGCACGCTTTGACCGATGGCTGCCGCCGGGTCAAGCAATGAACGCAGCTGACGCTCTAAATCGCCATATCGCTCTTCGCCGCTCGTCCTGCGACATAGACCTCGCGCACGGCGCGGTCATCGCCCAGCGTCTGCAGCAGGAACAATTCCTGCGCCAGCGTCTGCGCCGTTTCCATCCTGAGCCGCATCGCCGGTGTTGCCCTGGCATCGAGCACGACGATGTCGGCTTCGGTGCCTTCATCCAGCGTGCCGATCTTGTCGGCCACCGACAGCGCTTCGGCATTGCCGCGCGTCATCTGCCAGAAGGACTGGAACGGGTTCAGCTTCTCGCCGTTCAGCGCGATCACCTTGTAGCCTTCGTCCATGGTGCGCAGCATCGAATAATTGGTGCCGCCGCCGACATCGGTGGCAGCGGCGATCCTGAGCGGCTTGTCGCGGCGGCGAAAGCGCTGATAGTCGAACAGGCCGGAACCGAGGAACAGGTTTGAGGTCGGGCAGAACACAGCCACCGAGCCACTGTCCGAAAGTGCGTCGGCTTCACGCGCTGATAGATGGATGCAATGGCCGAACAGGCTCTTTTTGCCCAGCAGCCCGTAATGCTCGTAGACGTCGGTGTAGTCGCGCGACCACGGATAAAGCTCTTGCGTGAAGGCGATCTCGGCGTGGTTCTCCGACAGATGCGTCTGCATGTGCAGGTCGGGATGTTCGCGGCACAGCGCGCCGGCCATCTCCATCTGTTCCGGCGACGAGGTGATGGCGAAGCGCGGGGTGATGGCGTAGTGCTGCCGGCCCTTGCCATGCCATTCCTTGATCAGCGCCTTCGTATCGTCATAGCTGGATTGCGGCGTGTCGAGTACGCCCTCGGGCGCGTTGCGGTCCATCATCACCTTGCCGGCGATGTTGAGCATGTTGCGGTCGTGCGACTCGGCGAAAAAGGCTTCCGCCGAGGCTTTGTGCACGGAGCAATAGGCGGCGACCGTCGTCGTGCCATGGCGCACCATCTCGTCAAGGAACAGCCGGGCGATGCGGCGGCCGTGCTGCGCGTTGGCGAATTTCGTTTCTTCCGGGAAGGTGTAGGTGTTCAGCCAGTCGAGCAGTTCGGCGCCATAGGAGGCAATGATCTGCATCTGCGGGAAATGTACGTGGGCATCGATAAAGCCCGGCAGCAGCAGATGCGGCCGGTGATCGATCTTTTTTGTCCCCTCGCCGGCCTGTTCCTCGACATCCGCATAGGCACCTGCGGCGACGATCCTGCCGTCGTGGAGCAACAGGCCGCCGTCTTCCTCGTAGCGCCAGGCCGAATGATCGTCGATGGTTTGCGGCCAGCGCACGAAGGACAGCGTGCGGCCGCGCAGAAGTGTCGAAATCATTCTATTTCCCTGCGCCTTCGAACCAGGCCACCAGCAGCGCCCGTTCCTTGTCAGTGATTTGGCTGACGTTGGCCGGCGGCATGGCGTGGCTGCGGCCGGCCTGCAGATAGATCTCGCGGGCATGGTTGGCGATGTCAGCGTCAGTGTCCAGCATCACCCCCTTGGGCGCGTGATAGATGCCCTCATAGACAGGTTCGGCCGCATGGCACATCGAACAGCGACCGAGCACCGTGTCGCGCACGGCCGGGAAATGCGCCGAGGCGATATAGATGTCCGCCGAGGCCGACGCCTTGGGCTCACCGGTCAGCACCTTGGGCACGGTCGACAGCCAGATGATGATGATGAACAGGACAAGGGCACCCAGCCACGTCCAGTGCGGGTTGCCGGCACGCTTGTGCACGGTGTTGAAATAATGCCGGATCAAGACGCCGATGATGAACACCAGCGAGGCGATGACCCAGTTGAACTGCGTGGCGAACGCCAAGGGATAGTGGTTCGACAGCATCAGGAACAGCACAGGCAGCGTCAGGTAGTTGTTGTGAAGCGAGCGCTGCTTGGCGATCTTGCCGTATTTCGGATCGGGTTTGCGGCCGGCGATCAGGTCGGCGACGACGATCTTCTGGTTGGGGATGATGACCAAGAAGACATTGGCTGACATGATCGTGGCGGTGATGGCGCCCAGATGCAGGAAGGCGGCGCGGCCGGTGAACAGATGCGTCAGCCCCCAGGCGATGAACACCAGCACGCCGTAGAGCACCAGCATCAGGCCGGTGTCGCTTTTGCCAAGCGGCGAGCGGCACAAGAGATCATAGACCACCCAGCCGACGCCGATTGTCGCCATCGACAAAAGGATGCCGACCGGCACCGACATCGGCAGCACATTGGGATCGATCAGGAATAGGTCGGCGCCGGCATAATAGACGACGCAAAGCATGGCGAAGCCGGACAGCCAGGTGGCGTAGGATTCCCATTTGAACCATGTCAGGTGCTCCGGCATTTCGGCCGGCGCCACCAGATATTTCTGGATGTGGTAGAAGCCGCCGCCATGAACCTGCCACTCCTCGCCGAAGGCGCCGACAGGCATGCCCGGACGCTGGCGCAGGCCAAGATCGAGCGCGACGAAATAGAACGACGAACCTATCCAGGCGATGCCGGTGACGACATGCAGCCAGCGCACGGCGAAGCTCAGCCATTCCCAGAAAATCGCGAAATCCATCATTGAAGTCGTCCCTGCCGATTGGCTGACTTTACGGGCTCGTGCGCAAACGGAAAGAGGCGAGGTGTACGATGACTTTCAAAAAAAAATGGAAAATACTAGGCTGATCGCTGCAAACCGGCGAAGGTGCTCCGCATGGCCTATCTCGACAACATCGCCGTCTTCGTTCGCGTCGTCGAACTCGGCAATCTGTCAGCGGCCGGGCGCGACATGCGCATTTCGCCGGCGGTCGCCTCTAACCGCATCAAGGAGTTGGAGAAGCACCTTGGAGTGCGGCTGTTTAATCGCACGACCAGACAGTTGATGCCGACCGAGCATGGCACGGTGTTCTACTCGGGCGCCAAGCAGGTGCTGGAGGCGATCACCGAAGCGGAGGCGGCGGTCTCGGCATTGTCCGGCCAGCCGCGCGGTACCATCAAAGTGACCGCACCGCTTGGCCTCGGCCGTCGGTTGGTAGCTTCGGGCATTCCCGATTTCCACGACAAATATCCCGATATCGAGGTGCGGCTCAGGCTCTCGGACCACAATGTCGACATCATGAAGGAAGGTATCGATGTGGCCTTCCGGCTCGGCATTATCGAGGATTCCAGCCTCAGGATGCGCGGCATCATGGAATGCGAGCGCGTGCTGGTGGCCGCGCCGAAATATCTGGAGGCCCGCGGCGAACCGTTGGAGCCGCAGGAACTGATCGGCAAGAAGCATGATTGCCTGATGCTGCGCTATTCCGGCGCGCGCGAATATGTGTGGACGCTGCAGACGGCCGCCGGCCCGCAGAAATTCGAAGTGCACGGCCCCTACGATACCGACGATGGCGACGTGCTGACCGGCTGGGCGCTGTCCGGGCGTGGCATCATCAACAAGCCGCGCTTCGAGGTCGAACCCTTCATTCGCGACCGGCGGCTGCAGGTGATCCTCGCCAACACGCCGCCGACGCCGGTGCAATTCGCCGCCGTCTATCCCCACAAAAAGCTGCAGGACCCGAAGGTGCGGCTGTTGCTCGACTTCATGGCCGAGCGCTGCCAGCGGCTGATCAATGACCTTCTGGCTGGAAAGTAGAGGCTGACCTGAAAGTGAAGACTGGCCGGCACGTGACCAGCGGTTGGCCCAGCGCCAGCGGTTGCCATCCCTGGAAGCGGCGAACATAGTCTCGATTCTGTTTTGCCTTGCAGGGATTATCGATGGACAACGGCGCCACAATGCATCTTGCCGTTTCGCTGTTTGCGGGAACCGCCGATCCATCGCCCGAGCTGGAATTCAGCCATCTTGCTGGTCTTGTGCAAAAGGCCGAAGCCGCCGGACTGGACATGGTGCTGCTTGCCGATTCCGCGCCGGCGGCCGGCGGGGACACGCCCAACCAGCAGATGCCGTTCGAAGCGACGACCTTGCTGGCGGCGCTAGCGACGGTGACAAGCAAGATCGGCCTCGTCGCCGCGGCCTCGACCATTGCCCACCAACCCTACAATCTGGCGCGCCGTTTTGCTTCGCTCGACATCATCAGCCATGGCCGCGCCGGATGGAGCGCCACGATGGCGCAGAGCCCTCGTGAGGCCGCCAATTTCAGCCGGCCGGAAGGATTTTCCGACGCTGATTTTCGCCGCCGCACCGAGGAATATATCGGCATCGTTCGAGGCCTGTGGCAGGGCTGGGATGCAGATGCATTGCTATTCGACAAGAGCGGCGGCCGCTTCCACAACCCCGAAAAAATGCACACGCTTGACCACAAAGGCGAATTCTTTTCGGTGCGTGGCCCGCTGAATGTTGCACGATCGCCCCAGGATACGCCGGTGTTGGTGCTGTCCGGCCTGTCGGTATCAGATCTGGATATTGCCGTCCGCACCGCCGATGTCATCCTGTTGGACGACGAACCGAACGAGGGCGCGAAAGCAAGCTACGACGATCTCAAGCGCCGCATCCTCGCCTGCGGGCGCGAGCCTGATGCCGTTAAGGTGCTGACGAACATTGCGCCCGGCACGGCGGGAAAGCTGGCTGCCTTTGCCGACGGGCTGGCGGAAAAATTCCAGTCGGAAAGCTGCGACGGGTTCAACGTCCAGCTGCCGACACAGCGTTCGGCACTCGACGCGTTCGCCGATCTTGTCGTGCCGGAGCTGCGGCGGCTTGGCTTGTTTCGAGAGAATTATCGCGGCACGACCTTGCGCTCGCATCTTGGGCCTGCCGGTGGAGGTGAGCAATGACCGCGCAGATGAAGCTCGGTGCCTTCCTGTGGGCGACGGGCCACCATATCGCCGCCTGGCGCCATCCCAAGGCGCATGTAACCGCCGGTATCGACATCGATCATTACATCCAGCTGGCGCGCACGGCGGAAGCGGCGAAGTTCGACATGATCTTCTGCGAGGACGCCGCAGGCCTGCGCGAGGCCAATGTCGAGATCGCCAGCCAGACGTCGCGTTCGATCGGCTTCGAGCCGATCAGCCTGCTGTCTGCGCTGGCCGCGCAAACCAGCCGCATCGGCCTCGTTTCCACCGCCTCGACAAGCTACAACGAGCCCTATGGCCTCGCGCGCACCTTTTTGTCGCTCGACCATCTGAGCGGCGGCCGGGCCGGCTGGAACCTGGTCACCTCGGCCAGCCCCATCGAAGCCGCCAATTTCGGCGCGACCGGCCTCAAGCCCCATGCCGACCGTTACGAGCGGGCGCGAGAATTCGCCGAGGTGGTCACCGGGCTTTGGCGCGGCAAGGCTTCCGGCCATGACGGCCAGAGCTTTTCGGTTCGGGACCCGCTGGATCTGCCGCGGTCACCCCAGGGCGCGCCGGTCATGGTTCAGGCTGGCGCCTCGGATGTCGGCCGCAACCTTGCCGCCCGCACCGCAGACGTGGTCTTCACGGCAGCGCAAACCTTCGAGGAAGCGAAGGCCTTTTATGACGACCTCAAGGGGCGCATGGCCGCCTATGGGCGTGAGCCTGACGACATCAAGATCATGCCGGGCGTCTCACCCGTGGTGGCGGAAACCGAGGCCGAAGCCCGCGAGAAGCATGAGGAATTGCAGGCGCTCATTCCCGACGATGTCGGCGTGGCGCTGCTGTCCAGCTATCTCAGCATCTCCGATCTCGGGCGCTATCCGATCGACGGGCCGTTGCCGGAACTGCCCGAAAGCGAGGGGATGAAAAGCCGGCAGGCGCTGGTGGTCGAGCAATCGCGCCGCGACGGCCTTTCCATCCG
Organism: Mesorhizobium loti R88b; assembly: GCF_013170845.1. Lineage (NCBI taxonomy): Bacteria > Pseudomonadati > Pseudomonadota > Alphaproteobacteria > Hyphomicrobiales > Phyllobacteriaceae > Mesorhizobium > Mesorhizobium loti. The sequence goes on from NZ_CP033367.1 coordinate 427,163, forward strand.
CCAGCTTGCCCGCCACTTCGCCGGCGCGCGCGGCCATTGGCGTATTGTCGGCACGGCGGCGCAGGTCGCCGACGAATTGCAGGCGCGGTTCGAAGGCGGTGCTGCCGACGGCTTCAATGTCATGCCGGCTTATTTCCCGGGCGAACTCGATGCCTTTGCCACACTGGTCGTGCCGGAACTGCAGCGGCGCGGCCTGTTCCGGAGGGACTATGAGGGGCGCACGTTGCGCGACCATCTAGGCTTGAAGCGGCCGGCCTGAGGCCGGCAGCTGCTATGCTTCGTCCATCATCCGGGCCGTGCCGGAAACCCTGATCGAGCTGCCTGGCGCGGGCGGGATATCGGCATGCAGGCGCGAGCGCATGCCCATGTCTTCGCCTTGCACGATATCGATCGCGCCGCCATGCGGCCAGCCGATGTCACGCAGATAGCCGGCGAAGGCAGCCGTCGACGCTCCCGTCGCCGGATCCTCATAGACGCCGCCCGAGGCAAAGGGATTGCGCGTGTGGAACAGCCGCGGCGTTTCGGCATAAGCGAGCAGAACGGTCACCAGCCCTTCGCGCCGCATGAAGGCCTGGCCGGCTTTCAGCTCGTAGTGCATGGCGGCCAGTACGTCGCGCGACTTCAGGGGGAGCACGAGGTGGTCGGCGCCGCCATGGATCAGCGCAGGCGGAATGGCGGGATCGAGATCGCTTGGCGAGTAGCCGAACAACGCCAGCGCCTCCGTGATCAGCTCCGGCGGAGCCGGCCTGCTTTTTGTCGGCGGTGACTGCAGTGCGGCTACAACGTTCGCCCCATCGCGGAACCCTTCGACGGTGATGCTTGCTTGGTTGAGGGTCAGCGGGAAAATCCCGTCGCCAAACTGGCGAACCAAAGCCGCTCCTAGAGCGATGGTGGCATGACCGCAGAACGGAACCTCGGATTCCGGCGAGAAATAGCGAACCCGCCAGCGCTCCCCATCCGGCGCAGCGAAGGCGGTTTCCGAAAAGCCGACCTCCGCCGCAAGACGCTGCATTTCGGCCGCATCCGGCAACACGTCGTCTATCAACACTCCGGCCGGATTGCCGCCGGTGTCGCCATCCGAAAAAGCCGCGATTTTCAGAACATCCATATGTCTTCGCCTCATGCCGCAATGCCGGGTGGATAGCGCAAATGCGTGGTTCGGGCGATTGAAAACACAAGCCGGCGACAGCTAACCAGCCATCGCCTTTTCCTGCCGGACCTGGTGGTCGGCATTTGACGACGCATTGTGAACGACCAGCGCCGTCATGATCTGGGCGGCTGCGAGGGCGGCGATCACCGGAGGGCGCTTGTCCTTGACGGCATCGCCGCCGATCGGCGAGACGAGCCGGGCAAACTCCGCCTCGCTGCCTTCAGCTGACTTCAGGAACCAGTTCTTGAACGTGGCCTTCTTGGTCTTCGAGCCGATCATGCCGACATAGGCCGCGTCGTCGCGTTTCAGCGCTTCGGTGACGATCAGGAAATCCAGTGCGTGGTCATGCGTGAGGATCGCGAAAGCCGCGCCGGGGGGAGCTTTGCGAATCTCGGCCTCCGGCATCGGGGTCAGCCGTGTCTCGACGGTTTCCGGCATCCCCTCCAGCGCCTCGGCCCGCGTCTCGATGACGACGGCATGAATGGGCAAGAGCGCAAGCGATGCGGCCAGCGCCTGGCCGACATGCCCGCCGCCGAAGATGTAGACATGCGGCAGGTGTGCCTCTTCGGCTTCCGCCGTCGCAACCAGCTCGGCAGCGAGCGTGGCATCGACAAGTCGGATCAAGACTTCGACACGCCCACCGCAGCATTGGCCGATCTCCGGCCCCAGAGGTACGTCGAGTGTGGCGCAGACTTCATCGACCTCGATGCGGGAACTTGATTGAAGACGGCCGACCGAACCAAGCCGACCGGACGGCATTACCATCTGCCGCGCCTTGTCGAGAGCCATGTATTCGAGCTGACCTCCGCCGATCGTGCCAAGAATCGCCGATGCCGAGACGAGCATGAAGGCGCCTTTCTCGCGAGGCGTCGAGCCTTTGGTGCCGGCCACTTCGACCAGCGCGACCCGGCCGGCGCTGGCAAGAAAGGCTTTCAGGCTTTGCACTTTCGAGTTCATCTTAGCTTCCCTATTGGGAAATATAGGCTTTTTCGGCCTGGGTTGCACGTTTCGCTCGTTCAGGCGCCTGCCTTGACCTCTTTCTTCAACCGCTCGATTGCCATCAACACGCGTTCCGGCGTTGCCGGCGCATCGAGACGCGGGCAGATCTTGTGGTCGGCGACGCTGGCCACCGCGTCCGACAGCGCGTGCAGAACCGACATGCCGTGCGGCAGCGGCGGCTCGCCGACCGCCTTGGAACGATGGATGGTCGGTTCGTAAGCCTGCGACCAGTCGGTCAGCGCCACGTTGAAAATCTTCGGGCGATCGGACGCCAGCGGGATCTTGTAGGTGGACGGCGCATGCGTGCGCAGCCGGCCCTTGTCGTCCCACCACAGTTCCTCTGTCGTCAGCCAGCCCATGCCCTGGATGAAGCCGCCCTCGACCTGGCCGATGTCGATCGCCCGGTTCAGTGAGCGGCCGCAATCATGCAGGATGTCCGCGCGCTCGACGACATATTCGCCGGTCAGCGTATCGACGGACACTTCAGAGCAGGCCGCGCCATAGGCGTAATAATAGAAGGCGTGGCCCTGGCCCTTGGCGCGGTCCCAATGGATCTTCGGCGTCTTGTAGAAACCGGCGGCAGAGAGCTGCACGCGTGCAATAAAAGCCTGCTTGATCAGATCGTTGAAGCTGATTTCCTGGTTGCCGACGCGAACCCGATTGGGCAGGAACACCACCTGATCGACCGGCACCTGATATTTCTCGGCGGCGAAATCGGTGAGCCGCTTGCGGATTTGCCGCGCCGCATCCTGCGCCGCCATGCCATTGAGGTCGGCGCCCGAGGACGCCGCTGTCGGCGCCGTGTTCGGCACCTTGGCGGTGGTGGTGGCGGTGATCTTCACTCTGGCGAGGTCGATCTGGAATTCTTCCGCCACGACCTGCGCCACTTTGAGGTGCAGGCCCTGCCCCATTTCCGTGCCGCCATGATTCATGTGCACGGAACCGTCGGCATAGACATGCACCAAGGCGCCGGCCTGGTTGGACTCGGTCTTGGTGAAGGAGATGCCGAACTTCACCGGCGTCAGCGCCAGGCCGCGCTTGATGAAGCGGCTGTTGGCGTTGAAGGCCTGTATCTCGCGCCGCCGCCGCGCATAGTTGGCGCTTTCCTCCAGTTCGGCGACGATTCGCTGGATGATGTTGTCCTCTACCTTCTGGTGGTAGGGCGTGACGTCGCGCGCGCCGATGGCCTCCATCGGGTCATAGAAATTCAGCTTGCGGATTTCGAGCGAATCCTTGCCGACCGCGAAGGCAACCTCATCGATGACCCGCTCGGCGCCGATCATGCCTTGCGGACCACCGAAGCCCCGGAAGGCCGTGTTGGAAACGGTGTTGGTGTAGAGCGGCGCCGATTTGGCGTGGACGTTCGGATAGAAATAGGCGTTGTCGCAATGGAACAGCGCACGGTCGCCGACAGGACCGGACAGGTCGGCCGAGAAGCCGGCGTTGAGGGCGAACATGAAGTCGACACCGAGTATATTGCCCTCGTTGTCGAAGCCGACCTCATAATCAATGGCGAAGTCGTGCCGCTTGCCGGTGGCGGTCATGTCCTCATCGCGATCGAGCCTGGCCTTGACGGCGCACTTGTGCTTCTTGGCCGCGATGGCGGCGATTGCCGCGCACTGGTTGGCCTGTGTTTCCTTGCCGCCGAAGCCGCCGCCCATGCGGCGAACCTCGACCGTCACCGCATGGCTCGGCACGCCGAGCACATGAGAGACAAGGTGCTGGGTCTCGCTCGGCCCCTGGGTCGAGCAATAGACCGTGACCTCGTCGTCTTCGCCCGGCACCGCCAACGATACCTGGCCCTCAAGGTAGAAGTGGTCCTGTCCGCCGAGCTTCATGCGCCCTTTCACCCGACGGGGCGCCGCGGCGATTGCCGCAGCAGCATCGCCGCGCCGCAAGGTCAACGGCGTGGTGACCAGCCTGTCCTGGAGCGGATCCAGCGGCCAGATGCCGAGGATGGCTGGAAGTTCCTCATATTCGATCCTGGCCAGCCGCGCGGCACGGCGCGCAGCATCCCGTGTTTCAGCAATGACCGCGAAGATCGGCTGGCCGAAGAACTGCACCTTGCCTTCCGCCAGCACCGGGTCGTCATGCATGTTGGAGGGCGAGACGTCGTTTTCGCCGGGCACGTCGGCATAGGTCAGCACATCGAGGACGCCGGGGGCTGTCCGCACGGCCGAGAGGTCGACACTCTTCAGCGTGCCATGCGCCACCTTCGAGAGGCCGAGCCCGACATGCAGCGTGCCTGCCGGTTCCGGCATGTCGTCGATATAGACGGCGGTGCCGCTGACATGCTTGTGGGCCGAGTCATGGCGCTGGTCGGTGGCGACGCCACCGACGATCTTTTCGGGTTTGAGATTTGATGTGGCGTGCTTGTTCATAGAGCGCCCCTTTTCCCTTCTCCCCGTTCACGGGGAGAAGGTGGCCCGAAGGGCCGGATGAGGGGCAGCGCCGAGCGTGATGGGCTTGGGGACACCGATCCACGACGGCGCCGCCCCTGATCTGCCTGCCGGCATCTTCTCCCCGTGAACGGGGAGAAGGACGCTATCCACGACCGTTCGGCTGTTCGTTCACTGGAGTTGATACACATCAGGCCGCCTCGTCTCTTGAAACCTGGATCGGCTCCCTGGTGCCACTGGTCTCAGCAAAGAAGCGCAGCAACAGGTTTTTCGCCGCCAGAGCGCGGTATTCGGCTGACGCCCGCATGTCGGTGAGCGGGGTGAAATCCCTGGCGTATTCAGCCATCGCCGTCCCGACCGTCGCTTCGGTCCAGGGTTTGCCGCGCAGCGCCTGTTCGACAGAAGATGCCCGCTTCGGCGTCGCCGCCATGCCGCCATAGGCGATGCGCACATCGGCGACCGTGCCGTCCTTGGCCAGCGTCAGGAAAAAGGCGCCGAGTGCCGCCGTGATGTCCTCGTCGCGGCGCTTGGTGATCTTGTAGACGGCAAATTTCGTGTCCTTGGCGGGCACGGGCACGTGCACCGCCTCGACGAATTCGCCCGGCTGCCGGTCCTGCTTGCCGTAAGCGATGAAGAAATCCTGCAGCGGGATGGTGCGCCGCTTCTTGCCCCTGCGCAGCGTGAGCCGCGCACCGAGCGCAATCAAGGGCGGCGGCGTGTCGCCGATCGGCGAGCCGTTGGCGATGTTGCCGCCGATGGTGCCCATGTTGCGCACCTGTTCGCCGCCGATGCGGTCGAACAACGGCCCCAGTGCCGGGATGCGTTTGGCGAGCCTCGAGAAGGCTTCGGTGTAGGTGACGCCGGCGCCGATCGATATCACGCCCTTGTCTTCGGAGATGGTGCACAGCCCATCGAGATTGCCGATGAAGACCACCGGTGAAATATCGCGCATGTGCTTGGTCACCCACAGGCCGACATCGGTCGAACCGGCAACGATGGTGGCGCCCGGCTCCTTGTCGAGCACTGTGGCGAAATCGTCGACATTGGCCGGCACGATAAGCCGCGCCTTGGCCGAACCGATCTCGACCCGCGCACCGTCATGCATGGCTTCCAGCCTCGCCGTGATCGCCTTGCGCTCCGCCGCCAGCGGATCCTTCGCCGCCTTGCCATAGCTGGAGATGGCGTGCGCGGCGCGCATGATCGCCTCGTAGCCGGTGCAGCGGCAGAGATTGCCCTGCAAAGCTTTTTCGATGGCCGCGTTCGACGGGTCGGGTGATTTCATCCAAAGGCCGTAGAGCGACATGACGAAGCCCGGCGTGCAGAAGCCGCATTGCGAGCCGTGGAAATCGACCATCGCCTGCTGGACGGGATGCAACTGGCCGGGTTCGCCGCGCAGCTGCTCCACCGTCACGACATGGGTGCCGTCCAGCGACCCGAGGAAGCGGATGCAGGCATTGACGCTTTCATAGACCAAGCCGCCAGCCGTGAGTTTGCCGACCAGCACGGTGCAGGCGCCGCAATCGCCCTCGGCGCAGCCTTCCTTGGTGCCGCGCAGCGAACGGTCAAGCCGCAGCCAGTCGAGCAAGGTCGCATCAGGCGCCACCGACGACAGCACGACATCCCGGCCATTCAGGATGAAGCGGATCTCGTTGCGGATAGAAATCTTGGCCATGCCTCAGCTCCCCCTGTAGGTCGAATAGCCGTAGGGCGAGATCAGCAATGGTACATGATAGTGAACAGCGTCGGCCATGCCGAAGCGGATCGGCACGCTGTCGAGGAAGGCGGGATTAGGCAGCTTTATGCCCTGGCCGCGCAGATAGTCGCCGGCGGCGAACACCAGTTCGTATTCGCCGGTGCGGAATTCGCTGCCTGCCAGCAGCGGTGCATCGCAACGGCCATCGCCGTTGGTTGCGACCGTCTTCAGCAGCGTGCGTGCGGCGCCATCGAGATGATAGAGCGCGATTGACAACCCGGCCGCCGGCTTGCCGGTCGCCGTGTCCAGCACGTGGGTCGTCAGGCGCCCGCCATCGGCTTTCGACGTCTCTGCCATTGGCCGCCTCCCATCCTGGTACATCAGAACAATAGTGATGAATTGTGCGCCAATTAAAGGCGATGCATAAGTCCCGGTCGAGCGGAGTGCGACAAAAACACTTTCAAAAATTTTCGGGGGAATGCGAGAAGCACCCTTTCGATATCCTGATCACACTTTCGGGCAATGCCCGGCAGGAGGGGCAATGCGTTATATCAGAGACATGCGCGGCTACGGAGCCAATCCGCCGGATCCGAAATGGCCCGGCGGCGCGCATGTCGCGGTGCAGTTCGTCGTCAATTACGAGGAGGGCGGCGAGAACTGCGTGCTGCACGGCGACAAGGCCTCGGAAGCGTTCCTGTCGGAGATCGTTGGCGCCGCCCCATGGGTCGGCCAGCGCCATTGGAACATGGAATCAATCTATGAATATGGCGCGCGGGCCGGCTTCTGGCGGCTGTTGCGCCTCTTCAGCGAGGCCGAAGTGCCAGTGACCTGCTACGGCGTTGCCTCAGCACTCGCCCGCTCGCCCGATCAGGTCGCCGCCATGCAGGAAGCCGGCTGGGAGATCGCCTCGCACGGGCTGAGATGGATCGACTACCGCGACCATAGCGCCGAGGACGAGCGCCGCGACCTCGAAGCGGCGATCAAGCTGCACTACGAGGTGACCGGCGAGCGTCCGACCGGCTGGTATACGGGCCGCACCTCGGTCAACACGGTGCGCATCGTGGCCGAAGAGGGCGGCTTCGACTACGTCTCCGACACCTATGACGACGAACTGCCCTACTGGTTCGAGCACAGCGGCGGCACGCAGCTCATCATTCCCTATACGCTCGACGCCAACGACATGCGCTTCGCCACGCCGCAGGGCTTCAATTCGGGCGATCAGTTCTTTGCCTATCTGAAGGACAGTTTCGACACGCTCTATGCCGAGGGCAAGGCCGGCCGGCCACGCATGATGAATATCGGCCTGCATTGCCGGCTCGTCGGGCGGCCGGGCCGAGTGGCCGCGCTGAAGCGTTTCGTCGACTATGTCAGGTCGCACGACAAAGTCTGGCTGGCACGGCGCATCGACATCGCCAAACACTGGCAAGAGAACCATCCCTACAAGCCGGCAGCACGCAGACCTTCGAAGATGGAATTCGAAACCTTCGTTCACACCTTTGGCGGCGTGTTCGAACATTCGCCCTGGATTGCCGAGCGGGCCTACGAGCTGGAGCTCGGTCCGGCGCATGACACGGCGGGCGGCCTGCACAATGCGCTCTGCCGTATCTTCCGCGCCGCCAGCGAGACCGAGCGGCTGGGCGTACTCAACGCCCATCCCGACCTTGCCGGCAAGCTGGCCAAAGCGAGACGGCTGACGGCGGAATCAACCAAAGAACAGGCCTCCGCCGGCCTCGACGCCTTGACCGATAAGGAACGCGAACTGTTTTCCAAGCTCAACGCCGCCTACGTCACCACCTTCGGCTTCCCTTTCATCATCGCGGTGCGGGGCAAGACCAAGGAAGAGATCCTGGCGGAGTTCGAGGCGCGCATCGGCAACAGCCGTGGCGTCGAACTCGATACCGCCTGCAAACAGGTGGAGCGCATCGCGCTGCTCCGCCTCAGGGATATGCTACCGCGATAGGTTTGAACCCATGGATACGATCACGATGCCCAAGCGAACCTATTATGCGCCGCATGGCGGCCATTCTGGCCAGACAGAGTTGCTGACAGGCCGCGCCGTCTTCACCGAGGCCTATGCCGTCATCCCCAGGGGGGTGATGCAGGACATCGTCACCAGCGCCTTGCCGTTCTGGGACAAGACCCGCGTCTGGATATTGTCGCGCCCGCTGTCCGGCTTCGCCGAGACCTTCTCGCAATACATCGTCGAGGTCGCGCCCGGCGGCGGCAGCGAGCGGCCGGAGCCCGACGCCGGCGCCGAGGGGGCCCTGTTCGTGGTCGAAGGCGAATTGACGGTTCTGCTCGCCGGCAAGAAGCATAGCTTAAGCCCCGGCGGCTTCGCCTTCCTGCCACCGGCCAGCGGCTGGACGGTTCGCAACGAAAGCAAGGCGCCAGTCCGCTTCCATTGGGTTCGCAAGACTTACGAAGTGGTCGATGGTCTCGACATACCGGAAGCTTTCTTCGCCAACGAGCAGGAGATCGCACCGACGCCGATGCCCGGCACCGAGGGCCGCTGGGCGACGACGCGGTTCGTCGATCCGGCCGATCTGCGCCACGACATGCATATGACGATCGTCACGCTTGAGCCCGGCGCCGTCATTCCCTTCGCCGAGACGCATGTCATGGAACACGGTCTCTATGTGCTGGAGGGCAAGGGGGTCTATCGCCTCAACCAGGACTGGGTCGAGGTCGAGGCCGGCGACTATATGTGGCTGCGCGCCTTCTGCCCGCAGGCCTGCTATGCCGGCGGGCCGGGAAAATTCCGCTATCTGCTCTACAAGGACGTCAACCGGCACGCCAAGCTCGGCGGGGCGGGCATTGGCGGTCGCGCGCGGTGACCCGCATCACAGCACAGAAGCTGACCCGTGCGGCATTTGCCCCCTTCGGCGATGTCATCGACATGGGCGGCGACAATCACTACCCGATCAATGGCGGGCGCGCCGAGCGCTACCACGACCTTGCCACCGCCGAAGCAGCAGGGCCGAACGCCCGCGTGCTGATCTCGATGGTGCGCGGCACGCCTTATGAACTGCCGCTGAAGCTGACCATGGTCGAGCGTCACCCCTTCGGCAGCCAGGCTTTTATTCCGCTGTCGCCGCGGCCATTCCTGGTCGTCGTCTGCCGTGACGGCAAGGAGGGGCCGGGCGAGCCGCACGCCTTCATCACCGCGCCCGGACAAGGCATCAACTATTCCCGCAATCTTTGGCATGGCGTGCTGACGCCGCTCGGCGAGGCTCAGGATTTCCTGATTGTCGACCGTGGCGGTGACGGCTCCAACCTCGAAGAATTCCATTTCTCGCACGCCTACGAGATCCATCTCCCCGACGGGATTCTTTCATGACCGACATTTCGCTGATCGACCGCCTGCTCGACGTCATCGAGCACGACATTGTGCCGAAGACGGCCGAGGGTGTCTCACACGGCAACAAGCTGTTCGGGGCGGCGATCCTGCGCAAGGACGACCGCTCGCTGGTGCTGGCCGAGACCAACAACGAGATGGAAAACCCGCTCTGGCATGGCGAGGTGCACTGCCTGAAGCGATTCTACGAAATGCCAAAGGCGGAACGCGTCGACACCAAGGACGCACTTTTCATCGCCACGCATGAGCCCTGTTCGCTCTGCCTGTCGGCTATCACCTGGACCGGCTTCGACAATTTCTACTATCTGTTCAGCCATGAAGATTCGCGCGACAGTTTTGCCATCCCGCACGATCTGAAGATCCTGAAAGAGGTCTTCACCCTCGACCCCGGCGGCTACAATGCCGAGAATGCCTATTGGAAGAGCTTTTCCATCCGTCGGCTGGTGCGGGCGCTGCCCGAGGCAGACCGCCAGCGGCTGGAAGCGCGTATCGGCAAGATCTCGGCACGCTACGACGAACTGTCCGGCGCCTATCAGGAAAGCAAGGCTGAGAACGACATTCCGCTGAATTGAGGGTGTGCGACAGGTAGCGGCACAGGTCGCATATTTCGCTGCTCCAGTCGCGAATGGCGATTGAAAGTTGGCGCGCCGCGGGGCGTTATGCCAGCCCATGAAAACCATCACCGAATTTCCCCGCAAGGTCATCGAGTTCCCTGACATGGGCATCGTCATGCCGGATGGCTGCCGGCTGTCGGCGCGGGTGTGGATGCCGGAGGATGCCGGCGACGATCCGGTGCCTGTCATCCTCGAGCATCTGCCCTACCGCAAGCGCGATGGCACCATTTTTCGCGACCAGTTGACGCATCCCTATTTCGCCGGCCACGGCTATGCCTCGATCCGTGTCGACATGCGCGGCAATGGCGATTCCGAAGGGCTGATGGACGACGAATATTCCGAACAGGAATTGCAGGACGCCTGCGACGTCATCGCCTGGGCGGCGGCTCAACCCTGGTGCAACGGCAATGTCGGCATGATGGGCATTTCCTGGGGCGGCTTCAACTGCCTGCAGGTGGCCGCCAAACAGCCGCCGGCGCTGAGGGCGGTGATCAGCCTGTGTTCGACCGTCGACCGCTACGCCGACGACATCCACTACAAGGGCGGCTGCCTGCTGATCGAGAATTTCGGCTGGGCCTCGACGATGCTGTCCTATTCGTCGCGGCCGCCGGACCCCCTGATCGCAGGCGACAACCGCTGGCGCGATCTGTGGCTGACGCGGTTGGAGAACCAGTCCTTCCTGCTGCCGTTATGGCTTAGCCATCAGCATCGCGACGCCTACTGGAAACGCGGTTCGATCTGTGAGGATTTTTCCGTGGTCAAGGCGGCCGTGTTGTCGATCGGCGGCTGGCACGACGGCTACCGCAACACGATCTCCAATCTCGTCACCAGCATCGAAGCGCCGGTGAAGGGCATCGTCGGCCCCTGGATCCACAAATATCCGCACTACGCCGGACCCCAGCCGGCTATCGGCTTCCTGCAGGAAGCCTTGCGCTGGTGGGACCACTGGCTGAAGGGGGCCGAGACCGGCGTCGAGAACGATCCGGCCTACCGCGCCTATGTGATGGACAGCGTGCGCCCGGCACGCTGGCATCCCGAGCGACCTGGCCGCTGGGTGGCCGAGAAAGAATGGCCGTCGCCCGCCATCAAGACGGAGAAGATCGAGTTGATCGCGGCGGGCTGCAAACCCGCCATCGTCGCCTCGCCGCAGACCTGCGGCCTCGCCGGCGGCGAGTATTTCCCGTTCACCTTCGGCCCGGAACTGCCGGGCGACCAGCGCCCCGACGATGCGCTGTCGGTGTGTTTCGACCAACCGGAACTGACCGAGGCGATCGACATTGTCGGCGCACCGGACGTTAAGGTCACCTTCTCCTCCGATCGCCCGCAGGCCAATATCGCGGTCCGGTTGTGCGATGTGCATCCCGACGGCGCCTCGGAACTGATCTCCTATGGCGTGCTCAACCTGACACACCGCAACTCGCATGAGTTCCCGCAGGCGCTGGTGCCTGATGAGACCGTCTCCGCGCGCGTCGTGCTCGATCAATGCGCCTATCGCGTGCCGGCCGGCCACCGCCTGCGCATTGCCGTGTCGAACGCCTACTGGCCAATGATCTGGCCGTCGCCGGAACCGGTGCGCCTCATCTTGTCGGCTGCGACGCTCTCCTTGCCGATGCGCCCGCTGGCGACAAGCGACGAAGTGACGTTCGCCGAGCCGGAAGGTGCCACGCCCTGGGCGACCGAAACGGTGCGTGCCGCCAATTCCGAACGTCATGTCGATCGCGACGAGAAGACCGGAATCGTCACGCTTTCCATATCCGATGATTTCGGCGAGGTGCGCGATCTCGACCATGGCCTGGTCAATGGCAGCATCGCCCGCGAGAGCTGGGTTATCCATCCTGACAATCCATTGTCAGCCTCGGGAAAAACCCACTGGACGCAGACACTGTCGCGAAATGGATGGTCGGTGCGTACCGAGACATGGGCCGAGATGCGATCGGACGCGCAAAACTTCATCGTCAGTGCCAGAATCGAGGCCTATGAGGGTGAAAAAATCGTCTTTGAGCGCAATTTCGAGAAAAAGATTCCACGCGCGCTGGTCTGAGCGCCGAAGCCGTTGGTCCAAATGCGACGCACGATTTACGCCACAGCATGTCGCATTCGGTCTTGCTTACGGCATTAGCTTACCCTCATTATTCAGGGAGAATTAACAAAGAAAATCGACCGCAGAGTCGAACCAACAGAGTGAGGAACTCAAAATGTCGAACGAACTCGAATTCCTTAGCCGGCGTGTCGCAGCAGGCAAGCTGAGCCGTCGTGATTTTCTCGGTCGCGCCGCAGCGCTCGGCATCGCCGCACCTTTCGCCAATTCGCTGCTGTCCAGCGCGGCCCGTGCGGCCGGCCCGGTCAAAGGTGGCACGCTGAAGGCCGGCCTGGTCGGCGGTGAATCCACCAACAGCCTCGACCCGGCGCTGATGATGACGCAGGTTCCGTTCGCCTTCGGCAAGATGTGGGGCGAATTGATCGTCGAGCTGTCGCCCGACGGCAAGCTCGAGAACCGCATCGCCGAGGAGATTGGCTCGTCGCCGGACGCCAAGGTGTGGACGCTGAAGATCCGTGACGGCATCGAATTCCACAATGGCAAGACCGTGACCGCCGAAGACGTGGCCGCCACGCTCGAGCGCCATTCCGATGAAAAGTCGAAGTCGGGCGCGCTCGGCTACATGAAAGGTATCGAGACCATCAAGGCCAGCGGCAAGGAAGTGGTGCTGACGCTGAAGGAGCCGAATGCCGACCTTCCCTACCTGCTCAGCGACTATCACCTGATCATCCAGCCCAATGGCGGCAAGGACAAGCCGGACGCCGGCATCAGCGCCGGCCCATACAAGATCGCCACCAACGAGCCTGGCGTGCGCCATGGCGGTGAACGCTTCGCCAATTACTGGCAGGGCGACAAGATGGGCCATGCCGACCAGATCGAGATCATCGTCATCAACGATGCGACGGCGCGCACGGCGGCCCTGCAGGGCGGTCAGGTCAACATGATCAACCGCGTCGAGCCGAAGATCGTCGACCTGATCAAGCGGGTGCCGGGCGTGACCATCCGCAACCACGCCGGCCCCGGCCACTATGTCTTCATCATGCATTGCAACACGGCACCCTTCGACAACGCCGATCTGCGTATGGCGCTGAAGCTGGCAATCGACCGCGAGGAGATGCTGAACAAGGTGCTGCGCGGCTACGGCTCGCTCGGCAACGACTTCCCGATCAACGCGTCTTACCCGCTGTTCACCGAGATCGAGCAGCGCAAGTATGATCCGGACAAGGCCAAGTTCCACTTCAAGAAGTCGGGTCATGACGGCTCGGTGCTGCTGCGCACGTCGGATGTCGCCTTCCCCGGCGCCGTCGATGCGGCCCAGCTCTTCCAGCAGAGCGCGGCCAAGGCCGGCATCACGCTCGAGATCAAGCGCGAACCGGGCGACGGCTACTGGTCGGAAGTCTGGAACAAGCAGCCCTTCTGCGCCTCCTACTGGGGTGGGCGCTCGACGCAGGACCAGATGTACTCGACCGCCTATCTGTCGACGGCCGACTGGAACGACACCCGTTTCATCCGTCCGGATTTCGACAAGATGGTGCTGGCGGCGCGCGCCGAGCTCGACGAGACCAAGCGCAAGGCGATGTACCACGACATGGCCGTCATGGTGCGCGACGATGGCGGTCTGATCCTGCCGATGTTCAACCAGTTCATCGACGCGACAGGCGCCAAGGTCGACGGCTGGGTGGACGATCCGCATCAGGAACTGATGAACGGTTACGCCCTGGCGAAGTGCTGGCTGCAGGCCTGAGCCGGCTTTGCGGATATGTCTTCACCCATCTTGAAGCTGATTGCCCAGCGCATTGCGCTGGGCATAGTCCTCTTGTTGGCCGTCTCGGTCCTGATCTTCGCCGGCACCCAGATCCTGCCCGGCGACGTCGCACAAGCCATTCTCGGACAATCGGCGACACCGGAGTCGCTCGCCAATCTGCGCGAGCAGCTCGGTCTCAATGCGCCCGCCTATGTCAGGTATTTCCATTGGCTTGGCGGTGTGCTGACCGGTGACCTGGGAACCGCCATGTCGAGCGGCCAGGACATTGCCACGTCGATCAAGGGCCGGCTCTGGAATACGTTGTTCCTCGCCTTCTGGGCGGCTATCGTTGCCGTGCCGCTGGCGATCATTCTCGGCTTGATCGCGGTGCGCTACCGCAATGGTTGGGTCGACAAGCTGATCTCCGGACTGGCGCTCGCCTCGACCTCCTTCCCCGAGTTCTTCATCGGCTATGTCCTCGTCTACTTCTTTGCCGTGAAGTGGCAGATCTTCCCCGGCATCTCGACTGTCTATGACGGCATGCCATTCGGTGAGCGCATGCAGGCGATCGCCTTGCCGGCGACGGCGCTGACGCTGGTGGTGCTTGCCCATATGATGCGCATGACGCGTGCGGCGATCCTCAATGTCATGCAGTCGGCCTATGTCGAAACGGCGGAGCTGAAAGGCCTGTCGGCCTTCAACGTCATCCGCAAGCACGCCTTCCCCAATGCCATCGCGCCGATCATCAACGTCGTCATGCTCAACCTCGCCTACCTGATCGTCGGCGTCGTCGTGGTCGAGGTGATCTTCGTCTATCCAGGCATGGGACAGTATCTCGTCGACCATGTCACCAAGCGCGACGTTCCTGTGGTGCAGGCCGTCGGCCTGATCTTTGCCGCCGTCTACATCACATTGAACATCATTGCGGACATAGCGGCGATCGTCGCCAATCCGCGCCTCAGACATCCGAAATAGGGGGCGGATATGCTCGACATCAAACGCATCCCCATCCCCGCGCTGATCGGCATCATCCTGACGGCGCTGTTCGTGCTGGCGGCGATCTTCGCACCCTGGATCGCACCACACGGCAATGGCGAGATCATTGGTGACGTCTGGGAACCGATGTCGGCGGCGCATTGGCTGGGGACCGACAATCTCGGCCGCGATCTGCTGTCGCGCATGATCTATGGCGCCCGCATCACGCTGTTCATCGCCGTGCTCGCCACCGCGCTATCCTTCTCGCTCGGCGCCATACTCGGTTTCTCGGCGGCGGTGTTCGGCGGCTGGTACGACACGCTTTTGTCGCGCCTCGTCGATCTCCTGATGTCGATCCCGACCCTGATCATGGGCCTCGTCGTGCTTTCCGTGCTGCCTACCAATCTGGTGACGCTGATCCTGGTGATGGGCATTCTCGACTCGACCCGCGTCTACCGCCTGTCGCGGGCGGTTGCGGTCGACATCAATGTCATGGATTATGTTGAAGCCGCCAAGCTGCGTGGCGAAGGCAGCGGCTGGATCATCTTTCGCGAGATCCTGCCCAATGCGCTGTCGCCGCTGGTCTCGGAGCTCGGCCTGCGCTTCATCTACGCCGTGCTGTTCCTGTCGACGCTGTCCTTCCTTGGTCTTGGCGTACAGCCGCCGGACGCCGATTGGGGCGGCATGGTCAAGGAAAACAAGGACGGCATCGTGTTCGGCATCGGCGCGGCGCTGATCCCGGCGGCGGCGATCGCCATGCTGGCGATTTCCGTCAACCTCGTCGCCGACTGGGTGCTCAACCGGACGACAAGCCTGAAGGGAGGGCGCGGGTGATGGCCGATACCAAAGCGAAACCAGGCCTGCTGCTCGACATCCGCAATCTGCGCATCGAGGCCACCGTCTATCCGCCCGGCGAGGCGCCGAAGAACATCGTGCTGGTGCATGATGTTTCGCTGACTTTGGAAAAGGGCAAGGTGCTGGGCCTGATCGGCGAATCCGGTGCCGGCAAGTCGACCATCGGCCTGTCGTCCATGGGTTATGGCCGTGGCGGCGTGCGCATCACCGGCGGCGAGGTCATCCTCAACGGCCGCGACATCCTCAAGACCGGCAAGGACGGCTTCCGCAAGCTGCGCGGCCGCGAGGTCTGCTATGTCGCGCAATCGGCGGCGGCAGCCTTCAACCCAGCCCACAAGCTGATGGACCAGGTGGTGGAGGCGACGCTGCTGCACGGCACAGCGACACGCGCCGAGGCCGAGAAGCGGGCCGTGGCGCTGTTCAAGAAGCTCAGCCTGCCGAACCCCGAAACCATTGGCGAACGCTTTCCGCACCAGGTTTCGGGCGGCCAGTTGCAGCGCGTGATGACAGCGATGGCGCTGTGTTCCGAACCGGACCTGATCGTCTTCGACGAACCGACCACCGCGCTCGACGTGACGACGCAGATCGACGTCCTGGCGGCGATCAAGGATGCCATCCGCGACACCCATGTCGCGGCGCTCTACATCACCCACGACCTCGCCGTGGTCGCCCAGGTTTCCGACGAGATCATGGTGCTGCGCCACGGAAGGCTCGTCGAATGGGGCGGCACCCGTCAGATCATCAAGGAACCGCGCCAGGAATACACCAACGCGCTGGTCTCGGTGCATGAGATCGAGCATGCCGAACAGAAGCCCGGCACCGCGCCGTTCCTGTCGGTGAAGAACGTCACCGCCGCCTATGGCCGCAGCCACATCAAGGTGCTGAAAAACGTCTCGGTCGACATCTATCCCGGCCAGACGCTGGCCGTGGTGGGTGAGTCCGGCTCCGGCAAATCGACGCTGGCGCGCGCCATCACCGGGCTTTTGCCGCCCGAGGAAGGCACTGTCACCTTCGACGGACGCCCGCTGGCCAACCGGCTTGCCGACCGGCCGAAGGAGGATCTGCGCCAGTTGCAGATGATCTACCAGATGGCTGACGTGGCGATGAACCCGCGCCAGACCGTCGGCACCATCATCGGTAGGCCGCTCGAATTCTATTTCGGCATACGCGGCCGCGAGCGCGACAAGCGCGTTGCCGAACTGCTCGACAAGATCGAGATGGGCAAGGGGTTTGTCGATCGCTATCCGGCCGAGCTTTCCGGCGGCCAGAAGCAGCGCGTCTGCATTGCCCGCTCGCTCGCTGCCAAGCCGAAGCTGATCATCTGCGATGAGGTGACCTCGGCACTCGACCCGCTTGTCGCCCACGGCATCCTCAAGCTGCTGCTCGACCTGCAGAAGGAAGAAAACGTCGCCTATCTGTTCATCACCCACGACCTCGCAACGGTGAAGTCGATCGCCGATTCGATCGCGGTGATGTATCGCGGCGAGGTGGTGCGTTATGGGCCGAAGAGCACGGTTCTGACGCCGCCCTTTGATGCCTATACCGATCTTCTCTTGTCGTCCGTTCCGGAAATGGAGATCGGCTGGCTGGAGAAGGCAATCAAGGGACGGCGCATGGCCAGCGCGGGGAACTAGACCAATTGCAGGAAGAGTTTGAAACGGTTCTCCCTTCGAAATCGCATTAAAACAAAGACATAGACACGATCCGCCCGGCGGCGGCTACTGCCGTCATTCATATGCAACACGAGAGCGTCAAACGTCCTTCCGGACGGGCGCTGCTTGTGCGACGTTTTTAACTAGGGGTAGGACATGAAGACTGAATTCGATTATCTCGCTGAACTCGCGGGCCAGGGCCGGATCTCACGCCGCGACTTCCTCGGCCGCACCGCGGCACTTGGCGTCTCGGCGGCATTGGCAACGACATTGGCGGGCAAAGCCTTCGCGCAGACGCCGGTCAAGGGCGGCATCATCAAGGCCGGCCTGCAGGGCGGCGAATCGACCAACAGCCTCGACCCGGCGCTGAACCTCAGCCAGGTTACCTACAGTTTCAGCAAGCAGTGGGGCGAGTATCTTGCCCGGCTGAGCCCGGACAACAAGCTGGTCAACCTGATTGCCGAAGACATCGGCGCTTCCAAGGATGCCAAGACGTGGACGATCAAGGTCCGTGACGGCATCGAATTCCACAATGGCAAGACGGTCAGCGCCGAAGACGTTGCCGCCACCATCGAGCGCCATGCCGACGAGAAGTCGAAGTCGGGCGCGCTCGGCATCCTCAAGAACATCAAGGGCGTCAAGGCAAGCGGCAAGGAAGTGATCGTCACGCTGGGCGACGCGGATGCCGACTTCCCCTATCTGATGGCCGACTACCATCTCGTCATCCAGCCGAATGGCGGCAGGGACAATCCGAATGCCGGTATCAGCGCCGGTCCCTACAAGGTTACGGTCAACCAGCCGGGCGTGCGCCATGGCGGCGAGCGCTTTGCCAACTACTGGCAAGGCGACAAGGCCGGCCATGCCGACCAGGTCGAGATCGTCGTTATCAACGACGCGACGGCGCGGCTTGCCGCGCTGCAGGGTGGCCAGGTTCACATGATCAACCGCGTCGAGCCCAAGGTCGTCGACCTGGTCAAGCGCATCCCGGGCGTCACCATCGAGAACGTCTCCGGCAAGGGCTACTACCCGTTCAACATGTTCTGCGACACCGCGCCCTTCGACAGCAACGATCTGCGCATGGCGCTCAAGCTCGCCATGGACCGCGAGGAAATGCTGGAGAAGATTCTGCGCGGCTACGGCTCTGTCGGCAACGACTTCCCGATCAACGAAGCCTACCCGCTGTTTACCGCCATCGAGCAGCGCAAATTCGATCCGGAAAAGGCCGCCGCCCTCTACAAAAAGTCCGGCCACAGCGGCACCGTCCTGCTGCGTACCTCCGATGTCGCCTTCCCCGGCGCCGTCGACGCCGCCCAGCTCTATCAGCAGAGTGCGGCCAAAGCCGGTATCAAGATCGAGATCAAGCGCGAGCCCGGCGACGGCTACTGGTCCGAAGTCTGGAACAAGCAACCCTTCTCGCTCTCCTATTGGGGCGGACGCGCGACGCAGGACCAGATGTATTCCACGGGTTACGTCTCGACAGCCGACTGGAACGACACGCGCTTCAAGCGGCCGGAATTCGACAAGATGCTGTTCACCGCGCGCGGCGAGCTCGACCAGGACAAGCGCAAGGCGATCTACCACGACATGGCGGTCATGATGCGCGACGAAGGCGGCCTGATCGTGCCCTTCTTCAACCAGTTCATCGACGCCGCCGCGACCAACAAGATCGCGGGTTGGGTCAAGAACCCAATCGGCGAAATGATGGATGGGTACGCGCTCGGCGAATGCTGGCTGAACGCCTGACATCGAGCTGACACTGACAAGCGCCGCGTGTCCATGCGACACGCGGCGCACTCGTTTCAACGGACAATCGCGGGGGAAAGCCCATGGCGCTCCAATCCAAGCTTTTGCTGATCATCCTCGATGGCGTGCCTTACCGGAACTGGCGCCGGCTGATGGGTAATCTCGAAGGCTGGGTGCAATCGGGCGAGGCACGGGTCTGGAAGATGCGCTCGGTGCTGCCGTCGACCTCGGCCTGCTGCTATGCCTCGATCCATACTGGGGTTTCACCGCAGGTGCACGGCATCCTCTCCAACGAGAATCGCTTTCGTGTCGCGCAGCCGGACATCTTCTCCGAAGTCAGCAAGGCCGGCGGCAAGACGGGTGCCGTCACCCATTCCTACTGGTCGGAATTCTTCCGGTCCTATCCGTTCGACCTGGTCGAGGACATGGAATATGATGAGCCAGGCGGGCCGATCACGCATGGCCGCTTCCACACCATGACCGGCTATAACCAGCGCAACCAGATGACGCCGAGCGATGTCGACCTGCTCGCGACGCTGACCATGCTGACCAAACGCCATGGCATCGACTACGGCATCCTGCACACCTGCACGCTGGATTCGATGGGCCATCGCTTCGGCCATGACTGCCATGAGATGGATCATGCCGTCTACGCCATGGACGGCATGCTGGCGGCCTTCCTGCCGGGCTGGATCGAAGCCGGCTACGAGGTAATGGTCACCGCCGACCATGGCCAGACGGATCGCGGCCACCATGGCGGCCATGACGACGAGATGCAGGATTTCGCGCTCTATTACTTCGGATCCGGCAAAGGACCGCAGGCCGACACGCTGCTCGACCAGCTGCAGCTGGCGCCGACGGTGTTGGGCCGGCTGGGTGTGGCGGTGCCGGCGACGATGAAAGCGAAGCCCTTCTTGAGTTGAGCGGGGCGGCTCTGGCAACCGCCCCCTACTTCGGTTAGCCTCCGCAAATTCCTTGGCGGAGGATGAACCTTTTTGCACCGATCAGCGACAGAGCAGACAGGAGCCAGGCGGCTCGACCGGCCATGACGGCAGCGACGGAGACCGATCGCGCGCTTGTCGACCGGGTCGCGAAGGGCGACCGTGCCGCCGTGCGGCTCCTGTTCATGCGTCACCACGCGCGGGTCTACCGCTTCGTGGCGCGCCAGACGGGATCGGAAATGATGGCTGACGATATCGCGAATGAGGTGTTCCTCGAACTGTGGCGCCAGGCGCCAGGCTTCGAAGGGCGCTCCGAAGTCTCGACATGGCTGCTCGGCATCGCCCGGTTCAAGGCGCTGTCCTTGCTGCGCAAGAAAAAGGAAGACTGGATCGACGACGAGGCCGCCGCCGCGGTGCCCGACAGCGCCGACACGCCTGAGGTCGTCACCATGAAGGAAGACAAGGCCGCCGCCTTGCGCCGCTTCATCGATGCCTTGCCCGAAGAACACCGCACGGTGATCGACCTTGCCTATTACCACGGACAGTCGGTGACGGAGATCGGCGAGGTGCTTGGCATCCCGGTCGCGACCGTCAAGACCCGGATGTTTTACGCCCGCAAGAAACTCGGCGAAACCCTCAAGGCTGCCGGTTACGACAGGGGGTGGCCATGAGTGCCGCTGAAAAAATGTCGCGCCGCGACGACATGGAAACGCTGCTGCCGTTCTACCTGAGCGGCTCGCTGGAAGGCTCCGACCTCGAAGCCGTCGAGGAATGGCTGGCGACCGATCCAGCCGCAATGGCAGCCCTTGGCGAGGCCGAGGCCGAATTCTCCGGCACATCGGCCGCCAATGAAGCGATCCGCCCGCCGGCCGATGCGCTCAGCCGCTTCGCCAGGGCGCTCGACGCCGAGGCAGGGCCGGCGCGCAAGCCGGCGGGCTCGTCCTGGCTGGCGCAGGCCTGGGGCCGTTTCATGGCGGTGCCGGTCGGCGTCGCTTGGGCGGCGGCCGCGGTCCTCTTGGCGTTGATCGCGGTGCAGTCTCTGGTGCAGCCTGGCGGCAAAGGCGGCAATTTCGAAATCGCCGGCGCGGAAGACGACCTGGCGAAAATGCCGTTCGCGCTCGTCAAGTTCAAGCCGGATGCGAAGATGTCCGATATTTCGGGCTTCCTCGGCGGCAATGGGCTGAAGATCATCGGCGGGCCGAGCGCCGACGGTGTGTTCCGGCTCGGCATTCCCGCAGCCAACGCCGCAGACTATGCAAAGCAACTCGGCCTTATTGCTGCCCAGCCTTTCACTGACACTGTGATCGAGGGAAGGAAACCGGTTGATGGCGGCTGAGGCGGCCCTTCGATTTGCGGCGATCCTGGCGGCGGCGATGACAATCGCTGCCGTGCCCGCGTCGGCGCAAACCAACGCCGCCAATGGCGACCAAACGAAAATCGACTGCCGCAACGGCGCCAATGCGACGGCGCCCGACTGCGCCAAGGACGGCAGCGGTGCAAAGGCCGGATCGGACACCGATCAGGCCGGCGCCGTCTTTCTCCCCGCTTTGATCGTCGACCTGTTTCCCAATCCGGTGGCGCCCCCGGCACCGGTGCCGACACCAGAGCCGGCGCCGCCGCCCGCCAACAATCAGGCCAGTCCGCCATCGGGCGGTCCGATCGCCGCGCCGACCGATCTCATTGCCGTTCAGCCGCCGCGCGCCGTGGCCGGCGATTTCGTGCCCGACGAGGTGCTGGTAACGGTCGGCGGTGATGCCGGCGCCGTACAGCAGATCGCCGCCTCCTTCGGCCTCGAAGTGCGTTCGCAGCGCCAGTCCCGGCTGCTCGGCACCACGCTGGTGCGCTTCGGCATTCCCGATGGCCGTCCGGTCGGCGTCGTGCTGGCGCAGCTCGCCGCCGATGGCCGCACGCAGCGGCGCGAGCCCAATCACATCTATTCGCTGCAGCAGGCCGCGGGCATTGTGAACTACGCCTTCGACCACATCGAACTCGATTCCAAACAGGCCAGCGGCGAAAACGTCAGGGTTGCCGTCATCGATACCGGCATCGACGACACCAATCCGGCGCTGGCCGGCGTCATCGCCGCACAGTTCGACGCCATGCCGGACGTGCCGATCGAAAAGCGCGACCATGGCACTTCGGTCGATGGGCTGATCGCCGGCGTCGGCGCGCTGGAAGGCATGGCGCCGGGCGCCAAGATTTATCACGCGCGTGCCTTCGAAGGCGGTAAGTCGACCATGGACGTCATCCTGTCGGCGCTCGACTGGGCGGCGGAGCAGAATGTCAGCGTCATCAATATGAGCTTCGTCGGGCCGAAGAACGAGCTGCTCGGCACCGCCTGCCGCAATGCCCGCGCGCTCGGCATCGTGCTGGTCGCCGCCGCCGGCAACAACGGGCCGAAAGCGCCCTATGGCTATCCAGCCGCCTTCGACGGCGTCATCGCGGTGACCGCCACCGACGCCAAGGACGGGCTGATGCCGCAGGCCAATCGCGGCGCCTATGTCTTCATCTCGGCGCCGGGCGTCGAGATGGTGGCGCCGAGCGGGGCGGGCTCGGACGTCGTCACCGGCACGTCTTTCGCGGCGGCTATCGTCAGCGGCGCCATCGCCAATCTCATCCATGCTTCGCCCGACCGCTCAGCCGACGACATCGAGAAGGCTTTGGCGGCAACAGCGAAGGATCTCGGCCCCAAGGGGCGCGACAACGACTTCGGCTATGGGCTGCTGGACATCAAGGCGGCGGAGGCGGCAAAGGAGTGAGTTTTGCTCCTGGCTTCTGTTTCATGCTGCCGGGAGTTCGCGGGTTCGACCGATTTGCAGAAGCAACGCGGATGCAAGACAAAGCCCGACGACAGCCAGCCCTGATATAACAAGCCACCGCATCAATACCGCCTGCTCATCGTGGCCGATGACGCGGTAGAGACCATTGATTTCGACCATTTCCGGGTCGGACAACCGCTTTTTGGGCAGTGTTCGATCGGTGTAGAAATATTTGGTCATCGCGTTGAATTCGAGTTCACGTCCGATGAACATCTCGGTGGGGTTTACGTCTGAAGTGACATAGCCCTCATAGTTGCGTTCCTGTGTGGCGCGGATATCGACGTTGTTGAAGTCCGGTTTTGTCGCGCCCTGATGAAACCAGCCCGGTGAAAACACCGAGAATGACCCGGAGCGGGGCAGATGGGTAACCGGTTGGTTGACGATTTCGACCACTTTCTGTTCTGTCCGCGCGGCTTCCGCATTTGCCTTTTCGATGCCTGGCAACGTCCAGAAGATTGCACCGGCAACAGTCAGCAAAAGACCCGTCAAGCCAAGCAGAAACACGATATGCCCTACAGGGCGCGCTGGCCTTGCGATGCGGTCAACCGGCGCAGCCGGGGCGCGACTCGCGCGCCCGCGACGGCCGAAAGCCGTGCTGGGCTGGTTGGTGTTCATCAGCCCATGTTCGAACAAGCGGGCTAATGGGGCGTTAAGAGGCCATCGTCGGCGCTTCAAAACCGAGGTCACTTTTGAGTGACACGCATTAGAAGGCGCGCTTTCGGTCGTTCACTGTGATTGGACCTTACCCTAGGCCGGCGCTCCCGCGACCGATCCCCTAACCACCAGGTCGACCGGCCAGACCTCACCTCGCGCACCCTCTTCCAGACCCGATATCCGCGCCGCCAGCCGCTCGGCGACGCGGGCGCCGGCGAGGCGGATGGATGAGCGCGTCGTCGACAGCGGCACGGAGAAATTCTCGGGCTTCAGCCAGGGAAAGACGTCGTCATGGGCGATCAGCGAGACGTCGCCTGGAATGGTGAGGCCGAGGTCGCGCACGGCGCGCACGACGCCCAGCGCCATGATCAGGCTGGAGCAGGCGATCGCCGTTGGTGCGTCGCTCGCCTCCAGCAGACGCCTGGTGGCGCGATAGCCGTTTTCTTCGGTCATGACCACCGAGCAGACATTGCGCTCACCCAGGTTCAGTCCGCTGGCCGCGAGAGCGCGACGCACGCCGCGCTCGCGATGAATGGCGAAGGTCTCGCGGTCGTCGCCATTGATCAGCGCCAGCCGCCGGTGGCCGAGCTGGACCAGCAGCCGCGCCGCCTCGTGAAAGGCACCCTCATTGTCGATGTCGAGATACGGGTAGTCGAACTCGAAGCCTTCGCTGCGGCCATGGACTAGGAAGGGAATGCCGAGCGTGCTGACCAGCGCCACCCGGCTGTCCTGAGGCTTCGGCGAAGAGATATAGACGGCATCGACCTGCCGGTTGGCGACGATGCGCCGATAGGTCGTCTCCTGGTCGTCGGCATCGGCGGGCGACAGCACGAGGTCGAGCTCATGCGAGCGGGCGTAGTCGCCGAGGCCGGACAGGAATTCGACGAAGTGCGGGTCGATGTCGACGGCCGCACCCGTCGGCAAGACATAACCGATCATGCCGGACTTGCCGGTCGCCAGCCTGCGAGCGCTTGGATTGGGGCGATAGCCATGGCGCTTGGCGGCGTCCATGACGCGCCTGCGCGTTTCCTCGTTGACCTCCGGGTAACCGTTCAGCGCCCGGCTCACCGTGGTCTGCGAAAGCGCCAGCATATGCGCGAGCTGCTTGAGGTTCACAAAGATCTCCATTCCCTCAAAGCGCTTTTAAATTGAATCGACCCAAGCGCCACAAGGGCGCAACGGCATCGAGGCAAGCATAAGCGTGGTTTGGGCAGGTTTGAAACAAAAATTACTGTTGCACCGCCATAAAAGCATGCTGCAGCGCACTTTTAAGCTTTAATTGCGCCAACTTAAATCGATTAGCCCACCATCCCTCTTGACTCCTGAATGAATCAATGGCGTGATCGAGAAAGCCAAAGCGCTTTGGAAGACTCTTCGAAAGGTTGCGGTTCCCTTGCGACTGAGTCACAGTCCTGCAGCTTCGGCGGACGGAATGGAGGTTCCGTCCGGTGTATGTGACCCACTGGGAGGGAATACCGATGAAGAAAATGCTTTTGCTGGGTGTCGCGTTCGCTGCGCTCGCCCTGAATACGCCCGCGCATGCCGAACTGAAGTTCAAGCCCGGCGAGGACAAGCGCTTTCACTGGGCAAATTTCGAAGACCTCAAGAAAGTCGACCTCAAGGGCGAGACCCTGACCATCTTCGGACCGTGGCGCGGCGAGGATGAGGCACTAGCCCGTTCGGTGCTCGATTATTTCTCCGAAGCCACCGGCGTCGAGATCAAATATTCCTCGTCGGAAAACTACGAACAGCAGATCGTTATCGACACCCAGGCGGGTAGCCCGCCCAACATCGCCATCCTGCCGCAGCCGGGCCTCATCCAGGATCTTGCGTCCAAGGGCGTTCTGACCCCGCTGGGCGACGACGTTGCCGCATGGGTCAAGGAAAACTACGCGGCCGGCGACTCCTGGGCCAAGCTTGGCACCTTCGCAGGCAAGGACGGCAAGCCAGGATTCTATGCGCTTCCCTACAAGATCGACGTGAAGGGGCTGGTCTGGTACTCGCCCGATAATTTCCAGGAAGCCGGCTACAAGGTCCCCAAGACCCAAGAGGAACTGGCCGAGCTCGAAAAGAAGATCATCGCCGATGGCGGCAAGCCCTGGTGCATCGGGCTTGGCTCCGGCGGCGCCACCGGCTGGCCGGCGACCGACTGGGTCGAGGACATCATGCTGCGCACGCAGCCGCCTGAGGTCTACGACAAGTGGGTGAAAAACGAGATCCCGTTCAACGACCCCGCCGTGGTCAATGCCATCGACATTTTCGGCAAGATCGCCACCGACGATAAAATGGTGGACGGCGGCGCCAAGGCGGTCGCGGCGACCGATTTCCGCGACAGCCCGAAGGGCCTCTTCTCCGTACCGCCGAAATGCTACATGCATCATCAGGCATCGTTCATCCCCTCCTTCTTCCCGGAGGGCGTCAAGCTCGGTCAGGATGCGGACTTCTTCAACTATCCGCCCTACGCCTCCAAGCCGGAGCTCGGCACGCCGCTGGAAGTGGCCGGAACGCTGGTGATGATCACCAAGGATTCCAAGGCATCTCACGAGTTCATCAAGTTCCTGCAGATGCCGCTCGCGCATGAATTGTGGATGGCGCAGAAAAGCTTCGTCACCCCCTTCAAGGGAGCCAACAAGGACGCCTATGGCAGCGAAGCCCTGAAGAAGCAGGGCGAGATCCTGGTCGGAGCGACGACCGTGCGCTTCGACGGTTCCGACCTGATGCCGGGCAAGATCGGCGCCGGCGCCTTCTGGACCGGCATGATCGACCTGGTCGGCGGCAAGTCCGCCCAGGACGTCGCCACAGACATCCAGAAGAGCTGGGACGGCATCAAGTAAACGATTGATCGGGCCGGCCGCCGAGCGGGCGGCCGCTTCATCTTCGCAGGGATCCGGGCCTTGCCGGCCCGGATCCGACGGCGGCCCACGCCGCCCCGTTTCGTCATGAGCGCATCGACATGAAGCGCAATCCGCATGCGAGATTTTTAAAGCGGCCGATTGCGCTCCAAAACAACTGAATCGGCGCCTGGTCCCGAGGCTATCAAGCCTCGCTGGATCATCCGCAGGGGAGGAATGCATGGCGTCTCAGATTTTCTCGGCCATCTTTGTCATCATCATCGGCGTCGGCGGCTGCGTCGCCTATTTCTGGGGCGCCAACAGACTGGTCGACCTGATATTCCCATCGCGCGGCGTCGCCGGCGCTGCGGCCATCGACAATCTTCGCCGGCAAGGCCTGGTCCGGCCTTGGCTGTTCGTCGGCCCGGCGATGATCATCCTGACTATCTATCTGATCTATCCCGTGATCGAGACGCTGCGGCTCTCCTTCCTCGATCGCGGCGGCATCAATTTCGTCGGCCTGGCCAATTATCAATGGGCGTTCGGCGACCGCGATTTCCGCAACTCGATCCTCAACAACGTGCTGTGGCTGGCCGTGGTGCCCGCCGCCTGCACCTTCCTTGGCCTGATCATTGCCGTGCTGACCGACAAGATATGGTGGGGCACCATCGCCAAGAGCCTGATCTTCCTGCCGTTGGCGATCTCCTTCGTCGGTGCCAGCGTGATTTGGAAATTCATCTACGAGTATCGCGGCGAGGGCCAGGTGCAGATCGGCATCCTCAACGCCATCATCCAGCATTTCGGCGGCCAGCCGCAGGTCTGGATATCGCTGCCGTTCTGGAACAATTTCTTCCTGATGGTCATCCTGATCTGGATCCAGACCGGCTTTGCCATGGTCATCCTGTCCTCGGCGCTGCGCGGCATTCCAGAAGAGACGCTGGAAGCCGCCGTCATCGACGGCGCCAACCCGTTCCAGATCTTCTGGAAGATCATGGTGCCGCAGATCTGGGGCACCATCGCGGTGGTGTGGACCACCATCACCATCCTGGTTTTGAAAGTGTTCGACATCGTGCTGACCATGACCAACGGTCAATGGAACAGCCAGGTGCTGGCCAATCTGATGTTCGACTGGATGTTCCGCGGCGGCGGCGATTTCGGCCGCGGCGCGACAATCGCCATCATCATCATGATCGCGGTCATTCCGATCATGGTCTGGAACATCCGCCAGGCCAACAAAGAAACGGGAGGGCATTGAGATGGCCGTCGCGACCGGAAATTCCTTTGCCAGCCGCTTCGGCGTCCACATCGCGGTGCTGATCTTTGTCACGATCTGGACCATCCCGACACTCGGCATCCTGGTCTCCTCGCTGCGCGATAAGGACCAGATCATAGCTTCGGGCTGGTGGAATTCGTTCTCCAGCTCCAGCCAGACCGAAGCCGGCCGACTGCCGCCCGCCTCGGCGCAGACCCAGAAGGACGGCAAGTTCGTTCTCGAGGGCAACATCTTCGGCGACGGCGCCAAGCGCGCGATCAGCGCCTTCGGCGTCAAGGCGGCGGCCCCGACGCAGTATCCGGCCGGCAGTTCGGCCGATCTCGGTGACGGCGTCACCCTGCAGGTCAATGCCGACGGCAGCTTCGTCATGGTCTCGCCCAAGGCGTTCGAGGGCGACCGCGGCCAGCGCGTCTATTACGCCTCGTCGGCGCCGCCGAAATTCACCACCGACAATTACAAAACCGTGCTGCTTTCCGAAGGCATCGGCCGCTCGTTCATGAACTCGCTGACCGTCACCATTCCGGCGACGGTCATCCCGATCCTGATCGCCGCCTTTGCCGCCTATGCGCTGGCCTGGATGCGCTTTCCCGGCCGCGCACTGCTGATTGCGGTCATCATCGGCCTGCTGGTGGTGCCGCTGCAGATGTCGCTGATCCCGCTGTTGAAGCTCTACAACGGCGTCGGCACGTTCTTCGGCGTGCCGTCGAAGACCTATCTCGGCATCTGGCTGGCGCATACCGGCTTTGGCCTGCCCTTCGCCATCTATCTCTTGCGCAGCTATATTGCCGGCCTGCCGCGCGAAATCATGGAATCGGCGCGCATCGATGGCGCCAGCGATTTCGAGATCTTCGTCAAGATCGTGCTGCCGCTGTCATTCCCGGTGCTGGCGTCGTTTGCCATCTTCCAGTTCCTGTGGGTATGGAACGATCTGCTGGTGGCAATGGTTTTCCTGGGTACGGAAGCAGACCAGATCGTGCTGACGGCCAAGCTCAACGCGCTGCTTGGCTCGCGCGGCGGCGATTGGGAGATTCTGACGACATCGGCCTTTGTGACCATCATCGTGCCGCTGATCGTGTTCTTCTCGCTGCAGCGCTATTTCGTCCGCGGGCTGCTTGCCGGTTCCGTCAAAGGAGGCTGAGACCATGCAATCCGCTTTGAAAGCCAGTTCGAACCCTGACCTCGCCGCCGACCGCGACTGGTGGCGAGGTGCTGTCATCTACCAGATCTATCCACGCAGCTACCAGGATTCGAATGGCGACGGCATCGGCGACCTCAAGGGCATCATCGAACGGCTGCCCTACATCGCCGCACTCGGTGCGGATGCAATCTGGATTTCGCCCTTCTTCAAGTCGCCGATGAAGGATTTCGGCTACGACGTCTCGGACTATTGCGACGTCGACCCGATGTTCGGCACGCTGGCCGATTTCGACGCACTGACAGCGGAAGCGCACAGGCTGGGTCTCAAGGTGATGATCGACGAGGTGCTGTCGCACACCGCGGACAGCCACCCGTGGTTTGGGGAAAGCCGGTCGAGCCGCACCAATCCCAAGGCGGACTGGTATGTCTGGGCGGACGCCAGGCCCGACGGCACACCGCCCAACAACTGGCTGTCGATCTTCGGCGGATCGGCCTGGCAATGGGACACCAGCCGCCAGCAATATTATCTGCACAATTTCCTGGCCGAACAGCCCGACCTCAACTTCCACAACCGCGAGGTCCAGGACGCACTGCTCGACGTCACCCGCTTCTGGCTGGAACGCGGCGTCGACGGTTTCCGCCTCGACACGATCAATTTCTACTTCCACAGCCAGGGCCTGGAAAACAATCCGCCACTGCCGCCAGAAGAGCGCAACGACCAGACCGCGCCGGCGGTCAATCCCTACAACTACCAGGATCACCTCTACGACAAGAGCCGCCCGGAAAACCTCGGCTTCCTCGAACGTTTCCGCGCCCTGCTCGACGAGTATCCGGCGACCGCCGCGGTCGGCGAGGTCGGCGATTCGCAGCGCGGTCTGGAAGTGGTGGCAGCCTATACCGCCGGCGGCAAGCGCGTGCACATGTGCTATTCCTTCGACTTCCTGGCGCCGGAAAAGATCAGTGCCGGCAAGGTCCGCTCGGTGCTGGAAGCCTTCGGCAAGGTCGCCAGCGACGGCTGGTCGTGCTGGGCCTTTTCCAACCATGACGTGATGCGCCCGGCCTCGCGCTGGGCTGCCAACGAGGCCGATCCGACCGCCTATCTCAAGGTCATCTCGGCATTGCTGATGTCACTGCGCGGCTCGGTCTGCATCTACCAGGGCGAGGAACTCGGACTCGGCGAGGCCGATTTGCGCTTCGAGGATCTGCAGGATCCCTATGGCATCCGTTTCTGGCCGGAATTCAAGGGCCGCGATGGCTGCCGCACGCCCATGGTGTGGGATGACGGCGCCAAGAATGGCGGCTTTTCCCAGGCGAAGCCCTGGTTGCCGGTGCCGGCGAAGCATTTGTCGCAGGCAGTCGATGTCCAGCAGGGCGACCAGGCTTCGCTGCTCGAGCACTACCGGCGCTTCCTCACCTTCCGCCGCGCCCATCCGGTGCTGGCCAAGGGCGATATCACTTTCATCGAAAGCGAGGGCGACACCGTCGCCTTCACCCGCCGCGCCGGCAATGAGCAGATCGTCTGTGCCTTCAACCTCGGCGCCAAGCCGGCCAAGATTGACCTTGGCAGCCGCTCACTGCAACCTTTGCCGGGACACGGTTTTTCCGGACAGGCGAGCACCGGTTCGATCGAATTCGGCGGCTACGGCGCCTGGTTCGGACGCATCGACTGAAATCTTTGAGGACATCACTGGGAGGAAACCAATGGCCGATGTCAATTTGAGACAAGTGAAGAAGTCCTACGGCAATCTGAACATTCTCCACGGTATCGACCTCGATATCAAATCGGGCGAGTTCATCGTCTTCGTCGGTCCGTCGGGCTGCGGCAAGTCGACCTTGCTGCGCTCGATCGCCGGGCTCGAGGAAATCACGTCCGGCGAGCTCAAGATCGATGGCGAGGTGGTCAATGACGTGCCGCCGTCGAAACGCGGCATCGCCATGGTGTTCCAGTCCTATGCGCTCTATCCGCATATGACCGTCTACGACAACATGGCGTTCTCGATGAAGATCGGCAAGGAGAACAAGGCCGAGATCGACCGGCGCGTGAAGCAGGCCGCGGAAATCCTGCAGCTGACCAAATATCTCGACCGCCTGCCCAAGGCGATGTCGGGCGGACAGCGCCAGCGCGTTGCCATCGGCCGCGCCATCGTGCGCAACCCGAAAGTGTTCCTGTTCGACGAGCCGCTGTCGAACCTTGACGCGGCACTGCGCGTCGCCACCCGCATCGAGATCGCCAAGCTCAAGGAATCGATGCCGGCCACGACCATGATCTATGTCACCCACGACCAGGTCGAGGCGATGACGCTGGCCGACCGCATCGTCGTGCTCAAGGACGGCCATATCGAGCAGGTCGGCACGCCGATGGATCTCTACAAGAAGCCCGGCAATCTGTTCGTCGCCCAGTTCATCGGCTCGCCGGCCATGAACATCCTGCCGGCGACCATCGACAAGACCGGCAACCCGACCGTCGTCAGCCATGTCGGCGGGCGCAAGGCCACCGTGCCGATTACGACGCCGGCTTCGGCCAAGGGCGCGGCGGTGAGTTTCGGCGTGCGGCCGGAGGACCTGATTGTCTCCACCGGCGCGGAATATCTGTTCGAGGGAACGGTCGATTATGTCGAGCAGCTCGGCGAGGTTCAGCTGGTCTACGTCGACATCGGTCGCGCCGACCTGCCGCTGGTGACCAAGCTGCCGGGCAATGTCGAGGTCAAGCGCGGCTCGACATTGCGGCTGAGCGCCAATGCAGAGGATCTGCATATCTTCGACACCGACGGGCGGTCTTTCGCGCTGCATGAAGCGGAAGCAAAAGCGGCTTGAGACAGAAACCTGTCTGACAACAAAAAACGGCGGGCAAGGCCCGCCGTTCTTTTTGAATCTGCTTAGGCAGTTAGTGGCCGAAGAGGTTCCGGTCGCTGCCCTGAGGCGCCGACTTCTGTACGTCGCCCGACGAGTTGAGCAGCTTGTAGACGGGCGAGCCGTTTTCGCGGATCGAACCCGTACGCGAGTTGTCGACCGAAGTCGCAGCGGGCGGGTTCGCGCTATTGGCGTTGTAGTTGTCGCTGCCGGCAAAAGCGCTGCCCGAGAGAGCCAGAACGGCGGCGGCAGCAATGATGATCTTGTTCATTTCAAATCTCCTGAATTTTGCATTTCACCGGAGCGGCGGGGCAAACCCGCCGCCCAGGGAATCGGTTGTTAGTGGCCGAAGAGGTTGCGGTCGGCACCCTGGACAGGCGCCTGGGCAGCCGGCTGCGACTTGTCGATCGAGGCCGTGTACGAGCCGTCGGTCGCGGTGACAGCAGCCTGGTTGGCGCCATTGGACCCATAGTTGTCGCTGCCAGCGAAAGCGCTGCCGGAGATGGCCAGAACGGCGGCGGCAGCAAGGATGATCTTCTTCATTTCAAGTCTCCTGAATTCTTCCAGTTTCGCCAGGGCGGCGAGCCAAGCCCACCGCCTGCTGGTGATCGACAGTTAGTTGTTGCCGAAGAGGTTGTGGTCGGCACCCGTGACAGGCGTCTGAGCAGCCGGTTCCGACTTCTTGATCGAAGCGGTGTGCGAGCTGTCGACAGCGGCGGCTGCAGGGGCATTCGAACCGTAGTGGTCGCTACCAGCGAAGGCGCTGCCGGAAATGGCCAGAAGGGCGGCGGCAGTGAGAATGATCTTTTTCATTTTAAGTACTCCAGTATTTTTGCTGTCCGTCTAGCGGCGTGTCTTGGGAATGAAATCGCGTCGTTCGGACAGCCCCGATGTGGGTAAGCCGTCTGCCGGATTCCAATCACGAAGTTGTTCCGCCTGGGCCATGATTTTACATCTTGTAATTTTAATAAGCATGCCGACCATCTTGTTTTATGCATATGATACAGCTACTTAGATAAATTTCACGACCCACTCACCGAGTGTATCCGGGCGTCAGCGTTCACACCGTCCTGCACGCATTGTCAACAGAAACGAACCGTTCGGTTCGATTTTAGAAGTTGCTAATAGTCACTTTTCGATACCGTTGGCCTGTTTTCCCCGCGCCAGGAGCCGGACAAGAGACGATTCGAAACAGCACAGATTGCTGAACAAAACAGAATCTCAGCCGTTCAATCGCTGGCCGGAGCGTTTCGTCCGGCGTGTCGCGCCGCATGGATACGATGTCGCTTTCATGCCGATGTCGCGATCGCTGCCGTGATTAGATGACTGCATCTCAGGTGCCGCTTCGTGACCACGGAACGGAGAATTGGGAAGCCGGTCAGAATCCGGCGCTGCCCCCGCAACGGTGGTGGAGTTCAAGTCGCAACGGGAGACCACTGGGCGAAAGCCTGGGAAGGTGTCGCGATGGTCCGAAAGGACAACTCCAGAGCCCGGAAACCAGCCCGAGATTGTTGAACTCGACTGATCGCGGTGGGCGGTCAAGAGGCGGATGGTGCATGCCCGGCTTCCGCCGGCCTGCGTCCGGTCCTTCCTCCGTCACCACCAGTTCAGTCCTTGAAGTATGAGGACAGGACATGGATGCTCGCAACGACATGCTGAGGCTCTTGAACAGCCGCAGGGACGGGTTCTCGCTCGAACAACCCTTCTACACCGACCCGGACTACTTCAAGCTGGACATGGAGCTGATCTGGTATCGCGACTGGCTGTTCATCGGCCATGATTGCGAACTGCCGAAGCCCGGCAGCTTCATCACCGTGCAGATCGGCGACTATCCGGTCGTGCTGGTGCGCGACCAGCAGGGCAAGATCAACGCTTTCCACAATTCCTGCCGCCATCGCGGCAGCCGTGTCTGCAACACCGACAAGGGCACCGCCGCCAAACTGGTCTGCCCCTATCACCAGTGGACCTATGAGTTGGACGGCCGCCTGCTGTTCGCCCGCCAGATGGCCGACGGTTTCGACAAGAGCCAGTTCAGCCTGAAGCCGGTCGCCTGCGAAAGTGTCGCCGGCTACATCTTCATCTGTTTGGCAAAGGAGCCGGCCGACTTCGCGCCGATGCGGGCGATGATCGAACCCTATCTCAAGCCACACCGGCTGGGCGAGGCGAAGGTCGCCTTCGAGAGCACCATTGTCGAGAAGGGCAACTGGAAACTCGTCTGGGAAAACAACCGCGAATGCTACCATTGCGCCGGTAACCACCCGGAACTCTGCAAGACCTTCCCGGAAGCACCGACCGTGACCGGCGTGCAAGGCGCCGACAGCGATCCCGAAATGCTGGCGCACTGGGCGAAATGCGAGGCCGCCGGCCTGCCGAGCAAGTTCCGCATCGATCCAGCCGGACAATACCGCGCCACGCGCGCACGGCTGCTGCGCGATGCGGTCAGTTACACGATGACCGGCAAGCGCGCGGTGAAGAAGAACCTGTCCGACAGCGTCTCGGCCGACCGCATCGGCACCTTGATGCACTATCACTACCCGACGACGTGGAACCACATCCTCATCGACCATGCCGTTACTTTCCGCGTGCTGCCGATCAGCGCCACGGAAACCGCGGTGACGACCAAATGGCTGGTGCACAAGGATGCGGTCGAGGGCGTCGACTACGATCTTGCCGAGCTCACCCATGTCTGGACCGAGACCAACGACCAGGACCGCCGCATCGTCGAGGAAAACGCCCTTGGCATCCTGTCGCCGGCCTATGAACCCGGCCCCTATTCGGAGCTGCATGAGGGCGGCGTGATCCAGTTCGTCGACTGGTACGCGCGCTTCATCGGTCCGCGCCTGGCCGAAGGCGGCCGGCCGGCGCTGCGCAGCGTGGCTTGAGAGGTTGAGGAATGAACGCCATGACTGACCTTGGGCTTTATCGCCATCTCGATCAGATGGCGCCCTGGAACGACAGGCTCCAGGTGCTGGAAGTGATCGGCGTCAGCGACGAGGCGCCTGACGTGAAGACCTTCACCTTCCGCTCCGACAACCAGACCTGGTTCCGCTACAAGCCGGGCCAGTTCGTGACGCTGGAGCTGCCGGCGCCAGACGGGCCGCTGATGCGCACCTATACGCTGTCGTCGTCGCCGTCACGGCCGTTCTCCATCGCGGTGACGGTGAAGGCGCAGGCGGGCAGCATCGGCACACGCTGGATGTTCGACCATCTGAAGCCCGGCTCGCACGTCAAGGCCTATGGACCGAGTGGCGACTTCTCGCTGCACAGCCATCCGGCGGCCAAATATCTGTTCATCTCGGCCGGTTCGGGCGTGACGCCGATGATGTCGATGCTGCGCTGGCTGAACGACTGCGCGCCATGGACCGATGTCGGCTTCGTCAATTGCGCGCGGCGCGCCGAAGAGATCATCTTCCGCAAGGAGCTCGAATTGCTCGGCGGCCATATGCCGGGCCTGTCGCTCGGCTTCATGATCGAGGAGCGGTCGAGCCGCGAGGGCTGGTACGGCCATATGGGCCGCATCGACGCCATCCGGCTGCCGCTGCTGGCGCCCGATTTCCGCGAACGTGAAATCTTTTGCTGCGGCCCCGATCCTTTCATGCGTGCAGTGCGTGGCATGCTGGACGCTTCTGGTTTCGACATGACGAAGTATCACCAGGAAAGCTTTGCCGCGCCTGCGGTGGAGGAAATCCCGGCGCCATTCGCAGCGCCGGCGCAAGACGGCGTTGCGGTCCCCGTCGAAGCCGCAACCCCGATCCGGTTCGCGCTTTCGGACGTCGATGCCGAATGCGTCGCCGGCCAGACCGTGCTGCAGACGGCGCGCTCTTCGGGCGTGCGCATTCCAGCCGCCTGCGAATTCGGCCTGTGCGGAACCTGCAAGGTCAAGAAAGTCTCCGGCGCTGTCGAGATGAGCCACAATGGCGGCATCCTCGATCATGAGATCGATGACGGCTTCATCCTGGCCTGTTGCTCGAAGCCGCTGTCGGCGCTCGAAATCGAAGCGTGATCCGGTTGGCGACCAACCTGACCCCCGAAAGGGCGGCACCTTGCCGGCACCGGTTGCCTTGCCAAGAAAGAACCGAGCGTTTACAGGCGTTGTAGGTGAAGCGATGCTGCTGGAGGGCAGAATTGCGGGGCGGGGCGACGATGATGCGTGATTCCAATGCCTATGCGGTTGCGAGCAGGGATATTGTCTTCGAATCCTTCGATGGCGAGGCCGTGGTGCTCAACCTTGCCAACGGCAAATATTTCGGCTTCTCAGATTCCGGCAGCAGGGTGTGGCAGGCGCTGTCGTCAGGGGTCGATGCCCAGGCCCTGATCGGGCTGACCGCCGGCGGCTCGACAATAGCCGCGGCCGAACTCGACCACTTCATATCGCAATTGCTCGACCTGGGGTTGCTGGCACGTCTGGAAGCGACGGCTCAGCCGCTGCCGGGCGAGCTTCCCGCCGAGCTTGCCGCCACGAGCGAGCCGCTCCATGTGAGCATTCACGACGACCTCGCCGACCTGATCATCGTGGATCCCATTCACGAGGTCGAGGAACCCCTGGGCTGGCCGGCGGTCAAGCAGGCATCCTGACGGGCCGATTGCGGCGGGGATAGAGGCGCAGGATGCCGCGCGTCACGCTCGAAACCTTGCCGGATTACGCCCGGTATCTCATCACCACCGCCGAAAGCGCGGCCAAGGATTATCCGGCCACGCGGAAGGTCCAGCTGCCCCGACTGGAACTGACCGCTCATGTCGGTCCCGGGGTGCTTGCGGATGCGCTTGGTCATGCTTTCGTGGAGGCCGCGCAAGACCAGCGGGAATCGCTGGCATGCCGCATCTTCATCCTCCATCCCGGCATCGCCGGCATCCCCGAGCCGGCGCGATGGGGCGACGCGCATTTCACCGAACACGGCTTTGCCGAACGGCTCGCCGAGGCCGGGCTGCGTGGCCACTATTTTCACGATCTGGATTTCTGGCAGGTCTACGATCCGCAAAGTCGCACTGGCGTGCAACTGATGGCCTCGGCCGATGCCTTTCCGCCCTGGGAACCGACAGCGCCGCTGCGGGCCTTCCTGCATTGGGAATATGCGGCGCGTAGCATGCGGCTGACCCATGCCGGCACGCTCGGTGCCAACGGCAAGGGCATGCTGCTCGCCGGTGCGGGCGGCGCCGGCAAATCCGGCACCGTCGCCGCCGGTCTGCTCAACGGGCTGGACAGCGTCGGCGACGACTACGTGCTGATCGATCTTGCCGGCGGCGTGACCGCGCGACCCTTGTTTTCAACGCTGAAACAGGATCCGCGAGGTTTCGCCCGGCTGGGCCTGAAGCAGCGGCTGAGCAATGAGAGCCCCTTGAACTGGCAGGGCAAGCACACTTTTCACATCGCCGACATCGCGCCCCGGCCAGTGCCCGCGGCGCTGGACATCGTCGCGCTGGTGGTGCCACATATCAGCGGTGGCGAGACGAGTTCGATCGTGCCAATGTCGCGTCGAGACGCCATGATAGCACTGGCACCGTCGGGCATCATGCAGATGCCGGGAGAGCGCGAAAGCGGCTTCCGTTTCTTCGGCGACCTCACCCGGCTGCTGCCAAGCTACCGTCTGTCCTTGGGAACGCATCCTGAGGAGATCGCCGGCACTATTGCGGATTTTCTAACGCGGGTTGCCTCGTGAAGTTGAGCGTGATCATGCCTGTCTACAACCGCGAACGCTATGTCCTTTCGGCCTTGCGCTCGCTGATCCGCCAGGGCGATGCGGCCGATCTCGACATCATCGTCATCGACGACGGTTCGACCGATGGCTCGGCGGAGGCCGTGCGCTCGATGATGGTCGAGAATCCCTGCATCCGCCTGTTCCGGCAAGAGAATATGGGCGTTGCCAAGACACGCAATGCCGGGCTGAGGCAGCTGCCCGCGGACGCCGAATTCGTGTCCTTCCTGGATTCGGACGACATCTCCCTGGCCGAGCGCTTCAAGACCGATCTTGCACATTTCCGCGCCACCCCCAGCCTGGAGTTGACCTATTCACTGATGACCCTGGCTGACCGGATTGACGACGAGCGGCTGGAGCCTACATTTGACAGCCGTATCGTCACGCTTCGGGGAATTTCGCTGAGCACCGCCCTGTTCCGCAGGAGTCTTGTCGAGCGCACGGGCCAATTCGACGAGGAGTTCGAGCAGTCCGAGGACACCGACTATCTGCTGCGGGTTTTCGAAAGGGGTCCGAACTACGAATTGTTGGACACCGTCGCGATCTACTACCGGCGCCACGCGGGGAATGTAACCAGGGAACACGGCGATAGGGTCCGGAATCATTTGCGCGCAATCCACAAGTCGATTCGCCGGCGCAAGGCCGATCCGTCGCTGCGCGAGATTCCGGGTATTTTCGAGATGAAGAGCCCCTTAAATGATTGGCCTATGACGTGATGCCGGGCGCAATCGGATCAGATCCAGCAGATTTGGAACGGTCGTGGAGGCTGAGCGTGATCATGCCCGTCCACAACCGTGAGGCCCTTGTCGGCCCGGCCCTGCGCTCGCTGCTCAGGCAGCGCGACGCCGCCGATCTCGACATCATCGTCATCGATGACGGCTCGACCGACGGATCGGCCGAAGCGGTGCGCTCGATAATGCGTGAGAACCCCTGCATCCGCCTGTTTCAACAACCCAACATGGGCGTGACCCGGGCGCGCAACACAGGGCTGAGACTGCTTGGGCCAGAAACGGGACTGGTCTCCTTTCTGGATTCGGACGATATTTCCCCGTTTGGGCGCTTTGCGGCCGATATCCAACTCTTCCGTGACGATCCCGAGCTGGATCTCACCTATTCAAGGATGATGCTGGTCGACAAGATCGACGACGAGCGCCTGGAGCCCGCCGCTGACAGCCGCAGCATCACGGTTCGCGGCATCCATTTGTCGGCGGCGATCTTCACGCGCCGGCTTGTCGAGCGTATCGGTGTCTTCGATGAAGCCTTCAATCAGGCAGAGGACACGGACTACCTGCTGCGCACTTTTGAAAGCGGGCCAAGATACGTTATGCCCGAGACCGTGGCCCTCTATTACAGACGCCATCCCGGTAACATGACTCGACAAACCGAGGTCCAGTCCCGTGAATTCATGCGCGCCATCTACAAGTCGATGACCCGCCGCAAGGCAGATCCGACCTTGCGGCGGATCGAAGGCATCTTCGAACTCAAGGATCTCGCTGACTGGCAGTTCATGTGATGAGTGGATACGGCGTCGTCATCCCGGCCTTCAACGCCAGCGGCACCATTGCCGAGACGCTGCGATCGGTCGGCGCCCAGACTGTTCGCCCGGACCTGGTGGTGATCGTCGATGATGGTTCGACCGACGATCTTGCGTCGGCGGTCAGCGATACGGACCTGCCGGTATGCTTGTTGCGGCAGGAGAATGCCGGGCCTGGCAGCGCCACGACCCGAGGCATCGCCGCGCTGTCGACGCAGCTCATTGCGACGCTCGACGCGGACGACCTCTGGCTGCCGAACAAGATCGAAAGACAGCTCGCGCATCTCGAAAAATCTCCCGCGACAGCGGGGGTTTTCTGTCATTGGCGCAATTTCCGCAACGACCAGCCCGACGCACCCGAGGCTACTTCGGTGCCCGGCTGGTCACGCACCACCATGATGATCCGCCGTGCGGTCGCCGAGACCGTTGGACCAATCGTTGATCCACCGGGCGGCCGTGGCGAAATGATCGACTGGATCGCCCGGGCGCGCGAGGCAGGCCTTGCTCTCGACATGCTGGAGGAGGCTTTGGCGCTGCGCCGCATCCGGCCGGGCAGCCTGTCCTATGGACGCGATGCGGCACGCGACCGCGGCTATCTCGAAGTGGCGCGGCTCGCCATGCTGCGGCGGGCACGCAACAAGGCCGGCTCGGGCTGATGACTGATATTCGCCGCGTCACCCGTCGCTTCCCGGATTATGGCTGGTCCTGGCCGACGGGCGGGCTCGACCAGTTGCTCAAGGCCGCACTTCTTCCAGACGAGGAAGCCGCAGCCGCTAGCGCCGGCCGCTGGCTGGACGAGAACGATATCGATCTCGTCTCGTTTCGCGAGCATCGGCTGCTGGCCGCGATCTCCGACCGGTTCGGCAGGAAGCTGGCCGGCCATTCCGCCTATCCGCGCCTCGTCGGCCTGCAAAAGATGCTGTGGACCAAATCGCGCATGGCGATGCGGGAAGCAGAACCGGCGCTGAAGGCGATGGCCGATGCGGGATGCCAGGTAATGCTGATCAAGGGCGCCAGCCGCATTGCGTTGAACGCCTCGGCACAGCGCGGCCGGGTGGCGCATGACATCGACATATTGGTGCGGCCGCAGGACATGCAAACGGCTTTTGACGTGCTGCGCGACGGCGACTGGCAGATCGCCACCGGGGTCAGCCCGCAATATCTAAGGACAAGACTGGCTTCACTGCGCTCGATGAATTTCTTCAAGGGCAATCTTGGCGACATCGACCTGCACCAGCTCGCCTATGACGGTTCGCAGCGCAGCGAGGAAGACGACCTGGCCATATGGCAACGGGCTGATAGCGCCGAGTTCAGCGACGTCGGCGTGCTGGTGCCGTCGCCCGCCGACCGCATCGCGCTTGCCATCGCGCATGGCGGGCTCGACGCCCACACGCATAGCGACTGGCTGGTCGATTGCGCCGTGGCCATCCGCGGCGACGACGTCGACTGGGATGTGTTCCTCGATGTTGTCGCCAGGCGCGGCCTTGCCGTTGCCGCGGCGGTGGCGCTCTCTTACCTCACGCTTGAAACAGGCGTGGCGGTGCCGGACCGGGTGCTGGCGCGCGTGCTTGATATGGCCGACCACACCGGCCTTTCGCGGTGGTCGGCCGTGCTGCAGGCCAAGCCACGGACCGATTTCGGCAGGCTGGTCTGGTTGTCGCGCGGCCTTGCCAAGCAGTTGCGGCTGCGGCGCAAGAGCGGCCGGCTGCGGCAGGAGCCGTCAGCCAAAGCCTGGCGCGGCAGGCCAGCCCGCCGCGAGCCACCGGAAGCACCATCGCCATCGGTGCTCTCCCAAATCATACCCTGCCCGCCAACGGCGGGGGAGATGATGCTGGACATCACGGTCAGGATCAGTGTTCCACCAGTCCGGCGCCGCATCGAGATGGAGATCAATGCCGATGACCACCATGTCGCGCGCCTGCGCGCCATGGCCATCAGCCGGTCCGGCAGGGAACGGGTGCTGCATTTTCGCGGCAAGGTGACGCTTGATGGGCAAAGGCATGCCTTGACACTGGAGGCGCGACCCTCCCGGCAATTCCGCCAATGGGACGATGCGGCGGCGGTCGCCGCCTATGGCGCGCTGCCGTTCCAGCTGATCTCGGCGACATTTTCACCGCTGCGCTGAGAATCGCGCGGCCCTGGGCTTATGATGCCTGACCGTCCGCCGCCGTCGAAACAATGTCCGTGCGTTCACGCGCCCTGATCTCGGCAAGCATCCATGCCGACAGCGACAACGGCACCAGGACACCGATGCCAAGCCCGACCCCGTTCACCAGATGAGCGATGGCCGGGTAGAGCCAGACCAGCGCCAGGAAGAGCCGAGGTATGTTGGCGCGCGTCGAAAACAGGTAGGCGACGGCAACGGCAAGACCGACCGTGTCGTAGCTGTAGCCATAAGGCGTCGCAACCGTTGCCAGCACGGCGGTGAGCACCACTCTTTCGCCATGCTGGACCTGCCGCCAGGGTAGCCAGACCCAGACGGCGGCGGCGATGGCCGCGATCGTCGCAATGGCCTGCATTGCATAGGCGACCGTCAGCCCTGCCCCGCTTGCGCGCGCCAGGAAGAACATGGTTGCGGCGTTGGCCTGGTAAGGCTGCGGATAGGGTGCCTCCAGTATCGCCGTCATCAAGGGGCGGGTTTCGGTCCAGAACAGCTGCCAGACGTCGAAGCCGAGCGAGGCGCCCGTCAGGATGAACAGCGCCGCCGATGACAAGGCGGCGGCAATGATGGCGCGCCAGTTGCCGCTGGCCAGCAGGCAGAACGGGACCAGAATGCCCAGATGCGGCTTGACCGTCAGCAACCCGAACAGCAACCCGGCCAAGATCGGCCGCCTTGGTGCGACGGCCAGTCCGCCGATGAGGAAGGCGGTGGTCAAGGCGCCGTTCTGACCGAAGATGGCGTTGATGAAGACGGCCGGGCACACAAGGATGGCCGCTTCGGCAAGCATGCCCAGTTTCAGCGGCCGCACCGCCAGCCACAGGCAGAAGACAGTGCCGAAGGTCCAGATGAAATAGGCCGAGAAAATCGGCAGCAGCGCAAGCGGCGCGCCGAAGATGAGGATGCTGGGCGGGTAGCTCCATTCCTGATTGGGAAGATCGGGCGAGAACATCCGACGCAAGGCCGCTCGATACGTGTCGACGTCGAACAGCCAGGCCACATGGCCGTCGAGCGCCATGCGCCCGCCGGCCCACAGATTGGTGAAATCCCAATAGGGCAGCCGGTCGCTTAGCTCCGAGAAACCATGCTCACCGAAGGTCCACAGAGCAAGATGGTAGCGCACCCCGATCAGAACCCCGGTACACAGCACAAGTGCAGCGAAACGCAAATCGGATCGATTGCGAACAGTTTGATTGACCGGTGTCATCGCGCAGTTTTCCAAGACCCTGGCAGCCTTGATAAGGTACGCGCGTTAAGATCGGCTTATGCGGAACCCTCGTCCAGCTTGGTCACCCGCCGCAGCGTCAGATTGATCCTGCCGCCGTTCTTGAGCAGCGCCGAGGTCGACGGGTAGATGCGGTCGACGCCGTGAAAGGCGAGACGACCCTCGCCGCCGAGCACGA
Organism: Mesorhizobium loti R88b; assembly: GCF_013170845.1. Classification (NCBI taxonomy): domain Bacteria; kingdom Pseudomonadati; phylum Pseudomonadota; class Alphaproteobacteria; order Hyphomicrobiales; family Phyllobacteriaceae; genus Mesorhizobium; species Mesorhizobium loti. The sequence continues at coordinate 469,673 of NZ_CP033367.1, forward strand.
CGACGTCGCCACTCTTCAGCCTGAACGACTTGGTGCCGCCCTCTCGCGTCGTCTGGCCGACCCTGAACAGGCAATCGTCACCCAGCGAGACGGAGACGACGGGTGCCGAGAAGTCGGCCTCGTCGCGGTCCTGGTGCAGGCCCATCTTTGCTTCGGCCGTGTAGAAATTGATCAGGCAGGCCTGCGGCGGGCCCGGATAGCCCGATACCTGCCGCCACAGATCGAGCGGGCAGTCGGGGATCGGCGGCCATGGCTCTCCGGTCAGCGGATGCGTCGGCTGGTAGCGGTAGCCGCGTTCCTTGTCGGTGACCCAGCCGAGCGGGCCGCAATTGGTCATGCGCACGCTCATCTCCTTGCCGGTGCGCGGCATGGCGGGCACGAACAGCGGCGCCTGCTGGACGATGCCTCTGACCGCCTCGACGAGTGCCTCCTGAACAGGGCGGGAGAGATAGGCCGGCATGTGGCGGACGCCCTTTGGCAGAACGAGCATGGATTGACGCACCTCGAGATGGTTCGGCCCCGCAAGATGCCACCATCGAAAGAAAACGGCGACCCGAAAGCCGTCACCGATCTCACCACAATTGCAAATGCCGAAATGGGCGGTGAATTCGCCCCCCGACTGCGCGAAAGACGGTTGACGGATAAATATGAATTCCATAGTCAAGTTTTGAACTTGAGTGTTTAAATCAACAATTTGGATGCCGGCGAGAGGGAGAGGCCGTCGGCGGCGAATGGCAAAGAGCGAGGCATATCGACGTGACGTTTCATGAGGGATTTGACATGGTCAGGGGTGGCAAGGTCTGGGGCCGAGGGTTGCTCGCCACGACGTCTCTGGCGATGCTGCTAGGTGCTCATCCAGCGCTTGCTCAGCAAGCCGGCACCCATACACAAGATGGCACGCTCGAACCTATCAGGGTTGACGGCAAGGCCGGTCGAGACGATTCCCGGGATGACGACAAGACGGTGGCTGCCAAGCGCAGCGCCGGTGCTACCAAGACGGATACCCCGCTCATCGAGACGCCGCGCTCGGTCTCGGTGGTGACACGCAAGGAGCTCGAGGAGCGCGGCGCGCAGGATATCATCGAGGCGGTGCGCTATTCGGCGGGCGTCAGCACCGGCGCCTATGGCTTCGATCCGCGCTTCGACCAGATCTATATCAGGGGCTACGACGCCACCACGCTCGGCGACTACAAAGACGGACTGCGCCAACCCTACATCAACTACGGCACGTTCCGCACCGACCCCTATTCGCTCGAACGCGTCGAGGTCATCAAGGGACCGGTGTCGGTGCTTTACGGCGCGGGAACGCCGGCCGGCATCGTCAACAAGGTGCCCAAGCTGCCGACCGAGGACAGGATCCGCGAAGTCGAGTTGCTCTATGGCACGAAGGACAGGTCGCAGGCGGCCTTCGATTTCGGCGGCCCGGTCACGCAGGGCAGCGACGAGTTCCTTTACCGAATCGTCGGCCTGGCGCGAAACGGCGACACCAATTTCGACATCGCCGACGACCGCTATTTCCTGCAGCCGTCGCTGACCTGGAATCCCGATGCCGCGACCTCCTTCACCATCTACGGCCTGGCGCAGGCCGACGAGACCGATTCCAATGTCGGCGTGATCACCGACCCGGCGGGAAAGATCCACGCTCTGCGCGAGAGCGATCCGGACTACGACTATCAGAAGATCCGGCAGCAGCAGATCGGCTACAAGTTCGAGCACGATTTCGGCGACGGCATCACCGTGCGGCAGAATGTTCGATATTCTCACCTCGACCTGAGGTCGCGCTATCTAGCGGTCGCCAGTTGGACAGGCACTGTCGCGCATCGTTACGCGAATTCGATCCGCGACGAAATGAACGTGTTCCAGGCCGACAACCAGATCGAGGCCAAGTTCGACACCGGGGCGCTCGCCCATACGGTCCTTCTCGGCCTCGACTACACGAACCTGACCTCGTCTTTCGGCTACGGGATAGGTACCGTTAATCCTGCCTATGATTTCGACATCGCCAATCCGACCTACGGTGTTTCCGGTCCGACGCCGGACTACAATTTCACGACGTCCGATGCGGATCTGCGCCAGACCGGCATTTATGCGCTGGACCAGGTCGAACTGGACAAATGGCGCTTCACGCTTGGCGGACGCCAGACCTGGGTCGAGCAGACGCGTGAATACGGTGACGGCAGTTCCGAGGGCTTGAACAAGAACGCCTTCAGCGTCCAGGCCGGCGCCCTCTATCTGTTCGACAATGGCGTTGCACCTTTCGCGAGTTATGCGACCTCGTTCGAGCCGGTCACGAACCGGTCCGAGTCAGGCGACATTCTCGAGCCGACGAAGGGCGAGCAGTTCGAACTGGGGGTCAAATATCAACCGCTGGGAACCGACATCCTGCTGTCGGCTGTCGCCTATCATCTCGTTGAGAAGAACAAGCCGGTCGTCGTCAACGCCAACACGGGCACCTACCGCGCTCTGGGCGAAGTCACCAGCAACGGCTTTGAACTCGAGGCGCGCGCCGGCATTTTGGACGGGCTGGATCTGATCGCGGCCTATAATTACAATCGTGCCGAGATCACTGACGCCTTCGACACAACGGAGATCGGCAAGGTTCCGGCCGTCACGCCCGAGCACGTGGCGAGCCTCTGGGCCAACTACAAGTTCGATGAGGGCAGTGCCGTGCCAGGCCTTTCTGTCGGCGCCGGCGTGCGGCTGCAGAGCGCCATCTATACCGACACATCAAACACCGCCAAGAATGATGCCGCGGTCTATCTCGACGCCTCGGCATCCTATGATTTCGGCGCCATCGACAAGAAATATGAAGGTGTTTCCGCCGCCTTCGCCGTCCGCAACATCGCCGATGAGCGCGCCACGGTGTGCAACAGCGGCTATTGCTACATGGGTCAGGGCCGCAACATCACGGCTTCGCTGAAGCGCAGCTGGTAAAATCGAAAACGCCGCGCGTCCTTTCGGATGCGCGGCGCGAAATGGAAAGTCGCTTTATACACGCGTTGGTGTGACGCTTAATCGTTATCCACCCGGCCGCGCAATTTCTTGATCGTGCCGCGTCCGGCCTTGCTCTTCAGCCGCCGCTCCACCGCGCCCTTCGAGGGCCGCGTCTTCTTGCGCGGCGGTGGTGGCGGCTCCGCGGCCTTGGCGACGAGTGCTGTCAGTCTTGCCCGGGCGTCGGCCCGGTTCTGTTCCTGAGTGCGAAAGCGTCCGGCCTCGATGACGATGACGCCGTCCTTGGTGGCGCGCTGGCCGGCAAGCTTGATCGTGCGCTCGCGCACACGTTCCGACAGGCCGGCCGCGTTGGCCGCGTCGAAGCGCAGTTGCACGGCGGTCGCCACCTTGTTGACGTTCTGACCACCGGGACCCGACGAGCGGATAAAATCCTCGTGCAGGTCGCCCGGGTGGATCACGGCTTCGCCAGATATGATGATGTCGTCGTCGATCGGCATGGCGCAGTCATGGCGCGGCGCCGTGAAAAAGAAAAGGCCCGATCGAAATCGGGCCTTCACTGGTGCCGAGCGGCAATGATGCCAAGCGGTCTGACTGCTACTCCGCCGCTTCCTGCATACGGGGCGCCGCACCCATGACGGTTGCATCGACATGCGGCTCGAACTTCTCGAAATTGACCGCGAACATGCCGACCAGCCGTGCCGCCTGGCGGTCATAGGCTGCCTTGTCGGCCCAGGTCGAGCGCGGGTCGAGAATGGCGCTGTCGACGCCAGGCACGGACACCGGCACTTCGAAGCCGAAATTGGCGTCGCGACGGAAGGCGACTGTCTTCAGCGAGCCGTCGAGGGCGGCGGCAAGCAAGGCGCGTGTCGCCTTGATCGGCATGCGCTTGCCGGTGCCGTAGGCGCCACCGGTCCAGCCGGTGTTGACCAGCCAGCAATCGGCGCCATGCAGTGCGATAAGCTCGCGCAGCAGATTGCCGTATTCCGACGGGTGGCGCGGCATGAATGGCGCGCCGAAGCAGGTCGAGAACGTCGCCTCTGGCTCGGTCACACCCTTTTCTGTGCCCGCCACCTTGGCCGTATAGCCGGACAGGAAATGATACATCGCCTGCGCCGGGGTCAGCCGCGCGATCGGCGGCATCACGCCGAAGGCATCGGCGGTCAGCATGATGATGTTCCTGGGATGACTGGCTCGGCCCGTCTTCGAGGCATTGGGGATGAAATCGAGCGGGTAGGCGCAGCGCGTGTTTTCGGTGAGGCGGCCGTCGTTGAAATCCGGCACGCCATCGGCGTCGAGCACGACATTTTCCAGCACAGTGCCGAAGCGCTGCGTGGTGGCGAAGATCTCCGGCTCGGCTTCGGCCGACAGCTTGATCGTCTTGGCGTAGCAACCGCCCTCGAAATTGAAGATGCCGTGCGGCCCCCAGCCATGCTCGTCATCGCCGATCAGCGTGCGCGACGGATCGGCCGACAGCGTCGTCTTGCCCGTTCCGGAAAGGCCGAAGAAGATGGCGGCGTCACCTGCCGGCCCCTCATTGGCCGAGCAATGCATCGGCATCACGCCCTTTTCCGGCAGGAGATAGTTGAGCATGGTGAACACCGACTTCTTCATCTCGCCGGCATAGGAGGTTCCGCCGATCAGCACGATCTTGCGGGTGAGATCGACGGCGATCACCGTCTCGGTGCGGCTGCCGTGGCGGGCCGGATCGGCGCGGAAGGACGGCAGGTCGATGATCGTCATCTCAGCCACGAACTGCTCGAGTTCGGCCTTGTCGGGACGGATGAGCAGGTTGCGGATGAACAGCGAGTGCCAGGCAAATTCGGTGATTACCCGGGTGGGCAGCTTCAGGTCGGCGTCGGCGCCGCCGACCAGGTCCTGCACGTAGAGATCCTTGTCCGCGGCGTGGGTAAGGAAATCGGCAAACAGCGTCTCGAACTGGGCCGGCGAGATCGCCTTGTTGTTGTCCCACCAGACATGTGGCTCGGTGGCACCGTCGCGGACGACGAACTTGTCCTTGGGCGAGCGGCCGGTGTGCTGGCCGGTCTCGGCCACCAGCGCGCCATGCGCGGTCAGTCGGGCTTCGCCACGCCGGATCGAGTCCTCGTAAAGGGCTGCCGCGCCGAAATTGTAGCGCACCACGCCGGTGGTTTTCAGGCCGATACGATCGATCGGGCAAGCAGGATTGCGTTTGCCGACTTCCGACATTGGTGTCCCTTCTTCGATTTTCCGCATCTTTGCCGGCGCGTTTCCGGCACGCCCACTACGAAGGCTGACATGGTCAGAACCAGAAAAGCCAAATGATATCAAATCATTAATCGATTTAAATATTTTGAAAGTTGTTTAAATCGTTTATATATGCGAAAAGTTTCACGGTTGCCCAAAGGATTGGCGATGTTCGTTCGTCCAATCCATGTCGAGGTTGAATTGTGGCCGGCGGCACCCCGCGCGTGACAGCGGACAAGGCCTATGCCACATTTTGTACCTAATTTGTCCTGCAAAAGCCCCTTCTCTACGAAAGAAGGGACAGCTCATGAGGGAGCCGCTTGAAATGGCAACAATCGCGCTTGTCGATGACGACCGCAACATTCTGACGTCTGTGTCGATCGCCCTGGAATCCGAGGGGTATCGCGTCGAGACCTACACGGATGGTGCGTCTGCGCTGGAAGGCTTGGCGGCACGTCCGCCGAATCTTGCCATTCTCGACATCAAGATGCCGCGCATGGACGGCATGGAGCTTTTGCGCCGGATGCGCCAGAAGTCCGACCTGCCCGTGATCTTCCTGACCTCCAAGGACGACGAGATCGATGAATTGTTCGGCCTCAAGATGGGCGCCGACGATTTCATCCGCAAACCGTTCTCGCAGCGCCTGCTGGTCGAGCGGGTGCGCGCCGTGCTGCGCCGGGCCAGTGCCCGTGAGGCAGCCGCCAAGACACCCAGCCAACAGGCCCGCTCGCTCGAGCGCGGCCAGCTTGTCATGGACCAGGAACGCCACACCTGCACCTGGAAGGGCGAGCCGGTGACGCTCACAGTCACCGAATTCCTGATCCTGCATTCGCTGGCGCAACGTCCCGGTGTCGTAAAAAGCCGTGATGCGCTTATGGATTCGGCCTATGATGAACAGGTCTATGTCGATGACCGCACGATCGACAGCCACATCAAGCGGCTGCGCAAGAAGTTCAAGGCTGTCGACGACGACTTCGAGATGATCGAAACCCTTTACGGAGTCGGATATCGGTTCCGCGAAGCGTAATTTGATGTATGTCGCCCATAAGCGGTCCCGGGTTTGGGGCCGCGACATGCGTCAAACCACGGATTAGGCGGGAGCTGCTATTCGATGGCAGTGGAAGCACAGCGAACACGACCGACGGGCGCCGCCAGGCGGCCGTCGCGCATCATGCCGTCCTTCGTGTCGAAGTTCACGGTGCCGATGCGCCGCTTCCTCGGCCACCACATCTTTTCCAGCCTGACGCGGCGCATCCTCTTCCTCAACCTTGCTGGTCTGGCCGTCCTGGTCACCGGCATCCTCTATCTCAACACCTTCCGCGACGGGCTGATCGACGCCCGCGTCGAAAGCCTGATGACGCAGGGTGAGATCATCGCCGGCGCTATCGCGGCTTCGGCAACGGTCGAAACCGATTCGATCAGCATCGACCCGGAGAAGCTGCTTGAGCTGCAGGCCGGCGAGAGCCTGGGACCAGGCTCGGACCAGCTCGACAATCTCGATTTTCCGATCAATCCCGAGCGTGTCGCACCGGTGCTGCGGCGACTGATCTCGCCGACGCGCACGCGCGCCCGTATCTATGACCGCGACGCCAACCTGCTGCTCGATTCGCGACATCTCTATTCGCGCGGCCAGATCCTGCGCTACGACCTGCCGCCGGTCGACGAAGAAGAGCCCGACCTTGTCGAACGCGTGCAGAAATTCATCTTCGACTTCTTCCGCAACACCGACCTGCCGGTCTATCACGAGCAGCCAGGCGGTAACGGCGCGGCCTTCCCGGAAGTGGTCAAGGCGCTGACAGGCAGCCCGTCGACCATCGTGCGCGTCTCGGAACAGGGTGAGCAAATCGTTTCGGTGGCGGTGCCGATCCAGCGCTTCCGCGCCGTCCTCGGCGTGCTGATGCTGTCGACGGAAGGCGGCGACATCGACAAGATTGTTGCCGCCGAGCGCAAGGCGATCCTGCGCGTCTTTGGCATCGCGGCCCTCGTCACCGCCATCCTGTCGATGCTTCTCGCCTCGACCATCGCCAACCCGCTGCGCCGGCTCTCCGCCGCGGCGGTGCGGGTCAGGCGCGGCGTCAAGAGCCGTGAGGAAATCCCCGACTTTTCCGACCGCCAGGACGAGATCGGCAATCTGTCGATCGCCGTGCGCGACATGACCAACGCGCTCTACGCCCGTATCGAGGCGATCGAAAGCTTCGCCGCCGATGTTTCCCATGAGTTGAAGAACCCGCTGACCTCGCTGCGCAGTGCGGTGGAAACCCTGCCGCTGGCCAAGAACGACAATTCGCGCAGCCGGTTGATGGAGATCATCCAGCACGACGTCAAACGGCTGGACCGCCTCATCACCGACATTTCCGACGCCTCCCGGCTCGACGCCGAGCTCGCGCGGGAGGATGCAGGCACGGTCGACCTGAAGAAATTCATCACCGATCTTGTCGCCGTGTCGCGTGAGGCCACGCGCAACAAGAAGGCGGTCGAGATCGAACTCAAGGTCGCCAAGCTGCCGCAAGGCGTCAAAGGCTATGTCGTCGTCGGCCATGATCTGCGCATCGGCCAGGTTGTCACCAATTTGATCGAGAACGCCCGCTCCTTCGTTCCCGATGACCACGGCCACATCAGCCTGTCGCTGGCGCGCGCCGGCAAGTTCAACATCCTGACCGTCGACGACAATGGTCCCGGCATCCGCGCCGACAACATCGACCGCATCTTCGAGCGCTTCTACACCGACCGGCCGGCCGGCGAGGCGTTCGGCCAGAATTCGGGTCTTGGCCTGTCCATATCCAGGCAGATCGTCGAGGCCCATGGCGGCACGCTGACGGCCGAAAACATCCCCGGCACCAAGCCCGGCGAGATCAAGGGCGCGCGCTTTGTCGTGACACTTCCGGCCGAAGCATGAGGCCAGGTTCGCACGATCCCCAGAGATGACCGGTCCGATCGTGCCGCCTGAAAACATTCATGCAACGGCAATCCTTATTGGCGAACGTGGCATTCTCGTCAGTGGGGCCTCCGGTTCTGGCAAGACGACGCTGGCGCTTACTCTCATCGATCATTGCCGCCAGCGCGGACTGTTTTCGCGGCTGGTCGGCGACGATCAGCTTTTCGTCGAGGCGCATGTCGGGCGCCTGGTGTGCCGCGCTCCCGCCACCATCGAAGGCCTCGCCGAGGTGCCGGGGCTCGGGCCACGGAAGCTGCCGTTCGAAGCGGCCTGCGTCATCGACCTGCACGTGCGCCTGCTGCCGGCCGGTGAAATCGCACGCTTCCAGGAGGACACCAGCGACGACATTGCCGGCTGCGCGGTGCCGAGGATCGATCTGGCCGAGCGCAATGTCCAGGCTGCCTTGCCGGCCGTGATGGCGCGGCTGTCGATCCCGCCTTTTCTATGATCCGCCCCGGATTTTTTGCTGCAATGCGTCAAAATGGCATGGGCCGGCGCAATTTTGGGCTTGTCAACGGGCCGCGCGTCGACAAGATAGCGCTCCCGCCGCCTGGAATGGTTGGCGAGCATAAAATACGCCTGTGAAGCGGCGATGACGGGAGCCACCAAAGAATGATCGGACTCGTGCTTGTAACGCACGGTCAACTGGCCACCGAGTTCCGACATGCCGTCGAACATGTCGTCGGGCCACAAGACAATTTCGAAACCGTGGCGATCGGTGCCGATGACGATATGGAGCAGCGTCGCCGCGACATCGTCGACGCTGTGGCGCGCGTCGATACGGGGACTGGCGTCATCGTGCTGACCGACATGTTCGGCGGCACGCCGTCGAATCTCGCCATCTCGGTGATGGAGTCCGGCCGCACGGAGGTGATCGCCGGCATGAACCTGCCGATGCTGATCAAGCTGTCATCGATCCGCAAAGGCGACAACATGGCGGCCGCGCTCGACGAGGCGCAGGCCGCCGGCCGCAAATACATCAATGTCGCCAGCCAGCTTCTGAGCAGCAAATGAGCGCGCTATCCCCGGAAAAAGACCAGATCGCCAAAGATCCGATCACCCGGGAATTTCCGATCGTCAACCAGCGCGGCCTGCACGCGCGCGCCTCGGCGAAATTCGTCCAGCTCGCCAGCGGCTTCGACGCTTCGGTGCATGTCGAGAAGGATGGCGTCAAGGTCGGCGGTACGTCGATCATGGGCCTGATGATGCTGGCCGCGAGCCCGGGCTACTCGATCCGCGTCACCGCGAGCGGCCCGGAGGCGCTCGAGGTCATGGACGCGCTGGAGCAATTGGTGGCCTCCCGCTTCGGCGAGGAATGCTGATCCCGCATACCGCCCAAGCATGCCCGAGAGACATGCAGGGATAAAGATTTCTTTATATCCCATTGTCGTCTTGAGCCTGATCTGCTAGTCAGGCCGGCAATTCGCGCCCTTCGACGCGCCGACCGGCGCGGGCGCATCCGCAACCAATTCGCAAGCACATCAAATCGCAGGGAGACTGCCATGACGGGTAGCAAGGACTATGTGGTCGCCGACATCTCGCTTGCCGGCTGGGGCCGCAAGGAGCTCGATATCGCCGAAACCGAAATGCCGGGCCTGATGGCCTGCCGCGAGGAATTTGGCGCCAAGAAGCCGCTCAAGGGCGCGCGCATCACCGGCTCGCTGCACATGACCATCCAGACGGCGGTGCTGATCGAAACGCTGAAGGAGCTCGGCGCCGATATCCGCTGGGCTTCCTGCAACATCTTCTCGACCCAGGATCATGCCGCCGCGGCCATCGCCGAGGCCGGCATTCCCGTCTTCGCCGTCAAGGGCGAGAGCCTCGAACAGTACTGGGACTACACCGACCGCATTTTCCAGTGGACCGATGGCGGCCTCTCCAACATGATCCTCGACGATGGCGGCGACGCCACCATGTACATCCTGATCGGCGCCCGCGCCGAAGCCGGCGAGGACGTTCTGTCCAATCCGCAGAGCGAGGAAGAGGAATATTTCTACGCCCAGGTCAAGAAGCGCCTGAAGGCTTCGCCCGGCTTCTTCACCAAGCAGAAGGCGGCGATCCGCGGCGTCACCGAAGAGACGACCACTGGCGTCAACCGGCTTTACCAGCTGCAGAAGAAGGGCCTGCTGCCCTTCCCGGCCATCAACGTCAACGACTCGGTCACCAAGTCGAAATTCGACAACAAGTATGGCTGCAAGGAATCGCTGGTCGACGGCATCCGTCGCGGCACCGACACGATGATGGCCGGCAAGGTCGCGGTTGTCTGCGGCTATGGCGACGTCGGCAAGGGCTCGTCGGCCTCGCTCAAGGGCGCCGGCGCCCGCGTCAAGGTCACCGAAGTCGACCCGATCTGCGCCCTGCAGGCGGCGATGGACGGCTTTGAAGTGGTCACGCTGGAAGACGCGGCCCCGACTGCCGACATCGTCATCACCACCACCGGCAACAAGGATGTCGTCACCCTCGACCATATGCGCTCGATGAAAGACATGGTGATCGTCGGCAACATCGGCCACTTCGACAACGAGATCCAGGTCGCCTCGCTGCGCAATCTGAAATGGACCAACGTCAAGCCGCAGGTCGACATGATCACCTTCCCGGACGGCAAGCGGATGATCCTCTTGTCGGAAGGCCGCCTGCTCAATCTCGGCAACGCCACCGGTCATCCGAGCTTCGTGATGTCGGCATCCTTCACCAACCAGGTGCTGGCCCAGATCGAGCTGTTCACCAAGGGTGAGCAGTACCAGAACCAGGTCTATGTCCTGCCCAAGCATCTCGACGAGAAGGTCGCGCGCCTGCACCTCGACAAGCTTGGCGCCCGCCTGACCGAATTGTCGGGTGAACAGGCCGCCTATATCGGCGTCACTCAGCAGGGTCCGTTCAAGCCGGAACACTACCGCTATTAACCAAAGCTAGATTTACTACCAGATATTGAAGCCGGGCGATTGACTTTTCGCCCGGCTTTATTTTTGCGCGCAATCGCCTTCACGGCGATTCGGCGAGGGTTTATTGTCAGGTGATTCGCGACGCTTCCGGCCCGAGAGGGGATCAGAGAGGCGCGTATCAGGGCGGTCTTGCATTCAGGCGGCGGAGAGGACCAAGACATGCCGGGGCAAAACCCGCACGGAGCGGGATCGGCCGTTTCCGGCGGCCATGACGATTCGGGGACCATACAGTCAGCCACCGAGGGCGGGCGCCTTTCATGGCGTGCCCGCGCGGGCCTGTTCCTGGCCAGTTCCGTGCTGTCCTATCCGTTGGCCAGCGCCGTCGCGCATGCCGAGAACGCCGCTGTCGCGACTGCCAGCCTGTCAATCAGCACAGTCGAGGTCATGCAGCTCGCCGTGTTCGTCGGCGTGACGGGCGCGGCACTTTTGTCTGCCATCGTTCTCATCCGTGAACGCGCCCGCACCTCGGCGGAAAATGTCGAGTTGAGAAGCCGCGTCGCCGATGTCAACGCGGCGCTGCGCCGTTCGGAAGCGCTGCTCAATTTGCGCGACCAGCGGGTGATCGTCTGGGCCTCGGAAAACAAGAAGCCCGAACTCATAGGTACATTGCCGGTCGAAAGCGGCGCGCCAGAGGAGCGGGCGGCTTTCCTCGCCTTCGGCCGCTGGCTGATGCCGCGCTCGGCGGCGGCGCTCGAACATGCCGTTGCGGGCTTGCGCGAAAAGGCCAGGCCCTTCGACCTCGTCATCGAATCGCAGGCCGGCGCGCCGCTCGAAGTGCATGGCCGCAAGAGCGCCGCGCATATACTGGTGCGGTTTGTCTCGCTTTCCGAGACGCAGCGCAGCCAGGCCCGGCTGAAGATCGAGAACCAGCGCCTTGCCGCCGATCATGACACGATGATCGGCCTGCTCGAAGCGCTGAAGATGCCGGCATGGCTGCGCGACGAGCACGGTCGCCTGAAATGGGTCAACCGGGCCTATGCCGACGCGGTCGAAGCCGAAAGCGCGGAAGCCGCCGTGCGCGACGCCAAGGAATTCCTTGGCGGCCAGGCGCGTGAAGCAATTGCCACCCAGCACAAATCGCACCCGATCTTCGAGCAGTCGCTCTCCACGGTGATCGAAGGCGACCGCCGCGTCTTCGCGGTGACCGATTTTGCCGGTGCCGACGGTTCGGCCGGCCTTGCCAGCGACACCAGCGCCATCGAAACCATTCGCGGCGAGTATGAGCGCACGGTGCGCAGCCACGCCGACACGCTCGACCAGCTCAACACCGCGGTTGCCATCTTCGACACCGACGAGAAGCTGCGCTTCTTCAACCAGGCGTTCCAGAAACTGTGGGGCCTCGACAGCGGCTTCCTGCACAGCGCGCCCGACAATGCGCTGTTGCTCGACCGGCTGCGCAGCGAAGGCAAGATCGCCGAGCAGCCCGAATGGCGCCGCTGGAAGGAAGGCCTGCTCGGCGCCTACCGCGCGGTGGAATCGCAGGAACATTGGTGGCACCTGCCTGACGGCAAGACCATCCGCGTCGTCGCCAACCCGCAGCCCAAGGGCGGCGTTACCTGGGTTTTCGAAAACCTCACCGAAAAGATGGACCTGGAAAGCCGCTACCGCACCGCGGTGCGCGTCCAGGGCGAAACGCTCGACAACCTCGCTGAAGGCGTGGCGGTGTTCGGCCCCGACGGCCGGCTGCGGCTGTCGAACCCGGCCTTTGCCACGCTGTGGGGCCTGGGTGGCGAAGCCGCCAAGCCCAATGTGCACGTCTCGACGATCCGTGATCTTAGCGACCGGCAAGCGGTCGACAGCCCCTGGCCCGGCTTCGTCGCCGCCATCACCGGGTTCGACGACGAGCGCCGCGAGCGTCACGGCCAGACCGAGCTCAACAACGGCACGGTGCTGCGTTATGCCGTGATTCCGCTGCCCAATGGGCAGGTGATGATGACCTTCGTCGACGTCACCGACAGCGTCCATGTCCAACGCGCCCTGAAGGACAAGAACGAGGCGCTGGAGAAGTCGGACCAGCTCAAGAACGACTTCGTCCAGCACGTGTCCTATGAGCTGCGCTCGCCGCTGACCAACATCATCGGCTTCACCGAACTGCTTTCGGTGCCAGCGACCGGACCGCTTACTCAAAAGCAGCGCGAATATGTCGAGCATGTCAGCTCGTCCTCCTCGGTGCTCTTGACCATCGTCAACGACATACTCGACCTTGCGACTGTCGATGCCGGCATCATGCAGCTCGACATTTCCGAGGTGCAGGTCGACCGCACCATCGCGGCCGCCGCCGAGCTGGTTGCCGACCGGCTGCAGGAGCATTCGATCCGGCTCGAGGTCGACGCCGCTGCTGCGCCGAAGACGTTCCACGGCGACGAAACCCGCATCCGCCAGATCCTCTACAATCTGCTCAGCAACGCCGCCAATTACGCGCCGGAGGCCAGCACCATCCGGCTCGCGTGCCGCCAGCTGGCAAACGGGGTGGAATTCTCGGTTCATGATGACGGCCCTGGCATGCCGCCGGATGTGCTGGATTCGGTGTTCCGCCGCTTCGAACCGCGCACCAATGGCGGTCGCCGGCGCGGCGCCGGGCTCGGCCTGTCGATCGTCAAGAGCTTCGTCGAACTGCATGGCGGCAACGTTCGCATCGAAACCGGCAAGGACAAGGGCACGACCGTCATCTGCACCTTCCCCGACATGCCGGGCATCCGCGCCGCGGCCGAGTAGCGCGCTCGATGACGGGTTTGGTGATCGAGCGTCTGCTCGCCGATGAGACACAGACAGCGAGGCTGGGCGAGGATCTGGCGCTGGCCCTGCGCGCCGGCGACGTGCTGGCGCTCAAGGGCGATCTCGGCGCCGGCAAGTCGACGCTCGCACGCGCCCTGATCCGGACGCTGGCCGACGATGCCGGTCTCGATGTGCCGAGCCCGACCTTCACCTTGGTGCAAAGCTACGACACCCGCATTCCGGTGCATCATTTCGATCTCTATCGCCTGTCCTCGGCGAGCGAACTCGACGAGCTCGGCTTCGACGAAGCGCTGACGCAAGGTGCTGCCCTGGTCGAATGGCCCGAGCGCGCCGAAGCCTATTTGCCGAAGACGACGCTTTTGATCGAACTCGTCGAGCATGGCGAGGGCCGGCTGGCGCGGCTCTCGGGGCAAGGAGCGACCTTCGACCGCGCGGCGCGATCGTTGGCCATGCGCGGTTTTCTAAGAGATGCCGGCTGGGGCGAGGCTCAGCGGCGCCATTTCATCGGCGACGCCTCCGCCCGCTCCTATGAGATCGTGACGCTCGCTGGCCAAGAGCCGCGTGTGCTGATGAACTCGCCGCGACTGGTGCTCGGCCCACCCGTGCGCGACGGCAAGCCCTACGCCGTGATCGCCCACACCGCCCAATCGGTCTCCGCCTTCGTCGCCATCGACCGGGCGTTGAAAGCCGGCGGTGTCAGCGTTCCCGAAATCCATGCCGAGGATCAGGACCAGGGCTTCCTGCTCATCGAACATCTCGGTTCCGAAGGGTTTCTCGGTGGGGATGGCGAACCGCTGGCCGAGCGCTATGCGGCGGCGGCAGAACTGCTGGCCATGATGCATGGCAAGACCTGGCCGCAGCGTCTGCAAGCCGGACCGGGCAGCTTCCATGAGGTGCCGCCCTTCGACCGCGATGCGATGATGATCGAAGCCGATTTGCTGGTCGACTGGTATGTGCCGGCGATATCGGGTGGCCCGGCGAGCGACGAATTGCGCACTGGCTACGCCCGGGAATGGAACGCGCTTTTCGACCGGCTCAAAGCCAGCGAATACACGCTGATGCTGCGCGACTTCCATTCGCCGAACATCATCTGGCGTGGCGACCGCGCCGGCCATGATCGGCTGGGTATCGTCGATTTCCAGGATGCGCTGATCGGGCCTTCATCCTATGACGTCGCCTCGCTGGCCATGGATGCCCGCGTCACGATCTCGTCCGGGATCGAGAAAAGGACGCTCGATGCCTATATCGCGGCGCGGCACGCAGCGGGTGCTTTCGACGAAGCGGGTTTCCTGGAGGCCTACGCAATCATGGCGGCGCAGCGCAATTCGAAGATCCTCGGCATTTTCGTGCGGCTCGAAAAGCGCGACGGCAAACCCTATTATCTCAGGCACCTGCCGCGCATCCGCGACTATCTGCGCCGGGCGCTGTCCCACCCGGGGCTCGCAAGCCTGCGGGATTTCTACAACGCGCACGGGCTGCTTGAGGAACGAACGCTGTGACAGCAAGACCGGACACTGCCATTGTGCCCAGGACTGCAATCGTACTCGCAGCCGGGCTCGGCAAGCGCATGCGGCCGATCACCGACACCATCCCCAAGCCGCTGGTCAAGATCGCCGGCAAGACGCTGCTCGACTGGGGCCTCGACAGCCTCGCCACCGCCGGCGTAACCAAGGCCGTGGTCAACGTCCACTACCTTCCCGAACAGATCGTCGCCCATGTCACGGAGCGCCGCGCGCCGCGCATCATCATTTCCGATGAGAGTGACCGGCTGCTCGATTCGGCGGGCGGTATCGTCAAGGCGTTGCCGGAACTGGGTCAACAGCCGTTCTACATCCTCAACGCCGACACCTTCTGGATCGACCACGGTCCGCTCAATCTTGGCCGCCTCGCCCTTGCGTGGGACGCCGCGAAAATGGATATTCTGCTGATGCTGGCGGATCTCCATCAGGCGACAGGACACTGCGGCTCCACCGATTTCCTGGTGGCGTCGGACGGTGCCTTGCGGCGTTCAAAGGGCGACCCGGCCGGCCTGATCTATGCCGGCGCGGCGATCATCCATCCGCGCCTGTTCAAGGGTGCACCCACTGAACCGCATTCGCTCAACGCCTATTTCGACACGGCAATAGCCGCCGGCCGCCTGTTCGGCATGAAGATGCAGGGCCACTGGATCACTGTCGGTACGCCTGATGCCATTCCGCTGGCGGAAGAAGCCGTCGCCGGCGCGCTAGCCGAGATGCAATGAGCGGCTCAAGCCGCGTTTTCTCGATCCCCCCCGGAGCGCCGTTTCTGCCGACGCTGGCCGAGGCGCTGCTTACCGGCCGTCTGGTTCCCGGATTTCGTTTCGACGGCGACCCGCTCGCTCTGGCCGATGTCACCATCTACGTGCCGACACGCCGCGCCGC
The DNA here is from genome assembly GCF_013170845.1 of Mesorhizobium loti R88b. NCBI lineage: Bacteria > Pseudomonadati > Pseudomonadota > Alphaproteobacteria > Hyphomicrobiales > Phyllobacteriaceae > Mesorhizobium > Mesorhizobium loti. The sequence continues at coordinate 485,863 of NZ_CP033367.1, forward strand.
GCGCGCCTTGCGCGGTGTCTTCGTCGACAGTTTGAAGGAACGTGGCGGCGGCGGTTCGGCGATCCTGCCGGTCATCCGCCCGCTCGGCGAGTTCGACGAAGATGAAGCCCTGTTCGAGGCCGAGCCGGCGGCGGCGATCGATCTTGCACCGCCGATCTCGGCAACCGAACGCCTGTTGCTGCTGACGCCACTGGTACGGGCGTGGAAACGCCGGCTGCCGGAGCATGTGGCGAAGCTTTTCGCGGAAGAGATCGTCATCCCCGCCTCCACCGCCGACGCGATCTGGCTGGCACGCGATCTTGCGGGGCTGATGGACGAGATCGAGACCGAAGGCACCGACTGGGCAAAGCTCGAGGGCATGGTGACCGGCAACCTTGCCGGATGGTGGCAGGTGACGCTCGAATTCCTCGGCATCGTCACCGAGGCCTGGCCGAAATTCCTGATCGAGAGTGACCGCTCCAATCCGGCCGCGCACCGCAGCGCGTTGATCCGCACCGAGGCGGCGCGGCTGCGGCGCAATCCACCGGCCGGACCGGTCATTGCCGCTGGCTCCACAGGCTCGATACCGGCCACGGCCGAACTGCTTGCCGCGATCGCCCGCTTGCCCGGCGGCGCCATCGTGCTGCCCGGGCTCGATCAAACTCTGGATGAAGCGTCCTTCCAGGCGCTTGTCGCCCCCGGCGCTCGCCCTGCCGTGCTTGGCCACCCGCAATACGGCCTGGCCAGGTTGATCGGCAAGATCGGCGTGCTGCGCTCGGATGTCGAGGAGGTAGGCGTGCCCGGGCCGCACCTTGCACTTCGCGCCGCCCTTGTCGGCGAGGCGCTGCGGCCGGCCGAAACCACCGAATTGTGGGCCGAGACGCGCAACGGATTTTCGGCGTCTGATATTGCTGGTGCCTTCGCCGATGTGACGTTGCTTGAGGCGGCGAGTGAACGCGACGAGGCCATCGCCATTGCCGTCGCGCTAAAACAGGCTGTCGAACAGCCCGGCCAAAGGGCAGCTCTCGTGACCGGCGATCGCGCGCTGGCACGGCGCGTCTGCGTCGAACTCCAGCGTTTCGGCGTCGTTGCCGACGATTCCGGCGGCACGCCCCTCGCCAACAGCCCGGCCGCCAGCCTGCTCCGGCTGACGCTCGAAGCGGTGTTCCGGCCGGGTGATCCGGTCGGCCTGCTGTCGCTGCTCAAGCATCCGCTGCTCGGCCTTGGCCTTGAGCGCGCCGATGTGCGCAACGCGGCGGCACTGGTCGAACTGGTGGCGCTGCGCGGCGGCACCGGCCGCCCCGACATCGTTTCGCTGCCGGACTTGTTCGAGGCCCGCCTCACTGGACTGAGCGATGACAGCCGGCCGCCCTTCTGGTTTTCCCGGCTGACCGTGCGCTCCATCGAAGATGCTCGCAACCTGCTCGCACGCCTGACAGGAGCGTTAGCGCCGCTTTCGGCCTTTCGCGGCCAGGCGGATGCTGATCTTGCCGCGCTGGTCAGAACCAGCATTGTGGCCCTGGAAAATCTCGGCCTTTCCGCCGATGGCGGTCTGGGCGACCTCTATGCCGGCGACGCCGGTGAAAAACTGGCCGAATTGTTGCGCGGGCTGGTCGCAGCATCGGCATCGCTGTCTTTTGCGGTGAGCGAATGGCCCGATGTGATGGACGCGCTGATCGCGCCCGAGACGGTCAAGCCGGCGCAAGGCACCGACCGCAACATCGCCATCTGGGGCGCGCTGGAGGCGCGGCTGCAGGATGTAGACACGCTGGTTATTGGTGGGCTCAACGAGGGCGTGTGGCCGCGCAAGCCGGAGAGCGACCGCTTCATGTCGCGGCTGATGAAGACCGGCATCGACCTCGAGCCACCCGAACGGCGCATTGGCCTCGCGGCGCATGACTTCCAGATGGCGATGGGCGCGAGACACGTCGTGCTGGCCCGCTCGGCGCGTTCCGGCGACGCGCCCGCCGTACCGTCACGCTGGCTGCAGCGCCTGCTCACCTTCATCGGCACCGACCAGGCGTCGGCGCTGCGCCGGCGCGGCAACGAATTGCTGGCCTGGGCTCGCGCGCTCGATACCGGGCCGAAGCAGGATTTCGCGCCGCGACCGCAACCGAAGCCGCCATTGGCGGTGCGTCCGACGCATTTCTCGGTCACCGAGATCGAGACGTTGCGCCGCGATCCCTACGCCGTCTATGCAAGGCGAATCCTCGGACTGCTGCCGCTCGACCCGCTGATCCGCGACCCTGGTGCTGCCGAACGCGGCACGCTGTTTCACGCCATCCTGCATCTGTTCTCGTCCGAGGTGGCCGATCCGCGTGCGCCGAATGCGCTGACCAGCCTCATTGCCGCCGGCCGCACCTGCTTTGCCGAAGCCGCCCTTCCTGCCGATGTCGAGGCGGTGTGGTGGCCACGCTTCGAAAAACTCGCCGCCAACATCATCGAGTGGGAGCGCACGCGTGCCGACGCGGTGGTCGAGCGGCATGCCGAGGAGCGGGCGGGCAAGACCGTCGTCGGCCAGTCCGGCGTGACGCTGTCCGGTTATGCCGACCGCGTCGACCTGCTCGCAGGCGGCATGGCCGATATACTGGACTACAAGACCGGCTCCTCGCCCTCCAAGGCGCAGGCGCACACGCTGCTGGCGCCGCAACTGGCGCTGGAAGGCGCGCTGCTGCGGCGTGGCGCCTTCAAGGATTTGGGCGCGCGTGAACCGTCGCAACTGGCATTCGTGCGGCTGAAGCCGAATGGCGAGGTGTTCGAAGAGTCCATCCTCGAACACAACCGCCAGCCGCGAACCGCCGCCGATCTCGCCGAAGAGGCCTGGGCGCGGCTGGAAAAGCTTCTGATCCACTATGCCGATCCGGCGACCGGATATCTGTCGCGCGCGCTGCCGTTTCGCGAAGGTGAGACCGATGGCGACTACGACCATCTCGCCCGCGTGCTCGAATGGTCTGCCGGCGGCGACGCCGGCGACGAGGGAGGGGAGGCGTGAAGAAGGCCTATCCCATCCCGAGCGATACCGCCAACAGCCAGGCCCGCGCCGCCGATCCGCAGAATTCCGCCTGGGTGTCGGCCAATGCCGGCTCCGGCAAGACCCATGTGCTGGCGCAGCGCGTCATCCGGCTGCTGCTCAACGGCACCGACCCGTCGAAGATCCTGTGCCTGACCTATACGCGCGCCGCCGCCGCCAACATGTCGAACCGGGTTTTTTCCACGCTGTCCGATTGGACGGTTCTCGGCGACGCCGAGCTTTCGGCAAAGGTCGAGGCACTGGAGGGACGCCGGCCAGACCGCGACACCATGCGCCGGGCGCGGCGCCTGTTCGCCGAGGCGCTGGAAACACCCGGCGGGCTGAAGATCCAGACCATCCACGCCTTCTGCGAATCCGTGCTCCACCAGTTCCCGCTGGAAGCCAACATTCCCGCCCATTTCGAGCTGCTCGACAGCCAGATGGAGGCATCGCTCTTCGCCTCGGCGCGTCGCGAGATGATCTCCGGCACGGCTGCCGGCAACGCGGATCTGGCAAACGCCTTCGCCGCTGTGCTGGAGCGTGGCGGCGAAGCCGGTCTCGATGCCCTGCTCGGCGAGATCGTGCGCAAGCGCGACGGGTTGCGCGATTTCCTCGATGCCGTCGGGCGTGACGGCTTCCAGCCGCTGTTCGATGAGTTCCATTTCCACCCCGGCCAGACCGCCGAGGGGATAGCGGCATCGGCATGGCCGCTGCCGGGCTTCCTGCCCGACTATTTTGCCGGCTTCGCCCAGGCCGCCGAATCCACCGACGCCAGGTCGGTGCTGAACAACATCCTGCCCTATGCGCGTCAGGCTTTCGCCGAGAGCGATCCTGTTCGCCGCCTGCAACTGCTTGCAAGGGCCTTCCTCAAGACCGATGGCGACCCCTACGATCCAGCAAAGGCCTTCAAAAAAGCGCTGACCGACCGATTGCCGGATCTCGCCGAGCGCTACCTTTCGACGGCCGGCGCCATCATCGAAACCGTCGACCGGCTGGCGCTGTTCCGGATGCTGGAAGGCACGCGCGCGGCACTGACCATCGCCGACTGGCTGATCGCCCGCTACGAAGTGCTGAAGCGCAGCCGCGGCTTTCTCGACTTCAACGATCTGATCACGCGCACAGTCAACCTTTTGGCGCGACCCGATGCGGGTCCCTGGGTGCAGTACAAGCTCGACCAGGGCATCGACCACATCCTGCTCGACGAGGCACAGGACACCAGCCCGGACCAATGGGAGGTGGTGACGCGGCTGGCGGAAGAATTTTTCGCCGGTTTCGGCGCGCGCGACCGGGTCCATCGCACGGTCTTTGCCGTCGGCGACGAGAAGCAGTCGATCTACTCCTTCCAGGGCGCGGCCCCGGACTCCTTCGCCGACAGCCGGCTGTTGTTCGCCGGACGCGTGCGCGATGCCGAGGCGTCCTTCGCCGACCTCAAGCTGACCTGGTCGTTCCGCTCGACCGACGACGTGCTGGCCGCTGTCGACCGCGTGTTTGCCGACCCAACCGTGCGGCGCGGCATCAGCCATGATCCCGATCCGCTGAACCACAAGGCGATCCGCACCGATGCGCCGGGCTATGTCGAGGTCTGGCCGTCGATCGGCACTGAAGCCATCGACGAGCCCGACGACTGGACGAAATCCATCGACCACGCCCATGCGCCGGCGGTGCGCGTTGCCGAGAATGTGGCGGCGACCATTGCCGGCTGGATCGGCAAGGGCGAGATCATCGAAGGCCGTGGCCAGCGGCTGCGGCCGGGCGATGTGCTGGTGCTGGTGCGCAAGCGCGACAGCTTCGTTCATGCACTGACCCGCGCTTTGAAACGCCGCGACATTCCGGTCGCCGGCGCCGACCGGCTGAGCCTGCCCGGCCATATCGCGGTCAAGGACCTGATCGCGCTTGGCCATCTGCTGATCCAGCCGCAGGACGATCTGTCGCTCGCCGCCGTGCTGCGCAGCCCGATCTTCGACCTGCCAGAGGAGACGCTGTTCGCGCTTGCCGCGCAAAGGCCGCCAGGTATGTCGCTGGCCACATCGCTGCGCCAGCATGCCGGTGACGATGAAGTCCTCACAAAGGTCGTCGCCCAGCTTGACGTCTGGACAAACGAGGCCGCCTTCCAGCCGGTGTTCGAGTTCTATGCCGGCCTGCTGGCGCGCGACCGCGTGCGCCGGAAAATGATCGCTCGCCTCGGGCCGGAGGCAGGCGACATTCTCGACGAGTTCCTGAGCTTCTGCCTTGCCGAGGAACGAACCGGTCTGCCCGGGCTGGAAGCCTTCCTGTCGGCGCTGGAGAATGCCGGCCCCGAAATCAAGCGCGAGATGGACCAGACCCGCGACGAGGTCCGCGTCATGACCGTGCATGCCGCCAAGGGCCTGGAGGCGCCGGTGGTGTTCCTGGTCGATGGCGGCTCCGCCCCGTTCAGCGACCAGCATCTGCCACGGCTGATGCCCTTCAAGGGCTCGGGTAGCTACTGGGAGGGCAAGGGCTATCTCTGGCGTTCGGCCAGCGATGTCGCCAACGGCTTCTCGAAGGCGGCAGCAGCGCGGGCAAGGGAACTGGCCGACGACGAATATCGCCGGCTGCTCTATGTCGGCATGACGCGCGCCGAGGACCGGCTGATCGTCTGCGGCTATCACGGCAAGCGGGCGCCGAATGCCGGCACCTGGCATTCGATCGTCAGCCGCGCGTTGATCGGTGCGCCGGAAAGCGAACAGCGCCCGCATCCAGCCGGTGGCGAGCCGGTGCACCGTTTCCACGTGACCAAATTGCCGCCGGTCGCGCCAAGCGCCAGTGAACAGGCGCGGCAAGCCGACGCTTTCGCGCCATTGCCGGCGGGCCTGTTCCGGCCCTTGCCGCCTTTCGAGGACTTGCCGCGACCGCTATCCCCATCCGGCGCCTCGGCACTGATCGACGAAGGCAAGGAAGCGGTGGTCGACAAGGCTTCACCCGTGCTGGACGCCGATGCCGAGCCAGGTTTTGCCGTGCTGCGCGGGCTCGCCTTGCATAAACTGCTGCAGATGTTGCCCGGCATTGCCGAGGATGAGCGCCATGGCGCAGCGGAGCGCTATCTAGCGAGGGTCGGTGTCGAGTGGCCGGCGTCAGAACGGGAAAAGGCCCTGGCATCGGTTGTCGCCATCCTGGCCGATCCAGACCTTGGCCAGCTGTTCGCGCCATCGTCGCGTGCCGAGGTGGCCATCATGGGCAGCCTGGACGTGAGAGGAAAGAAGCGCTCCATTTCCGGCAAGATCGACCGGCTGGCAGTGACAGCGCATACCGTCTCGATCGTCGACTACAAGACCAACCGGCCGTCGCCCGCCTCGCTGGCCGAGGTTCCGCCGGCCTATCTGCTGCAGCTCGCGCTCTATCGTGCCTTGCTGCAGCCGCTTTATCCCGGGCGCGAGGTCAAGGCGGCTCTCTTGTTTACCGAAGCGCCACGGCTGATCGAACTGCCGGCCAGGGCCATGGATGACGCCCTTGCCCGACTCACGGGAGCGTGACACAAGACCTGCTTGAAGAAGGGCCCGACAACCACCACATTTGGTGCGACAAAGAACTCTCGAAAGGATTTTCCGCATGGGTGCCACCGTCAAGGTCGACAAGAGCAATTTCCAGGCCGATGTGCTTAACTCCAGCGTACCGGTCGTGGTCGATTTCTGGGCGGAATGGTGCGGCCCTTGCAAGATGATTGCGCCAGCGCTTGAAGACATCGCCACTGAGCTCGGCGCCAAGGTCAAGATCGCCAAGCTGAACATTGACGAGAACCCCGAACTCGCTGCGGAATTTGGCGTGCGTTCGATCCCGACGCTGATGATCTTCAAGGGCGGCGAGCGGACCGATGTGAAGGTTGGCGCCGCGCCAAAGACCGCGCTTTCGCACTGGATCAACGGCAACCTCTGATCCGTCCGAAATACATGATATCAAGCCCGGCTTCGTGCCGGGCTTTTTTGTTGGTGTCATTTCTGCCGGGCTCTGGCCCTCGCGCCCGCGCTCTCCATGTCTTCTGTTGGCAGCAGAAACAGGGAGAGCGACATGACCGGATCCGCCAAGGCCACCGTCTTCATCGACAATGAGCGTGTCATCGTCACCGAGTACCGCTTCCAGCCGGGCGAAAACACCGGCTGGCATCGTCACGGCCACGACTATGTCGTGGTGCCGCTGATGGACGGTAAGCTGAAGTTGGTGACTAAGGACGGCGAAACCTTCGCCGAGATGAAGAAAGGCGCGCCCTATTTCCGCAAGGAAGGCGTCGAGCACGACGTCATCAGCGCCAATGAGGGCGAGTATGCCTTCATCGAGATCGAGCTGAAGTAACAGTGGGTCTTTGGTCACTGGCCACTGGTCGCCGCGCTGCATGTGTGATGGCCTGCCATCAATTGCCATCTTGATGGCAGCGATGGATCGACCTATATTCTTCTTCCAAAGGGAGTTTGAAATGGCTGAACCACAGCTCTCAGTCCGCAGCGCAAAAGCACGCGACCTAGCTCATAGGCTTGCCCGTCGTGAGAACCGCTCGATAGCCGACGTGGTCGAACGCGCGCTTGAATCCTACGAGATTCGTGAAGCTGGCCGCGAGCCCGCCTCCGCCTTCTACGCCAGCCTGACCGCAAGCAGTGGCGTCGACATCGATCTGGATAAAATCATTCGCGAAGGTCGCGAGGTCCATCCAGGAGTTGAGCTTTGATTTTCGTCGATACCAACGTGATTTCGGAGTCCCTCAAGAAGGCGCCGGACCCAGCTGTCCTGGCGTGGCTAGTCCGCAATGACGCTGAACTGGCCCTTCCCACAGTGACGATTGCTGAGATCGCCTTCGGTATTCAAAAGATACGACCTGATGAGCGTGCGGATCGGCTGGAACAGGGGCTTTCCCGATGGCGCCATCGATTTGCAGACCGGATTTTTGGACTGACAGAAGAGGCTGCCTTGGCATACGGCGAGCTCATGGGGGCCGCGACGCGCCAAGGTCGCGGCATGTCCGCTCCCGATGGCATGATTGCGGCGATAGCGCGCGTGAATGGGGGCCGGCTGGCAACGCGCAATCTCAACGACTTTGGCACTATCAGCCTTGACCTGATCTCACCGTGGGATTTCTGAGAGGCCACCCGAACCCGGACCGTCGGATTGAAATCGACCTAGGACTGATTTCCGACAGAGGCGCCGAACCACCTAAGGTGTCTCACGTCGGCGGCGTGCCGTTCTCGGCCAGCACTGCCCCTGCCAGGTATAGCGATCCCCCGATCAGGATGCGGGGTGCAGGGCCGTCCCAGGTGTCGCGCAGCAGCATCAGCGCGCTGGCGACAGAGCTGACCGGCTCGGCTGTCAGCCCGGCTTCCGTGGCGCGGATGGCCAGTTCGTCGTTCGGCACGCCGGCTTCGCTCATGCTCACCGGCACCGTGTAGACATGCCGGGCCAGGCCCTTGAAGGCGCGGAAATAGCCACTCTGGTCCTTGGTGTTGATCATGCCGGAGATGAGGAAGAGCGGGCGCGGGTTCTTTTCTTCCTGCTCGGCCAGTGCTTCGGCGACGACCACGCCGGCGCCCGGATTGTGGCCACCGTCGAGCCAGATATCGGCACCCTTCGGCGCCAAATCCACTAGCCGGCCCTGCGCCAGCTTCTGCATGCGGCCGGGCCAGGCGACATTGGTCATCGCCTTTTCGGCGGCACGGTGGCTGATCTCGAAGCCGGCGGCTTTGACGGCGGCGATGGCCGCCGCCGCATTGGCGAATTGGTGGCGCCCGGGCAGGCGCGGCGGCGGCAGGTCCATCAGGCCGTCCTCGTCCTGGTAGACCATGCGGCCGTTTTCCTCGAAGGCAAGGAAATCCTGGCCATAGACGAAGGTCGGGCATTCCAGCCGTTCGGCGGTCTCGATCAACACCTGCAGTGCCGTGTCGCTTTCCTGCGCGCCGATCACAACCGGGCAGCCGCGTTTCATGATGCCGGCCTTTTCAGCCGCGATCAGTTCGACACGGTCGCCGAGATAGGCCTCGTGGTCCATCGACACCGGCATGATCACCGACACGGCAGGCCGGGCGACGACGTTGGTGGCATCGAAGCGGCCACCTAGGCCGACCTCGATGATGGCGGCTTCGGCGGGATGTTCGGAAAACAGGATGAAGGTGACAGCGGTGAGGATTTCGAAGACCGTGATCTTCTGACCTTCATTGGCCTTGGCGACGCGGGCGATGGCCTCGGCGAAGGTCTCATCGTCAACGAGTTTGCCCCCACCCTCCGCGGCGAGCCGGTAGCGCTCGGCCCAGTTCACCAGATGCGGCGAGGTGTGGACATGGACAAGGTGGCCGGCGGCTTCGAGCAGTGCGCGCGAAAAGGCGGCGCAGGAGCCCTTGCCGTTGGTGCCGGCGATATGGATGACCGGCGGGAGCAAGTCCTGCGGATTGCCAAGCCGCTCCAGAAGCCGCGTGATGCGGTCGAGCGAAAGGTCAAAGCCTTTCGGATGAAGCGCCATCAGGGCTTCGATTTCACGGTCTGCGGCAAGCGTTGTCATAGGCGAACCCTACCGTATGACCCCGAAAACACGAATCGGTTTTCGGAACGGGTCATGCGTAACAAGAGGATACCGCGCGACGGGTCGCGCGCAATTGCTGATAGCGGCCAGGAATGTCGCGTCAGGCCTGCGGCCGGGCTTCCATCGGGATGACCGCCGGCGGCAGGATTTCCGGCTCCAGCGGCTTTTGCTCGACCGGCATCTTGAGCAGCATCTTCAACAGCCGTGCGATCGTTTCGCGCATCTCAAGCCGCGACACCACCATGTCGACCATGCCGTGCTCCATCAGATATTCGGAGCGCTGGAAGCCGTCCGGCAGTTTTTCGCGGATGGTCTGTTCGATAACCCGCGGCCCGGCAAAGCCGATCAGAGCGCCGGGCTCGGCGATGTGTACGTCGCCCAGCATGGCGTACGAGGCGGTGACGCCGCCGGTGGTTGGATTGGTCAGAACGACAATGTAGGGAAGACCGGCTTCCTTCAGCCGGTCGACCCCAACCGTGGTGCGCGGCAACTGCATCAGGGACAAAATACCTTCCTGCATGCGGGCGCCACCGGAGGCGGCAAACAGGATCAGCGGCCGCTTGCGCTGCAAGGCGACTTCGAAACCGTGGACGATGGCGTCACCGGCGGCCATGCCGAGCGAGCCGCCCATGAAGGCGAAATCCTGGACCGTCACCACCACCGGCAGGCCTTCAACCGTGCCCAGCGCGTTGATGATGGCGTCTTCCAGGCCGGTCTTGGCCTTGGCATCCTTCAGCCGGTCGACGTAGCGCTTCTCGTCGCGGAATTTCAGCGGATCCTGGACGACCTTGGGGTTCTCAAGCTGTTCGTACTTGCCGTCGTCGAAGAAGAATTTCAGCCGTTCCTTGGCCGAGATCTTCATGTGGTGGCCCGAAGACGGGATGACGAACTGGTTGGATTCCAGATCCTTGTGGAACACCATCTCGCCGGTCTCGGGATCCTTGATCCAGAGATTTTCGGGCATGTCAGTGCGCCGGCCGAGCATCGAATTGATCTTCGGGCGAACGTAATTGGTGATCCAGTTCATCGCTTCGGCTCCTGTCCTGACGAAGATTTGGGAAGAGAGGTAGGAGAACTATTCGGCAGCAGCAAGGCGGGCTGAGCGCACGCCTTGCGCCAGGCCGCTGACCAGCGTGGCCACGGCCTCGGCCGGGTCGGCGGTCTTCTCACCCTTCGGCCCGAGCACGTTGGCGACCGCGTTGACGATTGCGGTGCCAACGACGACGCCATCGGCATTGGCGCCGATCACACGCGCCTGTTCGGCGGTCTTGACGCCGAAGCCGACGCAGACCGGCAGGTCGGTGTGGCCCTTGATGCGCTTGACCGCCGCCGCCACCTTGCCGGTGTCGGCCAGCGCCGAGCCGGTGATGCCGGTCATCGACACGTAATAGACGAAGCCGGATGTGTTCTGCAGCACCTTGGGCAAGCGCTTGTCGTCGGTGGTCGGCGTCGCCAGACGGATGAAATTGATGCCGGCCTTGAGCGCCGGAATACACAGTTCCTCGTCCATTTCCGGCGGCAGGTCGACGACGATCAGGCCATCGATGCCGCTTGCCAAAGCGTCGCTGAGGAAGCGGTCGACGCCGTAGACGTAGATCGGGTTGTAATAGCCCATCAGCACGATCGGCGTTTCATTGTCGCCGGCGCGGAAGTCCGACGCCATCTTCAGTGTCTTCACGAGGGTCTGGCCAGCTTTCAGTGCGCGCAGGCCCGCCGCCTGGATCGCCGGGCCGTCAGCCATCGGATCGGAAAACGGCATGCCTAGTTCGATGATGTCGGAGCCGGCGCCCGGCAGGGCCTTCATGATCGACAGCGAGGTGTCGTAGTCCGGGTCGCCGCCCATGAAATAGGTGACGAGCGCCGGCCTGCCTTCGGCCTTGAGTTTCGCCATGCGGCGATCGATGCGGGTGGTCATCCTAAAGCTCCATCCCCAGAATTTTGCCGACAGTGAAAATGTCCTTGTCGCCGCGGCCGCACAAATTCATGACGATGATCTGGTCCTTGCCCATCTTCGGCGCGCGCTTGATCACCTCGGCCAGCGCATGCGCCGGTTCCAGCGCCGGAATGATGCCCTCCAGACGGGTCAGCAACTGGAACGCCTCGAGTGCCTCCGAATCCATGATCGGCACGTATTCGACACGATTGGATTCCTTCAACCACGAATGTTCCGGGCCGATGCCGGGATAGTCGAGGCCGGCCGAGATCGAATGGCCTTCCATGATCTGGCCGTCGGACGTCTGCAGCAGGTAGGTGCGGTTGCCGTGCAGAACGCCAGGCGAACCGGCGGTAAGCGACGCACAGTGCTCGTCGCCATCAAGGCCCTTGCCGCCGGCTTCGACGCCGACGATCTTCACATCCGTGTCGTCGAGGAACGGATGGAACAGGCCGATGGCGTTTGAGCCGCCGCCCACCGCTGCGACAAGCAGGTCCGGCAGCCGGCCTTCCGCCTCCAGCATCTGCTCCTTGGCCTCGCGGCCGATGACCGACTGCAGCTCCCGCACGATCTCGGGATAGGGGTGCGGACCTGCGGCGGTGCCGATCATGTAGTAGGTGTCGTCGACATTCGTCACCCAATCGCGAAGCGCCTCGTTCATGGCATCCTTCAATGTGCCGTGACCGGAGGTTACCGGCACAACCTCGGCGCCGAGCAGCTTCATGCGGAAAACGTTGGGCGCCTGACGCTGCACGTCGGTCGCCCCCATGTAAACCACGCAAGGCAAGCCGAAGCGCGCGGCAACCGTCGCCGACGCAACGCCGTGCTGGCCAGCGCCGGTCTCGGCGATGATGCGCGTCTTTCCCATGCGCTTGGCCAGCAGAATCTGGCCAAGGCAGTTGTTGATCTTGTGTGAGCCGGTGTGGTTGAGCTCGTCGCGCTTGAAATAGATTTTTGCGCCGCCGAGATGCTGGGTGAGCCTTTCGGCGAAATAGAGCGGACTGGGCCGGCCGGTATAGTGCTTGTTGAGATGCTCGACCTCGGCCTTGAAGGCCGGGTCGGTCTTGGCGAAGGTCCAGTGCTTTTCGAGGTCCAGAATCAGCGGCATCAAGGTTTCGGCGACGAAACGGCCGCCAAACATGCCGAACATGCCTTGCTCGTCAGGTCCGGTGCGGAAGGAATTGGGTGTCGCCGGCTTGTTCATCGCCGATCTCCTAGCTGCTATGTTTTGAGCATGTCCTCATCGGAAAACCGGATACCACTTTTCCGCGACATGCTCTGATTGGAAACACTTTCAGGCGGCGCGGTCGTCGCGTGCTGCCCGGACGGCCCGGAAAAACTGTTCGATCAGCGCCGGATCCTTGACGCCCGGGGCGCTTTCCACGCCCGAGGAAATGTCTATTCCGGGCGGGTTGGCTAGCCGAAGGGCATCGCCGATGTTGGCGGCGTTGAGCCCACCGGAAAGCATGTAATCAACGCCGGCGTCAAGGCCGGCAAGGATGCGCCAGTCGAAGGCGACGCCGTTGCCGCCTGGCAACTGTGAGCCCTTCGGCGGCTTGGCATCGAACAGGAACCGGTCGGCGACGCCGATGAACGGCTTGATCCGGTCGAGATCGGCAGCCTCGCTGAGTGGCAACGCCTTCATCACCGGCAGGCCATAGCGGGCCTTGACCTCAGCCACGCGCTCAGGTGTTTCCGAGCCGTGCAACTGCAGCACGTCGGGCCGCATCTTTTCGACGATGTCATCCAGGAACGCGTCGCTGGCGTCGACCGTGACGGCAACGGCCAAGGCCTTGCCGCGCGCCGCTTCGCGCAGACGCCCGGCTTCCACCGGCTCGACATAGCGAGGGCTTTTCGCAAAGAAAATAAAGCCGACATGGCTGGCGCCGCCGGCCAGCGCCGCGGCCATTGCCTGGTCGGTCTTCAAGCCGCAGATTTTGATATCGAGCGCCATGGCGCGGGAATTGGCACGAAAAGCTCCAAGAGTCGAGAAAAAGCATGCTGTTTGCCGGCAAGGCCAAAGGCGCTACCTATTGATGGAGAGTATGCAAGGCGGGAGTAGAAGCATGGCCGACAGAACCGTTGCCGAACTGAAGCAGAAGATCGCGCAGGCGCATGAGGTCATTGCGCATCTGATGGACAAGTCCGCCTTCAACGGTGCCGAGGCGCATCGCGCGCTGGATTATTTCGGCAGCGATGCCTTCGACGGCAACTTCCTGCCTTGGCCGCACCATGGCGATGAGGGTCTGCGGCCGGACGAACTGAATGCGGCGAATGACGATTGAGGCCTACTCGAACACGATCGCCTGCAGCGCGCCGCCGTTGCGCTTCAGCCAGTCCTTGCAGCGGTCGGTGTCGGGGCAGAGTTTTTCGCACAGTTTCCAGAATTTCGGCCCATGGTTCATCTCCTTGAGATGCGCCACCTCATGCGCGACGAGGTAGTTTATCACAGGCTGCGGCGCCATCATGATGCGCCAGGAGAAGGACAGATTGCCCTCCGAGGTACAGGAGCCCCAGCGGCTGGACGTGTCCTTGTAGCGGATCGCCTTGGCGCGCTTGCCGAGTGCCTCGGTGTGTTTGATCACCAGCTTCTCGATTTCCTTCTTGGCCTCGCGCTTCAGGAAATCGGCGATGCGGCGCGGCAGATGTATGCGGTCGCCATGCACGATCAGCAGCGGGCCGCGCTCGTCGCGCGATATGGTGACGGTGCCGCGCTTTGACGGTTCGTGGACGATGCGATGCGCCACACCGCGCACCGGGATCTTGATGCCCGGCCGTACCTGCGGGCGCGTCGGCACCTTGGCCAGGCGCTGCTCCAGCCAGTCCTGGTGGCGTTCGAGGAACCTGTCCACCTCGCCGCGACGCAGGCCCGGCGGCACGGTGATGCGCAGGCCCTGGCCGCCGGAATCGATACGCAACGTCAGGCGTCGTGCCCTGGCGCTCTCGACGATCTTGAGCGGCAGCGTACGGCCGGCGACACAATACTCACGCTCGACGACAGGCGTGGGTTTGGGCTTCGTCAGATTGCGGAAGAATCCGATGGTCATGGCGGGACGATACGCGATTCGAGAAAAACGACTAGAACAAAAAAGAAACGGCGCCGCTCGCGCGACGCCGTTTTTTACGTCAGGCCCTGTCGCCGGGCCTTAGTCGTCAAGCAGGTTCGAACCCTTGCCACGCTTGGTGGTGGTCGTTCCGGTGCCCGGATCGGTCTTGGCCGGCGCGGTCGACTTGTTGCGGTTCGCCATGAAGCGATCGAACTCGTCCTGATCCTTGGCGCGGCGCAATTCGCGGGCATACTCGTCGAACTGCGTCAGCATCTCGTCGAGCTTGGCGCGCTCTTCATTCAGGCGCTCAAGTTCCTTTTCGCGCCAGTCGTCGAAAGCGACGTTGCCGGTGCGAGCGGAGCCATTGCCCCAGCGCGCGGCCTTGTCGGAACCACGGCGGCAGCCGGCGAAGATGCCGTCTGTGGCGCGGTTGACGTCACGCTTGAAGCCGTCGAGCCGATCGCCCCAGATGATGTAGGCGAGCATGGCGAAGCCGAGCGGCCAGAACACCATGAAACCGATGACCATCAACGCGATGGTTGCCGGCGTCCAGGCTGGGCGGATCAATGCAGATGTGTTCATTTTCTCCCATTCCTTCGGTTGGAGACAGCCAAACCCGGCTGCGTGGAATCGAAATGGGAAAGGGAAAACGGCGATTCAAGACAATGCCGGCCAAAACCGGACAAGGGTCTGAAATGATTATCGCTTTTTAAGCATATCGAGGAAAAGCACGACCAGCCCGGCGATCAGGCCCCAGAATGCGGCGCCGACGCCAAACAATGTCAGCCCGGACGCGGTGACGACGAAGGTGACGGTTGCGGCCATGCGGTCGCCCTCGTCTTTCAGAGCGATCGCCAGCGCGTTGGCGAGCGACGCCATCAGCGCCAAGCCCGCCACCAGCACGATCAGGCTCTGCGGCAGGACGGCGAAGATCGCCACCAGCGATGCACCGAAAATCGCGAAGACGAGATAGGCGAGCGCATAGAACGGGCCGGTTTTCCAGCGCTCGGCGGGGTCGGGGTGGACGTCCGGCCCGGTGCAGATTGCCGCCGAAATGGCCGCCAGATTGGTGGTCGAGCCGCCGAACGGTGCCGACAACAGCGAAAACAGGCCGGTGATGCCGATCAACGGGCCGGGCTCGGGGTGATAGCCGGCGGCGCGCAGCACGGCGAGGCCGGACAGGTTCTGTGAAGCCATGGTGACGAGGTAGAGCGGCAGCGCCAGGCCGATGATTGCCTTGGCGGTGAAATCAGGTGTGATCAGCGTCAGCGTCGACAGTTCGGGTGTCGGCAGGCCGCCGACACGGCCGGTGAGGAAAGCGGCGAGACCGCCACCGATCAGCACCGCCAGCACGGACAGCGCCGGGTTGAACAGGCGGATAATGAAGAAGGCCGCGATCAGAGGCAGGATCAGCCACGGGTCGACAGGAATGGTCTTGACCGCATTGAGGGCGAAGGTGACGACGATGCCGGCCAGCATTCCGGAAGCGACGGAAGGCGGAATCCTGGAGATCAACTGCGTCAATGGCCGAAACAGGCCGGTGGCGATCAACAGGATGGCGGTGACGATGAAGGCGGCGACCGCCTCGCCGATCGAAAAGCCGCTCGATGCCGCCATCAGCGCCAGGCCCGGCGTCGACCAGGCTGTGATGACGGGCATTTTCGTGCGCCAGGACAGCCATAGGCTTTCGATCGCCATGGCCAGGCAAATGGTTGTCACCCAGCTTGCCGTTTGAATCTGCGTCGCACCGACCGCGTGGGCGGCGGCAATGACGATGGCCAGCGTGCCGCCGAAGCCGACGATGGCCGCGACAAAGGCCGAGATCGGGATGGAAAGGCGCATTGTCAGCTGCCCCGCCCGGCCATGTCACCGACCGCCCGCAGCAGCATGTCGAGGTCCTGCGGCCGCGACAGGCGATGGTCGCCATCAGGGATAAGCGACAGGGTGACATCGTCGGCGGGCAGCAGGCTGACCAGTTTCAATGCATGGCTCGACGGCACGTCCGGATCGGCCAGGCCCTGCAGGATGTGGACCGGGCAGTGCGTGTCGATCGGGCCGCTCATCACCCGGTTGTTGCGCCCGTCCTCGATCAGCGCACGCGTGTAGATATAGGGTTCGGCGGAATAGTCGGATGGCTCGGCGAAAAACCCCTTTTCGGCGAGGTCGCGCTTTTGCGCCTCGGTCAGCACTGGTTCGACCAGCTCAGAGGTAAAATCCGGCGCCGGCGCGAGCAGCACCAGACCAACGGTTCTGGCATCGCCCGCCTTGCGCAATTCCTGCACCATGCGCAGCGCGATCCAGGCGCCCATCGAGGAGCCGACCAAGATCTGGCTGCCGCTGGTGAAATGCCGGAACACGGCAAGGCTTTGCGACAGCCATGTCGAAATGGTGCCGTCGGCAAAGGCACCGCCGGATTCGCCGTGGCCGGAATAGTCATGGCGCAGAAAGGCACGGCCCTCTTTTGCCGCCCAGTCCGACAGCGTCTCGGCTTTCGTGCCCAGCATGTCCGACTTGTAGCCGCCGAGCCAGACGATGCCAGGCGCCGAGCCCGCGGTATGGCGCACCGCAATGCGTGATCCCCCAACATCCAGAAAGATTGGGACGTCGAGAAAGGTTGGGGGCGTGGCGGTCATGGCTATTTCCTCAGGCCCTCTTTTGGCACGGGGTTCTTGTGACACAGCCACAGGCGTGGCGAAAAGTGCTCGCGCTGCTTCTTTGTTTGGTACAGGCAGTGATCAGGGTGATTTTCTGTCAATGCTGTGCTATTGACTCCGCCCGCGCGCTCACCACATTGGCGCGTCCAGACATCAGACCGACAAAACCCGGAACGAAACGGCCAAGGAGACCACGACCATTCGCAGACCTTTCAAAGCAGCGGCGCCGACCAAGGATGGGCCGCGCTCCAACCGTGATATCCGGGTTCCCCGGGTCCAGCTTATCGACGCCGATGGCCAGAACCGCGGCGATATTTCCATCAACGACGCATTGCTGCTCGCCGAAGAGGCCGGGCTCGATCTGGTCGAGATATCGCCCAACGCAGTGCCCCCCGTCGTAAAAATCCTCGATCTCGGCAAGTTGAAATACGCCAACCAGAAGAAGGCGGCCGAGGCGCGCAAGAACCAGAAGGTCATCGAGATCAAGGAGATCAAGATGCGCCCGAACATCGACAGCCATGACTATGAGACCAAGATGAAGGCGGTTCGCCGCTTCTTCGAGGAAGGTGACAAGGTCAAGCTGACGCTGCGCTTCCGTGGTCGTGAGATGGCGCATATGGAACTCGGCATGCAGCTTCTGAACAAGGTGCGCGAGGAAGTGGCGACCATTGCCAAGGTCGAGGCGGAGCCGAAGCTCGAAGGCCGCCAGATGATGATGGTGCTGGCGCCGCGCTGAAGCGCGCCGCCGGCGACATGCATCAGATCACGGCGTGGTCACGTTAAGGTTAGGCGTGGTCATCTCGCGCAAAATCCGCCTGAATTGTGTTACAGGCCGTCCCGGCGATTGGCGGGACGCCTGTTTGCCAGCAAAAGCTGCGATCGCCGGCTCAGCTTCTCGACGATCGGACTCCTGACATGGTCGAAGACGTAAAATCCCCGGATGCCAAGCCCTTGAAGCACGAGCTGGGCAACTACCAGCAGATGCGCCGGCTGGTGCTTGCCGTGCTCGTGGTGGTGCTGTTCCTGGCGCTGCTGTTCGGGCAATCGACCTTTCCGCCGGATACGCCGGTGCACGAGTCGATCGAGATGTTCGGCGTGCTCCTGATTTTTCTCGGTATCTGCGGGCGCCTCTGGGCGACGCTCTACATAGGGGGACGCAAATCCTCCGAAGTGGTGACGGGCGGGCCCTATTCGATTACCCGCAATCCTCTCTATGTCTTCTCGACCGTGGCCGCGGCCGGCGTTGGCGCGCAGATCGGCTCGTTCTCGGGCATCATCCTGTTCGCACTGCTTTGCGCGGGCGCCTTCCACATCGTCATCCTGCGCGAGGAAAAATTCCTCAAGGTGGCGCTCGGCGCGCCCTACCAGGCCTATCTGGACAAGGTGCCACGCTTCTTTCCCAAGCTCTCGCTTTACGAGGAAGGCGATACCGGCAGTTTCAAGCCGCGCCTGCTGCTCACCACGCTGCTCGATGGGCTGGTGTTCCTGATCGCGCTGCCGGCCTTCGAACTGATCGACGGCGCGCAGCTGTCGGGCATGCTGCCGGTCTGGTTCACCCTGCCCTGACCGGGGACACAGCGTCGCACGGCTTCAGGTGTTGCGCGCTGGCCATCTTTGACGTATAGGACCGCCGTTCAAGAAAACCGCCCGGCAGGGCATGCCGTGGCGGTTTCATTTGCTTTTCGGGCTTTGGTCGGCCTGAAGCGAACAAGAAGCGCGATAGTGCGCCAACGAGACGGAGTAGCAAAATGCCCAAGATGAAGACCAAATCGGCCGCCAAGAAGCGGTTCAAGATCACAGGTACGGGTAAAGTCCTGTCGGCTGCTGCCGGCAAGCGTCACGGCATGATCAAGCGTTCCAACAAGTTCATTCGAAATGCCCGCGGCACGATGGTTCTGGCTGAACCGGATGGCAAGAAGGTCATCAAGAATTTTCTGCCGAACGGCCTCTAAGGCATTCGGTCCGGACACGCATCAGTTTTACGCAATTCGGAACGGAAAGCCGCCAGGCACCTGGAATTGCTTTTAAGGAGATCATGACATGGCACGCGTAAAGAGAGGCGTCACCTCGCACGCCAAGCACAAGAAGGTCCTGAAAGCCGCGAAAGGCTTTTACGGCCGCCGCAAGAACACCATCCGCATCGCCAAGCAGGCGGTGGAAAAGTCGCTGCAGTACGCTTACCGCGACCGCAAGAACCGCAAGCGCTCGTTCCGCGCGCTGTGGATCCAGCGCATCAACGCCGCGACGCACGAGCATGGCCTGACCTATGGCCGCTTCATTGACGGCCTCAACAAGTCGGGCATCGAGATCGATCGCAAGATCCTTTCGGACATGGCCATCCATGAGCCGCAGGCTTTCGCAGCCCTGGTCGCCAAGGCCAAGGTCGCGCTCGAATATCTGAAGAACACCACGCCGAACGCTTTTGAAAGCGCTGTCGCCTAGAGCATGATGCCAAAAAGTTTCTGACTTTTTGGACAACATCATGCTCCAGGGAAATTAGCGAGGAGCACGATCTCTTCCGAAAAGTCTGCAACTTTTCGGGATCGAGCTCCGAGCCCAGCGCTTCCCAAGCATTCGCAATTCTGATTTGGGGAACCCGCGCTGGCACGGCTGGCGCGGGTTTTTCTTATGCCTGATGTAACCAAAATGGTGACACCGAAACCAAAATGGTGCCGGTCGCCGATCGAGAGAGTTTCGCCGTGAACGCCACCGCTGGAAATCTTGAAACCCTGGAAGCTTCACTGCTGGCCGACATCGCGTCGGCAGCCGATGAGCCGGCCATCGAAGCCGTGCGCATCGCTGCCTTCGGCAAGAAGGGCACCGTGTCCGAGATGCTGAAGACGCTCGGCGCCATGACCGCCGAGGAGCGCCAGCTCAAGGGCCCCGTCATCAACGGGCTCAAGAACCGCGTCACCGAGGCGCTGACGGCCCGCAAGGCCGAACTCAAGGACGTGGCGATCGCCGCCCGCCTTGCCGCTGAAAAGGTCGACGTGACGCTGCCGGTGCGGCAGTCGCCGGCCGAGCGCGGCCGCATCCATCCGATCAGCCAGGTCATCGACGAGATCGCAGCGATCTTCGGCGATCTCGGCTTCGCCATCGCCGAAGGTCCCGATATCGAGACCGACTACTACAATTTCACCGCGCTGAATTTCCCCGAGGGGCATCCGGCGCGCGAAATGCACGACACCTTCTTCTTCCAGCCGGACGAGAAGGGCGAGCGCAAGCTTTTGCGCACGCACACCTCGCCCGTGCAGATCCGCACCATGGAGAAGCAGAAGCCGCCGATCCGCATCGTCATCCCGGGCAAGACCTACCGGCAGGATTCCGACGCCACGCACTCGCCGATGTTCCATCAGGTCGAGGGCCTGGTGATCGACAAGACGGCTAACGTCGCCAACATGAAGTGGGTGCTGGAAGAATTCTGCAAGGCGTTTTTCGAGGTGCCCTCGGTCAAGATGCGTTTCCGGCCGTCCTTCTTCCCGTTCACCGAGCCAAGCCTCGAGGTCGACATCCAGTGCGACCGCTCGCGGCCCGGCGAAGTGCGCTTCGGCGAAGGCTCCGACTGGATGGAGATTCTCGGCTGCGGCATGGTGCATCCCAACGTGCTGCGCGCCGGCGGGCTTGACCCGGACGAGTATCAGGGCTTTGCCTGGGGCATGGGCATCGATCGTATCGCCATGCTGAAATATGGCATGCCGGATTTGCGCGCCTTCTTTGACGCCGACGTACGCTGGCTGTCGCATTACGGCTTCCGGCCACTCGATATGCCGACATTGTTCGGAGGCTTGAGCGCATGACAGCGCCCCATATCGGCGGCTGTCGCTGTGGCGCCGTGCGGTTCGAGGCTTCGGCCGAGCCGCACCACGTCAGCTATTGCCATTGCGGCGATTGCCGTCGGGCGAGCGGCGCGCCGGTATCGGCCTTTGTCGGCTTCCTGATCGACAAGGTGGCGTTCACGGGCAAGGCGCTGAAGATGTACGAGAACGGGCCGGTGACGCGTTCGTTCTGCGGCATCTGCGGCTCGCCGATCGCCTATGTCGACGAGCGGCTTGAGGATGACATCTACTTCATGCTCGGCGCGATGGACATGCCGGCCGATTTCGAACCGACGCAGCATGCCTATGTCAGCGAGCAGCTCCCTTTCCTGCATATGTCCGACGAGATGCCGAGACATCTGAAAACAAGCGTCAAAAGACCAGACGGAACAATCCAATGAAATTCACCCTCTCCTGGCTCAAGGATCATCTCGAGACCGATGCCTCGCTCAACGAAATTGTCGAGCGGCTGACGTCGATCGGCCTCGAAGTCGAGCATGTCGACGACAAGTCGAGCCTGAAACCCTTCGTCATCGCCAAGGTGCTGACGGCGGTGCAGCATCCCGATGCCGACCGGCTGCGCGTGTTGACCGTCGATACGGGCGACGGCAAGCCGCCCGTTCAGGTGGTCTGTGGTGCGCCCAATGCCCGCGCCGGTCTGATCGGCGCCTTTGCCGCGCCCGGCGCCTATGTGCCCGGCATCGACGTGACGCTGACGGTCGGCAAGATCCGTGGCGTCGAGAGCCATGGCATGATGTGTTCCGAGCGCGAGCTGGAGCTGTCCGACGAGCACAATGGCATTATCGACCTGCCCGAGGATGCGCCGGTCGGCACCAGCTTCGCTGCCTATGCGCATCTCGACGATCCGCTGATCGAGATCAATTTGACGCCGAACCGGCCCGATGCCACCAGCGTCTACGGCATTGCCCGGGATCTGGCGGCGAGCGGGCTCGGCATACTGAAAAGCGCTACCGTTGCGGCAATCCCCGGCAAAGGCGAGACGCCGGTCAAGGTGACGATCGAGGCGCCGGAGCTTTGCCCCGGCTTTGCGTTGCGGCTTGTGAAGGGCGTCAAGAACGGCCCGTCGCCGAAATGGCTGCAGCAGAGGCTGATCGCCATTGGGCTGAGGCCGATCAGCGCGCTGGTCGACATCACCAACTACGTCACCTTCGACCGCGGCCGGCCGCTGCATGTGTTCGATGCCAAGAAGGTCGCCGGCAATCTCGTCGTGCGCCGTGCGCGCGACGGCGAGAAGGTGCTGGCGCTCGATGGCCGCGAATACACGCTGACGCCTGAAATGTGCGTCATATCAGATGACAATGGCGTCGAGTCGATCGCCGGTGTTATGGGCGGGGAACATTCCGGCTGCGACGAGAACACCACGGACGTACTGATCGAATCGGCCCTCTGGGATCCGATCACCACGGCCCGCACCGGCCGCACGCTGGGCATCATCACCGATGCGCGCTACCGGTTCGAGCGCGGCGTCGACCCCGAATTCATGGTTCCCGGTGTCGAGCTGGCGACCAAGCTGGTGCTCGATCTCTGCGGTGGCGAGCCAACCGAGACCGAGGTCGTCGGCTATGCCGGTCACACGCCCAAGATCGTTTCTTTCCCATTGTCGGAAGTGAAGCGGCTGACCGGAATCGAGGTGCCGGGCTCGACAAGCCTCGACATCCTCTCGCGCCTTGGCTTCAAGCCGCAGGGTTCGGGCGATGTCGTCGATGTGGCGGTGCCGTCCTGGCGTCCCGATGTCGATGGCAAGGCCGATCTTGTCGAAGAGGTGATGCGCATCCACGGCGTCGACAACATCGCGCCGCAGCCGCTTGGCGCACATGATGCGGTCAACTCGAAAATCCTGACGACGCTGCAGGTCCGCACGCGTACGGCCAAGCGGGCGCTTGCCGTGCGTGGCATGATGGAAGCCGTCACCTGGTCGTTCATCCCGGCCAAACACGCCGAACTGTTCGGCGGTGGCCAGACTGCGCTCAAGCTTGCCAACCCGATCGCCGCCGATATGTCCGACATGCGGCCGTCGCTGCTGCCGGGGCTGATGGCGGCTGCCCAGCGCAACGCCGACAAGGGCATTGGCGATGTGGCGCTGTTCGAGGTGTCCGGCACCTATGAGGGCGACGGCGCCGACCAGCAGCGGCGCGTTGCCGCCGGCGTGCGCCGCGGCACGGCCAAGCTCGACGGCTCGGGCCGCAACTGGGCCGGCAATTCCGGCCCGGTCGGTGTGTTCGACGCCAAGGCCGATGCGATCGCCGCGCTCGAAGCCTGCGGCGCGCCGGTCGACCGCCTGCAGATCGAGGCGGGCGGCCCGGCCTGGTACCATCCCGGCCGTTCCGGGACGATCAAGCTCGGGCCGAAAACCGTGCTCGGCACATTCGGCGAGTTCCATCCGAAGACGATGGAAGGGCTCGATGTCTCCGGACCGCTGTGCGGCTTCGAAGTGTTCGTCGATGCCGTGCCCGAGCCGAAGGCAAAGCCGACCAAGACCAAGCCGAAGCTCGAGCTCTCCGCCTTCCAGGCGGTGAAGCGCGACTTCGCCTTCGTCGTCGACAAGGCGGTCGAAGCCGGCACGCTGGTGCGTGCGGCGCTGGCCGCCGATAAGAAGCTGATTACTGCTGTCTCGGTGTTCGACGTCTTCGAGGGCGCTTCGCTTGGCGCGGCCAAAAAATCGATCGCCATCGAAGTGTCGATCCAGCCGGTCGAAAAGACGCTGACCGACGAGGATTTCGAGGCGCTGGCCAAGCGCATCGTCGAGAATGTCAGCAAGCAAACGGGCGGTGTTCTGAGGACGTAGACGAGACGATGGATCACAAGCTCTCCATCACCTGGCTGGCGACACATATCGGGATGATCGACGGTTTCCTGGACGACCAGGAATGCGCCGATCTGATCGCCGACAGCGAACGGCGTGGGTTCGAGGCTGCCAAGGTAAACAGCGCTGGCGGTGCAAGCGTGATGACGGAGCTCCGCAACAATGACCGGGTCGTCTTCGATGACGAGGATCTTGCGGACCTGCTTTTCGCACGCGCCCGGCCGATGCTCTATCGCGGCCTCGGCGACTGGCGATTGACGGGACTGAACGAGCGTTTTCGTTTCTATCGCTACGGGCCGGGCCAGAAGTTCGATTGGCACAATGACGGCTATTTCGAACGCGGCGCGTCGGAGCGCAGCCAGTTCACCTTCATGATCTATCTGTCAGACGATTTCGAAGGCAGTGGAACCTCGTTTCGCGGCGAGATGCCCGGCTATGCCGGCAGCAGTCTCGTGGTGAAACCCAGGAAAGGCATGGCGCTGGCCTTTTATCACCCGATCGAACATCGCGGCGACGAAGTGCTGTCGGGACGCAAATACGTCATCCGCACGGATGTGATGTACAAGCGGCAGTGACAGGCATGACGCATTTGACCCCGCTCGAAATGATTTTCGTTAAGGAGTTTTGTCGTTCGGTAGGCATTTCTCCCGACACGGCGAATGAGCTCGACGTCAAAGACCGCAACCCTGATCCTGTGGGATTCATGACCACACTCATTCCCTCGTCGGTTCCCCCGGAATTGCGATTTGCGAGTCGGGTGTTCAGTCCACTGTGGACAGCGCATGTCGGGCCAGACCGGCTTCCTTGTGGCATGGTTCTGTTCTTCGACGAGGTTACCGGAAGACTCGATGCTATCGAAGGCTTTGCATATGGCGAAGAGTGGCCTTCTATCGAAGAACCCGTCATCTGGTCAGAACCTAACGAGCAACAATGAGCTGAGGGATTGCCGGAAGGTGGCGAATCGCCCTCCAAAGGGCGATGGACCATCTGCGCTATTCCGGGCTGGCTTTCGAAGCACAACGTGCGGCGTTTCTCGACATCGTGTCGAGAGATGCGCTGATCCGTGAGGCGCTGGATCGGGCACGAAGCCTTGACCTGCCGGACTGGTTGATCGTTTCCGGTGCGCTCTACAACAGCATCTGGAATCAGCTGACGGGAAAGCCTTCGGGCTACGGCATCAAAGACGTCGACCTGTTTTACTTCGACGACAGCGACCCGTCCTACGAGGCTGAGGACGGCGTGATTGCCCGCGCCGCTGCAGTCTTCGCCGGTCTGCCGCTGCCGGTGGAGGTGCGCAACCAGGCGCGGGTGCATCTTTGGTATCCGCAGAAATTTGGCCGATCCTGCCCCCGCTATACCAGCTCCAGCCACGCGCTCGGCTTTTTCGCCTCGAGGACCCACGCGGTTGGCGTTCTATACGGCGCGGATGGACAGCTTGAGCTGGTGGCGCCGTTTGGTCTGGACGACATCTTCTCGTTTCGCATCACGCCCAACCGGGTGATGGATAATCGGCAAACGCATGAGGCGAAGGGGGCGAGGGCGAGAGAGAACTGGCCGGAGATTACGGTTGTGCCGTGGTAGGAAATGTCGGCGCGAGACACCCCCTCTGCCCTGCCGGGCATCTCCCCCTCAAGGGGGGAGATTGGCAGCTTCGCCAATGGCGCCTTTCCTCCAATGTTGGTGATTGGCGAAAGCCGGCGTGACAATCCGATCTCCCCCCTTGAGGGGGAGATGTCCGGCAGGACAGAGGGGGGTGCCTAGCGCGAACGTTTGGCATCCTTCTCCCCTGCCAGATACGAAACAGGGGCGCCGAAGCGCTCCTGTTTCCGTAAATTGCGATAGTCACCCATTCACCAGCGCGAGCAGCTCCTCGGTGTAGCGCTTGCCGGTGACCTTGTCGGGCGACAGCGCGTCACCGATCGCCGCTACCTCCGCCGCGCTCAGCTCGATCCCGGCTGCCGCCGTGTTCTGCTCGAGATGGCGGATCTTTCGCGCGCCGGGGATTGGGACGATGAAGTCGCCCTGATGCAGCACCCAGGCCAGCGCCAGTTGCGCTGAGGTGACGCCCTTTTCAGCCGCCAGCTTTTCCAGTGTGGCAATAACCTTGGCATTGGCTTCCATGGCCTCGGCCTGGAAGCGCGGCAAGGTCCGGCGCCAGTCGCCATCGTCAAGCGTTTCCGGCTTGGCGATCGTCCCGGTCAGCAGGCCACGGCCGAGCGGGCCGTAGGGAACAAAACCGATGCCGAGTTCGCGGCAGACGGCAAACACGTCGTCTTCCGGGTCACGGGTCCACAGCGAATATTCGCTCTGCACGGCCGCGATCGGATGCACGGCATGCGCCCGGCGGATGGTCGCGGCACTCGCCTCCGACAGGCCGAGCGCCCGCACCTTGCCTTGGCGCACCAGTTCGGCCATGGCGCCGACCGTGTCCTCGATCGGCACGTTGGGGTCGACACGGTGCTGGTAGTAGAGGTCGATGACATCGGTGCCGAGCCGCTTCAGCGAAGCCTCGGCAACAGCCTTGACGTGCTCGGGGCGACTGTCGACGCCAGCCATGCGGTCGAGGCCCGTGCCTTCCTCCAGGATCTTGAAGCCGAATTTCGTGGCGATGGTCACCTTGTTACGAACGGACTTCAGCGCCTTGCCGAGCAGGATCTCATTTTCGTAGGGGCCGTAGACTTCCGCCGTGTCGAAAAAGTTGACGCCGATCTCGACGGCGCGGTGCAGCGTGGCGATCGCTTCGGCCTCCGGCTGGCCGCCATAGGCGAAGCTCATGCCCATGCAGCCGAGGCCGACGGGATAGACGTTCAGTTCAGTTCCTAGCTTGCGGGTTTGCATCACGCGTCTCCGTGTTGTGATGCTTAAAGGGCGTCTGCGACGCGCTTTAAGTCTTGTCCTTGTGCATGTCGTTGCCCCAAAACCGCAGAGCACTTTTGGGCGACATGCAGCATGAGATAGCGTCTTGCCTTACGTTCGATAATCGGCTCATCTGCGCACGGGGTGTTCTAAGAAATAGATCAATGAATCGAGCACATCTTTCGCAGCTGGCAGTTCTGGCAACCGTCGCACAATGCGGCAGCTTTCGCGGCGCGGCCAGGGAATTGGCCATCGCGCCCTCGGCGGTCAGCCATGCGGTGTCCAGCCTGGAGGCGCGGCTTGGCGTGCGGCTTTTGGCACGCAGCACGCGCAGCGTTGCGCCGACCGAGGAAGGCGCGCAGTTGCTGGAGCGATTGCGGCCGGCGCTTTCCGAGATCGACCTGGCGCTGGAGACGGCGGTCGAGTCGCGTGACCGGCCAGCCGGGAATCTCAGGCTCAGCGTGCCGCGCACGGCAGCGCATCTGGTGCTGACGCCGCGGCTTGGCGCCTTTGCCAGGGCCTATCCCGACATCGTTCTGGAGATCGTCATCGAGGACCGCTTCACCGATGTGGTGGAAGGTGGTTTCGATGCCGGCGTGCGGCTTGGCGAGAGCCTGCAGCGCGACATGATCGCGGTGCGCATCGGGCCGGACATGCGCGGCGCGGTGGTCGGCGCGCCATCCTATTTCGAGGCCATGCCCAGACCGCATCATCCGCGCGACCTAGCCGACCATCGCTGCATCCGCTTCCGCTTCTCCAGCGGCATCCTCTACCGCTGGGAATTCGAAAAGGGCGGCGAGGAGATCGAGATCGCTGCGCAAGGGCCGCTGATCCTCGACGAGGACCATCTGATCGCGCAAGCGGCGGTCGACGGCGCAGGACTTGCCTTCGTCTTCGAGCCTTATGTGCTGGCCCCGCTCGCCGACGGCAGGCTGATCCGCGCGCTGGAGGACTGGTGCCCGTCTTTCGAGGGGTTCTTTGTCTATTATCCCAGTCGCCGGCAGATGCGCCCAGCGCTGAGAGCGTTTGTGGATTTCTTCAAAGTGAGTGGTTAGGGAACGGCGGCGCAATCGTCTCCCGTTTGGGGGCCATGCATTGCCAAGGTTGGCGCCGCCCCTCACCTGCCTGCCGGCATCCTCTCCCCGTAAACGGGGCGAGGGGCGCTCCCAGAAACGCTTTCGCCGCTCGTGGTGGCAGAGCCCTTCGATAACACACACTTCTAAGGGTGCTCGACGCGGCGAGTTGGGCACTTTACGAAGGCCCCTCTCCGTCCCGGCTTCGCCGGGCCACCTCTCCCCACTTCGTGGGCCGAGGAAACCGACACCCCGCATTGGCTTTTCCGCAGATTTCAGGCAAATCTCCTCGCCTGTAATTCGGCATGGAGAAGCGTGATGTTCCGATGGGGTGTTCTGTCGACGGCCAAGATCGGCCGCGAGCATTTGTTGCCGGCAATGGTCGAGGCCGAGAACGGCGTGCTGTCGGCGATCGCCAGCCGTGACCTGTCTAAGGCCAAGGCCTTGGCCGAGCGCTTCGGAGCGCGTCATGCGTTCGGCTCCTATGAGGAACTGCTAGCCTCGAAGGACGTCGATGGCGTCTACATCCCGTTGCCGACATCGCAGCATGTCGAATGGGCGGCGAAAGCAATCGAGGCGGGAAAACATGTGCTGGTCGAAAAGCCGCTGGCACTCGACGCCAAGGACATCGCCCCCCTGATCAAGTTGCGCGACGCCAAGAAAGTACTGGTCTGCGAAGCCTTCATGGTCATCTATCACCCGCAATGGATCAAGGTGCGCGACCTCATCGCCAGTGGCGCCATCGGCCGGCTGCGCCATGTGCAGGGCGCGTTCTCCTACTACAATGTCGACCCCAACAACATGCGCAACCAGCTCGATCTCGGCGGCGGCGCGCTGCCCGATATCGGTGTCTACCCGACGGTGTCGACGCGGTTCTCTACCGGCAAGGAGCCTAGCCGTGTGCAGGCGACGATCGAGCGCGACAAGAAATTCGGTACCGACATCTATTCCTCGATCCGCGCCGATTTCGGCGACTTCGAGCTGTCCTTCTATTTGTCGACGCAGATGGCGGCGCGCCAGGTGATGGTGTTCCACGGCGAGAAGGGTTTTATCGAGGTGTTCTCGCCATTCAATGCCGGACTTTACGACCATCACCGCGTCGAACTGCACAACCAGAACCACACCGAAGCACAGGTGTTTCGCTTCCCCGGCACCCAGCAGTACCGGCTGGAGGTCGAGACCTTCGCGCGCACGGCACAGGGCGGCAAGGAGCGCGTCTTCACGCTGGAGGAGTCTGTGCTCAACCAGAAGGTCATCGACGCCATCTTCCGCGCCGGCGGCAAGGATGGCTGGGAAGCTGTCTAACTCTTTGTTTGACGCAATTCCGGACGGAAAACCGCTCACACTTTTCCTGGAATGGCGTTAGCCGGCTAATCCTGGGGAGGAAAAATGGCTGACGACGCGGACGTGATCATTGTCGGTGCCGGCCTTGCCGGGCTGGTTGCCGCCGCCGAGCTTGCCGAGGCCGGCAAGAAGATCATCATCGTCGACCAGGAGCCGGAGCAGTCGCTGGGCGGCCAGGCGTTCTGGTCGTTCGGTGGGCTTTTCCTCGTCGATTCGCCTGAACAGCGGCGCATGCGCATCCGCGATTCGCATGATCTGGCGCTCGAGGACTGGATGGGCACCGCCGCCTTCGACCGGCCGGAGGATTTCTGGCCGCGCAAATGGGCGGAGGCCTATGTCGGCTTCGCCGCCGGCGAAAAGCGCTCCTGGCTGATGCAACGCGGCTTGAAATTCTTTCCCGTGGTCGGCTGGGCAGAGCGGGGCGGCGGCAATGCCATCGGCCATGGCAATTCGGTGCCGCGCTTCCACATCACCTGGGGCACCGGACCCGGTGTGCTTGAACCTTTTGTCCTGCGCGTGCGCGAGGCGCAGAAACGTGGGTTGATCGACTTCAAGTTCCGCCACCGGGCCAATGAACTGACGCGGACAGGCTCAACCATAACCGGCGTTCGCGGCGATATCCTCGGGCCGAGCACGGTCGAGCGCGGCCACAAGAGCTCGCGCGACATAGCAGGCGATTTCGAGCTGCATGCGCAAGCGGTGATCGTCGCCTCCGGCGGCATCGGCGCCAACCATCAGCTGGTGCGGGAAAACTGGCCCAAGCGGCTGGGCGCCGCTCCCAAGCGCATGATCACCGGCGTGCCCGACCATGTCGACGGCCGCATGCTGGCCATCACCGAAGCGGCCGGCGGCTCGATCATCAACCGCGACCGCATGTGGCACTATGTCGAGGGCATCAAGAACTGGGCGCCGATCTGGACCGACCATGCCATCCGCATCCTGCCCGGTCCGTCGTCGCTGTGGCTCGATGCCAGGGGAAAACGCCTGCCGGTGCCGCTCTATCCCGGCTTCGACACGCTGGGCACGCTCAGCCATATCATGAGCACCGGTTTCGATTATTCCTGGTTCATCCTGACCAGGAAAATCATCCAGAAGGAGTTCGCGCTGTCGGGCTCGGAACAGAATCCGGATTTGACGGGCAAGAGCTGGCGCCAGGTGCTCGGCCGCGCCACTTCGGGGATTCCCGGCCCGGTGAAAGCGTTCATGGAGAAAGGCGAGGACTTTATTGTCGAGGCCGACCTTTCGAAGCTGGTGGCGCGCATGAATGCGCTGGCCGGCGGCGAGCCGCTGCTCGACGTCGCACAGGTGGAGCGCGAAATCCGTGCTCGCGACCGACAGCTCGACAATCCGTTCTCCAAGGACATGCAGGTCACCGCCTTGCGCGGTGCGCGCGCCTATCTCGGTGACAGGCTGATCCGCACGGCCAAGCCGCACAAGATGCTCGACCCGGCAAACGGCCCGCTGATCGCGGTGCGCCTCAACATCCTGACGCGCAAGACGCTGGGCGGCCTACAGACCGATCTCGACAGTCGCGTGCTGGGCGCCGATGGCCAGCCGGTGCCCGGGCTCTACGCCGTCGGCGAAGCCGCCGGATTCGGCGGCGGCGGCGTGCATGGCTATGCGGCGCTGGAAGGCACCTTCCTTGGCGGCTGCATCTTTTCCGGCCGCAGCGCCGGCCGGGCAGCTACTGCCTCGGTGGCGTAAAACGACGCCATCGCTGTCGCCTGAGGCCCTATACGCCCGGGCGATAAACATATGACTTTTTTATATTTTTCAGATTTCGCCCGCCTCGAATACAAATGCCGATGCTTTTATCTTTCTGAGTGCAGCCGGTGCTGAGCCGCTGCAGGCAGTCGCCACCTCGTGGTGGCAGTTACAGAAAGAAGGAAGTCTTCGATGTTCCTCTCAGACGGGCTCTATCTGCCCACCCATCGTCCGTTGCCGGCGTCGCAGGTCGAACAGATCAGGCGTGCGGCCAACAGCAATCGCGCGCCGGTCAGCCTGGTCGCGCCGTTCACACCGACATGGTGGCTCCTGGTCGTCGGCGCCTTGCTGGCCGCCGCCGCGATCGCTGCCCAGCTTTCCTGAGAGACAGGAGATAACCATGCAAAGTTCCCCTATTCCTCCCGACGGAAATGCCCTTCACCGCTTCGTCGTCGGGCGCGATGGCGAAGGCCACTGGATCGCGCGTGACGAGGAGGGCCAGACCGGCGGCGTTTTTGCCGACCGGAATTCCGCTGTCCGTTTCGCCACGATGGAAAGCGGCCATCGCGCCGGAGCGATCCGCTTCGCCCCGGCAAGTGTGCGGCTTTCCCTGTTCAATTGAGCCGCGCCCGGTTCCGAACTGATCGGAACGATCTGGCCATGCACAATTCCAACACCATTGCTGCGCCCAACAGCGCCGATCTCGCCGGATTGCTTGATCGCCTGCCGCATGTCGGCAGGCTGCTTGAGCACCAGCTCTGGGAGGCGGCACGCGCCCTGTCACTCGACAGATCGTCCCGACAAGGTCGGCGATTTGCCGGCCTGGTCGAGGCCGGCGCCATGCTCGACGCCGTCCTCCTGCTCGTCGCTTCGTCGAAGCCGGAGCGTTCGGTGTCGGCCATCGGCAAAGCCGGCGCGCGCTGGCTCTGTTCCATCCAAATGACATCCGCAGGAACAACGGTCGGGGCCGGCACAATCGAAGCGGACCACATCGATCTGGCTGCAGCGCTGCTGTCGGCCCTGCTTTCCTCGCACCTCGAAAAGACGGTGCATCCAAAAATTCATCCAGGAGACTCTGATTGCCATGACCCCAGAACAAGCCCGAATGCGCCTGACCGGAGCGATGACCGCGCTGGTAACGCCGCTCACCGACGGCGAGGTCGATCTGAAGCAGCTGACCGCTCTGTTGCGCTGGCAGATCGAACAAGGGATCAACGGGCTGGTCCCATGCGGCACCACAGGTGAGGCCCCGACCCTGTCGTGGGAGGAGCGCCTCGACATCATCGCGCTGTGTGTGAAAATCGCCGGCGGCAGGGTGCCAATCATTGCCGGCACCGGAACCAACAGCACAGAGACGACGATCGCCTTTTCGACAGCCGCCGAAGCCTTTGGTGCCGACGCCGCCCTGATCGTGACGCCCTACTACAACAGGCCGAGCCAGGAAGGGATCTTTCGCCATTTTGAAGCGGTCGCGGCCAAGGTCAGGATACCGATCATCGTCTACAATGTGCCGGCGCGAACCGGCGTCGACCTGTCCGAGGAGACGATCGAACGCCTGGCGCAGATTCCGACCATTATCGGCATCAAGGACGCCACCGGCGATGTGAGCCGGCTATCCATGCTTCCGGCTGTGCTCAGGCGCCGCTTCATCTGCCTCTCCGGTCACGACGCGACATCGTTCGGCTTCAACACGATGGGCGGGCGCGGAACGATCTCGGTGGTCTCCAACGTCGCGCCGCGGCTGTGCGTGGAGATGCATGATGCGTGCCGGCAGGGCGACCACCACACCGCGCGAGCCATCCACCACCGCTTGCGGCCGCTGATCGCGGCGCTTGAACTGGAGAGCAATCCCGCGCCGGTCAAATATGCGCTCAGCGTGGCGCTTGGCATGAGCCCGGATGTCCGCTTGCCGATGACAGCTGTTCGCCCTGAAACCGCAACTGCGATCCGAGAGGCGATGTTGGGGCTGAGCGAGGCTGGATTCAGGATCGGCCAGTCAAGGCCGGCGGCGGCCGCGAATGCGCAGCGCCAATTCTGACAGAGGCCTGCGCACCTCACCATCGGCGGCATAGACCAGTCCGGGCTGGACGATCCATTCACCAGCCCGGAGCGCTTCGACATCGAAGCGTCCACTGGCGTCACGCGTTGCAACACCGACAAAATGGTATCGCCGGCCTCTTGCATCAACGACCGTATCGGCGATGGGGTGACCGGCGAGTCGGCCGATGATCGCCCCCTCTTCTCTAAGGTTTGCCAGGACGAAATACTCCGTCGGCACCCTGCGGCTGGCCCTTGAGGTCAGCCAGACTGAATGTAATCTCATGGTCGTCCGAAGCCAGTCGTTCCGGCTGCCGGTCAAGCGGCGGCCCGGAATTACATAGTCGCTGGCTGCATAGGAATTCGAGAGCAGGTTTTGGCCTCAGTTATAAAGGCCGCATAGGTGCGACGGCGCTCACCAGCGCCAGGAGCCTTGTCCAAGCGCCGCCACCGCATCGACGATCCGCGTGAAACTTTCGCGGGCGCGACCGACCGTGTGCCGTGCCCTGAGATAGCCGTGCACCAAGCCCGGTTCCTCGAACCAGGTGGCGCGCCCGCCTGCGGCGATGACAAGGTCACGATAGGTCTCGCCGTCTGAAGACAGCGGGTCACACTGCGCGGTGATCAGCACTGTCGGCGGCAAATTGGCGAAGTCGGTGTCGGCCAGTGCTGACAGCGTTACATCGCCGGTCCGGTCCGCGCCGCCGGTGCGAATATGCTTGTAGAATTCGAGATCACGCATGGTCAGCATCGGCGCTTCGGCGTGCGTGACATAGGAGCCCTTCGAGCGGTCGCCGCCGAGACCGGGATAGATCAGCACCTGGCCGACCGGCCTTTTCGCGTGGCCGCGCGTGGCGTGGCTGACGGCGGCGCAGAGATTGCCGCCGGCGCTGTCGCCGCAGAGCAGGATGGGGCGTTCGCGGGTGGACGCAGCCCATGCGGAGGCGTTCATCGCATCGTCGAAGGCGGCTGGATGCAGATACTCCGGCGCCAGCCGGTAGTCGACCGAAATCACCTCGTAGCCGGTGCGAGCGCAGAGCTCGGCGCAGACATCGTCATGGCTGTCCAACCCGCCAAGGATGAAGCCGCCGCCATGGATGTAGAGCACTGTCGCTGCCGGTTGCGGGGCGGTGCGGTAGATGCGGATCGGAATGTGGTACGTGGGCGTTGCTATCGAAGAGGTTTCGGCCGTGACACCCTGGGGATAGCCGGCAAAGAATTCCCGGCACATGCGGTCGTAAATCGCGCGCTGTTGGGTGATCGTGTAGTCAATCGTATCGGGCGGGTAGTAGGAGTTGGTCCGCTCGATGAAGGCCCAGGTCTCGGCGTCGATAAGGGTTTTGTAGTCGGTCATGGAGCTCCTTTACCTCCCCCTTGATGGGGGAGGTCGCCGCAGAGCGGCGGGTGGGGGTGGCGGCGCTTCACCCCACCCCGGACCTTCGGTCCGACCCTCCCCATCAAGGGGAGGGTAAAGTGGCTCACTTCCCCTTCCACACCGGATCGCGCTTCTCCGCGAAGGCTCGAAACCCTTCCATATTGTCCTCCGAACCATAGAGCGCATCGACCGTCGCCAGCTGGCGCCGCGTCACGCGGTTCATCGCATCCTGGAAGGTCAGGGACTCGGCCACCCGTGCCGTCTCCTTGATCGCGGCGAAGACCAGCGGCGGGCCGCCGGCGAGCAGCCTTGCGATCTCCCAGACGCGATCCTCGAGCTTTTCCTTGGGCAGCACCTCGTTGACCAGGCCCCAGCGATGCGCCTCGGCGACATCCATCCAGCGGCCGGTGAGCAGGAGGTCCATGGCGACATGGTAGGGGATGCGCTTGGGCAGCTTGATCGTCGCCGCGTCGGCCAGCGTGCCGGCGCGGATTTCGGGCAGCGCGAAGGACGAATGGTCTGATGCGTAGATGAGGTCGCATGACAGCGCCAGTTCGAAGCCGCCGCCCACCGCCATGCCGTTGACGCAAGCAATGACCGGCTTGTTCAAGTCGCGCAATTCCTGCAGGCCGGCAAAGCCGCCGACGCCGTAATCGCCGTCGACCGCATCGCCGCTGGCGGCCGCCTTCAGGTCCCAGCCGGCGCAGAAGAACTTGTCGCCTGATGTCTTGACGATGGCGACGCGCAGGTCCGGATCGTCACGGAACGCCTTGAAGGTTTCGCCCATCAGCCGCGAGGTCTTGAGATCGATGGCGTTGGCCTTGGGCCGATCGAGCGTGACCTCGAGAATGGTGCCTTCGCGGCGGGTTGAAATGACGTCAGACATTCTTGTCTTCTCCCAGCACCAGCAGCGCGTCGGCGATCCAGGCACCCTTGCCTTCGACGCAGACGATCAGCGGGTTGATGTCGAGTTCCTCGATCTCGCCGGCATTCTTCTGCACGAATCCGGCAATGCCCGCGATGGCGTCGATGGCAGAAGCGACGTCGGCCTTCGGCCGACCGCGATAGCCTTCAAGCAGCGGGAACAGTTTGAGGCCGCGCAGCGCGGCCTCGATGTCGTCACGGGTTGCCGGCAGCATCAGCGTCACGCTGTCACGCAGCAATTCAACCAGCACGCCGCCGGTGCCCAGCGTCATCACAGCACCGAACATCGGATCCCTGGTGAAGCCGACGATCAGTTCGGCAACGCCGTCGCGCACCATGCGCTCGACATAGAGGCCCGTGCCGAGCGGCAGCAGATCATGCGCCGCCGTGCTGACGGATTCGGCATCCCTGAGGTTGAGCCTGACAGCGCCAACCTCGGATTTATGGGCAACCCCTAGGGCCTTCAGGGCGACGGGAAAGCCGAGCGCCATCGACGAGATGACCGCCTCGACCGCATTGCCGGCGCGCTCGCCCTTCGGCACTGGAAGCCCGGCCTTGATCAGCCGCGCCTTGGCTTCAGCCTCGTCGGGCGTAACGTGACCGCCGCCGGCAGCACCGGAAGCGGACGTGTCAATCGGCTGCGCCTGCGGTTCAGCCCAGGCCCAGCCGATGAAGGCCGCAGCGCCTGCGGCATCCATCGCCTCCGAAATGCCGAACAATGGCACCATGCCACGCGCCATCAGCTCGGCGGTATATTCTTCCGGCAGGTTTTCAGGCAGCGAGGAAACGATAGCGCCATGCGCCTTATTGGTCTTCAACGCCGATTCGAAAGCGCGCAGCGTCGCCCACCAGTCGGTGACCGAGCATCGGTCCGGACGCGGGAAATCGAGCACCAGCATGTTGAGGTCGAAACCGCCCGATACCATGGCGGTGAAGGTGGCGGTCATCGCCGGCTCGTTGTTCCAGATGAAGGTGTGATAATCCAACGGGTTGGCGACCGCGACCAGCGGCCCGAGCGTTGATTTGACGTGGGCGCGGTGTTTTTCCGTCAGCACCGGGAAGTTGACCCAGCGGCCTTCGGCGCTGTCGGCCATCACGGAAGCCTCGCCGCCCGAACAGCTCATCGATGACAGCCTATAGCCGGGCAGCGGGCCGGTGATGTGCAAGAGCTTCAACGCCTCGATGAAGGCAGGAATGGAATCGACGCGGGCGATGCCGAGCCGCCTCAGGAAGGCACCCGATGCCGCGTCCGAGCCGGCCAGCGAGGCAGTGTGCGAGACAGTTGCCTGCCGCGCCTGTTCGGAGCGGCCGACCTTCATGGCGATGATCGGCTTTTTCAGCTCGCGCGCCCTGGCGGCCAACCGTTCGAAGCCGGCTACCGAATCGAAGGCCTCAATGTGCAGGCCGAGCGAGGTGACCCGGTCGTCCTCGATCAGGCCGAGCGCCATTTCGGACAGGCCGGTCTGCGCCTGGTTACCGGCTGTCATCAGGAAGGCGATGGGCAGGCCGCGCTTCTGCATCGTCATGTTGATGGCGATGTTGGACGACTGGGTGATGATGGCGACGCCTTTGCCGCCTTCCTCCAGCCTGATGCCGCCATGCTGGTCGGGCCACAGCAGCGCGCCGTCGGCATAGTTGATCAGGCCATAGCAGTTCGGCCCGATGATCGGCATCTGTCCGGCGGCCGCGACCAGTTCGGCCTGCAGCCGTTCGCCATCATCGTCATAGGCCTCGGTCTCGAGGAAACCGGCGGCAAAGCAGACGGCGCCGCCAGCGCCGCGCTCGGCCAGCGCCTTGATGACCTCGATGGTCAGATGCCTGTTGACGCCGACAAAGGCCGCATCGGGCGCGCCGGGCAATTCGGCGACGGAACGATAGGCCTTGCGCCCGGCGACCTCGTCCTTGGTCGGATGCACAGGCCAGATTTCGCCGGCAAAGCCCATCTTGATCGATTGCGCAACGACCGCGGCCGCTTGCACGCCACCGAAGACGGCGATCGATTTCGGGCGCAGGAGACGTTCGAGTTTATGCATGGTCATCTTTTCGTTTGAGCATCATTTTGTCTCAAAAGCCGAACTCCGGCTTTTGGCGATCATGCTCTAAGCCCCGAACGGACGCAGCAGCGCCCGCGAAATAATATGTCGCTGAATTTCCGAAGTGCCTTCCCAGATGCGCTCGACGCGGGCGTCGCGCCAGATGCGCTCCAACGGCAGGTCGTCCATCAGGCCCATGCCGCCATGGATCTGGATTGCTTCGTCGGCGACGAAAGCGAGCATTTCGGTGGCCTTCAGCTTGGCCATGGCCATGTCCTGGTCGGTGACGGTGCCCTGATCGTACTTCCAGCCGGCTTCGAACACCATCAGGTCGGCGGCCTTGAGTTCGGTCGCCATGTCGGCGAGCTTGAACGACACGCCCTGGAACTTGCCGATCTGCTGGCCGAACTGCTGGCGCTGTGCGGCATATTCGACCGCATGGCCAAGCGCCCGCTCGGCGCGGCCGAGGCAGGTGGCGCCGACCTGCAGCCGGGTGGCGCCGAGCCAGGAATTGGCAACGTCGAAACCCTTATGCACTTCACCCAGAACCTGGGATGCCGGCAGGCGGCAATCATCGAATTCGAGGATGGCGTTGGTGTAGCCGCGATGCGAGACGTTGCGGTAGCCGTCGCGCACCGTAAAACCCTTGGTGCCCTTGTCGACGAAGAAGGCGGTGATCTTCTTGCGCTTGCCACGCGGCGAATCCTCTTCGCCCGAAGCCATGAAGACGATGGCGAAATCGGCGAGATCGGCGTGGGAGATAAAGTGCTTGGTGCCGTTGAGCACCCAGTCGTCGCCATCCTGCACCGCGGTCGCCTTCATGCCGCGCAGATCCGAACCGGCGCCAGGCTCGGTCATCGCAAGGCAGTCCCATTTCTCGCCACGGATGCAAGGGAACAGGTACTTTTCGCGCTGCTCCGGCGTGCCGGCGAGAAGGATGTTGGAGGGACGCGCCACGCAGGTCCAGTGCAGCGCGTAGTTGGCGCGGCCGAGTTCCTTTTCGTAGAGCAGCCACGTCACCGTATCCAGCCCCGCGCCGCCGACATCGGCCGGCATGTTGGCGGCGTAGAGGCCGGCTTCGATCGCCTTGACCTTGATCTCCTCGATCAGGTCACGGCGCAGCACGCCAGTGCGCTCCACTTCGCGCTCATGCGGGTAAAGCTCATTCTCGACGAAGGCGCGCGTCGTCTCGACAATGAGTTTCTGTTCCTCCGACAGACCGAAATCCATGGTCTCAGCCCTTCTTCTTTTTCTTCGGCTTTTCGGCCTTTTTCACCGGCTTGGAGGCCTTGGCTTTTTCGGCTGCCTTGGAGGCAGCCGGCTTCTTGGCCGCCAGCTTGGCCAGCTGCCTGGTATAGTCCTTGTGCAGCGCGCCGGCACCCCAGCCCTTGCCCTTGTTCTGCTTCGACAGCGCATCCATGATGGCGACCAGATTGTCGTCGCGGATCTTTTCCAGTTCGCGGATCGACAGGCCATGCGCCTGGTCATCCGACTGGGTGGCGATCAGGTCGACCAGCTCGTCGTTGAATTCCGGCACGTCCATCAGCTTGGTCCATGGCCATTTCAGGCACGGCCCGAACTGGGCCATGAAGTGGCGCATGCCGGCTTCGCCGCCAGCGACGCGATAGACCTGGAACATGCCCATCTGCGCCCAGCGCAGGCCGAAACCGTAGCGCATGATGTCGTCGAGTTCCTCGACGGTGCAGATGCCGTCCTTGATCAGCCACAGCGCCTCGCGCCATGCGGCTTCGAGCAAGCGGTCGCCGACGAAGGCCTCGATCTCCTTGCGGATGACGACAGGCTTCATGCCGATCGACGCATAGATCTCCTTGGCGACCTCGATCGCCTCCGGGAAGGTCTGCTCGCCGCCGACGATCTCGACCAGCGGCAGGAGATAGACCGGATTGAACGGGTGGCCGACGACCAGCCGCTCGGGATGCTTCTTCATCGCCACCTGCATGTCGGTCGGCTTGATGCCTGATGTCGACGAGCCGACAATGGCGTTGGCCGGCGCACGGGCATCGATCTCGGCCAGCACCTTGTGCTTGAGGTCGAGCCGTTCCGGCACGCTTTCCTGGATGAAATCGGCATCGGCCACCGCCTCGGCAATGGTCTTGGCGAAGGTCAGCTTGCCCTCTTTCGGCAAGCCGCCGGGCACCATCTGCTTGTAGGCCCGGCGCGCGCCCTTCATCACTTCCGAGACCTTGCGCGAGGCTTCGGGATCGGGATCGAAGATCGACACGTCGATGCCGTTCAAGAGCAGCCGCGCCACCCAGCCGGCGCCGATGACACCGCCACCAATGGCGGCCGCCTTGTTAATGATGCTCATGCTGAGGCTCCGGTTCTTGTCTTGGCAGTTTCTGGATCGATGAGAGGCACGCGCTCGCCGGCGCGGATCACCGCGGGGTCGTAGGCCTTACGGGCAAAGACTTCGAGCACGAAGGGTCTGAAAAATTCGATCGGCAGCGTCTCGTAGTCAGGGTCGAAGCTCGACTGGTCCCAGCGTTCGCAAAACTGGTCGCAATCGTCGAAATAGGCATGACCGGCGAAGCGGTCGCGGGCATGCCGGTTGCCGCCGAGATGGTGGGCGTAATAGAGGCGCTGGAAATCGCCGTGCTTTTCCACCACCCAGGTGCATTGCTCGCGCACGAAGGGTTTCAGGATCGAAGCGGCGTATTCGTCGTGATTGTAAGGCGCATAGATGTCGCCAATGTCATGCAGCACGGCACACGCGATCCAGTCCGTGTCGGCGCCGTCGCGCCAGGCACGCGTCGCCGCCTGCAGCGAATGGCCTAGCCGGGTGATCTTGTATCCCGACAGGCCTTCATCGAGCTGCACCAGCGCGTCGAGCAATCGCTC
This sequence comes from Mesorhizobium loti R88b, assembly GCF_013170845.1. NCBI lineage: Bacteria > Pseudomonadati > Pseudomonadota > Alphaproteobacteria > Hyphomicrobiales > Phyllobacteriaceae > Mesorhizobium > Mesorhizobium loti. The sequence goes on from NZ_CP033367.1 coordinate 525,844, forward strand.
GCCGGTCTTGGCGGCATAGTCGATCTCATGCTCGGTCAGGAACTCGTAATCGTCCTTGTCGCCATCCTTCATCGCGGTGAATTTGACGGTTGTCATGTCGATCTCCAGCGATTGAATTAAGCTGCTATTGGCGCCCGTTTGGTCAGGTTGAGCTTCTGGCGCACTTCCTCCGGTCCCAGGATCCTGGCCCCGAGATTGGTGACGATGCTGGCGGCGCGCTCGACGAGCTGTGCATTGGTGGCGAGCACGCCCTTGTCGAGCCACAGATTGTCTTCGAGACCGACGCGGACATTGCCGCCGGCCAAAACGGCAGCGGCCGCATAGGCCATCTGGTTGCGGCCGATGGCGAAGGCCGACCAGTTCCAGGTCGACGGCACGTTGTTGACCATAGCCATGAAGGTGTTGAGGTCGTCAGGCGCTCCCCACGGCACGCCCATGCACAATTGCACAAGCGCGTCCGCGTTTAGGACCTTTTCCTCGACCAGCTGCTTGGCGAACCAGAGATGGCCGGTGTCGAAGGCCTCGATCTCGGGCTTGACGCCGAGCGCCGTCATCATGCCGCCCATGGCGCGCAGCATGCCGGGCGTGTTGGTCATGACATAATCGGCCTCGGCGAAGTTCATGGTGCCGCAGTCGAGCGTGCAGATTTCCGGCAGGCACTGGCGCACATGTTCCATGCGGTTGGTGGCGCCGCCCATGTCGGTGCCCTTTTCGTTGAGCGGCAACGGCGCCTCGGGCGAACCGAACACCATGTCGCCGCCCATGCCGGCGGTGAGGTTCAGGATGACGTCGACGTTCGCGGCACGAATGCGTTCGGTCACCTCGCGGTAGAGATGCACATCGCGGCGCGGCTTGCCGGTCTCGGGGTCGCGCACATGGCAGTGGACGATTGCAGCGCCGGCCTTGGCCGCATCGATGGCCGAATCGGCGATCTGCTTGGGCGAGCGCGGTACATGCGGGCTGCGATCCTGCGAACCGCCGGATCCGGTCACGGCACAGGTAATGAAAACCTCACGGTTCATCGCAAGCGGCATGGAATTCTCCTCCCAATCGAAACAACCATGCATGTCGCCCAAAAGTGGGAACCGGTTTTGGGACAACGACATGCACAGGAACCCGCACAACATTGCGCGGCTTGCGGGATCCTGCTTTACGTTTTACGAAGCTACTATGATAAAAACCGAAAGAGCGACAATCTTTCGCGCCGAGCAGTCGCCGCTCAAGGTGACGCTGCTGGTGTTTTCCGGGGCGTCCATCATGTGCGTGGCATGCACCGTTGATCCGCTGCGCGCCGCCAACCGTATCGCCGGCGAAACCTTGTTCGACTTCAAACTGGTTTCGGTGACCGGCGAGGCGCCGGTCACGACATGCGGCTTGCCCGTGGCGGTCAGCGGCCGGTTCGATGCGACGGAACCAACCGACGTGCTGATCGTGGTCGCGGGCTTCGGCACACAGAACTATGCCACGTCAGCGCTGCTTGCCGGCCTGCGCCGCGCGGCGCGTTCGGCCCGCGCCTGCGGCGGCGTCGAGGCCGGCACATGGCTGGTGGCGCGCGCCGGCTTGCTGGAAGGGCGCAGCGCCACCACCCATTGGGAGGACATGGAGGATTTCTCGTCCGCCTTTCCCGGTGTCGACGTGCGCCCCGATCGATACATCATCGATGGGCCGGTGTTCACCACGGGCGGGGCGTCGCCGACCCTGGATCTGATGTTGCACCTGATTCGCACCCGGCTCGGCATGGCCGTGGCGCTCGATGTGGCAAGCGCGTTCATCTACGATCAGGCGCGGGTGGCGACCGATGCGCAGCCGCTGGTCTCGCTTGGCCGGCTCGACGGCTACGACCCGCGTCTGGCGCAGGCCATTCGGCTGATGGAAGCGCATGTCGATCAGCCGCTGACCATCGAAGCCATCGCAAAGCGTGCCGGCGTGACGGCGCGAACACTGGAAAGCATCTTTCGCAAGTCGATCGGCGAGACGCCGGGCGCCTATTATCTGAGGCTGCGGCTGGGGGCCGCGCGCCGGCTGGTCGTCGACACGCGGATAGCGATGGCCGATATTGCCGGGCGGACGGGATTCTCTTCCGCCGCGGCATTTTCCAGAGCGTTTTCAAGAGCTTTTGGCGAAGCCCCAGTCAGGCTGCGCCGAGGATAATCATATCCGGGGGATTACGCGGCGTTCTGTCGATCGCTGCCGGCGTCGATCTGCGAGCGCATTTGCCTCACCAGCCGGACTTCGAATCGGCTGCTGACAGCGCGATCCCATTCGTTCTTCACATTGTCGGTCGGCCGCGGCAGCGCCATCAGCCGGTCGATGATCGATCCGGTCTCGCCGGATGAGAGTAGGGCGTCGATTTCGCGTTCGTGCTGCATATCGGTTCGCCTCCTTCCTTTTCACCCGCCACAGGCCCCTTTTATACGAGATACGTGACGGCAGTTTGAAGGCAAGAGCGAGGTCATTGAGGGGCGGCAAAGGGCAAAACCATGTCGCCAAATGAGAGCTTTGGCGCAAAGCTGTGCTGCGCGCCAAAACCGAATCAGAGGACGTCAGTCCAGCCGGTTCTCGAACAGCACAGTCGTAAAGCCGCTGTCCCATTCATCGTCGGGATAGCGGTCCTTTTCGACATAGCCGACCGCCTTGTAGACACCCTGGGCGCGCTCGTTGAACGTGTCGGTCTCGAGCCGCACCTGTGGAAAGCCGGTGGCACTAATCGCCTGTTCGGCATGCGTCAGCAGCCTGCGGCCGACGCCCCGGCCCTGATTGCCGGCCCTCACATGCACAGCCTCGATGAAGTCGCCGCGCCAGTGGATCAGCCCGGCTACCTCGCCGTCGATCTCGGCAATGGTGAATTCCGGCCAGCTTTCCTCGACATAGCGTCCGCCAATATCGGTCTCGATATAGCGCTGCGCCGACGCCTCGGTGATGTGTGGCAGCCAGGTGCCTTCGAAGGTTTCCTGAAGCACCTGCTTCAGAGCCGCGACATCGCCCTGCCGCGCCTTGCGCACCGTGATCTGCCCGTTTGCCATCGTCTTTCTCCATCGCTTGGGAGAGCGGACTAGCAAAAGGCGATCACGGCGGCTTTCAGCCACACCAGGCAGGTATCGGGCCAGCCTCAGGCTTCAGACGTAGCGGTTGACTATGTTTTCCAGCAGTTCCTGGCGGCCGGAGCGCGGCTGCGGCTCGATCTTCTTCTTCACGACGCGCTCGGCGATGTCCTCTAGCGTGCGCTTGCCCGACAGCATCGCCTTGGCCTCGGTGCTGTTCCAGCCGGCATAGCGCTCGGCCAGCGGACCCGACAGCGCCTTGTCCTCGACCATGCGAGCAGCTGCCTTCAGGCCGCGTGCGCAAGAGTCCATGCCGCCGATGTGGCCGATCAGCAGATCCTGCGGGTCAAGCGACTGGCGGCGCAGCTTCGCGTCGAAATTGGTGCCGCCGGTCTTGAAGCCGCCGGCCTGCAGGACCTGATAGTAGGCCAATGCCATTTCCGGCACATTGTTGGGGAACTGGTCGGTGTCCCAGCCCGACTGGTAGTCGTTGCGGTTCATGTCGATCGAGCCGAAGACGCCGAGCGCATTGGCCAGCGCCAGTTCGTGCTCGAAGGAATGGCCGGCGAGAATAGCATGGCCCTGCTCGATGTTGAGCTTGACTTCCTTCTCCAGCCCGAAGCGCTTGAGGAAGCCGTACACGGTGGCGACGTCATAATCGTACTGGTGCTTTGTCGGCTCCTGCGGCTTCGGCTCGATCAGGATGGTGCCCTTGAAGCCGATCTTGTGCTTGTAGTCGACGACGAGGCTGAGGAAGCGGCCGGCCTGTTCCTGCTCGCGGGCAAGATCGGTGTTGAGCAGCGTCTCATAGCCCTCGCGCCCGCCCCACAGCACGTAGTTCTCGCCCTTCAGCCGCTTGGTGACGTCGATGCAGCTTTTCACCGTCGCCGCCGCATAGGCAAACACATCCGGATCAGGATTGGTGGCGGCGCCCGACATGAAGCGGCGATTGGAGAACAGGTTCGCCGTGCCCCACAGAAGCTTGACGCCGGTCTGCTTCATCTTGGTGGCAAAATAGTCCGCGATCTCGTCAAGGCGGGCAGCGCTTTCGGAAAAATCCTTGCCCTCGGGCCGCACATCGGCGTCATGGAAGCAGAAATAGGGCGCGCCGAGCAGCGAGAACATCTCGAAGGCGACATCGGCCTTGAGTTTGGCCAGTTCCATCGTGTCGACGCCGCCGGCCTTGGGGAACCAGGGACGGTCGAAAGTCTGTCCGCCGAACGGATCGCCGCCCGGCCAGGCGAAGGAATGCCAATAGGCGACGGCAAAGCGCAGATGGTCTTCCAGCCGCTTGCCGGCGACCACCTCGTCGGGATTGTAGAACCGGTAGGCCAGCGGATTGGTCGAATCCGGCCCCTCATATTTGATCTTCTGGATGTCGCCGAAAAATCCGCTGCTCATGATTTCTGTCCTCTCTCGAATAGTTCGCCCTGATTACCTCAGGCGTAATTGGTTTCGCTCTTGGGCTGATCGAAAAAGCTGATGTCAAAGCCATCAAACAAAGGAGACAGACCATGACCGACCTCAACAAAATTGCCGAGGGTTACATCACCGCCTGGAACGAAAGCGATGCCGGCCGCCGTGCTGATTTGCTCAAGGCCACCTTCACCGAAGACGTCAGCTATCGTGATCCGCTCATGCAGGGCGACGGCCATGACGGCGTCGCGGCGCTCATCGATGCCGTGCAAAATCGCTTTGCCGGCTTCCGGTTCTCGCTGAAAGGCACGCCGGACGGCTTTGCCGACAAAATCCGCTTCTCCTGGAATCTCGGCCCGGAGGGCATACCTTCGGTCATTGAAGGCACCGATATCGGCATCATCGAGAACGGCCGGCTGAAGAGCGTCACCGGGTTTCTGGACAAGATTCCGGCTGTTTGAGTTGTTCGGCGCAAGGCAGGTGCGAGGCACCCCCCTCTGGCCTGCCGGCCATCTCCCCCGCAAGGAGGGAGATCGGCTAGCACTCCCGTTGTCGCCAATCACCCACCTCGCAAGACTGGCACCACCGTCAAAGCTGCTAATCTCCCCCCTTGCGGGGGAGATGCCCGGCAGGGCAGAGGGGGGTGCCTCGCGCTCACTCACGCGGTTACAGCCTTGATCGCCGGGTAGAGCGCCCGGTAGCGCCGATAAGCATCCGCATAGGCATCGCTCAAACCAGCATCCGGTTCAATCGTGGCATCCGTCCTGGGTGCCGTGCACACGGCCAGCGGATCAGCCCCCGTCGCCGCGATCAGTCCAAGCCTCGCCGCCCCAAAGGCGGCGCCAAAATCGCCGTCGGCGGGGATGTCCACCGGCACTTGCAGCGCGGTGGCGATCGATTTCAGCCAGTAGCGCGAACGGGAGCCGCCGCCGATCGCCGTCACCCGCGTCAAGGTGGTGCCGGCCGTCTTCAGGGCTTCGAGGCTGTCGCGGAAGGCGAAGGCGACGCCTTCGAGGACGGCCTGCGTCAGCACCGCGCGGCTTGATTCATGCGCCAGCCCGGTGAACGACCCGCGGATGGCGGAATCATTGTGCGGCGTGCGCTCGCCAGAGAGATAGGGCAGGAAGGACACGCCGCTCGGCGCCTTCAGCGTGTCGCCGAGTTCCGATGTCAGCTCGCCGGCCCCCTTACCCGTGATCTCCGACAGCCAGTTGAGCGAATCGGTCGCCGACAGGATGACGCCCATCTGGTGCCAGGTGTTGGGCAGCGCATGGCAGAAGGTGTGGACCGCACTGGCCGGATTGGGCAGATAGGACGCGTTGGCGGCAAACAGCACGCCCGATGTGCCCAGCGAAACAAAGGCATGGCCGGCGCCGACCGTGCCCATGCCGCAGGCCGAAGCCGCATTGTCGCCGGCGCCACCGGCAACCGGTATGCCGGCCTCGACGCCCCATTTCGACGCCAGTTCGGCACGCAACGCGCCGGCCTTCTGCGTGCCCTCGACCAGCGACGGCATCTGCTTTTCATCAAGTGATGTCGCCGCCAGCAATTCGGCGGACCAGCGGCGCTTGCCGACATCGAGCCAGGACGTGCCGGCCGAATCGGACATTTCCGAAATGCGCTCGCCGGTCAGCCAGAGCCGCAGGAAATCCTTCGGCAGCAGCACCTTCGCAACCTTGGCGAAAACCGCCGGCTCGTTGTTCTTCACCCAGGCGAGTTTTGGCGCGGTGAAGCCAGGGAAGACGATGTTGCCGGTCAGCGCGCGGAAGCGCGGGTCGGCGTCGAGTGCCGCCGCTTCGGCGTGGCTGCGCGTATCGTTCCACAGGATGCAGGGGCGCAGCACATGATCGGCCGCATCGAGCAAGGTGGCGCCATGCATCTGGCCCGACAGGCCGATGCCTTTCACCGCCGCGAACTGCCTGGGGTGGGAAGCCTTCAGTTCGGCGATCGCGTCTTCGCAGGCGCGTATCCAGTGCGACGGATCCTGTTCGGACCAGCCGGGATGCGGCCGCGAAACGTCAAGCGTGCCATGGCCGGAGCCGATGACGGTCTGTCCGGCATCGATCAGCAGCGCCTTGACGCCCGACGTGCCCAGGTCGAGGCCGAGATACATGTTTTCCTCCCACGTCCTTATTTTTTTCGGATCCCGAAAAAATCTGGCCGAGCCAGTTTTTAAGGCAAGATCCGCTCCGGGTCAATTCTCTGACAAATCGGATGCGCGCCGTAAGAACAGCGCCGACAGTGGGCTGTCGGGCCGAGCCATCGAACGCTCGGCGGTGAGCGTCCTGGCGAGCGCGCCGTCACCGGCCCGCAAAGCCGCCTCGATCAGCGTCAGGTCGATGACATCGCGCTGGGCGTGGCTGCCGCCGAAACGATGGGCGATCGCCCGGATCGGCCTGATCAGGCGCACGACCTCGGTGTATTTGCCCTCGCCGAACGCCTTGATGGCCCGGGTCAGGGGATGGCCGACATCCCGGGTGAAAGCGGCGTTATCGTCGGTGCCGTGCATGGCCTCGCGCTGTGCGTCGAGCAAGGTCCGGGCCGGAGCGTCGAGCCCGGCGCCGACAAAGGCCATCATCGCATGCGCATCGTTGAAGGCATAGTTGCCGGCGCCAACCTTGGGCCAGTTGGCGGCGAGCGCCGTCCAGCGGTTACCGACATCGACGCCGCCGAGATAAAGCCGCCACAGGATCGCCGAGGCATCGACCATATTCAGCGCCATCGTTGATGGCGCGCCGTAGATCGGCCCGTCATAAAGCGCCAGCACCTGATCGGTCTCGCCGAGATCGTAGTGAAACAGCGCCAGATGCCACCAATTGTGAACCTGCAGGAAGCTTTCCTTTGTCCAGGCTTCTGGGTCGGCGCGCATCCAGGCAATGCCATCCCTCTGCCGGCTCTGCATTTCCATGACATGCGCCACCGCGTGCTGCGCCCAGCCGTCGCGCGGCTCGATCTCTACCGCCGTACGGCCGAGTTTTTCGGCCAGTGCGTACTCGCCCATCTCTTCCAGCCCGAAGGCCTGCATGCCGAGCATGGCGTGGTAACCCGGCATGTCGTTCTGCCATGATGGCAAGGCGCGGGCGATGCGGTCGCGCAACATGCGCGCATTGCCGGTGAAGAAGTCGATCTGGTGCCCGACTTGCAGCGCCACGGCGTCGAGCGGGGCGTCGATTGCGATACCTTCAAGGATCCTGGCTGCTTCGTGCCAGCGTCCTCCGGCAAGGTGGCCGAGGGCCGAGACATGCGCCTCTTCGCGCGCCGTCGCGGCAAGCGGCAGGGCCGCCTCATGGCAGGCCCTGGCCACCGCCGTTGCGTCCCGCTCGGTGGCAAGGCCAAAGAGATAGCCCTTGAACACATGCGCCATGACGAAACCGGGATTTTCCGCGATCGCATGATCGACGGAGCCGACGGGATCGCCGATGAAGCACTGCAGCTCACGCACGGCCTGGCTGTAGGGCGTGAAGCCTGCTTCCGTCGCGCCTGAAAATGCCAGGCCGAATGCGTCCTTGAGTGCCATGCAACATCCTTTGACTGGCCCGTTGTGGGCACGGTGCCCCGGTCCAAAGCGATCTTAAAGCATGGGCCACGGACGTGCCAACCATGCGCTGCGCTGGTCTATCGCAGTAGTATTTGCAGTTCATCAACCAAGAACGGCAGATTAGGTTTTGTAAAATCGAACGAATTGTGTCTTCATTGCGGCGCCGGGCGGGGGAGCTTGAAATCGCGAACGAGAGGGACGCGATGCGGCATCTGAAGAACAGCCCTTCGAACAGTCGTTCGCAGGACGCGGCGAGAACGGTTGCTTTCCTGCGGCGAACGCCGCGGCAAATCCATCAATGGCTTATTAGCCTGCTTGCAACTACAGCGTTTGCGTTGCTGCCCAATTCGGCGGCTTTCGCAGCATGCGTGCTGGGTACAACTGCGGGTAATACCGTCTACACCTGCGACAGCGGCGATTCGGGCGGCAGCCTCACCGATACCAGCGGCGACAACACGCTGAATTTTCCCGCCGGCGGCACCGGCCAGATATCAGGCAGCGTCACCTTCGGCGTCGGAACCGATCGCATCAACATGCACTCCGGCACCATCACCGGCGCCGTCGACCAGGGCGGCGGCACGGATTTCTTCACCATCGGCGGCGGCACCGTCGCCGGCAATGTCCAGCAGGGCGCCGGCATCGACGACTTCAACATGAGCGGCGGCCAGATCGGGTCGCTCAACCAGGGCGACGGGCTAGACACCTTCACCATGACGGGCGGCCGCATCGTCGATTTCTTCGACGATGGCGACCATGCCGTGATGACCGGCGGCCGCATCGGCCGCGTCAACATGAAGCTCGACAAGAACTATTTCAACATGTCCGGCGGCACCATCGACCGCAACCTCGTCACCGGCTTCGACACGGACACCATCATCCTGTCCGGAGGCACGATCGGTGGCAACATCAGCGTCAGCGGCGGTGATGACAGCGTGACCATCACAGGCGGCACGGTCGGCGGCGACGTGCTGATGAGCTTTGGCGCCGACAGCTTCGTGTGGAACGGCGGCGGCATCGTCTATGGTTCCGTCGATCTCGGCGGTGACAACGACACAGCCAAGCTCAGCAACCTCACCAATGCCAATCTCGGCGGCACGGACGCGATCACAGGCGGTGCAGGCGCCGACACGCTGACCTTCGACAACGTCAAGCTGGACGGCATCGCCAGGGTCCAGAACTGGGAGACGATCAACGCCACCAACGACACCGAATTGACGCTGGATGGCAATCTGGTGCTCGCACCGGCAAGGGTTCGCTCAGCGTCGATGCTTCGAGCACGCTCTATGGCGGCGGCTTCAATGCCGCGATCCAGGCCTTCACGACAGGCCAACTGGCTCAGGTTACCAATGCCGGGCGCATCGACCTGACCAACGGCACCACGGGCGCGACCGATCGGCTGACGATTTCGGGCAATTATGTCGGTGTCGGCGGCCTGCTGCTTATCCAGACCGAACTTGGCGACGACAATTCCAATTCCGACAGGCTCGTCCTGTCGGGCGGCACCGCCTCCGGATCGACCGGCATTGCGGTGGTCAATGCCGGCGGAGCTGGCGCGCAGACGACCGCCGACGGCATCATGGTCGTGCAGGCGCAAGACGGCGCCACATCCAGCGCCACGGCCTTTGCTCTCGACGCGCCGGTCGCAGCGGGCGCCTTCGAATATTACCTGTTCAAGGGCGGTGTCAGCGCCGGCAGCGACGAGAACTGGTACCTGCGCTCGACGCTGACCACACCGGCTCCGCCGGCGCCCGCGCCGTCGGCGCTCGAACCAGCGCCGAATCCCGAACCGGAGCCCCCGGCGACAGAAGCACCGCCGCCGCCATCCGAACTGCCGCCGGTGCCGGTGCCGACCGATGGCGACATCAACAACCCTCCGGTCGATCCGACGCCGCCGGTGCAGGCCGGCGATCCCCCGCCTACGCCGCCACCAGCCCCGCCCGAGGCGCCGCCTGCGGATCCGCCACCTCCACCGCCCCCGGTTCCAACCTCTGTGCCGGATCTGCCGACACCGGCCCAAGGCGAGCAGATTCTGCTCTATCGCATCGAGGTCCCCGTCTATTCGGCCTTGCAGCCGGTCGTCGAGCACCTGGCGATGACGACACTCGGCACCTTCCACGAACGGCGTGGCGAACAGAGCCTGCTGTCGGACACGGAGCTGTCGCCGGTCTGGGGTCGTATTTTTGGCCAGGACACCAAGATGAGCTGGTCGGGCACGGTGTCGCCTTCGTTCGACGGCACGCTGTTCGGCCTGCAGGCGGGCTTCGACCTGTTCGGGCGGGAGACCGCCTCAGGCGGAATCGATCGTGCCGGCCTGTTCCTCGCCTATGGCAGCATGCATGGCGACGTGCGCGGCCAGGCGCTGGGACGAGACGATCTGGCCGTCGGCAAGCTCGACGTCAATGGCACCAGCGTCGGCGGCTATTGGACCCGCATCGGCCAAGGCGGCTGGTACCTGGACGGCGTCCTCATGGCCACCTTCTTTGGCGGCCATGCGACCTCGTCGCGTGACATCGGCATCGATGTCGGCGGCACCGGCGTCACCGCTTCACTGGAAGGCGGCTATCCCATTGCGCTGGGGCAAGGCTGGACCCTCGAACCGCAAGCGCAACTGGTCTGGCAGCACCTGTCGCTCGACGACACCAACGACCGCTTCTCGTCGGTCTCGTTCGGCACCGACGACAGCGTGTCCGGCCGGCTGGGCGCGCGGCTGCAGGGCGAGACCACGATCAACGGCATGGCGCTGCAGCCTTACCTCAAGGCCAACATCTGGCACGATTTCGGCGGCACCGACACTGTCAGCTTCGACACCACCGACATCTCGACCGAGAGCCGATCGACCTCCTTCGAGTTCGGCGGCGGCGTGGTCGCAAAGGTGACGGACAAGATCAGCATCTTCGCCACCGGCGACTACACCACCAATCTCGGCGGCGACAAGCGCCGCATCCTCGAAGGCAATCTAGGCTTCAGCGTCAAATGGTGAGGCCCTCCGGGCCTCACCCGCGTCCACGTCAGGACGTCAGTTGCCCGAGCGGATCGCCACCGTGGCGATACCGGCGCCGACCAGCAGCGTGCCGCCGGTTCGGTTGAAGATGCGGATCGCTCTGGGATTGCGTACGACATTGCGGGCGCGTGCCGCGATCAGCGCGTAACCGAAGGCATTGGCGAAGGCGAGCGCCAGGAAGGTCGTCTCGAAGATCAGCATCTGCGTCCAGAAATTGGCATGCCGGTCGAGGAACTGCGGCAGGAAGGCGACGAAGAAGGTGATGCTTTTCGGGTTGAGCGCTGTGACCAGCCAGGCATGCGCCATCATCTTGGCCGAAGACACCACATCGGTGCGCGGTTCGGCCCTCAGCGCGCCGCCGGCGCGGAACAATTTCACGCCGAGATAGATCAGATAGCCGGCGCCGATCAGCTTCAGGACGGTGAAGACACCAGCCGAAGCGGCGAGCAGCGCGCCGATGCCCAGCATCGACAAGGTCATGGCGGTGAAGTCGCCCAGCGCCACGCCGACGGCCATCGGCAAAGCGGTGCGCCAGCCCTGGCCCAGCGCGTAGGACACAACCAGCAGGATGGTCGGACCCGGAATGATGAGGAGGATGGTCGACGCGGCGGCGAAAGCGGCCCAGTTTTCGAAGGACATGTCTGTCTCCCTTGGGTTAAGGAAAAGGATAAATCCCGAGCCCAGGGAGAATGTAAAGAGGCCTGATTTTTCTTTTTGAGCAATTGCGGACGGAAAACCGCCACGCGCTTTTCTGGAGTTACTGCGGTCTCAATTGCGCCAACGGCAGGTCGGCGTCAGTTCGCGCCGCCCAGCGTGCTCACGATATCGGCCAGGCTGACATTGGCACCGAGAACCAATGCGGCCGCGACAATGGCAGCGGCAAAAAGCTTGATGTCGGTTTTTAACGTCTTGCACATGGAGGCCCCTCGCTGATCGCCCGATGGGGTAGGAAAGGCCGGTGCCGGGATTATGACCCGACCGAGGTCTTTTTGTGCAGGAGCGCTCTGCTGATGGCCATCCAGGATAGCCTGACGCCGCCAGGCGACGCGCAAATGCAGGCAGCACCAGGCGTTCACGCTTTATCAACCATGAATGATGAAAATGCCTTCTATCCGGCCGGACCGTGCTTCCCGCCGACAGCGTAGGGTTTGGGTATATGCGTGAGTTGCCGCAAGGTCTGACGCCGCCACGAAACGGCGACGCAATCGAAACCGATCATCATCTTTCCCGCCGCGCCATCCTGTCTGGGGCAGGCGCGCTGGCGCTGCTCAGCGCCGCCGGCTGCTCGACCTCGGGTGACGGCGGCATGCCGGCGCTGGATCTCGACAATACGGTCACCGGTTCGGTGCCGCCGATGCGGCCCGCGATCAGCGTCGATAAGAACATCACCAGCGCCGATGTCATGTATGCCGCCTTGACCGACAACGGCTTCAACGTGCCGGAGGTGCCCTATCTCAAGCTGAAGCCTGAATTCCGCCGCCAGATCGTCGTCGACACGACCGGCGAGGCGCCCGGCACCATTGTCGTCCATCTCAAGGAGCGCATGCTCTATCTCGTCCAGCCGGGTGGTGATGCCATCCGCTACGGCGTCGGCATCGGCAAGGATGGCTTCCGCTGGTCCGGCCGAGCCAACATCCAGTATGGCAAGGAATGGCCGACCTGGACGCCGCCGCCGGAGATGATCCAGCGCAAGCCCGAACTGGTGAAGTGGCAAGGCGGCCAGCCCGGCGGCCTCACCAACCCGCTCGGCGCGCGTGCGCTCTACATCTACCAGGACGGCAAGGACACCGGCTACCGCATCCACGGCTCGCCGGAGTGGTGGAGCATCGGCCAGGCGATGTCGTCGGGCTGCGTGCGCCTGATCAACCAGGACATCATCGACCTCTACAGCCGCGTTTCGAAGAAAAACCCCGTCGTCGTCATGTGATCGTTTATCCTCCCGTTTCTCCCGTTGCGCGATGCCGCAAGACAGGCCAAGGTGCCTGAAAATCACGCTCGGGAGACGTCAGGAATGGCCGGAACTTTTGTCATCGCGCAGGGCGGCGGCCCAACCGCCGTCATCAACCAGACGGTTGTCGGAGCGACGCTGGAGATCCGCAAGCGGCATCCCGGCGCCAAGGTGCTGGGCTCCATCCATGGCGTGCGCGGCATTCGTGACGGCAATTATGTCGACCTTTCGGCCATTCCCGAAGACCGGCTGCGGCTGATCGCGGGAACGCCGAGCGCGGCACTCGGCTCGACGCGCGACAAGCCGGACGCCGCCTATTGCGATGTCATTCTCAACGGCCTGAAAAAGGCCGGCGCCGATGCCTTCATCTATATTGGCGGCAACGACACGTCGGGCACGCAGCAGATCCTGACCGATGCCGCCGGCGGCTCCATCGCTTTCGTCCATGCGCCAAAGACCATCGACAATGACCTCGAGGAAAACGACCACACGCCGGGCTTCATTTCGGCGGCCGAGTTCGTTGCCGGCGCCTTCCTGTCCGTCGATCTCGATTTTCGCGCTTTGCCCGGCATCTATGTCGGCATCGTCATGGGCCGGCATGCCGGCTTCCTGACCGCGGCGGCCGCCGCCTGGCAGCTCGATCCCGACAGCGGCCCGCACCTGGTCTACGTGCCGGAGCGGCCATTCTCGGCGGCCGGCTTCATCGATGATGTGCGCGCCACGCTCGACCGCCACAAGCGCTGCATCGTCGCCGTGTCGGAAGGGGTGAGCACCGCCGATGGCAAGGCGCTGGTCGAAAGCCTGGTACCCCCGGACAAACTGGAACGCGACGCGCATGGCAACGTCAAATTGTCAGGCAGCGACCTGCCGGCCGCGCTCGAACGCGCGCTGGCCGATGGGCTGCCGGGCAAACGAGCCCGCGTCGATGCGCTTGGCTACATGCCGCGCGGCTATATCGGCGCCATCAGCGCGGTCGATGCGCAGGAGGCATTCGATGCCGGCGCCTTCGCCGTCTCTGTCGCCGAACAGGGCGGCGGCTCGGTGGCGCTGCAATATGATGGCACCAAGACCGTGCTGAAGAAGGTGCCGCTGAAGAATGTCGCCGGCAAGACCCGTCACATGCCCGACGATTTCATGAAGCCCGACGTCAACCAGTTGTCGGAGGCCGGCATGGCCTATCTCAAGCGGCTGGTGCCGGAAAAATACAAGGTCGGGAAGCCGTTCGTCTGATGCCAGGCTCAGACATGAGCTCGGAATGGTTCAGCAAGAGCATCGTCGACGACAGGACGACGATGCTGACCGAACCTTTTGTGCATGACTATCTGCGCGCCAACATCTGGCATCTGCGCGGCCGTGACGCCGACCTTCTGGTCGATACCGGCATGGGCATCTGTCCGCTGGCGCCGCAGATCGAAACGCCTGACGGCAAGCCGCTGCTGGTCGTCGCCACCCACATCCATCTCGACCATGTCGGCTCACTGCACGAATTTCCATGGCGGGCCGGGCCAAGGCATAGCGCCGCGCAGTTCGAGAGCATGGATGAGGCCGTGACTTACGCCTACATGTTCCATGATCTCGAAGGTGGCGTTTCGAAACTGCCCGGGCCGGGCTGGAAGGCCGCCGACTACAAGATCCCGCCGGCACCGCTATCGCGGACGCTTGATGAAGGCGACGTGGTCGATCTCGGCGACCGGCAATTCCGCGTGCTGCATCTGCCCGGGCATTCACCGGATTCGATCGCGCTGTTCGACGAAGCCGACGGCCTGTTCTTCAGCGGCGACGCCATTTACGACGACACACTGATCGACAGCCTGCCGGATTCGGACCGCTCGGCCTATGTCAACACCATGCAGCGTCTGCTCGACCTGCCGATCCGCATCGGCCACGGCGGTCACGGGCCAAGCTTCGACGGCAGGCGTATGCGTGAGATTGCAACGGCTTACCTCAGACAAGCCGGCAATATCTGAGCTTCGGCATGACTGTCGGCTGGTGGGAGAGGCCGGGCACCGGCAACATTACCAATCCTGCGCGAAGAATTAAATCTTTGTAATATAACCGAAAAAACCTAATTTGCCCGCATCCGCGTCCTAGATTCCGGTTCATCGACCTGAACGGCCGCCGCATGAAGCGAGACGGGCTGCCGTGAAGGCCGGTACGCCGAATAGGCCCCCCGAGGCCACGGCGCCGAACCCAATGTCTCGCACGGACAACGACCATGTCATCCATCAACATTCTTCGCAGACATCGCGTCGCCGCATTGCTGGGCGCCGCCCTCTTCATCTCTCCCTTCGTCGTCTCCTTTGCCCAAAGTGCCAGCAATGCAGGCGTGAGCAAAGTCGTCGCGACGACCCAGACCCCTGTCGCCGGTATCACTGCCCCCAACGGCTCGTTTGCGCCGATCGTCGCGGCCGACAAGCCGGCGGTGGTGACGGTCACCACCCTCATGAAGGCACAGCCGGCAAGCGCCGATGACGGGATGCCGCTCGGCAACTCGCCATTCGACCAGTATTTCCGCCAGTTCTTCGGCGACCAGGGCATGCCCGCGCCACAGACGCCGCCGCAACAGGCGCAACGCGCCGAGGCGCTCGGTTCCGGCTTCATTGTCGACGCCGATGGCACCATCGTCACCAACAATCACGTCGTCGATGGCGCCTCATCGATCAAGGTGACGCTCGATGACGGCACCGAGCTCCCCGCCAAGCTGGTCGGCCGCGACGCCAAGAACGATCTTGCCGTGCTCAAGATCAAGGCTGACAAGCCGTTGCCGACGGTCAAATGGGGCGATTCCGACAGGCTGATGACCGGCGACCAGGTGCTGGCGATCGGCAATCCGTTCGGCATCGGCACCACGGTCACCGCCGGCATCGTTTCGGCACGCGGCCGCGACCTGCACAGCGGGCCGTTCGACGATTTCATCCAGATCGACGCGCCGATCAACCATGGCAATTCCGGTGGCCCGCTGGTGGACGTGAACGGCAATGTCGTCGGCATCAACACGGCGATCTATTCGCCCAATGGCGGCAGCGTCGGGGTCGGCTTCGCCATTCCGTCCGACCAGGCGCAGAAGGTCGTCGCCAAGCTGATGAAGGATGGCTCCATCCAGTACGGCTATCTCGGCGTCGAGATCCAGCCGGTGACGCCTGACGTGGCGAGTGCCATCGGGCTCGACCATGCCGGCGGCGCGCTGGTTTCGAAGGTCAACGACAGTTCGCCCGCGGCCAGCGCCGGCGTCGAAACCGGCGACGTCATCACCAGCTTCGCCGGACAGGACGTCAAGGATCCCAAGGATCTGTCGCGGGCCGTCGCCGATGTCGCGCCGGGCGCCAAGGAATCGCTCGATATCTGGCGCAAAGGCAAGGCCATGCAGATTTCCGTCGATGTCGGGCAAAACAGCGACGATGTGAAGACAGCATCGACTGATAGTTCCGACACGCCGAGCACCGAACAGGGCGCACGTGCGCCGGCGATCGGCCTTGGCCTGCTGGACATCACGCCCGACATTCGCCAGCAGATGAACCTCGCCGACAACGAGCATGGCGCGGTGGTTGCGCGCGTCAATCCCGACAAGGCGGCGGCCGCTGCCGGCATCCAGCCGGGCGATATCATCGCCGCCGTCAACCAGGTTCCGGTGAAGAGCGCCAAGCAGGTCACGCAGGCGATCGCACAGGCCAGCAAATCGGGCCGCAAGTCGGTGCTGCTGCTGGTCGAACGCGACGGCAGCCAGATCTATGTCGCGGTGCCTTTCGCCAACGGTTGAGCCAATGAATGCGGTTGCGGCCGGTCTGTCGCCAAGCGGCGACAGGCCGACCGCACCGGAGCCGCTTTAGTTGCGGGCGGCGATATCGGCGCGGATGAACACTGTCACCGAAGCGTCCTGATGCAGAACGCGGTAGTTGCGCAGCGCCTCGGCAATGCCGGGGGCATCGTGCAGTGACGGCATGGGATGCTGGTCCTTTACGTTCAGCAGTACCGGCGGGCGCGGTCCTGATGTTCCGTCGTCGATGATGATGTCGGGCCGTTTCGCGGCAAGTTCGCCGGCGATCGATGCGGTGTATCTTTCCCTCAGGGCGGCCAGGTCCTGGCGTATCGCGGGATCCTGTTCCAGCCCCATCAATATGCCTGCGTCATTGACCATCCAGCCCGATTGCTGGCGTGCCACGAAACGGGCGCCGGTCATGCGGGTGAGCGGATTGCTGAACTGCAGCTGCGACGCGATCGACATCATGGTCGGATGATCGACCGCGCGCACGATTGCAGCGGTCGCGGCATCAAGGTCACGACGCGACTGGGTGAAGGCCAGGCCTTGCTGCAGTCCCGCCAAAAGCACGATCGAAAACAGACCGAGC
Source organism: Mesorhizobium loti R88b (assembly GCF_013170845.1). NCBI lineage: Bacteria > Pseudomonadati > Pseudomonadota > Alphaproteobacteria > Hyphomicrobiales > Phyllobacteriaceae > Mesorhizobium > Mesorhizobium loti. Next base: position 543,134 of record NZ_CP033367.1, read on the forward strand.
GCGGCACCAGCCTTGGCCGTCAGCGTCAGGCTGCGCCACGGTTTCAGCCTGATGTATTGCAGCATCAGCGCCAGCACGCCGAGCGTCAGGAAGGGCAATGCCTGATAGGTCCAGCCTTTGCCCATGATGACGAAAGCCGGGACGTAGGCGGCCCCGGCCAGCAACATTGTGCTCGCATCGCGATCCCGCCGGCCGGGAGAGGCCATCGCCAGCGTGGCGACGGTCATCGCCACAAACATCGTGACCTGCCACAGCATCAGCACGTCAACCACCGGCATGCGCATCGGCAGATAGACCTGGCGCAGCAAGGGCATGACGTCGGTGAAGAAAGGCTGCATGAAGACGGCAAGTGCAGCCAGGTAGACGACGGTGAGAGCAGCGCCGATCATATTCTCTGCCGTCAGCAGCGGATGCAGCGAGCGCCGTTTCAGCGCGATGACCACGGCCGGCACCGCCAGGGCCAGCACACTATAGGGTGGCTTGATCATCACGAAGACACCGGCGCCGATGCCCGCGACGATCCGCTCGGCCGTGCTGCCGGCGCGAAAATCGACAGTCCTGTCGCGGGCGGAAAACAGCGCCAGCCACGGCAGCAAGACGATAACACCTATTTGTTCGCGCTGGCCGAAATCGATCGGGAACAGGAACAGCACGAAGAACAGCGCGGCCGGCACGATCCAGAGATGCCGTTTCAGCGTTTCGTCCGCCCGTGCGGCAATGCGGGCCGAAAACCAGACCGATGCGATCGCCAACACGGTCACGCCGACGCTCACCCAGAGCTCCGCCGAAAGCCCGGTCAGCCGCTCGAGCAGCACGAAAGGCAGATAGAGCCAGACGGAAAAGGCCGGATTGACCTCGATGATGTCGACCGAGAGGCGCGCGCCGTCGAGCACGCGTTCGCCGATCACCAGCAGCCAGGACACGTCGACATTGCCGGGCATGACAAGCAGCGAGACAATGATCGCATAGCCGGCGATCAGCAGCGTCGCGGCCACCGGCCAGCCAAGCCGGACGGCGGATGCGGCCCTGACCGACCGCAAACCGACCGGTTCGTCGGAAGCAACGAATGGCGCGTCCATGCCAGCGGTCCTCACCACCAAAGCAGCAATTGAGCCGGATATGTAGCAAGCCAGCGGTTAAGGGCGTTCTAAAGCGCCTGCTGCAGCGCGAGCTAGAGCTTGCGCAGCGCCACTTCCTCGATCAGGTGGTCGGCGCCCTTGCGCAAGATCAGGTCGGCGCGGGCACGCGTTGGCAGGATGTTTTCGCGCAAATTCTTCAGGTTGATGTTGGTCCAAAGGCCTTCGGCGATGGCGCGCGCCGAATCCTCCGAGAGTTGCGAATAGCGATGGAAGAAGGAGTCCGGATTGCGGAAGGCCGTCTCGCGCAGCCGCATGAAGCGGGAAATGTACCAGTTGTGGATCAGCTTCTCGTCGGCATCGATGTAGATGGCGAAATCAAAGAAGTCAGACAGGAAAGGCACGATCTTGCCGTCATGCGGCAGCTTGCCCGGCTGCAGGACATTGATGCCTTCGAAGATCAGGATATCGGGCCGGTCGATGGTGACGAACTCGCCGGGAATGACGTCATAGGTGAGATGCGAATAGACCGGCGCGCGGACATCGGGCAGCGCCGACTTGATGCCTGAGAGGAAGCGCAGCAGCGCGCCGACATCGTAGCTGTCGGGAAAACCCTTGCGTTCCATAAGGTTTTCGCGGCGCAGCACCTCATTGGGGAGCAGAAAACCATCAGTGGTGATGAGATCGACCTTGGGGCTCGACGGCCAGCGTGCCAGAAGCTCTTTCAGCACGCGCGCCGTGGTCGATTTGCCGACCGCGACGGAACCGGCAATGCCGATGATGAACGGCGTCTTGACCACGTCGACGGCGTTGAAGAAGGCCTGGCGCTGCCGGAACAGAAGCTGGCTCGCCTCGACATGGGCCGACAGAAGCCGCGACAGCGACAGATAGATGCGCGAGACCTCCGCGAGGTCGATCGGGTCGTTGAGCGAACGCAGGCGGCGGAATTCGTCGTCGCTCAGCGTCAGCGGCGTGTCGGCACGGAATCGCGACCATTGCTCGGCCGAGAAGAAACGAAAGGGGGAATATTTCTCGGTTGGCGCGAGCTGATCCATCGAGATACCTGCCCTCCCTCGCGGTCAGCCCTTGGGCCGTGACGCCTTTTCGGAGATGCCCGAACGCCCGGTGCGGCTTTCGAGCTCCTTGAGCACGTCGCTCAACGGAACACCCGAGATGCCGAGAACGACAAGCCAATGATATATAAGATCGGCGCTTTCGGAAACGAGGCCCTGTTTATCGCGCTTGACGGCGGCAATCACCGTCTCGACCGCCTCTTCGCCCAGCTTCTGTGCCGCCTTGTCGATGCCGCGCGCGAACAGTTTCGCCGTCCACGAGTCCGGATCGCCGGAATGAGCGCGCTCATGGACGATTTTTTCCAGATCGGAGAGCGAAAATTCAGCCATGGGCCTGAGAGCCTTTTCTTAGCCGGACAGCCTCTAGGGCCGATCGCCTGAGGAGTCCAGCCGCATCGGCAGGCCGGCCTCGGCCATATGTGCCTTGGCCTGGGCGATGGTGTAGGTTCCGAAATGGAAGATCGAGGCCGCCAGCACCGCACCGGCATGGCCATCACGAATGCCTTCGACCAGGTGATCCAGCGTGCCGACGCCGCCTGAAGCGATGACCGGCGCGCGCACAGCGTCCGCAATCGCACGGGTCAACGCTATGTCGTAGCCGGCCTTGGTGCCATCCCGGTCCATCGAGGTCAAAAGGATCTCGCCGGCGCCACGATCGACCATTTTCCGGGCGAATTCGACCGCGTCGATGCCGGTCTTCTCGCGCCCGCCATGGGTGAAAATCTCCCAACGATCGGCCTCGCCGGTGCCGGAGACCTTCTTGGCGTCGATGGCGACGACGATGCACTGGTTGCCGAACTTGTCGGCGGCTTCCGCGACGAAGTCCGGATTCTTCACCGCCGCGGTGTTGATCGACACCTTGTCGGCGCCGGCCAGCAACAATTTCCTGATGTCGGCGACCTGGCGCACGCCGCCGCCGACGGTGAGCGGCATGAAGCATTGCTCAGCGGTGCGGGCAATGACATCGAAGATGGTTTCACGGTTGTCGGACGAAGCCGTGATGTCGAGGAAGCAAAGCTCGTCGGCACCGGCCGCGTCATAGGCCTTGGCGGCCTCTACCGGGTCACCAGCGTCGATCAGATCGACGAAATTGACGCCCTTGACGACGCGACCATCCTTGACGTCGAGACACGGAATGACGCGGGCTTTCAGCATCAGCGGCCCTCTATCGTGGCGATGAGATCGTTGAGCAGCTGGCCGACCAGCGGCGGAACGTCGGACTGCGCGTCGAAAGCCGGATCGTAAGCGGAAACGGTGATGCCGACGACCGGCAGCGCCAACGCCATGGCGCAAGCCGCGTCGCGAAACTGTTCGGGGCTCGGACCGCCCGACGTGATATAGCGGTTGGCCTGCAGGTCCTTCGGGTTGTGCACGTCGAGGTCGAGATGCATGTGCACACGCTTGGCGCCCACGGCCTGTAGCCTTTGCGTCGCTTGCCCGACGCCTGGACATTCCGTGCGGATGACCGGCAATGTCTCGAGAAGTGCTTTCTCCGCCGGGTCGAGATCACGGGCATTGACGAGCACGCAGCGCGAGGGATCGATCGGCCGGAAGCCGGGAATGGCTGAGGTCATCGGGCGCCAGCACAGGCCAAGCACCGTCGCCAGCGCCATGCCGTCGAGAAAACCGTAGACCGAGGTCTCGGGCGTGTTGAGGTCGCCATGCTGGTCGGCCCAGATGATCGCATCGGCGCCCTCGCCGGCGACGGCACCGGCCGATGTCAGGCAGTTTCCGGCCAGAACGATGGGAAACCGCCCCCTGTCGATGGCAATGCGGACCTCGCCCGAGACGGCGTTGCAGACGGCAAAGCCGGTGGCGATCTCGCGTTCCTGGTCGGGGCCGACCCTGCCGATATCCTCCACCGTGACCTCGTGGCCGGCCATGGTCAGCGCATCGACGAGACCGCCTGCAATCAGCGCGTCCGGGCCCTGGCCCATGCCGCCATGGTAATGGCCGCTGTCATAGGAGGCGAGGATGATGGTGATCTTCACGATTTCGCCTCCGCCACCGGCTGGCCCTTCAGGATCGCCAGCGCCTCGGCCGGATCGATGCGGCCATCATAGAGCGCCCGGCCCGAGATCGCGCCCTCAAGCTTTTGCGCGTCGGGCATGGTCATGCGCACGATGTCGGCGATCGAGGCGAGGCCGCCCGAAGCGATGACCGGGATCGATACGGCGTCGGCGAGGTCGATGGTGGCATCCCAGTTGATGCCGGTCAGCACGCCGTCGCGATCGATGTCGGTGTAGATGATGGCGGCCACACCGGCGCCCTCGAACTTCCTGGCCAGTTCGACGACGCCGAGGCTCGAGGCCTCGGCCCAGCCCTCGACAGCCACCTTGCCGCCCTTGGCGTCGATGCCGACAGCCACCTTGCCCGGGAAAGCCTTGCAGGCCTGCCTGACCAGGTCGGGATCGCGCACCGCCACCGTGCCAAGGATGACGCGGGCGAGGCCGCGGTCCAGCCAGTCCTCGATCTGCGCAATCGTGCGGATGCCGCCGCCGAGCTGCACCGGGTTCTTCGTCGCCTTGAGGATGGCGCCAACCGCGGCGCTGTTGACGCTCTGGCCCTTGAAGGCGCCATTGAGATCGACGACATGCAGCCACTCGAAGCCCTGGTCCTCGAAGGCCCGCGCCTGCGCGGCCGGATCATCATTGTAGATCGTCGCGGTCGCCATATCGCCGTGCTTCAGCCGCACGCACTTGCCGTCCTTCAGGTCGATGGCGGGGAAAAGGATCATCCGTTCAGGCGCCTTCAACGATGACGAAATGGCCTGATGAGGCGGCAAGCCGGAACTTCGAGGCATGTTGATATTCAGGCGAATGATAGCATTCGACCGCCCTGCCGTAGGACTCGAACTCGACCAGCACATGCCGGTTTCCGGTCGGTCCTTCCGGGTTCTCATGGCGACCGGCGCGAACAGCGAACTTCGCGCCATACCTGGCAAAGGCAACGGCATTCGCCTCGATGTATTGCATGTACATCTCGGGATCGCGCACATCGACCATCGCCATCCAGTAGCCCTTCTTGCTCATGATCTAGGGCCTCCAGCGCAGGAAATTGGTGATCAGCGCCAGGCCTAGAGCCTGACTCTTCTCCGGATGGAACTGCGTGCCGACGAGATTGTCGCGGGCAACGGTGGCTGTCACCGGGCCGCCATAGTCGGTTTCAGCCAGAACCTCGTCCGCCTTGCGCGCATCGAGATGGTAGGAATGGACGAAATAGGCATGCAGTCCGTTGGGCCCGGTCGGGATGCCGGCAAACAGCGGATGCTCACGCCTGAGCTCGATCGTGTTCCAGCCGATCTGCGGGATCTTCAGCGCCGGATCGGCCGGCGTGATCTCCTTGACGTCGCCTGATATCCAGCCAAAGCCATTGGTGACGGTCTTTTCGAGGCCACGTTCCGACATCAGCTGCATGCCGACGCAGATGCCAAGGAACGGGCGAGCCTTCGCAATGGCGACTTCCTCGACCGCTTCCCACATGCCGTCGACGGCGCGCAAGCCGGCCGCGCAGTCGGCATAGGCGCCGACGCCGGGCAGGACGATGCGGTCGGCGCTGCGTACCCGTTCGGCATCAGCCGTCAGGTCGATCTCGGCTGATATGCCGGCTTCGCGCGCGGCGCGCTCGAAGGCCTTGGTGGCCGAGCGCAGATTGCCCGAGCCGTAATCGATGATTGCTACCCGCATGTCAGGGCCGTCCCGGAATGTGGGTCAGCCCTAGTGCCATGCCGGGCTGCGCCGGGCGGGCCAAGGCGGCATCCGGAACCATGCGCGGCGCGGGCACAGCCTCATCCGGCTGTGCCTCGACCTCCAGCGTATAGCGCAGGTCGGCATCGTCGAGCTGGCCGGCCTGAACCACGCCCCATTCATGCCAGCCGCGGCGGCGCAGGGCCGCGATGCGCAACCCCTGCCCCTCCAGGCCGACATAGAGCGAAACCAGCAGCGACAGCAGTGAGCCAGCCAGGCCAAGGCCAAGCCTTTGGCCGAGCATCGAAAGCGCGCCCATGACGATGAAGGCAAGTGCCGCTTCGATCCACAGCCGGTTCCAGGCAAGCCATAGGGGCGGTACCAAGAGGCCGAGCCAGGTGAAGCCATCGCGGACAAAGGCTGTGGCGTCGACCTTCTCGCTGCGGCCGGGCGGTTCCATCACGACATAGCTTGGCATGACGCTATCCCTTCAACGATCCCTTGGTGGAAGGAACCGCGTCTGGCTGGCGCGGGTCGTGCTCAAGTGCGGCGCGCAGAGCGCGCGCCACTGCCTTGAAGCAGGTCTCGGCAATATGGTGGTTGTTGGCGCCATAGTGGTTGGTGACATGCAGCGTGATGCCGGCATTCTGGGCCAGCGCCTGGAAGAATTCACGCACCAGTTCCGTGTCGAACGTGCCGATCTTGGGCGACGAGAAGGAAACGTTCCAGACCAGGAACGGGCGGCCGGATACGTCGATCGCCGCGCGTGTCAGCGTCTCGTCCATGGCAAGGTCGATCGAGGCATAGCGCATGATGCCGCGCCGTTCGCCCAGCGCCTTGGTCAAGGCCTGGCCGAGCGCGATGCCGGTATCCTCGACCGTGTGGTGATCGTCGATATGCAGGTCACCCTTCGCCCTGACCGTCATGTCGATCAGCGAATGGCGCGAAAGCTGGTCCAGCATGTGGTCGAAGAAGCCGACACCCGTGGCGATATCGGATTTGCCCGTGCCATCGACATGGACCGACACCGAGATGTCGGTTTCCCTGGTCTTGCGGCTGGCTTCGGCGGAACGGGGCGCCATCACTCTATCCTTGTCCCAGCGTTCACATGGTGACCGGTTCACAGGCTTCAAGCGCTTGCGGGCTTGAAAACGAAAGCCTTCTACCAGCATGGTCCGGTGATTGCCAGTTGCCTCTCACAGCGGTATCGGCCTTGCCGGAGAGGCGATTGGCAATCATCGGTCCCGTGCATACATATGGCCGATCAAAGTTACTCGTACCGCGCCAATCGCCTTTTGGGATGGCGCTGCTCGGAGCCAAGGAATGTCTGATAATCTGACCATGCACGCCACGACCATCGTGACGGTGCGCAAGGGCAACAAGGTGGTGATCGCCGGCGACGGCCAGGTTAGCCTTGGCCAGACCATCATGAAGGGCAATGCCCGCAAGGTGCGTCGCATCGGCAAGGGGGGCAATGTGATTGCCGGTTTCGCCGGTGCCACCGCGGACGCCTTCACGCTGCTGGAACGGCTCGAAGCCAAGCTCGAACAATATCCCGACCAGCTGACGCGCGCCTGCGTCGAGCTTGCCAAGGACTGGCGCACCGACCGCTATCTGCGCCGGCTTGAAGCAATGATGCTGGTCGCCGACAAGTCGATCTCGCTGGCGCTGACCGGCACCGGCGACGTGCTCGAACCCGAATTCGGCGTCATGGCCATCGGTTCGGGCGGCAATTATGCACTGGCCGCCGCGCGCGCGCTGATGGACACCGACAAGGATGCCGAGGAAATCGCCCGCAAGGCGATGCAGATCGCATCCGATATCTGCGTCTACACCAACAACAATTTCGTCGTCGAAACGCTCGATGCCGCTTGAAGAGGCGGTGCTCTACGATTTTCGACCGGTGACGGAAAAAGACCTGCCGATGATCGCCGGCTGGCTTGCCGAGCCTGAAGTCGCTCAGTGGTGGGACGATCCGGCGACGGAAATCGCCGGGATTCGCGATCATATCGACTCTATTTCCGTCGAGCCGCTGATCGTGGAACTCGACGGCAAGCCGATCGCCTATCTGCAGAGCTACGATCCGCATCTGGAAGACGACCATCCCTATGCCGATCAGCCATTCGGCACGCTCGGCATCGATCTCACGATCGGCCGGCCGGAGCTGATCGGCATGGGCCACGGCTCGGCCATCGCCAGACAGTTCGTCGAAGATCTGTTCGAAGAAGGCGTGCCGCGTGTCATCATCGACCCCGACCCCGCCAACATCAGGGCCATCCGCGCCTATGAAAAAGCCGGATTCCGGGCCGTTGATCGCCGGCAATCCAGATATGGCGACGTCGTGCTGATGGCTATTGATGCCGAGGACGGCGGGGAAGAGGGGCAACAGGCATGAACGCATCCGGCGAGGACAAGGACCTCTCGGCCTACGAAAACAGCTGGCGGATGGGGCTGCTGATCGTGCTTGGCCTGATCACAGTCCAGGCGGTGACGCTCTATCTGATGGGCCACCCACCGATCTGCACCTGCGGCTACGTCAAGCTCTGGCATGGCGTGGTGAACAGTTCGGAGAATTCCCAGCACATTTCCGACTGGTACACCTTCTCGCACATCATCCACGGCTTCCTGTTCTACGCGCTGGCGAGGTTCCTGTTTCCGCGTTCGCCGATCGGCTTGAGGCTGGCATTCGCCGTGCTCATCGAGGGCGGCTGGGAAATCCTGGAAAACAGCCCGTTCATCATCGAACGCTACCGGGCCGGCACCATCTCGCTCGACTATTACGGCGACAGCATCATCAATTCGGTGTCCGACACACTGGCCATGGTGCTGGGATTTGTGATGGCGCGAAGGCTACCTATATGGGTGATCGTCAGCCTCGCCATCCTCTTTGAACTCGGTACCGGCTATCTGATCCGGGACAATCTGACACTCAACGTGATCATGCTGCTGCATCCGTTCGAGGCCATCAAGCAGTGGCAAAGTGGAATTCAGTGATATGAGCACATTTCTTCCCCGCGAAATCGTTTCGGAACTCGATCGCTTCATCATCGGCCAGAAGGACGCCAAGCGCGCCGTGGCCATTGCCTTGCGCAACCGCTGGCGGCGCCAGCAGCTGGAAGGCCAGATGCGCGAAGAGGTGATGCCGAAGAACATCCTGATGATCGGGCCGACCGGTGTCGGCAAGACCGAGATCTCGCGCCGCCTGGCGCGTCTGGCCGGCGCGCCCTTCATCAAGGTCGAGGCGACCAAGTTCACCGAAGTCGGCTATGTCGGCCGCGACGTCGAGCAGATCATTCGTGATCTGGTCGAGATCGCCATCGGTCTGGTGCGCGAGAAGATGCGCGAGGACGTCAAGGCACGCGCCCACATCAACGCCGAGGAACGCGTGCTGGAGGCGCTGGTCGGCAAGACGGCGAGCCCGGCGACACGCGACTCGTTCCGCAAGAAGCTGCGCGATGGCGAACTCGACGACAAGGAAATCGAGATCGAAGTGGCCGACACCGGCAATGGCGGCATGCCAGGCTTCGAGCTTCCCGGCATGCCGGGCGCCAATATCGGCGTGCTCAACATCAACGACATGCTGTCGAAGGCGATGGGCGGCAAGAAGACCAAGTCGCGCAAGACCTCGGTGAAGGAATCCTACGACCTGCTGGTCAGTGATGAGTCTGACAAGCTGCTCGACCAGGACGAGGTGGTGCGCCGGGCGCTGGACGCCACCGAAAATGACGGCATCGTCTTTCTCGACGAGATCGACAAGATCGCCGCCAGATCGGATATTTCAGGCGGCCCGTCACGTGAAGGCGTGCAGCGTGACCTGCTGCCGCTGGTCGAAGGCACCACGGTGGCGACCAAATACGGGCCGTTGAAGACGGACCATATACTGTTCATTGCTTCGGGCGCGTTCCATGTCTCGAAGCCGTCAGACCTGTTGCCGGAATTGCAGGGCCGCTTGCCGATCCGCGTCGAACTGCGCGCGCTGGAGAAGGACGATTTCGTCCGCATCCTCACCGAGACGGAAGCCAGCCTGATCAAGCAGTATATCGCGCTGATGAAGACCGAGGGCGTCGACCTCACCTTCACCGACGATGCCATCGATTCGCTGGCCGGTATCGCCGTCGACCTCAACGCCAGCGTCGAGAATATCGGCGCCAGGCGTCTGCAGACCGTGATGGAGCGGGTGCTGGACGAGATTTCGTATGACGCGCCAGACCGCAACGGCACGAGCGTCACCATCGACGCCGCCTATGTGGAAAAGCATGTCGGCGACCTCTCGCGAAACACGGATTTGTCGCGATTCATCCTCTAAATGCTTACGTCGGATCGTTCCGACGCCGGTTCAGGCAATAGCTTCCTGCAACAGCATCATGTGTGGCCAGATGGTACCATCTGGCCACCTTTCGTCTTGCAAGGTGAAGGGGCGCTCTCGACTCAACCCAGAGCTTTACCTAGTTTGCGTGGCAATATCGGTGGGCGGCGGCGCATGAAAAAACTGATTTCGATCATTCTCGGCTTGATGCTGGCGGCGACGGTGTTCGCCACTGAGGCGGCGACATTGGTGCCGGCGGGAAACCGCAATGCCGAGCAACCTGACATTCCCGGCGCTTCGAGCCGGCGTACGCAAGCGACCAACACCACCTTCCAGGCGAAGTACCGCAAGGTTTATGCCTTGCTGCAGAACGACCCTGATCTGCGCGCCAAGATCAAGAAGGCCGCCGCCGCCTACGGCATCGATCCCATGCACATCGTCGGTGCCATCGTCGGCGAGCATACCTACAATGTCGACGCCTATGACCGGCTGCAGACCTATTACGTCAAGGCAATCTCCTACCTCTCCAGCAAGCTGTCCTTCGCCTATGACGGCGAGGACATCACGGATTTCGTGCAGCGGCCCGAATTCAAGAAATGTGCAGGAATGTCCGACAGTTACGACCTGTGGGAATGCCGCGAGCAGGTATGGAACCATGCGTTTCGCGGCAAGACCGTTGGCGGCGAAGACTTCCCCGACGACCGTTTCGGCGCCACCTTCTTCCAGCCCTACTATGCCGGCCAGACTTTTGGCCTCGGCCAGTTGAACCCGTTGACCGCCTTGCAGATGAGCGATCTCGTGCACAAGGTCTCCGGCCTGCCGAAGCTCGATGTCAGCGACCCCAATTCTGTCTACAAGACCATCATGGATCCCGACTTGACGCTGCCTTATGTCGCCGCGACGATCAGGAAATCGATCGATGCCTACAAGAGCATTGCCGGCTTCGACATCTCGGGCAATCCGGGGCTGACCGCCACGCTCTACAATGTCGGCAATCCGGAGCAGCGCGCCTATGCGCTGAAGGCGGAAAACGACAAGCGCCGCGCCGCCGGCGAGCAGGTGAAGCTGCCGGAAGAGAATTATTACGGCTGGCTGGTCAACGACAAGCTGCCGGAGCTGAAGGCGCTGTTTTAGGGCCTTTCACGGAACGCTCGGTCTACGTCTGCCTGACGCCGTCTTCGATTTTGGCAAGTGCATTCAGATGCACTCCACTGATCTCCGTGCCGTGCTCGTCCAGAATGATGATACCGACGGCGTTGCCGCGCCGCAGCGCCTCGACGCGCCCAATTGCTTCCTTCGCAGTGGCAAAATCGTCCCAGGATCGAATAGGGTACGAGCCGGCAACCTTGAGAAACCGCGCTCAAATTTAGCACGGCTTAGGCCGCCAGCAACGACTTCAGCTTGACGGCCTGCGATCCCAGCGCTTCCGGCGCCGGCCTGGCCTGCTTGCCGATCAGCATTTCGGCCAGGCGGATATCCCGGGCGACCGCATTGCCGGGACCGATGCCGCTGGCGGCCACCAGCCTGCCATCCCCGGCTAGATGGAAGAGGATGAAGGCGCCGTCACCCAGATCGCGGCGCACCGTGCTTTTGCCTTCGTCCGAGAGCCCCGCGATCTGCAGGGACAGGCCATACTGATCCGACCAGAACCACGGCACCGCCGTATGCGCTTCGCCGGCGCCTAGCATATTCTTCGCCGCCAGCGCACCTTGTTCCTGCGCGTTGCGCCAGGCTTCCAGCCGCACGCGGCGGCCGCCATAGACGGCAAGCGGGAACGAACAGCAATCGCCGGCGGCGAAGATGTCGGGATCGCTGGTGCGGAGCTCCACGTCAACGGCAATGCCGTTGTCGATGGTCAGGCCGGCTTCGGCCGCCAGTCCGGTCACCGGCACGGCGCCGATGCCGATAATGGCGAGATCGGCTGTGATTTCCCTTCCGCCGGCAAGCGTCACAAGCACCTCGTTGCCGTCGTCGGCGATGGACGCAATGCCTTCACCGCACACGATGTCGACGCCTTCGGCGACATGCGTCTCATGGATGATTTCGGCGATCTCGGCCGGGACGCCGCGCATCAGGATGCGCGGCTGTGCCTCGATAACGGTGACCGAGGAGCTGAGTTTGCGCGCCGCGGCGGCGAGTTCGAGGCCGATGAAGCCGCCGCCGATGACGGCAATGCGGTTGCCGGCACTGAGATGGGCGCGAATGGCCAGCGCATCGGCAAAAGTGCGGAGATAGACGCAGCGCTTGCCAAGGCCAGGCAATGGCAGCTTGCGCGGGGTCGAGCCAGTGGCCAGCAGAAGCTTGTCGTAAGGCAGGACCGAACCGTCCGACAGCCGCACCGTATGCGCCGCGCGATCGATCGCCACGGCCTGAACGGAATGGATATGCCGGATCGATTTCCCGGCCAGCACCTCGTCGCTGGCCATCGCCTTGATTTGCGGCGCATCGCTGGCCATCGCCTCCTTGGACAGAGGCGGCCGTTCGTAAGGCAGATGCGGCTCGTCGCCGACCAGCGTCACCGGCCCGTCATAGCCGAGATCGCGCAGCGCCAGTGCTGCCCGCCCGCCGCATTCGCCGGCGCCGATGATGACCATGCCACGCGCCACGTCCGTCATCCGATCTGGATGAGGACTTTGCCGGCGTCGACCTTGACCGGATAGGTTTTCAGGTTGACGCAGACCGGGGCGCCCCTGGCCGCACCCGTCTTGTAGTTGAAGCGGCCATTGTGCTTGGGGCATTCGATGATGTCGTCCATCACCAGGCCATCGGCGAGATGCACCTTCTCATGCGTGCATAGACCATCGGTGGCGAAAAACTCGTCGTCCGGGGAACGATAGATCGCGAAGGTGCGCCCGCCATGATCGAAGCGCATCACGTCCTCTTCGTCGATATCCGTGGCGTCGCACGCTTCGACCCAGTCGCTCATAAATCCTCCCGGTAAATCCTGTGCCCGGCCTGGGCTGATGTCATTCCGCCGCCATCTCGGCGTCGTTGTGAAAATCCTCGCAGTACGGTCTGGCGGTCGGCGGCAGCTCGCGCTTGAGAAAGTAATCCTCGTTGCGCAGCTGGCGCAGGAAGGCCGGGATCATCTCGCGGTAGCCGGCCAGGATCGATCGTGTCGGCGCCGGCAAATCGTGCTTGATCAGCTCATGCAGTCTCGGCAGCGCATGGTAGGGCACCATCGGGAACATGTGATGCTCGACGTGATAGTTCATGTTCCAGTAGATGAAGCGGCTGATCGGGTTCATGTAGACGGTACGGCTGTTCAGCCGATGGTCGATGACATTGTCGGCGAGGCCACCATGCTGCAGCAGGCCGACCATGACGTGATGCCAGGCGCCGTAGAGCCTGGGCAGGCCAACCAGCATCAAGGGCAGAAACGATCTGGAATACAGTGCCAGCGCGATGGTCGCGGCATAGATCGCGGTCCAGATGCGGGCGATGCGGATCGCCTTGTCCTGTTCCTGCTCGGGAATGAAGGTCTTTTCGGCGGCGCTGATGTTGCCGGCGGCGTTGCGCAACATGTCTGACATCGCATGCCAGGCATCGAGCACACCGACAAAGCCGAGCATGGCGCGAGCCAAGTCCGGCGGCCGCATGACGGATATTTCCGGGTCGCGGCCGACGATGATGGTGTCGGTGTGATGGCGCGTGTGGCTCCAGCGCCAGGTCACCGGATTGCGCATGATCATGAAGCAGGCGATCTGGTAGACCGCATCATTCATCCACGGCGTCCGGAACGCCGTGCCGTGGCCGCATTCATGCCAGCGGGAATCGGTGGAGGAGCCGTAGAGAACGCCATAGACGAAGAAGAACGGCACGCACCACCAGCTGCCCCAGAACCAGGCGCCGCCGCCGCCGCTGACGATCAGGGCGGCGAACCAGATCGCGGTGTCGCGGATCGCCGGTCCGTCGGAGCGCTGCATGAGCTCCTTCATCTGCTTGCGGGACACGTCGGTGTGATACCACTCGGCCGCCGACAGGCCGTTTTCCACGGCGAGCTTGGCGTCGCGGCCGATCAGACTGTAGTCACGCCGGGACGGCGTTGCGGTCATGATTGCCTCCCACGGCAAACGGCGCTCGCCATAGCGAATGCACGATACCCTTGGCTTCCAGGCTGAAAATAGCGACAGTCGATGATAGACTCAACATCACAAAGATAGTTTCTATCATTTCCTATCAGCATGATGTAGAAAGGCTCGAACACTGCATCGAGGCGAGTATGGCGAAACGGCCGACCATATCAGATCTGGCGCGCGCCTCCGGCGTCAGTGTTGCCACGGTGGACCGCGTGCTCAACAGCCGCCTGCCGGTGCGCGAGGACACCGCGCGCCGCGTCTACGAAGCCGCGACCGAGATCGGCTACCACGCTGCGGGCCTGATCAAGCAGCGGATGCGCCATGAACTGCCGGAATACCGGCTCGGCTTCCTGTTGCTGAGGGGCAATTATGTCTTCTACAGCGAGTTCGCCCGCGAGCTTGAACTGGCTGTATCGCGATCGCCACGCTTTCGCGGGGTCGCCATCATCGACTTTGCCGACTCGCTGGCGCCTGATGAAATCGTCGAACGCGCCCGCAAATTGGCCACCAAATGCAGGGCCGTCGCCCTGGTTGGGCCGGATCACCCGACACTGACGGTCGCTGTCGAAGAGATGAAGGCCAGGGGATTGCCGGTGTTTTCTCTGCTGTCCGACTTCGCCGCCGGCATCCGCGAAGGCTATGTCGGCCTCGACAACCGCAAGGTCGGCCGCAGCGCGGCCTGGATGATCTCGAAAGCGGCGAAACGGCCGGGCAAGGTCGCGCTGTTCGTCGGCAGCCACCGCTTTCACGGCCACGAACTGCGCGAGATCGGCTTTCGCTCCTTCTTCCGCGAACAGGCGCCGGACTTCACCTTGTTGGAAACGCTGGTCAATCTCGAGGCCAACCAGATCACGCAGGACACGCTGCTCAAACTTCTCGGCCGCCACCCTGACCTGGTCGGCTGTTACGTCGCCGGCGGCGGCATGGAAGGCGCGGTCGCGGCGCTAAGGCAGGCCAGGCCGGCCGAGATGCCGGCGGTGGTCTGCAACGAGATCACGGCGGTCTCCCGTTCGGCTCTCGCCGACGGTATCCTGACCATGGTTATCTCGACGCCGCTGGCCGCACTTTGCCGCGAACTGGTCGAGCTGATGGCGCACGCCATCGAGACGGGCGCTGCGAACGCCCCAGGGCAGACCTTCCTGCCGTTCGAGATTTATCTGCCCGAGAATATTTAGCGATCTCGACGTCGAGACATCCCTGCCTTCGTCATCGCGGCGAAACAGGAGCGAAGCTCCGTCCGTGGATGACGAAGCAAGCGTGACTTCCTCCGAAAATCCTCCAACCGGTTTTGGAATGGCCCTTGACGTCTCGCGGAAAAATGGAATAAATATTTCACCAACTAGGTATTTTGGTCCTTTCGTTCCGGAACATCTGTTTCAAACAGGGAACCTGGCGTTCCAATCCAGCGGAAAACGCCATCCGGAGCAGAAACGACATCAGGGAGAGATTCCCCGGGGAGATCGGGGATTCCGGATAGATCGGTGCAACCGGACACCAAAAGTGGAGGAGAGATACAATGAAGAAACTGCTTTTGGGCGTCGCCTTCGCGGCGCTGATGAGTTCATCCGCCATGGCCGCCAAGATCGGCGTGTCGATGGCCAAGTTCGACGACAACTTCCTCACCGTGCTGCGCAACGGCATGATCGCGCAGGCCAAGGGCATAAGCGGCGTCGAGCTGCAGGTCGAAGACGCCCAGAACGATGTTGCCAAGCAACTCGACCAGATCAAGAACTTCGCGGCTTCGGGCGTCGACGCCATCATCGTCAACCCGGTCGACACCTCGGCCACGCAGGCGATGTCGGACGCCGCAGCAGCAGCCAAGATTCCGCTGGTCTACGTCAATCGTCAGCCGGTCAATGTCGACACACTGCCCGACAACCAAGCGTTCGTCGCGTCGAACGAGGCCGATTCCGGCACGCTCGAAACCAAGGAAGTCTGCCGCCTGTTCAAGGAAGCCGGCAAGAAGGAAGCCAATGTCTATGTGATCATGGGCGAGCTTTCCAACCAGGCCGCCGTACAGCGCACCAAGGACATCGACGACGTGATCGCCACGCCGGATTGCAGCTTCATCAAGATCATCGACAAGCAGACATCGAACTGGAACCGCGACGAAGCGCAGAATCTGATGACCAACTGGCTGTCGACGGGCAAGAAGTTCGATGGCGTCATCGCCAACAACGACGAGAGCGCCATCGGCGCCATCCAGGCGATGAAGGCCGCCAACATCGACATGAAGACTGTCGTCGTCGGCGGTGTCGACGCCACCCAGGACGCACTGGTGGCAATGCAGGCAGGCGACCTCGACGCAACCGTGTTCCAGGATGCGGCCGGCCAGGGCGCAGGCGCTCTGGATGCGGCGCTGAAGCTGGCCAAGGGCGAGAAGGTCGACCACAAGGTCTACATCCCCTTCCAGCTCGTCACCCCTGCCAACATCGACAAGTTCCTGAAGAAGAACTGAGCCACGGATATACGGAGCGGCGCTCTCGCGCAAAGACAGTGCCGCTCCTCTTCCCTCAGCGCCGCCAGGTGCTGAGGAACGACCGCGGCTGACGGAGGATAGAAGATTGTCACAGACATCGCATGGCGTCGGCGGGGTCAGCTATGACGCGAAGAAGCGCACATGGCCGGCCGAATTCAACGTCTTCCTGGCGCTCGTCATTCTCGTCGTCATCTTCGAACTGATTGGGCGCATCTTTCTCGGCGATAGTTTCCTGTTCAACACGCGCAGCGATGTCGGCGGCCTCTTCAACGAGGCGCGGCTGCAGATCATCATCCTGCAGGTGTCGATCGTCGGCATCATCGCCATCGGCGTGACGCAAGTGATCATTTGCGGCGGCATCGACCTGTCCTCGGGTTCGATCGTCGGCGCCACGGCAATGATCGCCATGAGTTTCGCCCAGGTGGCAACCGTCAACGGCAATCCCAATCCCAAGGCGATGTTCCTGGCGCAAGGCTGGACCGACCTGCCTGTCATCGTGCCCGTGCTGGTGGCGATCGGCTGTGGGCTTCTGGCCGGCCTCGTCAATGGCTCGTTGATCGCCTACACGCGCATTCCGCCGTTCATCGCCACGCTCGGCATGATGGTCACCGCGCGCGGCATTGCCAAATGGTGGTCCAAGGGCCAACCGATCTCGTTTCCCACCGACAGTTTTGCGGCAATCGGCAAGGGCCTGATGCCGGTCATCATCTTCCTGTCGCTGGCGGTTCTGTTCCAGTTGATCATGACCTACACAAAATACGGAAAGCACAGTTACGCCATCGGCTCCAACGAAGACGCTGCGCGCATGTCCGGCATCAAGATCGCCAACCACAAGATCCTCGTCTACGTCATCGCCGGCATACTCGCCTCGCTCGCCGCAGTGGTGCTGAGCTCCAAGAACCTGACCGCGCAGTCCGGCATGGGTGTGATGTACGAACTCGACGCCATCGCCATGGCGGTCATCGGCGGCGTCTCGCTGTCGGGCGGCCGCGGCTCGATCATCGGCACGGTCATCGGCTCGCTGATCTTCGGCGTCATCATCTCCGGCTTCACCTTCCTGCGCCTCGACGCCTACTACCAGGAGATGGTGAAAGGCGTGATTATCGTCGGCGCGGTCGTTCTCGACCAGTGGCGTCAACGCATGCGGGCATTGAGGGCTTGACCATGCCAGATATCTCCACGACAGACATCGTCCTGAAGACCGAAAACCTGACCAAGCGCTATGGCGGCGTGCATGCGCTGGAAGGCGCGAATTTCGAGCTGCGCAAGGGCGAGCATGTCGCCATCATGGGTGACAATGGCGCCGGCAAGTCGACCTTCGTGCGCCAGATCACCGCGGTCGAGCAGCGCACCAGCGGCCAGATCTGGTTCGACGGCAAGGAAGTGAATTTTGCCGGGCCGATCGAGGCCCGCACGGCAGGCATCGAGACCGTGTTCCAGAACCTGGCGCTGGCCGACGACCTCGACGTGCCGTCGAACCTGTTCCTCGGTCGCGAAAAGGTGCTGTTCAATCTCGGGCCCTTCTCGATCCTCGACCGCAAATATATGCGCAAGGCGACCGAAGCGGCGCTGATCCGCACGGCGGTGAAGATCCCCAACCTCTCCAACACCATCCGCCACATGTCGGGCGGCCAGCGCCAGTGCGTGGCGATCGCCAGGACCGCGACCTTCGCTTCCAAGCTCGTCATCATGGATGAACCGACGGCGGCGCTCGGCGTGCAGGAAACCGCGCAGGTCGAAAACATCATCCGCACGCTGAAGGACAATGGCGAATCGTTGATCCTGGTCAGCCACAATATGCGCCAGGTGTTCGACCTTTGCGACCGTATCGTTGTCTTTCGGCGTGGCCGCATCGTCGCCAATCTGCGCAAGGAAAACACCGACGGGCAGGACATCGTCTCCTACATCACCGGCGCCAAGACCGGAGAGGCGGAGCTCGCGGCCTGAAGCTGGGCGGGTAGCCTCCCTGCTGCGGGACCATCTGCCGCGCCAAGAAAATACCCTAATCACCTTTCCCTGACAGGAAGGTGCGGACACAACGCTCTCGAACCATCCCCTTAGAGGAAAATATCCATGACTCTCCGCTTCGCCCTCCTCGGTGCCGGCCGCATCGGCAAGGTCCACGCCCGCGCCGTCGGCTCCAACCCGCAGGCCAAACTGGTTGCCGTCGCCGACGCCTTCGAGAAGGCGGCAAAAGAGCTGGCATCACCCTATGGCGCCGAAGTGCGCACGATCGACGCGATCGAGAAATCCGAAGATATCGACGCCGTCGTCATCTGCACGCCGACCGACACCCATGCCGATTTGATCGAGCGTTTCGCCAAGGCCGGCAAGGCGATCTTCTGCGAGAAGCCGATCGACCTCAACGTCAAGCGTGTGGAAAAATGCCTGGCCGTGGTCGAGAAGACCAAGGCGACGCTGATGGTCGGCTTCAACAGGCGCTTCGACCCGCATTTCGCCGCCGTGCGCAAAGCGATCGACGACGGCGCCATCGGCACTGTCGAGATGGTCACCATCACGTCGCGCGATCCCGGCGCGCCGCCGATCGATTACATCAAGCGCTCGGGCGGCATTTTCCGCGACATGACCATCCATGATTTCGACATGGCGCGCTTCCTGCTCGGCGAGGAGGTGGTTGCGGTCAGCGCGCATGCCTCGGTGCTGGTCGACAAGAAGATTGGCGCGGCTGGCGATTTCGACTCGGTCAGCGTCATCCTGGAAACCGCTTCCGGCAAGCAGGCCATCATCTCCAACTCGCGCCGCGCCACCTATGGCTATGACCAGCGCATCGAGGTTCATGGTTCCAAAGGCATGGTCGCGGCCGAGAACCAGCGGCCTGTGTCGATCGAAGTGGCGAACGAGAAGGGCTATACACGCCCGCCGCTGCACGACTTCTTCATGACGCGCTATCTCGATGCCTATGCCCTTGAGATCGCTGCCTTCATCACGGCGGCAACGTCGGGCAAGAAGGCGGCACCGAGCGGCGCCGACGGCCTTGTGGCGCTGAAGCTGGCCGATGCGGCGCTGAAGTCGGCGACAACAGGCAAGACCGTCCGTCTCGACAAGTAAGGTCACTTAGAAACCACAGGAGCAGAGCGATGAGCGCATCCGCCGATCGCAATCATGAGACACGCGCCATCGTCACCGGCGGCGCGCAAGGCATCGGCTTCGCCGTTGCCGAGGCGCTGGCCGACGAGGGCTGCCGTGCTCTGGCGCTTATCGGCCGCTCGCAGGAGAAGGGCGACAAGGCGGTCGCCCGCTTCAAGACGCTGGGCGTCGACGCGATCTTCGTCAGCGCGGACGTCTCAAAAGTGGCTGACTGCAAACGCGCGGTGGCGACCGCGCTCTCGCATTTCGGCACGCTGAACGCGCTGGTCAACGCCGCCGCGACCTCGGCGCGCGGCTCGCTGGTCGAAACGTCGGAAGAGCTTTTCGACCAGATCTTCGACACCAATGTGCGCGGGCCATTCTTCCTGATGCAGGGCCTGGTCGCCCATCTCCTGGAGCGCAAGGCGCCGGGCTCGATCGTCAACGTGCTGTCGATGTCGGCGCATGCCGGCCAGTCCTTCCTGACACCCTACTCGACCAGCAAGGGCGCGCTGATGACGCTGACCAAGAACGTCGCCAGCTCCTACCGGCGGAACCGCATCCGCTGCAACGCCGTGCTGCCCGGCTGGATGGACACAGAGGGCGAGGCGATCGTGCAGAAGAAGTGGCACGATGCGCCGGATGACTGGCTGGAAAAGGCCGAAGCGGCACAACCGATGGGCCAACTGGTGAAACCTGCACAGCTCGCCCGGCTGATCAGCTACATGGTCAGCCCGCAGGCCGGCGTGATGACCGGATCGCTGGTCGATTACGACCAGAACATCGCGGGAGTGGTTGGCGAGTAGCAGCAGGTGAACCCAGCAGAAACGCCCCTCACTTCGTCATCCACGGGCGAAGCAAGGAGCGAAGCGACGCGGCGCAGACCCGAGGATCCATGCCGGGACTCCGGAGCGCCGCCACGGTGCAGATTTCTGCACCGCCGCATCCTTTGGCTAATGTCACGGAATGGATCCCAGGGTCTTCGCGACGGAGCTTCGCTCCTGCTTCGCCCTGGGATGACGAAATCGCGTGGGTTTGGCCCATCCGAATGGATGCCAACACCCCCGTGACAAACGTCTCCGCATCGACTATATGAGCCGCATGATCAACCTGTCCGCCACATATTGGTACTTTAGGAGCTCGCTGGCGGCGGGAGGATTGCGCTCGATCTGAAGATTGCAGCAACAACATCCGAACAGCCGCCAGACCTGGCGGCTTTTTTGTTTCAGCCGGCAGGTCTCCTAAACCAGGAGCAGAAAGCCGTGTTGACCACCACAGACGACCTTCGGGTCACCGAAATCAGAGCATTGAGCGCGCCGGAAGAGGTGATGCGCGAGATACCGCGCACGCTGACGGCGACGCGCACCGTCGCCACCGCGCGCAACGCGATCCATTCCATCCTTACGGGGGCCGACGATCGACTGCTTGTCATCGTTGGCCCTTGTTCCATCCACGATCCGGTCGCGGCCGTTGACTATGCCAGCCGTCTGGCGGCGCTGCGCGAGACCCTGTCCGACCGGCTCGAGATCGTCATGCGCGTCTATTTCGAGAAGCCACGGACCACGGTCGGCTGGAAAGGCCTGATCAACGATCCGGACCTCGACGGCAGCTTCAACATCGAGAAAGGGTTGCGCATGGCGCGCAACGTCTTGTCGGCCGTCAACAATCTCGGCCTGCCGGCAGCGACCGAATTCCTCGACATGACCATTCCGCAATACATCGCCGACCTCGTCGCCTGGGGCGCCATCGGCGCGCGCACCACCGAGAGCCAGATCCATCGCGAGCTGGCCTCGGGCCTGTCCTGCCCGGTCGGCTTCAAGAACGGCACCGACGGCAATTTGCGGATCGCCGCCGAGGCGGTGAAATCCGCCGCCCAGCCGCACCATTTCATGGCGGTGACCAAGGGCGGACGCAGCGCCATCGCGACCACCACCGGCAATGAAGACTGCCACGTCATCCTGCGCGGCGGCGTTCAGCCGAACTATGACGCGACAAGTGTCGAGGCCGCGAGCGCCGAACTCGCCCGCATCGGTATCGCGCCCCGGCTGATGATCGATGTCAGCCATGCCAACTCGGCCAAGAAGCCGGAGAACCAGCCGAAGGTCGCCGCCGACGTGGCGGGCCAGGTCGCTGCCGGCGACGAGCGCATCATCGGCCTTATGATCGAGAGCAATCTCGTCGCCGGCCGCCAGGACGTCGTGCCAGGCAAGCCGCTCGTCTACGGCCAGAGCATCACCGATGGCTGCATCGACTGGGCGACCACCGAGACCGTGCTGCACGGCCTTGCCGGTGCCGTCGAATGGCGCCGTTCGGCCCGCCGCGCCATGCTGGAAAGCCGGCAGGGCGCCGCCTGATAGGATGACAATGTGAAAGGGCGGCGTTGACGGAAATTACGCCGCCCTCAGTCCCTCCCAAGCGGTGAACACCGACACCGCAAACAGCAGCAGCCCGGCCGCCCGGCCCGCAAGAATGGTTGCCTGTGGATTGGCGATCAGAAGCTTGCGGCTGCGTCCGGCCGTGATCGCGAGCCCCCCATAGATCGCGGCCTGGGTCAGGACCGTCATCAGGCCCATGACCGTCGCCTGAATCCAGATCGGGCCGTAGTCCGGCTTGAGGAACTGCGGATAGACAGCAAGCACGAACAAGTACGCCTTCGGATTGATCAGGCAGGTGACAAAGCCCTGGCGAAACGCCTTCCATGCGGTGCGGCTGCCGGCAGGCCCGTCCTGGCCGACGGTGATGGAGCTGCGCATCAGCGTGATGCCGATGAAGGCCATGTAAGCGGCGCCGGCAAGCAGCAGCGGCGTGAACAAGATCGGCACGAAATGCATCAGCAGGCCGACGCCGATGGCACCGTTCAGCGTGTGCACCATGCCTCCGACCATGATGCCACCCGTTGCGGCCAGACCCCTGTCGCGCCCGCCGGTCAGTGCATTGGCCAGCACGAACAGCATGTCCATGCCCGGGACGACGATGATGCCGAACAGAAGGATAAAGAAAAGCCAGAGATTTTCCGCATAACCCATGTCAGTTGCCTGCCGCCTCGCTCCGCCAAGCCGCAGCGGAACCTGTTGATTTTCAATTTGATAGGCGATCCTATATCCAGACCCAACTGACGATGGTGTGTCAGTTGTGATCGGCACCGGGTGAGAAAAATGCGCAAGGCGTCACGCCTGTTCG
Organism: Mesorhizobium loti R88b; assembly: GCF_013170845.1. Classification (NCBI taxonomy): domain Bacteria; kingdom Pseudomonadati; phylum Pseudomonadota; class Alphaproteobacteria; order Hyphomicrobiales; family Phyllobacteriaceae; genus Mesorhizobium; species Mesorhizobium loti. The sequence continues at coordinate 566,100 of NZ_CP033367.1, forward strand.
AGATCATCCAGGTCCTGCGACTGGCGCGGCAACCAGTGACGGCGGCGATGATTGCCGAGCGGCTGGAAGTGACAGTGCGCTCGATCTATCGCGACATCGCGGCCCTGCAGGCAATGCGCGTGCCGATCGAGGGCGGGCGCGGCATCGGCTACATACTGCGCCCCGGCTTCGACCTGCCGCCGCTGATGTTTTCGATCGAGGAGATGGAGGCGATCGTCCTGTCGCTGGCGCTGCTGGAGCGCACGGGGGATGATGAGCTCAAGCAGGCGGCCAAGCGGGTCAGCGCCAAGATCGCCGGCGCGGTGCCGCCGCCTTTGCGCCAGACATTCGAAGCCAACGCGCTGCATGCCTGGGGTTTCGCCGCGCCGTCGGCCGGCTCGATCGACCTGGCGCTGGTGCGCCGCGCCATCCGTGACGAGGAGAAGCTCGACCTCTCCTATCGCGACGAAATGGGCCGCGCCTCCGAACGCCTGATCCGCCCAATCGCGCTGATCTACTATGCCGAAACCGCCAACATCGTCGCCTGGTGCGAACTGCGCCAGGCGATCCGCAATTTCCGCAGCGACCGCATCGAGGATTGCCAGCCGACAGGCCTGCGCTTCAAGGGCGAAGGCGATCGCCTGCGGCAGGTCTGGGTCAATGGCTGGGAGACAACCGCCGCTGCCGGCGGTTGAGATGGCCTCGCGAAGGGCCTACCGCACGTCCACCCAGCGCTTTTCATCAAACGACCTTGCCATTGCGTGCACGGTGCGCTCGATCTCCAGCCCCTGCGCGAACTCGATGAGCCGCGCCGGTCTGGCGGCGAGCCGCGTCAGCAATTCGTGGCACTCGATGATCTTTAGGTCGTTGAAGCCAAGATTGTGGCCGGGCGCCGGCAGGAAAGCGTCGTAGGGCCTGTGATGCGGCGCCATCAGGATGGTGCGATAGCCCTGCTCGGTCGGGCGATCTGCGGTGACATAGAGCTGGATTTCGTTCATCCGCTCCTGGTCGAACAGGATCGACCCCTTGGAGCCGAAAATCTGGATGGCGATGCGGCCCTTGCGGCCCCAGGCCGAGCGGTTGACCTGCAGCGTGCCGGCAATGCCGTTTTCCAGATGCATCAAGACGCTGGCGATATCATAGGTCTCGACCGCTCGGCGCCCGCCCGCCGCCAGCTTGCGGTCGGCATAGGGCTTGGCCATGTCGCAGATGACGCTGGCGACGCGGCCGAACAGCGCCGAGACCAGTGACAGCGGGTGCACGGCGAAATCGTCGAGCGCGCCGTAGCCGGAAGACGCCTCGTGCTTCCAGAAAAACAGCGCCTCGGGATCGGCCATGAAATCCTCGTCCATCTCGATGCGCAGATGGTTGACCTCGCCGATGATCTTCTCGTCGAGCAGCGCGCCGATATGGCGGATGGCCGGGCTCTGGATATAGTTATAGCCAAGGGCGGCGATCTTGCCGGACTTCTTTGCCGCTTCCGCCATCGCCTCGGCCTCGGCAAAGCTCGGTGCCATCGGCTTTTCGCACCACAGATGCTTGCCGGCTTCCAGAATGGCGATGGCCATTTCCGGATGGAACTGGTTGGGCGTGGTCAGCGAGACGATGTCGACCTCGGGGTCGTTGACGACGGCGCGCCAGTCGCCTGAGGCCTTGGCGAAGCCGAACTCGCTTGCCTTGCGTTTGGCAAGCTCTTCATTGACCTCGCCGAGATGGACCAGCCTGGGCTTGGCCACATCGGGAAAGACGGCGCCGACAGCGCTCCATGCGATGGCGTGGCATTTGCCCATGAAACCCGTGCCGATAAGACCGACGCCGACCATTTTCCATTTCTCCACTGCCTGAAGCGCTGGTGGATGAATTAGTCCATTTCATTTCGGAATGGAATGTCTGCCTCATTTTTATTGGTGTTCTTGCGCAGGCTCGCTATGATGGGGCACAGAGGACGCTTTCACCGATGAGCTTGGACGGGCCGACGATGGATGAACGGGTACCTCGCGACTTCGAGACGCTGCGCGCCACAATCCTTGATCGGCGCGAAAGCCTGCCCAAGCGCATCGCCCAGATCGCCGCCTACGCGCTCGACAATCCCGATGACATCGCCTTCGGCACCGCCGCCAGCATCGCCGCCTCGGCCGGCGTGCAGCCTTCGACCCTGATCCGTTTTGCCCAGCAGCTCGGCTTCGACGGTTTCACCAGCCTGCAGCAGGTGTTCCGCGAGCGGCTGCGCGAGCGCAACTCTTCCTATGACGAGCGCTTGCAGGCGCTGCGCGCCAAGGCCGAAGGCGGCGCGGGTCACCGCGCGATCTTCGACGGCTTCGTCGCCGCCGCCAGCACCTCGCTCAACGACATTTCCCGCACCCTGGATGACGCGCATCTGGAAGATGCGATTGCGCTGCTGGCAAAGGCGCAGACCATCTATGTCTTGGCCAAGCGGCGCTCCTATCCGGTGGCGACCTACATCGCCTATGCCTTGGGCAAATTGAAGATCCGCAACCAGCTGATCGAATCGGCGGCCGGACTGAACGCCGAGATGATCAGTTTCGCCACGCCGGCGGACGCCGTCATTGCCATCTCCTTCTCGCCCTATGCGCCGGCCACGATCGAGGAGGCGCGCACCATTTCGGAACAGGGCGTGCCGATCGTCGCCATCACCGACAGCGCGTTTTCGCCGCTGGCGCAGTTCGCCAGGGTCTGGTTCGAGGTTGCCGAGGCGGATTTCGCAGGCTTCCGTTCGCTGTCGGCAACGATGGCTCTGGCCATGGCGCTGACGGTCGGTGTCGGCGAGAAGCGGCGCGACGCAGGCCGAAAGCGCAAAGCCTGAGCTTACGCTCCTTTCTTCTTTGACCATGACCTTCTCCGAAAACCGGCAACCACTTTTCGGGATCATGATCGGGCAATTTTAGACCGGGGAATGCTCATTCCATATTGACTATGGATTGGAATTATTATTTCATATTGCCGGCACCACGCTGCCGCTCGCGCGTGTTACCCAAACAATGTTGTCCATGACAACAAGACTGACGGGAGGTTCCAATGAGCGAAGCCGTGGACGCCAAACAGGCGCCGCTCGACGTCATCACCATCGGCCGCGCTTCCGTCGACCTCTATGGCCAGCAGATCGGCTCGCGGCTGGAAGACATCTCCTCCTTCGCCAAGTCGGTCGGCGGCTGCCCGGCCAATATTTCGGTCGGCACGGCCAGGCTTGGCCTGCGTTCGGCGCTGCTGACGCGCGTTGGCGACGAGCAGATGGGCCGCTTCATCCGCGAACAGCTGAAACGCGAAGGCGTCAACACCGACGGGTTGAAGACCGACAGGGAGCGGCTGACGGCGCTGGTGTTGCTGTCGGTCGAGAGCGAAGGCGTCTCGCCGATGATCTTTTACCGCACCGACTGCGCCGACATGGCGCTTTCGGAAGAGGATATCGACGAGGCCTTCATCACCTCGGCCCGCTCGATCGTCGTCACCGGCACGCATTTTTCCCGCCCCAACAGCGACGCCGCCCAGCGCAAGGCGATCCGCATCATGAAGGCCAAGGGCGGCAAGGTTGTCTTCGACATCGACTATCGCCCCAACCTTTGGGGCCTTGCCGGCCATGCCGAAGGCTTCGAGCGCTATGTCAAATCGGACCGGGTCTCGGCCCAATTGAAGACGGTGCTGCCCGATTGCGATCTCATCGTCGGCACAGAGGAAGAGATCATGATTGCGTCGGGCGCCGACGACTGCCTGAGCGCGCTGAAGACGATCCGCTCGCTGTCGTCGGCCACCATCGTCTTGAAGCGTGGCGCCATGGGCTGCATTGTCTATGACGGACCGATCAGCGACGATCTGGAAGACGGTGTCGTCGGCAAGGGTTTCCCGATCGAGATCTACAATGTGCTGGGCGCCGGTGACGCCTTCATGTCCGGCTTCCTGCGCGGATGGCTGGGTGGCGAAGATCATGCGACGGCAGCGACCTGGGCCAATGCCTGCGGTGCCTTCGCCGTGTCGCGGCTGCTCTGCGCACCGGAATATCCGACCTTCGAGGAGCTGCAATTCTTCCTCAAGAACGGCAGCAAGCATCTCGCCCTGCGCAAGGACGAGGCGATCAACCACATCCATTGGGCAACGACGCGCCGGCGCGACATCCCCTCGCTGATGGCGCTCGCCTGCGACCACCGGGTGCAGCTCGAGGACGTGGCGGCCAAGACCGGCGCCGATCCGGTGCGCATCCACGATTTCAAGGTGCTGGCGGTCAAGGCCGCGGCGAAGGTCGCCGCCGGCCGCGACGGTTACGGCATGCTGATCGACGAGAAACATGGCCGCGAAGCGATGTTCGAATTCGCCAGGCATCCCTTTGCCTGGCTCGGGCGCCCGGTGGAACTGCCGGGCTCGCGGCCACTGCGTTTCGAATTCTCGCAGGACATCGGCTCGCAGCTTACCGAATGGCCTGTCGATCACTGCATCAAATGCCTGTGCTTCTACCATCCCGACGATCCCCAAGCGCTCAAGGAAGAACAGCAGCAGAAGCTGCGCGCGCTGTTCGAGGCAGCGCGGAAAGTCGGCCGGGAACTGCTTATCGAAATCATCGCCGGCAAGCACGGCAAGCTCGATGACACGACCATTCCGCGCGCGCTGGAGGAACTCTATGCGCTCGGCATCAAGCCCGACTGGTGGAAGCTCGAGCCGCAGGCGTCGAGCGCCGCATGGGCCAAGATCGAAGCGGTCATCCTGAAGCATGATCCGTGGTGCCGTGGCATCGTGCTGCTTGGCCTGGAAGCGCCGCAGGACGAGCTGGAGGCGGCTTTCGCCGCCACCGCCAAAGCGCCGATCGTCAAAGGGTTTGCCGTCGGCCGCACCATCTTCGTGCACGCGGCCGAACAGTGGCTGGCGGGCAAGATGTCGGATGACGAGGCTGTCGCCGACATGGCGTCGCGCTTCGAACAGTTGACCGAGGCGTGGCTTGCCGCGCGCGGCCGCAAAGCTGCATAAGGACTGCGGAGGAAACCACCATGAGCAAGACAATCCGCCTGACGATGGCGCAGGCGCTGACCCGCTTCCTCAGCCGGCAGATGACCGAGATCGACGGCAAGACTGTACCGATATTCGGCGGTGTCTGGGCGATTTTCGGCCATGGCAATGTCGCCGGCATCGGCGAAGCGCTCTACCAGGTGCGCGACGAGCTGCCGACCTTCCGCGCCCATAACGAACAAGCGATGGCGCATGCGGCGATCGCCTATGGCAAGGCCAATTTCCGCCGCCGCTTCATGGCGGCGACCTCTTCGATCGGCCCCGGCGCGCTCAACATGGTGACGGCGGCCGCACTCGCGCATGTCAATCGGCTGCCTGTCCTGTTTTTGCCCGGCGATGTCTTCGCCAACCGCATCCCCGATCCGGTGCTGCAGCAGGCCGAGGACTTTTCCGACGGCACGGCAACGGTCAACGACTGCTTCCGTCCCGTGTCGCGCTATTTCGACCGCATCACCCGGCCCGAGCAGATCATTCCGGCGCTGGCGCGAACCATGCAGGTGCTGACCGATCCGGCCGAGTGCGGCCCGGTGACGCTGTCGCTCTGCCAGGATGTGCAAGCCGAGGCCTATGACTATCCCGAGAGCTTTTTCGCCGAACGCGTCTGGCACCAGCGCCGGCCACGCCCGGACCGCCACGAGCTTGCGGCAGCGGTGGCGGCGCTAAAGGGGGCGAAGAAGCCGCTGGTGATCGCCGGCGGTGGCGTCCTCTATTCGCAGGCCTCCGATGAGCTGGCCAAGTTCGTCGAAGGCGCCGGCATTCCGGTTTGCGAGACGCAGGGCGGCAAATCCTCGTTGCCGGACACACATCCGCTCAACATGGCGGCGGTCGGCGTCACCGGCACTTCGGCCGCCAACCGGCTGGCGGAAGAGGCCGATGTCGTGCTGGCCATAGGCACGCGTTTGCAGGATTTCACCACCGGCTCATGGGCGCTGTTCAAGAATTCCGGCAAGACCATCATCGGCTTGAACGTGCAACCTTTCGATGCCGGCAAGCACCGAGCTTTGCCGCTGGTCGCCGATGCGGCCGAGGGGCTCGCTGAACTCGGTGCGGCGCTTAAAGGTTGGAAGGCGCCTGCCGCATGGACCGACAATTCGGCCGAGGGCAAAAAGGAATGGCAGGTCGATGCGGCCAAGGTGACGGCTTCGACCAATACAGCTTTCCCATCGGATGCGCAGGTGATCGGCGCGGTGCAGCGCGCGATGGGATCCGGCGTGACACTGTTGCATGCCGCCGGCGGGCTGCCGGGCGAATTGCACAAGCTTTGGCAGGCCGGCGCGCCTGGCTCCTACCACGCCGAATACGGCTTCTCGACCATGGGCTACGAGATTGCCGGCGGACTCGGCACCAAGATGGCCAAGCCCGACGAAGAGGTCGTCGTCATGATCGGCGACGGCTCCTACCTGATGCTGAATTCCGAGATCGCCACCTCGGTGATGCTTGGCCTGAAGCTGACCATCGTGCTGCTCGACAACCGTGGCTATGGCTGCATCAACCGGCTGCAGATGGCCACCGGCGGCGCCAACTTCAACAATCTCCTGAGGGACTCGCGCCACGAGATCCTGCCCGACATCGATTTCGCCGCGCATGCGGCGAGCCTGGGTGCGATATCAGAGAAAGTGCCATCGATCGCCGGCCTTGAGAACGCGCTGCAAAAGGCGAAGACAAATGACCGCACCACCGTTTTGGTCATCGACACCGATCCGCTGGTCTCCACCGACGCTGGTGGCCATTGGTGGGATGTGGCGGTGCCGGAAGTCTCGGCGCGCCCGCAAGTCAATGCGGCACGCAAGGCCTATGACGAGAAGCGGCAGATGCAGAGCGTTGGCGATTGATGCCAGGCGGATGAGGGGCGGCGCCAGCGGCCAAAAAATGAACTGTTTTGATCTGGAGTGACGACTTGAAAGCCAAACTGGGCATGTCCCCCATCGCGTGGTGGAACGACGATCTTGCGGAATTGAGCGATGACGTGTCGCTGGAAGAGTGCCTGCGCCAATCGCGCTCGGCCGGCTTCACCGGCATGGAAATGGGCCGGCGCTTTCCCAACGACCCCGCCGTCATGCTGCCGATCCTGAAAGCAGCCGATGTGACGCTGTGCGGCGGCTGGTTTTCGGGCACGCTGGTCGATGAGGAGATGAGCAAGAACAAGGATCGCATCCAGCCGATGATCGACCTGTTCAAGGCGGTCAACGCGCCTTGCATTGTCTATGGCGAGGTCGGCCGCTCGATCCAGGGTGACCGCTCGAAGCCGCTCGCTACCAAGCCGAAACTCTCGGACGACGAGATGAAAGCCTATGCGAAGCGCCTGACCGAATTCGGCGAATGGTGCGCCGAGCAAGGCATGCCGCTCTCCTATCACCATCATATGGCGGCGGTGGTCGAGACGGAGCCGGAACTCGATGCCTTCATGCGCCATTCCGGGGCCGGCATTCCGCTGCTGCTCGACGCCGGCCACCTGGCCTTTGCCGGCGGCGACGTGCTGCGCGCCATCGACAACCACCACAAGCGCATCAGCCATGTGCATGTGAAGGATGTGCGCATGGGTGTGATCGATGGGCTCGACCGCACCAAGCAATCCTTCCTCGACGCCGTGGCGCTCGGCGCCTTCACCGTGCCGGGCGACGGCTCGCTGGATTTCGGGGCCATCGTGCAACGCTTCGCCGACCATGGCTATGAAGGCTGGTTCGTGGTCGAGGCCGAGCAGGACCCAAAGAAGAACCCGCCTCTCAAGATGGCGCAGGTTGGCCACAAGGAATTGATGCGGGTGATGACATCAGCCGGCTACACAGTGGAGACACAGGGGTTCCCGAATGCTTGATGCGAGGGTTCCCGGCGAGCCAGGTTGCTGTAGATTGGCCCGATGAAAGATTCCGAGCACCCGTTCTTCCGCCCGTTGTGGCGTCGTGTCGCCGTCGTCGCGGTCTGCGTCATCTGGTCGATCATCGAGTTCGCCACCGGCACACCGTTCTGGGGCGTCATCGCGCTCGGCTTTGCCGGCTACGGCGTCTGGCAGTTTTTTTATCTCTACAAGCCGGTCGACGAGGTGAAGCCTCCCGTCGAGGCCGAACCGAAGGAGTAACGAATGTCGAAGCTGCTGGTGAAGGCCGACAAGGGCCATGGCCGCGTTGCCCATGTGACGCCGAAGAACGCCGGCTGGACCTATGTCGGTTTCGACCTGCACCGGCTTCAACCCGGCGAAAGCGCCTCGGGCAAAACGGGCGACCGCGAGGTTTGCCTGGTGTTCGTCACCGGCAAGGGCACGGCAAAAGCGGGCGGCCAGGATCTCGGCCTGCTCGGAGAGCGCATGTCGCCCTTCGAGGGCAAGCCGTGGTCGGTCTATGTGCCCGAGGGATCGGACTGGTCGGTGACGGCGGATACGGGCCTCGAACTCGCTGTGTGCTCCGCGCCTGGTCTCGGTGGCGGCCTGCCGGTTCGGGTGATAGCACCCGACGATCTCGGCCAGGAGGTGCGCGGCAAGGGCACCAACACGCGCTACGTCACCAACATCCTGCCCGAAGGCAAGCCAGCCGATTCCTTGCTGGTGGTCGAGGTCATCACGCCTGGCGGCCACACGTCGAGCTATCCGCCGCACAAGCATGACCAGGACAATCTGCCAGCCGAGTCCTATCTCGAGGAAACCTATTATCACCGCCTCAACCCGCCGCAGGGCTTTGCCTTCCAGCGCGTCTATACCGACGCCGACGGGAGCGGCCATCGCGCGCTCGACGAAGCGATGGCCATTGAGGACGGCGATGTGGTGCTGGTGCCCAGGGGTTATCATCCCTGTGCCGCCTGCCATGGCTATGATCTCTACTATTTGAACGTCATGGCCGGGCCGAAGCGGACGTGGAAATTCCACAATGCGCCCGAGCACGAATGGTTGATGAAGGCCTGACCAACCAGCCTTTCCGGGAGAAGCTATTGGTCCAGCTCGGAAAAATCGTCGGCTAAAGACTTCTTGGGGCGATTTGCCTTCGAAAACCCTTCAAAGCTTCGTCAATCCGTCATGGAAATCACCTATGGCAGCGAGACTGACGAGGATTTTCGATGCGTTATGCCATCTACTTCACCCCAAGGCAGGACGAACCGCTGGCGCGGATCGCCGCCAACTGGCTGGGCCGCGACCCGTTCGGCGCCGCGACGAAGCCAGTCGAGGCCGTGGCCGATCTGGCGGCGGCGGAAGTGGCCTTCCACACCGCTTCTGCCCGTCGCTACGGCTTCCATGCGACGCTGAAAGCGCCATTCCGCCTGGCCGCCAACGAGACGGAAAGCTCGCTGCGCGCCGCACTCGACCATTTTGCCGAGGCGACGCCGGTGGTGACGATCCCGCGTCTCGTCGTCAGCCAGATCGACAGCTTCTTCGCGCTGGTGCCGGAAGGCCCGCTGCCGCCGCTCAACCGCTTCGCCGACGAGGTCGTGCGCGATTTCGACCGCTTTCGTGCGCCGCTGAGCGATGCCGAGATCGAGCGGCGCAGCCCGGACTCGCTGAAGCCGGCCGAGTTTCGCAATCTCTGCCAGTGGGGCTACCCCTATGTCTTTGAGACCTTCCGCTTCCACATGACGCTCTCGGGCCGGGCCGGGCCACAGGAAAGCCCTCGTCTGCGTGCAGCAATCGACAGCCTTTTCGCGGATATACTGCGGCAGCCGGTTCTGGTCGACGCGCTGACGCTGTTTGTCGAACCTGAACCGGGCGCGCCGTTCATGGTGCTTTCCCAGCATGCGCTGGGACGCCGCCCCGCCAGAAAGATCGCCTGAACAAGCCCTGCCCCAAGTATCAAGGCCAAATGATCAAGGACTGCCTGAAATGACCGCCGAGACCGTTCTTTCCAACGCCCGCATCGTGCTTGCCGACGAGATCGTCGAGGGGTCGCTGGTGCTGCGTGACGGCTTTATAGCCGGCATCAATGCCGGTACCAGCCGGACCGGCGAGGACATGGGCGGCGACTATATCATTCCCGGGCTGGTCGAGCTGCACACCGACCACCTGGAGGGCCATTATGCGCCACGGCCGAAGGTGCGCTGGAACCCGATCGCCGCCGTGCTTGCCCATGACGCGCAAGTGGCGACCGCGGGCATCACCACTGTGCTCGACGCCTTGCGCGTCGGCATGGATGAGGACGCCGACCTGACATCGGACGACATCCGCAAATTGGCCGACGCGATCGAGGACAGTGTGCAGCAGGATCGCCTGCGTGCCGACCACTTCCTGCATCTGCGCTGTGAGGTCTCGGCGCCGGACTGCCTGCAGGCCTTCGCCAATTTCGACGAGGACGAACGGGTCAAGCTGGCATCGCTGATGGACCACGCACCCGGCCAGCGCCAGTTCGTCAATCTCGAAACCTATGCCTATTATTACCAGCGCAAGCTGAAGCTGACCGACCGTGACTTCAAGCTGTTCTGCGAGAAGCGGATGAGCGAATCGGCGCGCAATTCGGCACCGAACCGGGCGGTGATCGCCGCCGCCTGCCATGAGCGCGGCATCGTACTGGCCAGCCATGACGACGCAACTATTGGCCATGTCGGCGAGGCGATCGAACAGGGCGTGCGCGTTGCCGAATTCCCGACCACGCAAGAGGCTGCTCGGGCCTCGAAAGAGGCCGGGCTCGGCGTTCTGATGGGCGCGCCGAATGTCATGCGCGGTTCCTCACATTCGGGCAATGTCTCGGCCCGCACGCTGGCCAGCGATGGCCTGCTCGACATATTGTCATCCGACTACATTCCCTTCAGCCTTATCCAGTCCGCTTTCTTCCTCGGCGACGTGGTCGAAGGCATTTCGCTGCCGCAGGCGGTCGCGATGGTGTCGAAGAACCCGGCCGAAGCCGTTGGCCTCAACGACCGCGGCATGATCGAACAGGGCCGACGCGCCGATCTGGTGCGCGTGCGCGTCGACGACCATGTTCCTGTCGTGCGCACTGTCTGGCGGCAGGGACGGCGGGTCGCATGATGGTGTCGGCATCGATCGAGCGTGAGTTGTCGGCGGAAGAGTTTCCGATCCGAAACGGAGTCTTTGTCGCCGTTGTCGGCCCCAGTGGCGCCGGCAAGGACACGGTGATTGGCTATGCCCGCGCGCTTTTCGCTGATGAGACCCGGCTGGAGTTCGTCCGCCGCGTCATCACCCGGCCGAGCGATGCGGCGAGCGAGGACCACGACACGCTGGCCGACGCCGCCTTCATCGAAGCCGAGGCCGACGGCGCCTTCGCCATTTCGTGGGAAGCGCATGGCTTGCGCTATGGCCTGCCCGCCGATGTCGACTGGTCCGTCACCAATGGCCATGTCGCGGTCGCGAATGTATCGCGCGCGATTATTCCGGTGCTGCGCGAGCGCTATGCCAATCTGGCCATCGTCGAAATCACCGCTTCGCCTGATGTGCTGGCCGAGCGACTGGCGATGCGCGGTCGTGAGTCGCGCGGCGAAGTGCTGGCGCGATTGGCGCGCAGCGCCAATGTGACCCTGACCGGCGCTGGCGTGACCTCGATCGACAACAGCGGCCCGCGCGAAGTGGCCGGCGAGCGCTTCGCCGAAGTGCTGCGCAAGGCAATGGCCTTCTCCGACATGTCGGGATTGATCTGATTTAAGCGTACGCATCCTCGGGCCTCGGCGTGTGGGCTCGACGGGGCTCAAACTGCTGCCCATCGGCAGTTCACTTGCTTTCCCGACGCCTCCGGAGCCCTATGTGGTGCTGACCACACATGTGATTCCGGGCCATTCCCGGGGGCACCGGCCTGAAGGTCCAGGGCGAACGAGAGAGACGACGACAGGAAGCCTTAATGCAGACGCTGACGCCCATCCTCTCGACGATCACGGCGGCATTTCTCGCTTCTTTCGTCGAAGTCGTCGAAGCCTTCACCATCGTGCTTGCGGTCGGCGTGACGCGCGGCTGGCGCCCAGCCCTGACCGGTGCCACCTTGGCGCTGGTGGTATTGGCGGCCCTGGTGCTAGCGTTCGGACCGCTGCTGGCGCTGGTACCCATCGCCACGCTGCAATTCGTCGTCGGCGTTCTGCTGATCCTGTTCGGCATGCGCTGGCTGCGAAAGGCCATCCTACGCAGCGTCGGTGTCATCGCGCTGCATGACGAGGAGGCGGCCTTCTCCAAGGAAACGGCGGCCCTGAACCAGCAGGCCAATGACCGCCGCGCCGACTATCTCGCCGGACTTGCGTCGTTCAAGGCGGTGCTGCTCGAGGGTGTCGAGGTGGTGTTCATCGTCATCGCGGTCGGCGCCGCGCACGGCCAGACGCTTTACGCCGGCCTTGGCGCGCTGGCGGCCTTCATCCTGGTGATGCTTGTCGGCCTGGCCGTCCACCGGCCGCTGGCGCGCGTGCCGGAGAATGCGCTGAAATTCGTGGTGGGGCTGATGCTGACCAGCTTCGGCATCTTCTGGACCGGCGAGGGCATCGGTGCCGACTGGCCGGGCGCCGATCTCGCTCTGCTCGCCATCTTCGCCATCGTGGCGCTGGCGTCCTTCGCCATGGTGCGCTGGCTGCGCAGCACCTATCCCGCTGGAGGGCTCGCCCGGTGAACGCCATTCGTCTTGTTGCCAAGGAATTCCTCGGCATGTTCGTCGATGACGGCAATCTGGCGCTGCTGGCGCTGGTGCTGGTGGCCGCCGTCGTGGCGGCGGTGAAGCTGCTTGCACTGCCGCCACTGCTCGGTGGCGCGGTGCTGCTGGTCGGCTGCCTCGTCATCCTGCTGCAAAGCGTTCGCCGCGCCGCGCGCGCGATCAAGCGGTAGCTTTGACAAGCACCATCTACCGACGTCGAAACCGTTACCGCCGGATTTTGGATCGACGACGATGGTACCGGTATTAAATCAGTAAAAACTTCCTGCCTGGACCATCGTAGACAGGCGAATAACATTATAATAGCATACCATTATAACTCGCCGAGGAGCCGCTGAATCCCAAGTTTGCAAGGGATGGCAGCGGGCGGGAACCCATCTGTTTCAAATCCTTGGGCGGCCAGCGCGCCCCGCCCGAACGATATTGACGCGAGGCACCCAAAAAATGCATGGGAGGAAAACATGCGGACTTTCCTGGGAAGGGCCGGTGCATTGCTGGCTGGCATGGTACTGGCGCTGTCGGCGTTGATGCCATCCATCGCTTCGGCGCAATCGGTCGAGGATATCATTTCGCGCGGCAAGCTGGTCGTCGCCATCGACACCACGACGCCGCCCTACGGCTTTCTCGATGCCAATCTGAAGCCGACCGGCTTCGACATCGAGGTCGCCAACAAGATGGGCGAGGCGCTCGGCGTGCCCGTCGAATTCGTTACCGTCACCTCGCCCGGCCGCATTCCGGCGCTGCTGACCAAGCAGGTCGACGCGGTAATCTCGATCTTCTCGATCACGCCGGCGCGCGCCATCCAGATCGACTATTCGATCCCCTATGCCGGCCAGTCGGCGGTGGTGATCGCGCCGAAGAGCACCAATATCAAGGGCGTCGCCGATCTCGTCGGCAAGAAGGTTGGCCTGACCCGCGGCACCGGCGAGGACGGGCTGCTGACCAAAGCCGCGGAAGCCAACCCAGGCATCGAGATCCTGCGCTTCGACGACTATTCCTCGCTGCTACAGGCAATGGTGTCTGGCCAGATCGACGCCATGGGTGGCGGCGACTATGGCGAGATCTATTTGAAGAAGGCGCAGAATGGTGACGCCTTCGAGCAGAAATACGTGCTGAAGACTTTCTATTTCGGCATCGGCGTCGCCAAGGGCAACGACAATCTGCGCCAGTGGATCAACACCTGGCTGTTCACCATGAAGACCGACGGCACGCTGGACGCGCTGTCGATGAAATACCGCAACCAGCCGCTGCCGGTGCTGCCGGTTTTCTGATCACGCATATGGGGCCGGGCGGGGCCAGATCGGCCCCGCTTCCTTGACCTTGTGACGGGATATCCATGCAAACCGCCCTGCAATTCGGCCCGATCCTGGTCCATCTCGACCTGCTGCTGCGCGGGCTGGGGAAGACGATCCAGTTGGCGGCGCTGTCGATCCTGTTCGGCACCGCCATCGGCGTTCTCGGCGCCGTCGGCCGCAGTTTCGGGCCGCGTTTCGTCTCATGGATCATCGCCGCCTATGTCGAACTGATCCGCAACACACCGCTGCTGATCCAGCTCTATTTCGTCTTCTTCTCGCTGCCGCTGTTCGGCTTCAAGCTGTCGAGCAACACGGCCGCCGTCGTCGCGCTGTCGATCCATCTCGGCGCCTATGGGACGGAGATCTTGCGCGCCGGGATCGAGGCCATTCCCGAAGGGCAGATCGAGGCGGCCAAGTCGCTCGGCCTCAGCCGCTACCGCATCATCCGCCATGTCATGCTGGTGCCGGCGGCGAGTGCAGTCTACCCGTCGCTCTCGGCGCAATTCATCCTGCAGATCATGGGCACCTCGATCGTCGGCGCCATCGCGGCGGAGGAACTGACGGCGGTCGCCAACAATCTGGTCATGCAGACCTTCAGGAGTTTCGAGGTCTACATCATCATCGCCGTCATCTATTTCGTGCTGGTGCAGGCCGCCAGCCTGCTGTTTGCCGGCATCGGCAAGCTCATGTTCCGCTGGAAGGTCTAGAGCATGATCCCGAAAAGTGGAATCCGGTTTTCTCGGACAAACGGAACCGTTTGTCCAGAGATCATGCTCAAGCAAGAAGATAGGGCCGCATCCCGATTCCATCGGGATGGAACAGGCGCTAGACCATGAGTCTGCGCGATTTCGGCCCCAACGAACTCATGTTCCTGCTCTTGGCGACACGCTGGACGATCCTTCTGGCGCTGATCGCCTTTGCCGGCGGCGGCCTGATCGGCCTCATCGTGGCGGCGATCCGGGTGGCGCCGGCGCGGCCGCTCCGCTGGCTGGCCGCCGGTTACATCCAGTTCTTCATGGGCACGCCGATCCTGATCCAGCTGTTCATGGCCTATTACGGATCTTCGTTCCTTGGGTACCGGCCGGACCCGTGGGTGGCTGCGGCGGTGACATTCTCGCTCAATGGCGGCGCCTTCTTCGGCGAGATTTTTCGCGGCGCCATCGAGGCGATTCCCAAGGGGCAATGGGAGGCGGCAACCGCGCTCGGCTTCCGCTTTGTCAGGACGCTGCGGCTGGTGATCATCCCGCAGGCGGCGCGGCTGATGCTGCCGCCAACCGTCGGCTTCATGGTGCAGATCGTCAAGACGACATCGATCGCCTCGCTGATCGGACTGACCGAGCTTGCCCGCGCCGCCACGCAGGTCAACACCGTCACCTTCCAGCCGGTGATGGTGTTCGGCATAGTGTCGATCATCTACTTCGCGCTGTGCTGGCCGCTGTCGCTCTATGCCAGCTATCTCGAGCGTCGTTTCGCTACCGGAATGACGCGCAAGGTCGAGAACCCGCTGGTGATGTCGGCGGTCTAGCGACGCCGTCAGCCCTTGAACGCCGGCAAGGTCAGGCCCTTGACGCCGACATCGAGCGCGAACAATCCGCCCGGATTCTTCTGGCCAATGAAGTGGCTATTGGGGCGCTTGAGCACGGCGGAGGTGACATAGAGGATGTCGAGATCCTTGCCACCGAATTCGCAGCAGGTCGGCAGGTCGGTCGGCAGCAGGACGGTCTGCATCAGGCGGCCGTCGGGGTCGTAGCGGCAGACCTTGCTGGTCACCGGGATGGTCACCCAGTAGCAGCCTTCGGCGTCCACCGTGGCGCCATCGGCGACGCCGCCGGTCACCGTCATGTCGATGAAAGTGCGGCGGTTCTCGATGTCGCCGGTGGCAAGGTCGAAATCATAGGCCCAGACCGCGCCGGCATGACTGTCGGAGAAATACATGGTTTTCGAATCCGGGCTCCAGGCGAGCCCGTTGGAGCAGCCGATGCCGTCGATCATCTTGTGCACCGAAAGGTCGGGATCGAGCCTGTAAAGCGCGCCGACGAATTCGATCGGCTCTCCCGGCACCTCGAACATCGTGCCCGACCAGAATCGGCCCTGGCGGTCCGGCTTGCCGTCATTGAAGCGGGTTTCGGGCATATGGGATTCCGGATCGACGATCGCCTCGAATTTGCCGGTCGCAGGGTCGAAGAAATGGAAGCCGTTGGTCATGGTCAGCACCAGGCCGCCCTTTTCGCGCAGGCCGAGGCAACCGAGATATTCCGGCGTGGCGAAGACCTCGTCCTTGCCGGTGGCGGGATCGTAGCGGTGGATCAACTTCTTCCAGATGTCGATCCACCACAGCACCCCAGCCTTGGGGTCCCAGAGCGTGCCCTCGCCGAGTTCGGCCCGGGCGTCGACGACGCACGTGATTTCGACCATGGTCAGCCCTCTTTTCTGCGCAGCCTGCCGCCAAGGCCGGCGAAGGTTTCGCTGCCGATCGAGACGGTGAGCAGGATAACCGCGCCATAGACGATGAGCAGCGCGCCGCTCGACAGGTTTAGCGCCGGCAAAAGACCGGTGAGGATGGTCAGCACCATGGCGCCGGCGACCGTGCCGAGATAGTGGCCGCTGCCGCCGAGGATTGAGGCGCCACCGATGGCGACCGCAGCGATCGAGGTGAACAGATAGGCGTCGCCCATGCCGAGATAGGCCTGGCCGGAATAGCCGGTCAAAAGCATGCCGGCGAAGGCGGCGGTGAGGCCCGAGATGACATAGGTGAGGATGGTGGTGCGCGCGGTCGGCACGCCGGAGAATTCGGCCACCGTGGCGCTGGTGCCGAGCGCATAGAGATGGCGGCCGAACGCCGCCTTGGAGAGCAGCAGCGTCGCAACGAGAGTCAGCGCCAGCCAGATCGGCGCGATGACCGGAAAGCCACCGATGCGCCCAACCGACAGGAACTGGATCAGGGCCGGAGCGGATGGTGTCGGCGAGCCGCCGGTCAGCACCAGGATCAGGCCTTGCAGGATGACGTTGGTGGCCAACGTCATGATGATCGGTGGCACACCGAACTGGGCGACGCCGACACCGTTGATCAGGCCGATGAAGGCGCCGCCGGCGAGCAGCAGCGGCATGACCCAGACCAGCGGGAGATCCTGCCCGCCGCACAGCAGCGCCATGACGATGGCCGCCGAATTCAGCACCCATGGCACCGACAGGTCGATGCCGCCGCCAATGATGACAAAGGTCTGGCCGAGCGCGACGATGCCGACGAAGGCCGCCAGCACCACGGTCGAGCGCATGTTGGACACCGACAGGAAACCCGGCGAGAACAGAGCGGTGACCAGGAGCAGCACGACCATGCCGGCATAGGCGAGCACGATCAGCCGGTTGCGGGAGAGCAAGGCGTTCATTGGACGCGGTTCCTTGCGGCTTTTTCGGCGACGGAACTGGCCAGCACCGAGAGCAGCAGGATGACGCCGGATGCGACCGGCTGCCAGTAGCTCGACACATGCAGCACGAAGACGAGGTTGCCGATCAGGGTCAGCACGAAGGCGCCGATCAGCGTGCCGGCGAGATGGCCCCGGCCGCCGAACAGGCTGACGCCGCCGATGACCGCCGCCGCAACTGAAGGCAGGATATAGTCCTTGCCGATGGTCGGCGAGCCGGCGCCGGTCTGCGTCACCAGAAACAACGCGGCGCTCGCCGCAAACAGGCCGGACAGGCCATAGGTGACGAGATTGACCCTTGTGATCGAGACCCCGGACAGGAAGGCCGACTTTTCGTTGGAGCCAGTGGCCTGGATGGTGAGGCCGACGCCGGTGGCGCGGAACCACCACCAGAACAGCAGCAGTGCCAGCAGCATCCAGACCGGGCTGGTCAGGCCAAAGAGCTGCGCAGAGGCGAAGCCGACCCACCAAGAGGGGATGCTGCCGCCATCGGTCGGCAGGATGATCATGGCGACGCCGTTGAGGATCGACCAGGTGGCGAGCGTGACCAGGAAGGGCTGCAGCTTGAGCAGCGAGATGAGCAGGCCGTTGAGTGCGCCGATCGCGAAGCCAAGCGCGAGAATGATCAGGGTCCAGAGCGCCACGGTCGAAGGATCGTCGGTGAAGCGCGTCGCCGCAACCACCGTGCCGAGGCTGATCATGCCGCCGATCGAGAGATCGATGCCGCCACGCACCAGCACAATGGTCTGGCCGGTTGCCGCCAGCATCAGCGTCATTGCCGCAGCTGTATCGAGGTTGATCTCATCCAGTGTAAAGACGCCGGACTGCAGGCTGCCGTAGATGCCAATGATCAACGCCAGCATCAGGCAGGCGACCAGGAACGGCGCACGGTCGAGCAAGCGGCCACGCCAATCGATGCCCAGTCTGGCTTGCTTCTCTTCAGCTGGCCTTTGCGCCATCTCCAACGGTCTCTCCGCAGCTGACATCACCATGCCTCAGGCCGCCCTGGTTTCAAGCATGGCGGCGCGCAAAATTTCCTCCTCGGAGATATGATCCCCGTCCAGCGTCGCCGCGATGCGGCCGTTGCGCATGACCATCACACGATCGGCGACATGGACGAGCTCGGGCATGTCGCTGGAATGGAACAGGATCGCGTAGCCCTTGGCCGCGAGGTCGCGCATCAGCTGAAAGATCTCGCCCTTGGTGCCGACATCGACGCCGCGCGTCGGATCGTAGAGCAGGAGCACGCGTGCCTGCGTGAGCAGCATCTTGCCGAAGATCACCTTCTGCTGGTTGCCGCCCGACAGCGTGCCGGCAAGCTGCTCCGATGTGCCGGCCTTGATGCGCAGGAAGTCGACCATCTCCTTGACCAGCGCCGCTTCCTTTTGCCGGCTCAGCAATCCGTTTTCGCTAAAGCGCTTGATGACCGACAAGGTGAGATTCTCGCGCACGCTCTTGGTCAGCAGCAGGCCCTGCCCGCGCCGATCCTCGGGCACCAGCGCGATGCCGTCCTTGCCGGTCAGCGCCTGGCGCGGATTGTTGATTGAAACCGGCTTGCCCCAGAGTTCAATGTTGCCACTGGCCCTGGTGGCGCCGAACAGCGCCTGGAACAGTTCGCGCTGGCCATGCCCCTGCAGACCACCGACGCCCAGCACCTCGCCTTCACGCAGCGCGAAATCGACCTGGGAAAGCCGACTGCCGCTGGAGAAATTCTTGACCCTGAGCGCGACACGGTCGGTCGCTGTGGTCACCCGTTCGGGGTAGAGCCTGTCGAGATGCCGGCCGATCATCTGGGTGACGATCTCGTTGTCAGACACGGCATTGGCCTCATGCGCGGCAACGGTGCTGCCATTGCGGAATATGGTCAGCCGGTCGGCGATGGCGCGCACCTCGGCCATGCGGTGTGAGATGAAGATGACCAGCCTGCCTTCGGCCGCCAGTTGGCGGGTGAGCTTTAGCAGCCACCCGGCTTCCCGCGCCGGCAATGCCGAGGTCGCCTCGTCGAGGATCAGGATGCGCGGATCCTTGGCGAGGCCCTTGGCGATCTCGACGATCTGGCGTTCAGCTAGGGTCAGCCGCCGCAGTTCCTGTTCGGGGCGCAGCGTCGGGAAATCATATTTTTCCAGCAATGCAAGTGTCTTGCGGCGCATCTCGCTGCGGTTGACGGTGCGCAGCCACGTTCGCGGTTCGTGGCGAAACCAGATGTTCTGCTCGACGCTCAGATCGGGGATCAGCGACAATTCCTGGAAGACCGCGGCAATGCCCAACGCCTGGGCAGCGTCCGGATTGGCGGGACGATAGTCCTGGCCATCGACCAGGATCGAGCCGCCGTCATGCTGCACAGCGCCAGACAGGATCTGGATGAAGGTGCTCTTGCCCGCGCCATTCTCGCCGAGCAGTGCGTGCACTTCGCCGGCACGGGCACTGAATGTCGCCTCGCTCAGCGCGACAATGCCGCCATAGCGTTTGGACAGGCCTTTGACGGTGACGAGGTCCATGAATGTGCCTTCGAAAAGCTCTCCCGACATCTTGCGATGCCGGGAGACAGGGTCGTGGTCAGAAGATGTTACTTCGCCCCAGCGGCTTCCGCAGCGGTGATCTCGACCCAATCGGGCGTGATCGGCAGCGTCAGGCCAGGAGCCTGGTCGGGGAAGGCATTCTCGCCGACCGCGATCTTGATCATCTTGGTGCCCGGATAGAGCTTGGACTCGAAGGGGTCGGTGGTGACGAAGTCACCCTTGACCGAGACGGAGCGTTCCGCCGGCTTCTTGCCGGTGTCGAGAATGTCGACCGCCAGCTTGATCGCTTCCGAGGAGAGATAGGCCGGGTTGGAGCCGAGGATGCACTTGGCGCCTTGCGTCTGCGCGCAAGTGACGGCCGCGACATTGTAGGAGAAGCCGACGACCGGGACGATCGGCCGGCCGGCATCCTTCAACGCCTGGATGGCGCCGGAGCCGTAACCCTGCGTCATGATGCCGTCGATCTTCGGATTGGCGGCAAGCAGCGCCGCGACACCCGACTGTTCAGGCCCAAGCGCGTAATTGCCATTGTAGTAACCGACGACCTTGATGTCGGGATACTTGGCCAGCACCTTTTCATAGCCTCCTTGCAGCTGCGCCGAGATCGGTGCGCCGGCAAGGCCGCGGTCGAGGATGATGTTGCCCTTGCCGCCCAGCTGCGTGGCCATCCACTCGGCCATGACCGAAGGGATACGGTCCCAGTCGGAAGCGACGGCAAAAGCGCAGGGCTCGGTCACCACCTGGTCAAAGGAGATGACGACGATACCGGCGTCGCAGGCCTTCTTGATGGTCGGGTTCAATGCCGAATCCGAACCGGCATCGACGAGGATGGCATCCGGTTTCTGGCGGATGATGTTGTTGAGCGAATTGATCTGCGCCTGGACGGTGTTCTCGACATTCTCGATCTTGAGGTCGACGCGGCCTTTCAGCGGGCCCTTGTTGACCGATACGGTGGCCACGCGCTCCATCTGCTGGCGCCAGTCATTGCCGACGAAATTGTTGGAGATATAGATGGTGTAGGGCTTCTTGTCTTCGGCATGGCCGGCCTGCAGGCCCACCGTCATCATGGCGGCTGCAAGCGCTGCAAGGCCGATGTTACGGCTCAATGATTTCATGATTTTTCTCCTCCCGTTTTGTTTCGAAACAGTGGCGCCAAATACGACGCTTTGCACGCGTCAGGTTCCCGAGGCCTCCTTCGGGGTAATCTCGACCCAGCTCGGTGACACCGGCAAGGAAAGGCCCGGTGCCAGATCCGGAAATACGGTCTTGCCGAGTTCAATCTTCACCGCCGAGGAATTCGGGGCGTATTTGGCATCGACCATATCCGTGGTCAGGCCAGGTGAGTTGAACAGCACGGTGGTGTCGGCCGGCTTCTTGCCGGTGTCGAGTATGTCGACAGCCAGCTTGATCGCCTCGGCCGACAGCGAGGGCGGATTGGCGCCAAGCCAGCACTTTGCCCCCTTTGTCTGGGCGCAGGTGACGCCGGTACCGTTGAAGGCGGCGGCGACGATCGGCACCATCGGCCGGTCGGCATTCTGCAGTGCCTTGATCGCGCCGGTGCCGTAGCCCTGCGAAAAGATGCCGTCGACTTCCGGATGGGCGGCAAGCAGGCTGGCGACGCCTTCCTGTTCCGGGCCGGCGGCATAATTGCCGTTGAAATAGCCGACGATCTCGATGCCCGGATACTTTTTCAGAACGGCGCCGAAATTCTTCTCGAACTGCTCCGAGATCGGCGCGCCGGCAAGACCACGATCCATTAGCACCTTGCCCTTGCCGCCGAGGATGGAGGCCATCCATTCGGCCTGGTTGTTGGCCATGATGTCGAAATCGGAATGCATCTTGTAGGCGCATTCGGCCGACACAGTCTGGTCGAAACTGACGACGATGATGCCGGCGTCGCAAGCCTTCTTGATGGTTGGATTGAGCGCCTCGGCCGACGACGCATCGATGAGGATGGCGGCCGGTTTCTGGCGGATGATGTTGTTCAGCGAATTGATCTGCGCCTGGACGGTACCTTCGGCATTTTCGATCTTGAGGTCGACGCGGCCTTTCAGCGGACCCTTGTTGACCGCCACATTGGCAACGCGCTCCATTTGCTGGCGCCAGTCATTGCCGACAAAATTGTTGGAGAGATAGATGACGTAAGGTTTTTGGGTCGCGGTATGGCCAGGCATCGCACCCATCGAGACTGCGAACCCTGCCAGCGCCACGAAGCAGGCGCTCAAGCTCCTTAATTTCATGGTCTTCCTCCCAGTGTTTCCTGTCCAGCCGGTGACGGACTGCGCCATCTTGATCGGATGAAGGTGACAAATTGATACCGGTACCAATTGCGAATGTCAATTTGACCAGGCTCCCCCCGAGGCTGCGCCCGCGAGCCGAATTCGCCGGATTTCCTCCCTGGCGACTTCTCCCGTGGCCGGCACTTCAGCCTAGCTATCATGCTATTATAATTTTACAGGTCTGTCTACGCGACCCGCATCAGAAAATGCCCGAGCGGGCGCGCCTCAGGACAGGTCGTTCGGCGCGTCGTAGGTGATGCTGAAGATGTCGGCGGGGTGACGGGCAACGGAGAATTCGATGCTGCGCTGGTCCGCCGACTGATAGAGCATCTCCACGGTCAGCACCGGGCTGCCGAGCGTGATGCCAAGGTCGGCGGCAACGGCCTCCTCGGCGATTTCGGCACGCACCGTGACGTGCGCCACATCGAGCCGCAGGCCGAGATGTTTTTGCACCGAACGGAAGATCAGCACATCCGAAAAATCTTCTCGCTTCAGGCGGGCGCCGATGTCTGGCGGAAAGTAAGTGGTAATCTGCGCTTTCCGTTGTTCACCGATCGCCAGCACGCTGCGCAGGCAATAGCCCGCCTCGTCCTTGCCCATGCCGAAATGGCGCTGCAGCACGGGCGAGACTTCCTTGCGATAGGATTTCACCGTCAGTTCAGCGTCCTTGGTGAAGGCCGCCATGTCGGCGAAGTTCTTGAACTTCCAGCTCAGATTGACGGAGGGGCTGCGCGCCGCGACCACGGCAGGTTTGGCCGAGCGTTTCCGGATCAGACCGTCGGCCTCAAGGTCACGCAGCGCCTGGCGCACGGTGATCAGGCTGACGCCGAAATGCTCGGCAATGGTCGCTTCCTTCGGCAGTTCGCCGCCGACGGGGAAGGTGCCGTTGCCGATCGGCTCGCGCAGTATATCGGCAAGCTGGCGGTAAAGCGGGCCATTGGCGCGACCGAGCGTGCGCCTGGGAAGACTGTCGATGGTAGGATGGTCCATGTGCCTCGTCGCGCCTCTTGTCGAAGCTTTTATAATAGCTTCCTGCGCCCGAGGCTAGGCAAGGTGGACGTCTATCAACCGTCTCAGACGAACAGGCGAAGAGGAAGCTCGATAGACGATTTCAGGGCAGCGAGCCATTTGACAGCCATCGCCTCGTCGACGTTTGCGGCATCCACTGTGAGCAGGCATTCGACATGATCACCCGCCATGTCGAGCGAGACGGTCAGGCGCATGGCGCGGCCGGGCAAGAGGGGCATCATGACCGGCCGGACCCCGCTGGCCGTAAGCAGCTTTAGGGACACCGCCGCCGGCTTTTCCGTTTCGTCACGGCTGTCGCTCAAAGTCGCAAGTCGCATTGCGCGCAGCGATGTCAGGGACATCTCCGGGCTTGTCGCGAACACCGCTTGTCGGCCGGTCAATTCCAGCGCCACGGAGGGGGCGGCACCCTCGGCAATCTCGGGGACTTCTGCGAACGCCCGACCTGCCGCACGCAGCAAGATATCCTCGATATCGAAGGTTTTCCCGGTGCTCTCCAGCGCCGCCAGCAACTCTCGCAATGCACTCAGCGCGACGGACGTGGCAAAGGCTGCGACCCGGGGCGCGGCGAGAGAATGTACCGCAGCCGTGGCCTCGCCAGCCGGCTGGCTGACAGGCACTGCGACCACAACGAAACCCAGCACATCGGCCGCCAGGATACGGCCACCCGGGCCACTGCCGCGAAGCGTCCCAAGCGGCAGCGCGCGTTCGCGCGCCAACCGGCGGGCATAGGGTGAAACCGCCAGTCGCCGCGCCTGCGCCATCGCCATGTTCATTTCAGATACTCTGAGTTGACGCAGTTGGTGAGCCGGCCCTCGGCGAGATAGGCGTGCACGACCTCGATCGACTTCAGCCGGAGGTCGCGCATCGATGCGGGGCTGTAGAAGGCGGCGTGCGGGGTCACGATCAGGCTATTGGCGATCCACGGCTCGCGGCGCCGCCATGCCGCCAGCAGCGGATGATCGAGATCGCCGGGTTCGTTCGGCAGCACATCCAGTCCGGCGCCGGCGACGGCACCCTTGCGCATCGCGGCTTCGAGCGCGTCGAGATCGACGATCGGGCCGCGTGCGGTGTTGATCAGCACAAGGCCGGGCTTGGCGGCGGCGAAGGCGGCTGCGCCGAGCAGCTTGCGGGTCTCCTCGCTCAGCGGCGTGTGGACACTGACGACATCCGCCCGCCCCATCAATTCACCCAGCGAATGGACCCGCTCGTAGCCGGTCGACAGGTCGACACCGGATAGAAGATGCGGGTCGTAGAATACCACCTTCATGTCGAAGGCGGCGGCACGGCGTGCGGTGGCGAGCCCGATGCGGCCGAGGCCGACAATGCCGAAAGTGGCGCCCTTGTGCCGGCGCACCAGCGGCGCCTTGGAGAAATGCCAGCCTTCGGCGCCATTGCCGGAAAGCTCGGGCCCATAGGCCGAAGTGCCGCGCGTTAGCGCCAGCACCAGGCCGATGGCGTGATCTGCAACTTCGGTCGTGCCATAGTCCGGCACGTTGCAGGTCGGAATTTTCCGCGCGCCCCAGCCCGCTGTGTCGATATTGTCGAAACCGACACCCGATCGCACGGCAATCCGAGCTTTGGGAAAGGCTGATGGCGCGACGGCGACATTATGGGTCGGCGAATAGTTGATAACGGCATCGACCGCCTCGCAGATGGCCGGATCGAGTGCCGCCGCCTTGTCGTTGGTCGACCGGGCGAGGATGAATTCGATGTCGGGATAATGTTCGCGCTCGAGTTCGGCCTCGTCGGCGGCTTGCCAGTTGGCGCACAGGATCTTCATGCCAGCCCTTCGGATTTCACAATCTGGTGGTGGTTACTTCTTGATGCCGCCGATCCGCCCGCCCATCGGCACCACGGCGCCAACCGGCTGATCGATCGCGCTGAGCGTACCGCTGATGGGCGCTTCGATCTCAACCACGGCCTTGTCGGTCTCGATTTCGGCAATCAGTTCGCCCTCCTTGACCGGATCGCCGACCGCCTTCAGCCATTTGACCACGGTGCCTTCGCTGACGGTGAGATCACCGAACGGCATTGTTATTGCCTCGTCGTCGCTGGAAACGACGGCAACGACTGGTGCAGTGGGCTGCGCCTTGGCTGGCACAGCAACAGGATTAGCCGGCGCAGCGCTTTTCAGTCCGACCGTGTACCAGTGATCCGGCACCGGCGGTTTGCCCGCAATGACGTCGCGCATGCCTTGCGCAATGCGGGCGCTGTCGACCAGCATGGCGCGTTCCAGCACCGGGGCAAAGGGATGCGAGGTCGGCGCGGTGTGCAGCCTTCCCGGCGGTGCGTCGAGTTCGTCGAAGGCGAGCTCATTGATGGCCTGGGCGATCTCGCCGCCAAGACCGCACATAGCCCAGGCCTCATCGACGATGAGCAGGCGGTGGGTTTTGCGGACGCTGGCGACAATCGTGTCGATATCGAGCGGCATGATGGTGCGCGGGTCGATGATTTCGGCCTCGATGCCCTCGCCGGCCAGGACTTCGGCAGCCTCCAGAGCACGCTGTACCATCTGGCCGGCGGCGACGATGGTGATGTCGGTGCCGGCGCGGGCGATGCGCGCGACGCCGAACGGAACGTAATGTTCGCCGACAGGCACCTCGCCCTTGGAGGCGAACAGCGCCTTGGGTTCCAGCATGATGACGGGATCGCCGGCCCGCAGCGCTGTCTTCATCAGCCCCTTAGCGTCGGCCGGGGTCGAAGGCACGCAGACGATGAGGCCAGGCATATGGGCGAACACCGGATGGTAGATGCCGCTGTGATGCGGGCCGGAACTGCGCAGCGCACCAGCGCCGACGCGCACCACCATCGGCGCGCTCATCAGGCCGCTGGTCATGTAGCGCAGCTTGGCCGCCTGTAAAAAGATCTGACCGGCGGTCTCGAAGGCGAAGTCGGCGAACATCAGGTCCGAAACCGTGCGCGCCCCGGTGGCCGAGGCGCCGACGGCGGCGGCGGTAAAGCCCTGCTCGGAGATCGGCGTGTCGACCATGCGCTCGGCGCCGAACTCCTGCCAGAGGTTCCTGGTGTGGGCAAAACTGCCGCCACGCTCGCCGGTGCCCTCGCCGAAATAAAGGATCGCCGGATTGGCGCGCATTTCCTCGGCGATGCCATCGCGCACCGCTTCGAGCCAGCCTTGTGTGCGCGTCTCGCCGACGGCGCGCGGCTGCAGGGCTGCAGGCGGATTGATAGGGTCGGCAAAGACATGCAGGCGCACAGTGGCCGGATCTGGTTCCGGCGAGTTGCGGGCGAAGGTCAGCGCTTCCTCGACGACCTTCTCGATCCGCGCCTCGATGGCCGCCAACGCTTCGGCATCGGCAATGCCGTAATCCTCGATCAGCTTCTTGCGGAACATGTCGATCGGATCGCGCTTGATCCAGGCGTCGAGTTCCTCCTGCGTCCGGTAAGTGCCAATGACCGGGTCGCCCTCGTGGTGCCCGACGGTGCGGTAAGTCTTGGCCTCGATCAGCGTCGGCCCCTTGCCGGAACGGGCGCGCTCTGTCGCCTCTTTCATGGCCAGCCAGACGGCGAAGACATCATTGCCGTCCACCGCCACACCAGGCATGCCGTAGGAGGCGGCCTTGGTCGCGATCTCGGGATTGAGCGTGATCGACTTGAGCGGCGTGGCGGTGGCGTAGAGGTTGTTCTCGCAGACGAACACCGCTGGCGCCCGTTGCACGGCGGCGAAGTTGAGCGCCTCGTGGAAGCCGCCATGGTTGGCGGCGCCGTCGCCGAAGAAGGCGACGCCGATATCGTCACGGCCCCGCTGACGCGCGCTCATGCCGATGCCGACGGCATGGCCGATGCCGGCGGCGACAATGCCATTGGTGCCGAACAGGCCGACCGAGCGCTCATAGAGATGCATGGTGCCGCCACGGCCGCCGCAAATGCCGTCGGCCTTGCCGAACAATTCGGCCATTACGCGGCCGGGGTTGGCGCCCTTGGCCAGTGCGTGGCCGTGGCCGCGATGGGTCGAGGTGACCCAGTCGGTCGGTCTGAGATGCGCGCAGACGCCAACGCCTGTCGCCTCCTCGCCGATATAGAGATGCAGGAAGCCGGGGGTTTCGCCCTTGCGGCAGGCGATCTGGGCGATGCTTTCGAAGCGGCGCAACAGCACCATGCGCTCGAACAGGTCGAGCAGAACCTGCCGGTCGGGCAGGTTCGGAGCGCCCTTGAAATCGTCGCGCGCCCGCGCCGCTGAAATTGCCACCGAGGCCTCCCTGAATCCATCTGGTGCCGGGCGACAGCTGCCGGCGGCGAGCTTGTTGGCCGCTCGCTTCGGTGCATCATAGATTATAATAGCATAATGTCTACTGGCTCTGAATGGAGCCATTCACGCGCTAGATTTTCGTAATCCGCACGGTGGCGTCGGGCCGCTGGAACAGCTCCGGCCGCAGGGTGAGGCCGAGCCCCGGCCCTTCGAGCGGCGCGACCTGGCCGTCCTTGACCCGTGGAATGTCGGCGACGATTTCGGTGTACCAGCCGGTGAAATAGGCGCGCACTGCTTCCTGGTAGTTGACGTTCGGCAAGGTCGCCGACAGCGCGCAGCTGGCGGCATAGACGATCGGCCCGGTGCAGTCGTGCAAGGTGACAGGCAGCTCGCTGGCCTCGGCCATGTTGGCGATCTTGCGCGCTTCGGAAAGGCCGCCGCACCAGGCGAGGTCGATCATGATCACGCTCGCCGCGCGCTTGTCTATCAACTGCTTGAACATCTGCCGCGAGGCCAGCCGCTCGCTGGCGGCGACCGGTATGGAGGTGCGGCGAGCGAGTTCGGCCATGGAATCGAGCTCATTGTAGCGGATGGGCTCCTCCAGCCAGGCGACGTCATAGGGTTTCAACGCCTCGGCGATGCGCAGCACCGGCGGCAAGGTCCACAGGCCATGCAACTCGACCATGATTTCCATGTCGCGGCCAACAGCGTCGCGGATTTTCTGGAACGGCTCCAGCGCCTTGTCGAGATCGGAAAGCGAAATACGGGTGCCGTTCGAGGCCTCGGCGGCGATGTCGAAGGGCCATACCTTCATCGCGCCGATGCTTTCGGATTTGAGGCTTTTGGCGAGGTCGCCAGCATTGTAACGCCAGGCGAGCAGGTCCTCATACGGGCCTTCGTTGGAATCACCAGCCTTGAGCGACCAGTCCTCGCCGCGCTCGAACAGGGCGTTTTTCTTCGTAGCGCGGACATGTTTGTAGCCGGCGCAGGTGTTGTAGATCGGCACGGTTTTGTGCGTGCGCCCGCCAAGCAGCCGCCAGACCGGCTCGCCGAGCGCCTGGCCATAGATATCCCACAGCGCGATGTTGACGGCGGAATTGCCACGCACCTCGGCGCCGGAATCGCGCGCGCCGACATAGACGCTGCCCAATGTGCGGTCATGCAACTCGATGTCGCGCGGATCCTTGCCCAAGAGATAGGACGCGACATTGTCGTGGATATAAGAGGCGACAGGTCCCGGCGCCCAAAAGGTCTCGCCGGTGCCGATGATGCCGGCATCGGTGTGGACGCGCAGCCAGAACAGGAACGGGAACTCGGCCAGTTGCAGCGTTTCGAGCGCGACGACTTTCATCTCTTTCCTCCCGGCTGCGACGGACCCTGTGGCCCAACGGACAATAGCACATCCTCGTTGACAGCCATTTATGGTACCGGTATCAATCCCGTCAAGATGGCCACCGGGAGGGTGCTCGTTTGCCTGCCGAAAATCAAAACGCGACACCAAAGAGAGCGCTGGTCACCGGCGCCGCGGGCGGCCTCGGCCGCGAGGTGGCGATCCAGTTGGCCCGGCGAGGCTGTGTCGTCGCGGTCACCGACATCAACGGCGAAGGACTGGCCGAGACCGCCAGGCTGATCAGCGAAACCCGCGCGGAAAGCGAAACCATCGTCAGCGATTTCACTGGGGAAGGCGCGCCGGAAGCGGCCGTGGAAAAAGTGGTCGCGCGCTGGGGCGGCATCGACATTCTCGTCAACAATGCCGGCTATGGCGTGATCGAGCCGTTCCTCGACGCCACCTTCAAGGCCTGGACGCGGACGCTGGCGCTTAATGTCACGGCCCTGGCCATGGCCTGCAAGGCGGCGGGCCGGGTGATGCGCGAGCAGCGCTCGGGGCGCATCGTCAACATCACCTCGCCCGGCTCGCGCATGGCGCTGCCCGATTACACCGCCTACACGGCGAGCAAGGCCGGCGTCGATTCCATCACCCGCGCCGCTGCCGTGGCGTTGGCGCCCTATGGCGTGCTGGTCAACAGCCTGGCGCCCGGCATGATGGACACCGAGATGCAGCGTTCGACCGAGATCGACCTCGCCCGCGCTAACGGCCGCAACGACCTGCAGGCCTTCCTCGACGAGCGAACGCGACGGATCCCGATTGGCCGGCGCGCCGAGATTTCCGAGGTCGCCGAGGCGGTCGTCTGGCTCTGCCTCGACGCGCCAAGATACATGACCGCCGAGCGCCTCAACATGTCGGGCGGGCTCGACAAGGACTGATCCCATGCTGCGAAATTCTCCACCCGGCACCGCCGATATCGGCGCGCTCGAACGCAAGGCGACACAATTGCGTCGCCACATGCTGACCATGGCGCGCGGCCAGGGCCAGGGCTATATCGGCCAGGGCCTCGGTATCGCCGATGCACTGGCAGCCCTGTATTTCCACGAACTGCGCTACGACCCGCACAATCTGGACTGGTCTGACCGCGATCGCTTCCTGCTGTCGACCGGTCACTATTCGATCGCGCTGTGGGCGGCCCTGGCCGAGGCCGGCATCCTTCCGATCGAGGAACTCGTCACCTACGGCGCCGACAACAGCCGGCTCGAAATGTCGACGCTCGACACCACGCCCGGCGTCGAGATGATCGGCGGCTCGCTCGGCCATGGGCTGGGGCAAGGTGTGGGCCAGGCGCTGGGCTTGCGCGTCGACAAATCCGATGCGCGCGTCTTTGTCGAGCTTTCCGATGGCGAGATGCAGGAAGGCTCGACCTGGGAAGCGGCGATGTCGGCCAGCCATTTCAAGCTCGACGGGCTGGTGGCGCTGATCGACTGCAATGGCATCCAGGCCGACGGTCCCGTGGTGCTCGACATGGAGCCGGTTGCCGACAAATGGCGCGCCTTCGGCTGGGAGACGTTCGAGATCAACGGCAATGACATGACCGCGATCGTCGGCGTGCTGGCGGACGCAAGGAACAGCAACGGCAAGCCGAAGGCGATCGTGCTGCGGACGCTGCCGGGCAAGGGTGTGCCGCGCATCGAAACCTCTGAGAAATCGCATTTCTTCCGCATCGACGTGGCGCAGTGGGACGGCATCATCGCCGAGTTCGACAAGACCGTGGGAGCGGCCCAATGAGCGGCGCAGCGATGGAGGCCGGCCGCACGCTGGCCATGGGCCAGGACGAAGCGGTCGGCGGCGGGCGGCAGAGTGTCGAGGCGCCATTCGGCCGGGCATTGGCGCGGCTTGGCAAGAGCCGACCCGACATTGTCGGGCTGACCGCCGATCTCGGCAAATATACCGACATTCTGCCGTTCCGCGATGCCTTTCCCGAGCGTTTCTTCAATGTCGGCATGGCCGAGCAGAATCTGGTCGCCGTCGCGGCCGGGCTGGCGCGCACCGGCAAGGTGCCGTTCGCCACCACCTATGGCGTATTCGCGACGCGGCGCGCCTATGATTTCGTTGCCATTGCGCTCGCCCACTCCAACCTCGACGTCAAGATTGTCGCCGGCCTGCCGGGCCTGACGACCGGCTATGGCGGCACGCACCAGGCGATCGAGGATCTGGCGCTGATGCGCATGATCCCCGGCCTCACCATCATCGACCCCTGCGACGCCACCGAGATCGAGGCGGCAACCGAAGCGATCGCGGAGCATCGGGGGCCGGTGTATATGCGCCTCTTGCGCGGCAGCGTGCCTGTCGTGTTCGAACCTGGCTATCGCTTCGAGATCGGCAAGGCGCGGCGTCTTCGGGAAGGCAGCGATGTCGGCATCATCTCGACCGGCTTCATGACCGAGCGAGCACTGGATGCGGCGGATGCCTTGCGCAAACTGGGCATTTCGGCAGGCGTGCTGCATGTGCCGACCATCAAGCCGTTCGATGCAAAGGCGGTAACGGAATTCTCTGCTTCAGTTGACCGTATCGTTACGGCCGAAAACCACGTTGTCGTCGGGGGGCTGGCGAGCCTCGTGGTCGAGACCTTGTTCGACGCCGGCATTGCCAAGAAGGTAACACGCATCGGTTTGCCGGACCGCTATATCGAATGTGGCGCGGTGCCGACCTTGCAGGCCAAATACGGCCTGACGACCGAGGCCATTGTCGCAAAGATTGCCGCGCTTAGTTAGGGTTCATCATGAAGATCACCGAGATCGAGACCTTCGCTGTCGGCGCCGGCTGGAAGAACTGGCTGTTCATCAAAGTCCACACCGATAAGGGCATTCACGGTGTGGGCGAAGGCACGCTGAACGGTTTTATCAAGACCACCGAAGCCGGCGTGTACGAGCTCAAGCATCTCGCCATCGGCCAGGATCCGCGCCGCATCAACGCGCTGGCCAAGCGCATGCTGGACAGCGTCTCGCTCGATGGCGGCCATATCCACCGCACGGTGATCGCTGCGATCGAGGTCGCCTGCTGGGACATCCTGGGCAAAAGCCTTGGCGTCCCGATCCATCAGTTGCTCGGCGGCCAGGTGCGCGACAGCGTGCTCGGCTACGCCAATGGCTGGTATCGCACCGAGCGCACGCCGGAAGCCTTTCTGGAGGCCGCGAAGGTTGTGCTGGCCAAAGGCTTCAAGGCCTTCAAGCTCGACCCGTTCGGCACCGCGCAAGGCTTTATCTCGCGTGAAGAGCTGGATCTCTCCTATGCGATCTGCCGAAAGTTGCGCGACGACCTGCCCGGGGACACGCTGATCCTGATCGACGTCCATGCCCGTTTCACCGAGATCGCCGCGCTACAGGCGGCGCAGAAATTCGCCGACCTCGACATCTACTGGTGGGAGGAGCCGACCTCGCGCGACCGTCAGGAGACCGTGCACGAGGTGGCGCATCGTTCGCCTATCCCGGTGGCGACCGGCGAGATGTACGACACGGTCGGCCAGTTCTACACGTTAGCCGCTGGCGGCGGCGTCAACATCTTCCAGCCCGAGCCGATGTCGCTCGGCGGTATCGGACCATCGATGCAGGTGGCCAATCTGGCGCTGGCGCACGGCAGCCACATCGCCCCGCACCAGAGTGGTGGGCCGGTGGCGACGGCGGTATGTCTGCAACTGGCGGCCGCGGTGCCGAACTTCCTCATCCAGGAACATTTCGACGCCTTCAACGACCCGTGGACACGCGAGCTGGTGACATGGCACCCGACCGTCAATCCGCACAACGGACATCTGTCGCTGCCGGACGCGCCAGGGCTCGGCATCGATCTCAACATCGATGCGATTAGGGATCATCCCTACGATCCCAACGCCTATCTCAACGTCCACGCCGAGGGGTGGGAAAAGCGGCTCGGGCGGCGGGAGCAGAAGCCCTGATCACGCACTCTCCCGGTCGACGATCTCGAAGCCGAGGCTGGTGATGGTCGGCACCTTGGTGTTGCCGCCGAGCCTTGCCAGCAATTGCCGCACCGCACGGCGGCCCATCTCGTAGCGATTGACCTTGACCGTGGTCAGCGGCGGATAGAGCTGCGCGGCGAGGTCGATGTCGCCATAGCCGGCAATCGCGATCCTGCCCGGCACTGCCCAGCGTCGGCGGTGGCATTCCTGCACGGCGCCAACGGCAAGCGTGTCGCTAGAAAAGAAGATGGCGTCGATGTCTTTGTGACGGGAGGTCAGCGTGACCAGCGCCTCGGCGCCGCCCTGCGCGGTGATCGGCACCTCGACCTCCATGTCGGCATGGTTCTTGATGCCGAGTTCGGTGAGTGCCGCGTGATGGCCGGTGCGGCGCTGCTGCAAGCGGTCATTGCCGTGGATCGGCGTCGAGACGAAGCCGATGCGCTTGTAGCCCTTGGCGGCCAGATGCATGGTCATGGCATAGGCAGTCTCGAAGTTGGAGACGCCAACCACCATGTCGATCGGCTTGCGGCCCTTGATCTCTGAAATTTCGACCACCGGCGCGCCGCTGTTCTTCAGAAGCGCTCGCGCCGTCTCGCTTTGCACGAAGCTCTGCAGGATCATGCCGACCGGACGCCAGCCGAGCAGGTTGCGGATGGATTTCTCCTCGGCTTCCTGCGTGAACTCGCCCTGCACCAGTAGCATCGAATAGCCGCTCTCGTGGCACTCGTCCGACATGCCTTGCACCTGTTCGGCGATGCCCGAATTGATCAGCGGCGGCACCACCGTGCCGATCATGCGGCCATTGCCGCGCATGCTCGACGCCAGCCGATTGGGCACGAACCCGGCCTGCTCGATCGCCTCGAGCACCTTGGCGCGCGTTTCCGGCGACACCATGTCGGGATTGGACAGCGCGCGCGACACCGTCATCGGCGCCACGCCGACGCGCTTGGCGATCTCGCGGACGCCGAGGCGTTGCGGCTTCTTCTCGCCCGCCGGCTGCTTGTCGGTCATCACCCTGCTCCGAGAGAACGCGATCCGGCAAAGCAATGTTCTGCAGACCGTGTCGTAAGCGCCCATTCATAGCGGTTGCGGCCGAGGCTTTCCAGCTACGTGCCCCGGCTATGCACCGCCGGAAAATTTCCTCGTTGACAAGTTATAATATTATAATCTTAATGGTTGCGAGGAGCGTGCCAGGGTTGGCACGGGTGCATGTGCCGGCCGCAAGAGCTGGCAACAGGCGCCGTCAGGGAGGTAAGGATGAACAGCGCGGCCGAGGTGAGCTCGCCGCCGCGGGACGCGAAATCGTTCCGACGGCGATTGATCAGCTTCATCGCCGTCGGCGAAGTCGGCGTGCTGGCGGCGATGGCCCTGCTGATCGCCTTCTTCTGGCTGCTTGAGCCGGCCTTCCTGTCGGAGCGCAACATCCGCGCCATTCTCAACGTCGTCTCCTTTGTCGGCATCATCGCCATTGGCCAGACCATCCTACTGGTCGCCGGCGAGTTCGACCTGTCGGTCGGCTCGGTCGCCGGCCTGTCCGCCGTGGTCGCCGGCAAGCTGATGACCGCCGCCGCCCTGCCGGTATCGATCGCCATTCTCGGCGGCATCGGCGTCGGCGCCCTGATCGGCCTCCTCAACGGGCTGATCGTCGTCCGGCTCGGCATTCCCGCCTTCATCCAGACGCTCGGCATGCTGTTCATCGGCCAGGGCCTGATCCAGGTGGTGACAGGCGGCTATCCCGTCTACCCACTGCCGGATGCGATCAATGATATTGGCGGCACCGATCTCGTCTTCGGTCTCGGCTGGAGTTTTGCCTTCTTCATCATCGCGGCCGTGGTTGCCGACTTCGTGCTGCGGCGCACAGTGCTTGGGCGCAACATGTATGCCACCGGCGGCAACAAGGAAGTGGCGCACCTCGTCGGCATCAACACCAATGCCTACAAGATCGGCGCCTTCATCACCGTCGGCGCGCTGTCGGCGATCGCCGGCATGTTCGTCATGGCCGATCTCGGCAGCGGCGGCACCTCGATTGGCAGCGGCTGGGAACTGACCGTCATCGCCGGTGTCGTGGTCGGCGGCGTCAGCCTGTTCGGCGGCGCCGGCACGGTGGCCGGCGGTGTTGTCGGCATCCTTTTGCTGAAAATCGTGCAGAGCGGCCTCGTGGTCATCGGCGTCAACTCCAACTGGCAGCAGATCGCGGTCGGCGTGATCATGGTGATGGCCGTCGGCCTCGACATCGTGCGTCGCCGATACTTCATCGCCGGGGCCTGAGACTCACGAGAGAACAGTGATATTGCGCCGGCAAAAAGCCGGCGAACCAAGGGAGGTAAGGCATGAAAATCCATTTGAAAAAGCGGCTGATCCGCGCCGCGTTGGCGGCGGCGGTGGTTGCAACATCGCTGGGCTCGGTTGGTCTTGCCAAGGCAGCCGACATTCACCTGCTCTGGGTGCAGGCCATGAAAGATCATCCCGTGCACCGGCTGATGCAGGCTGGCTTCCTCAACAAATGCAAGGAGCTTGGCTACACCTGCGAAGTCGTCGGCGACCCGAGTGCGACCAACTGGGACATACCCGCGACGCTGCCGCTGGCCGAAGCCGCGCTCGCCCGCACCAAATATGACGCCATCGGTGTCTATGGGGTCGATCCGGCGATCTTTTCCTACATCACCAAGCTCGCCAGGGAAGGCTTCCCGATCGTCACCTGGCATGTCCTGCCGCCCGAAGGCACCGTCAAGGGCTTGAAGGCGGCGACCGGCGAAAACATCGCCGAGGTCGGCGCCAATGCGGCAATCGCCATCGGCGACAAGCTCGGCGGCAAGGGTACCGTGGCGCTGACGCAAGGTGCCTCCAACGACACGGAGAACGCCATGTCGGATGCCTTCCGCAAGACCATTGCGGCGAAGTATCCCGGCATCAAGGTGCTCGATACGCAGATGGAAGGTTTTGAGCCTTCGGCGGCGGAAGCCAAGGCGGTGGCGATCCTGCAAGGCAATCCTGATGTGACCGCCGCCTTCGGCACCACCGGCAACAGCATTCAGACCTGGTCGGGCGCTGCCCGCAAGGCCGGGCGCGACGTCGTCATCATCGGCATGGATTACATCAGGCAGAACCTCGATCTGGTGAAATCGGGCGCCGCCTACGGCATCGTCGCACAGCCTCTCTACGAGGAGAGCGCCAAGGTGGCCGAATTGCTGGGCGATCTCGCCCAGGGCAAGACCGTGCCCTACAGCAATCCGTTACCGGCCAAGGTGATAACCGCCGCCGATCTCGCCCCCTATTACAAGATGCTCGACGGCGCCGGCCAGTAACGCCCGCCGCCGGGTCCGCGCTTTGCGGACCCGGCGCCCTTCCGGGGAATCATCGTGTCTGAAACCACCCAAGAGCCGCTGTTCTCAGCAACCGGAATCGTCAAGAGTTTTGGCGGTGTGCAGGCATTGCGCGGCGTGGATTTCGATGTGATCCCGGGCGAGATCCACGCTTTGCTGGGCCAGAACGGCGCCGGCAAGTCGACGCTGGTCAAGATCCTCAACGGCGTGCATCCGGCCGGCTCCTACAGCGGCACGATCCAACTCGACGGCCAGGACGTCAGTTTCGCCTCCCCGGCCGATGCGCGGTCGAGCGGTGTCGGCTACGTGCCGCAGGAAATCGAGGTGCTCGAACAGCTTTCGGTCGCCGAGAATGTCTTCGCCGGCCGCACCGGGCTGGGCGCCGGCATGCTGGTGTACCAACGGAAACTCGAGCAGCGCGCCGGCGAGATCTTTGCCGACCTCGGCATCGACATCAATCCCAGGGCCTATGTCGCGTCGCTGACCTCGGCGCAGCGCCATCTGGTGATGATCGCGCGTGCCATCGTCATGAAGCCCCGCGTCCTGATGCTGGACGAGCCAACCGCCTCGCTTTCCGGAACGGAGGTCGATGCCCTGTTCAGCGTGCTGCGCCGTCTCAAGGCGCAGGGCGTGGCGATGATCTACATCACCCACCGCCTGCCCGAAGTGCTAGCCATCTGCGACCGCGCCACCGTGCTGCGTGACGGGCAGGTGGCGGTGCGCATCGCGCGTGAGGACTTCGATGCCGAGACCTTCATCTTCTCGATGTCGGGCCAGAGGTTGCAGCGGCTGTTTCCGGAACACGCCGCGCCCGTTGGTGCACCGACCGCGCTGGAGGTTCGCCATCTCACGGTCGCCGGCCACAGCGGCGCCGTTCATGGTGCGAAAGACATCAACCTGTCCGTGGCCGCGGGCGAGATCGTCGGGCTGGCAGGGTTGCTTGGCTCCGGTCGCAGTGAGATCCTTCACGGCATCTACGGCCGCGTGCCTGCCGAAGGTGAAATCCGCGTCATGGATCAGCCTGTACAGGTAAGGTCCCCAGCCGATGCCCGCGCGGCCGGCATTGCGCTGTTGACCGAGGACCGCAAGCGCGACGGCCTGCTGTTCAACCTGCCGGTCGGCGCCAACATCACCATCGGCAATCTGGCGCCTTTGTCGCGGCACGGCATGGTGCGCGGCGGGCTGGAGCGCAGCTCCATCCACGGCGCCATGCGCGCGCTCAACGTCAAGGCATCGTCGCCGCAAGCCTCAGTGACCCACCTGTCGGGCGGCAACCAGCAGAAGCTGCTGTTCGCCCGCGTGCTGATGCGGGCGCCGAAGGTGCTGCTGCTCGACGAACCGACCAAGGGCGTCGATGCGGCAACCCGGCACGAAATCTACCGGCTCGTCGTCGAACTCGCCGAGAAAGGCGTGGCCTTGCTCATCGTCGCGTCGGAACTCGAAGAACTGATCGGCCTTTGCGACCGTTGCCTCGTCGTGGCCGATGGCCGCATCGTCGATGAATTCAACCGTGGCGACGGTGGCGAGGACCGCGTGTTGCGTTCGGTGACAGCGGCGCAGGCAGAACGCCACGCCATGGCTGCACAGGCTTCGTCATGATATTCGCCGGCAAACGTATTTTTATCACCGGGGCCGCGACAGGCATCGGTCGCGCGACAGCGGAGTACCTTGTTGCCGCGGGCGCGATGGTGTTCGGCGCCGGGCTGGATGGCGATGAGGGAAGGACGCTCGCCAGCCGCTATGACGAGAGCCAGTTGATCTTTCGCGAGAGCGACCTCACGCGTGAGGTCGAGGTGCAGGCAGCAGTGGCGGAGGCGACAAGGCGGCTTGGCGGGCTTGACGCGGTCGTCAACTGTGCCGGTATTTATCCTACCGGTAAGCGGCTTGAAGAGGTTTCCGACGAGGACTGGGAGAAAACCGTCGCTGTCAATCTGACCGCTATATTCCGCGTCTGCCGCGTGACCTTGCCGTTGCTGCGGGCAGCGGGCGGCGGCTCGATTGTCAACATCGCTTCCGTGCACGCCGACGCCACCGTCCCCGGCGTACCGGCCTAT
Source organism: Mesorhizobium loti R88b (assembly GCF_013170845.1). Lineage (NCBI taxonomy): Bacteria > Pseudomonadati > Pseudomonadota > Alphaproteobacteria > Hyphomicrobiales > Phyllobacteriaceae > Mesorhizobium > Mesorhizobium loti. The sequence continues at coordinate 604,073 of NZ_CP033367.1, forward strand.
GCGGCGACCAAGGCGGCGGTCGTCGGCCTGTCGCGGCAGATGGCGCTCGACTATGCGGTCGACCGCATCCGCGTCAACGCCGTGCTGGTCGGCTCCGTCGCCACCCGCATGACGCTGGATGGGCTGGAAGCGGCCGGCGGTGCGGAAGCGCTGGGCCTGTCGTTCGAGCCCAACCGGATCGCCCGCATCGCCAACCCCTCCGAGATCGCCACGGCCATCGGCTTCCTGATCTCGGATGCCGCGTCCTTCGTCACCGGCAGCGCCATGCAGGTGGATGGTGGGCTGCTGGCGCGGCTGCTTTAAAGTTCGAGCTCGAAGGGCGTGAACGTAACTGTGCCGGCGGCGCTTTCGCCTGGAGCCAGCACGATCACGCCTTCTTCTGGATCATCCCACCGGCCGCGGTTGAATGCACCTGAGGCATTGGTTTGCGGCTCGACACAGAAGTATGGTTTGGTGGGATCGCCATAGAGCATCAGGTGCTTGAAGACTGGATCGGCCTTGATGCGCAGGCCTGCGCCGCGCGCTGGAAAGCGGATGGTCGCCTCGCCGCCCCAGCCGCCATAATCATTGTTGCGCCAGCCGTCCGGCAAGGGTCGATCCCCGGCGAAGTCCAGTTCAGGTGGCAGCGTGATCGGATCGCCGGAAAGGCCATCGGGTTCTTCGAGATAGAAGCGCCCGGCCCTGAACTGCACTGTCACGTCGGGGTCGCGGTCGAACCAGGGATGCAGGCCGAAGCCGAACGGCATTGGCATCGGCCCGGTGTTGGTCAGTGTCATGGCTACGCTGAGGCTCTCCTCGGAAACCAGGAAGGTCTGCGTCGCGCGGTAGGAATAGGGCTCGTCTCCAGCCACGATATCCAGCGCAAGGGTCGCCTTACCGGCCCCTGCCTCGGTGACTGTCCAGGCGTGTTGCCAGCCGCTGCCATGGACGTTGAATTTTTCCGGCGGATTGTTGGGCTGGACCCGCCAGCGTTTTGCCGCGAAATCGAAGGTGTTTCCGGCGATGCGGTTGGCATAAGGTGTCATCGGGAACATGGCGACGCCGAGCACATTGCCGGCTTTGCGATCGTCGTCCGATAGCCGGCGCATGAGGTCGATGCCGCGCCAACGCAGTGCACTGACGGAGCCGCCGATCTGCGGCACCAGCCCGACCTCGAGCGCTCCGGCCTTCAGTATCACCGGTTCAGAAATTGCGCCCATAGCCTGCCATCCATCCCCCGTCGACGCCCAGCATCTGGCCCGTCGTGTAGGTGTTGAGTGGATCGCAGAAGAACAGCACGGCCGCAACCGCTTCCTCGATGCTGCCGGCACGGGCGACCGGCGTGTGGCTGAGCATCGCCTTGTCGCCCGAGACCATGGTCTCATCCTCGATCGCACCCACGCCAACGGCATTGACCAGCACCTTGGGGCCGAACTCCATGGCCAACGTGCGCATGCCTGCAAGAATCGAAGCGTTCTCCATGGAAAAGCGCGGGTGGCGGCGCATCGGCATGCCGGCGGTGGCCGACAGCAGGAAGACGATGCGTCCGCTGCCGCGCTCGGTCATGGTCACCGCGGCCTTGCGCGCATCGGCATAGAGCGATCTCGGATCTCCGGCCACATTTCCCGGTCGCAACGGGCAGGACATCAGCAGAATGTCGGCTTGTCGCGCGTCGGAGCCCTCGACAAGAATGCCGCCATTGGCCAGCAACGCAGTGATCGCTGCTTCGGCGACCGGGTTGCTGTCGCCATCCAGCGCCACCGTTGCACGGTTGAGGTCGATTTCCATGGCTGCACTCACATCATGTATCCCGCCGTCCAGCCGCCATCGACAGCCAGAATTTGGCCGTTGACGTAGCTGGCAGCAGGTGAGGCCAGGAACAGCACGGTCTCGGCGATCTCCTGCGGCTCAGCCGGCCGGCCGAGCGGCACATGGGCGAGGAATTCCTGGGTCCGGCCGGCGAACTTGCCGTCCTCACCATAAAACAGCTTGGCCGTCAGCGCCGTCATCACCGAGCCCGGTGCGATGGCATTGGTCAGGATGCCCCTGGCCCCGAGTTCGATCGCCATCGAGCGTGTCAGATGGATGATGCCGGCCTTGGCGGCGACGAACGGGCTCTGCAGGCGCATGGCGGCAAGGCCGACGACGGAGGCAATGTTGACGATACGCCCGCCCTTGCCGGCGGCAAGCATCGGAGCCAGCGCGGCGCGGCTCATAGTGTAGAGGCCGTCGAGGTCGATGCCGGTGATGCGGTCCCATTCCTCGGCCGGGAATTCGTCGATGGTGACGCGGTGCGCCAGCGTGTTGACGCCGGCATTGTTGACGAGGATGTCGAGGCGGCCGTAGCGCTGCATGATCGCGGCGATGGTGCTATCGACCGAAGCGGTGTCACGGATGTCGGTGGCGCACGCCATGGCATTGCCCAAGCCGGCCGCGACCTGGCTTGCACCCTCGCCATTGATATCGGCAACAATGACGGCGGCACCATTGTCGGACAGGCGCCTGGCGATCGAACTGCCGATCGCCCCTGCCGCCCCTGTAACCAGCGCTACCTTGCCTCGCAAATCGCAGCGCATGCCTCGTCCGCCCCCGAACCAATTTCGGGTTATGCTATTATAATATTCTCAAGTCGCGAACAAGCAATTGCGGCGTATCGCGGCGTTATTCCGCCGCCGCACCGACAATGTTTTTGCGGGCCGCATCGATCATCAGGCGTCGCGCCCGGAACGCACCCCATTGCTGGTCGACCAGCACGCCGATCAGAATGACGCCACCCATCACCGCGAAGTTGAGGGAGGAGGGAATGCCGAGCAGATTGACGAGATTCTGCAACTCCTGCAGCAGCACGGTGCCCAGCACAACGCCAATCAGCGAGCCTTCGCCGCCACGCAGCGAGAAGCCGCCGAGCACGGCGGCGGCGATGGCGTAGAGCTCGTAGAACTGGCCATGGCTGGCCGGCGAGATCGAGCGCGTGTACATGGCGAAATAGATTGCCGACAACGCTGTCAGCACGCCGCAGATGACGTAAGCTGCCATGACGATACGGCCGGTGCGGATGCCCGAATATTTCGCCGCCTCCTCGTTCTTGCCGATGGCATAGAGATAGCGGCCGAACACCGAGCGGTGCAGCACCACCCACATGATGACGGCGATGATGATCAGCGCGATGAAGCTGTTGGGCACGCCATACGAGCGGCCGGCGGTGAGAAATTCCAGCTCCGGAAAATTCTGGCCGAAAGCAAAGCCCGCGGTGCCGTCGGCGGTATAGAAGCGCGCCACGCCGCGATAGATCAAAAGGCCGCACAGCGTCACGACAAAAGGCTGTAATTTCAGCCGCGTGATCAGCCAGCCATGCGCAAGACCGATGATGGCGCCGAGCACCAGGATGAGCACGAAGGCGATCGGCCAGCCCATGCCACGCGTGGCAATGAAGTCGATGAACAGCGTTCCGAGCAGAGCGACCACCGAGCCGACCGACAGTTCGATGCCGCCGGTGATGATGACGAAGGCCTGACCGATCGACAGGATGCCGAAGAGGCCGATCAGGTTCGAGGTGTTGGCGAGGTTGATCGGCAACAGGAAGCGCGGATTGATGATGGCGACGATTGCGCCCACCACCAGGATCAGGATCAGCAGGCCGAGATCTTTCTTGGTCATCGTCTTCTCCCAATGCCTGCCTGCGCTCTTCTAGCGACGCCGCGGCAAACCTATTTCGGCTGCTTGCCCACCGCCAGCAGCAGCACGTTTTCCTGGCTGAACTGATCCTTGTCGAGAATGCCCGAGATCTGGCCCTCATGCATGACGGCGATGCGGTCGGACACGCCGATCACCTCCTCCATGTCGCTGGAGATCATCAGCACGGCGACGCCGGCGTCAGCCAGCGCCCGCATCAGCCCGTAGATTTCGGCCTTGGCGCCGATGTCGATGCCGCGTGTCGGCTCGTCGAGGATCATCACCTTCGGGTTCATGGCCAGCCATTTGCCGAGCACGACCTTCTGCTGGTTGCCGCCCGACAGCGTGCCGGTGCGCGTCTGCACCGAAGGCGCCTTGATACCGAGATCCTTTTTCTGTTTCTCGGCAGTGGCGGTCTCCGCACTTGCGGACACCAACGAACGCTTCGCATGCGCCGGCAGGTTGGGCAGCGAAAGGTTCTGTGCGATCGACAGGTCGAGCAGGATGCCGGTCAGCTTGCGATCTTCCGGCACCAGGAAAATGCCGTGCGCGACGGCATCGGCGGCGGAGCCGAGCGCAAGCGGCTTGCCGTCGAGCTCGAGCGAGCCGGCAAGGCTTGAGTCAATGCCGAAGAAGACGCGTGCCAGTTCGGTGCGGCCGGAGCCGACCAGTCCGGCAAGGCCGAGGATTTCGCCGTGCATGACGTCGAGGGAGACCGGTCGGCTGGGATAGGCTGGCGTGCGGATGGCCTTGGCCGAAAGCGCCACCGCGCCGGGTGCCCGCGATGCCTCGGAGGCCTTCTCGCGCTCCTTCAGCATGCGGCCGATCATCAGCTTGACCATCTGGTCGTGATTGATGTCGCGCTTGCCCAGCGTGCCGGCCAGCATGCCGTCGCGCAGCACGACGACGCGGTCGGCGACGCGCTCGATCTCGTGCAGGCGGTGCGAAATGAAGATGACGCTGATGCCGTCGGCCTTCAACGCCTTGATGACGTCGAGCAATTTGTCGGTTTCGGCGAGCGGCAGGCTCGATGTCGGTTCGTCGAGGATCACCAGCCGCGCCTTGATCGACAGCGCCTTGGCGATCTCGACCATCTGCTGCTGAGCGAGCGACAGGTCGGCGACCTGCGTGTCGGGGGAGAAATTGGCGCCGACGCGCTTCAGCAGCGGCGCCACCATCTCCCGCAGCTTCGCGCGGTCGACGAGTTTCAGCGGTCCGGCACGCAGCGGTTCGCGGCCGAAAAAGATGTTGGCGGCGACATCGAGATTGTCGAACAGATTGAGTTCCTGGTGGACGAAGGCAATGCCCGAGCCCAGGCTGCCCTCAACCGTCAACCCTTTGTTGGCGGTGCCGTCGACCGTGATGGTGCCGGTATCCGGCGTGGTGACGCCGCCGAGGATCTTCATCAGGGTCGATTTGCCGGCGCCGTTTTCGCCGACGAGGCCGATCACCTCGCCCGGCCTGACGTCCATGGAAAAACCATCGAGCGCGACGACGCCCGGATAGGTCTTGCGCACGTTCTCAAGGCTGAGGAACGGGGTGGTGGTGGCGATGGATGTGTCGGAATAATTCATCATGCCTGACAGCGATTGGCGGGACAACTTCTGAGCATGATCTTGTCCGAAAACCGGTTCCCACTTTTCGCTGGCGCGGTCCTTCGGTTCGGGATCATGCTTGTGAACCCATCCGCAGACTGACGGTCCCAGCAGGCTTCGTCAATGCGAACAGCCGGCTCAAGCGAAGTTGAGCCGGCTGAACTGCCTGTGGTCTTAGTTTCCAGACATCGCCTTCAGATTGGCGGCATAGGCGTCGACGTCATCCTTGCCGATGATCTTGGTCGGGATGATGATCAGGTTGCCGGCCGGAATGCCCGACTTGTCGCCCTTGAGATAGGCAGCCATCAGCTTCATGCCCTGATAGGCCCATTCAAAGGGCTGCTGCACGACGGTGGCGGCAATGGTGCCTTCCTTGACGCCGCCCAGCGTGATCGGATCGTCATCGAAGCCGACGACCGTGATCGAGCCGAGCTTGCCGGCATCGCGCAGCGCTTCATAGATGCGCGGCGTGTTGTAGGAATAGAAGCCGACCATGCAGGTCACGTCGGGGCTGGCGACCAGCGCGTCCTCGACGTTCTTCTTGGCGCGGGCCTGGTCGATATCGTCGCCACGCACGTCGTCGAGCGTGATCTTGGTGCCGGCCAGACCATCCTTGAAGCCCTGGATGCGCTCCTTGGCATTGTCGGCGCCGAGCAGGCCGACGAAGCCGAGGCACTTGCCGCCATTGGGCATCGCCTTCTTGGCGATATCGGCCGCCTGCTTGCCGGCGTCGACGTTCGACGAGCCGATATAGGCGACACGCTTGGTCTGCGGGGCGTCGCTGTCGGTGGTGAACAGCGCTGTCTGCGAGGCGATCTTGTTCAGGCCATCGGTCGAGGTCTTGGGATCGACGGCCGAAACCATGATGCCCTTGACGCCGGCCGTCACCAGATCGTCCATCAGACGCTGCTGGATGGCGACCGAGGACTGCTCGGGATATTTGAGCTCAAGCGTGTAGCCAGGCAGTTCGCCCTGCGCCTTCTTGACGCCGGCTTCGGCCGCCTTCCAGAAATCGGAAGCGCCGTTGACGACGAAGGCCAGCGTCGGCTTGTCGTCGGCGCGCGCGATTGCCATGGCCGACAGGCCAAGCAGCAGCGCCGTGGCGGCTACGGATGCATTGCGTATCAAGGATTTCATGTTCAACCTCCCGTTTTGGTCCAGCCGTTCGGCTGACCGGTCTTGCTCACTAGAATTTCTGGCTCACTAGAATTTCTTGCTCACCTGATTTGCCGTTTGCAGCTTGGACGCCCTCCTCCTCAGGGTTCCCGGCACTGAAAGAATGGCGTCGCTCCAGCCACGATCACGGACTTTAGAGACTCATCCCTGTTTCGTAAATAGTCCGATTTGTCTGACATATCACATATCTGCTACAAGGTTAGCGGAGGCAATACCCGCTCGCCATCAGACCATTCACGAGCACTCCCGGATCCAACGACCCGGACGCGACGGATTGACGTTACAGCGCATTTTTGTATTAGTAAACAGTATTAGTTCCAGACCTGTATCCGGACATATCGCTGCGGCTTCGCAGCCGATATGCCCGACGACCCCAAGCCTCGACATAAGGCATTTCAGGCCCGAAAATCCGGATATTTCCTGGTATCCGGCGTGCAAGAGCAATGGACCTCGACGCTACTAATAGATATAAACTGCCCAGTGCTTTCTATAAATCGGCGCCGCCGCGTCATCTTGTCGATCCGGCAGGCTGCCGCTAGACAGGACCGGGGATTGGGGACACCAACGCAATGAGCGAAACCATCGAAACCGCGAAGCGCCGCAAGGCGCCGGCGAAGCCAAAGGGGCGGGTCACCATGACCGACATCGCCAGGGCCGCCGGCTGTTCGCAGGCGACCGTATCCTTCGTGCTCAACAATTCGCCAGGCATCCGGCTGTCGCAGCAGACCCGCAATCGGGTGGTCGAGGCGGCAAGGGCGCTGGGCTACAGCGCGCCTGCCTTCTCGGCGCTGCAGAAGCCCGTCGCTGCCTTCGAAGGTCCGGCCTTCGATGGACTTGACGGGGTGATCGGCTTTGCCGTCGACCAGCTCGCCACCAGCCCGGAGGCGGTGGTGGCCATCGAAGGCGCGCGCCAGGCCTCTTGGAATGCCGGCAACGTGCTGCTGGTGGCGCAGACCATGGGCGACGCCGTGATGGAGCCGCGCGCCATACAGGCGCTGACCAGGCGGGGTATTTCGGCGCTGATCTACATGACCATCTTCACCCGCGAGATCACGGCGCCCGACTTCCTCTACAGCCTCGACATTCCGGTGATCCTGCTCAACTGCTACACGGCGGACTACGCCTTCCCGGCCGTGGTGCCTTCAGAGATCGCCGGCGGCCAGAGCTCGACCCGCCATCTGATCAGCCACGGCCATCGCCGCATCGCCACCATCACCGGCGAGCCGTGGATGCAAGCGGCACAGGACCGGCTGAAGGGTTATCGGCGCGCGCTCGCCACCGCAGACATCCCGTTCGATGGAGAGTTGGTGGTCGAGGGTGACTGGTCGGCCAGCGCCGGCTATGCCGCAACCGTGAAGCTGTTGGCGCTGAAAGACCGCCCGACCGCCATCTTCTGCCAGAACGATCGCACCGCGATCGGCTGCTACGAAGCGCTGAAGGAGGCCGGCCTGCACATCCCGCAGGACATTTCCGTGGTCGGCTACGACGACGAGGAAATCGCCCGGCATTTGTTTCCGCCGCTGACCACCTCGATCCTGCCGCATATGGCGATGGGCCAATGGGCGATCGAACAACTCGAGGCGCCCTCGCCGCCCGGACGGGGGCGTTATCCCATCACCAAGCTCGAATGCCCGCTGGTTGAACGGGAGAGCGTGAGGGCGGTGAAAGCCGGCTGATTGCTACCGCCGACCGCTATCGCCCGCCTTGACGCCAGCGCTACCTGTCGATGTCGACATCCCTGGTCTCCTGCCCGATCAGCAGCGCGATCAGCGTCAGCACGGCCATCGCCGAGAGATAGACGCCGACCCAGAACGGGCTGCCGCCGCCCACGCGCCACAGCGCCACCGCGATGAACGGCGCGACGGCGGCGCCAAGGATCGAGGAGACATTGTAGGAGATGCCCGAGCCTGTATAGCGCACGCTGGCCGGGAACAGTTCCGGCAGCAGGGCGCCCATCGGCCCGAAGGTCATGCCCATCAGCGTGAAGCCGATGACGAGCCAGGCCATGACACCGGCGGTGCCCGCCGCCAGCATGGGAACCCAGAGCAAGCCGAAGACGATGATGCCGAGCGTGATCGCGATCAGCGTCTTGCGCCGTCCCCAGCGCTCCGCCCACGGGCCGGACACCAGGGTGAAGATGCCGAAGAACACCACGCCGATGATCATCATCAGCACGAAGGTCGTGTAGTCGTAGCCGAGGCCCGGAACCGCGCCCGTGGGTGCCGCCCGGCCATAGCTCAGCGAGAAGGTCGTCATCAGGTAGAACAGCACGTAGGTCGCCAGCATGTAGAAGGTGCCGAGGATCAGCTGCCGCCAATGCGTCTTCACCGCGGCCGCCAGCGGCACCTTCTTGACCTCGCCCTTGCGGACCGTGTTCTCGAAGGCAGCACTTTCAACCAGGCTGAGGCGCACCCACAGGCCGATGACGACCATGACGACCGAAAACAGGAACGGGATGCGCCATCCCCACGCCAGGAAGTCGAGCGAAGGTCGCGACGGATCGTCGGAAGGCAATGCGGCCGCGATGACCAGGAACAGCCCGTTGGCGATGATGAACCCGATGGGCGCGCCAAGCTGCGGAAACGTGCCATAGATCGCGCGCTTGCCCTTGGGCGCATTCTCCGTCGCGACCAGCGCCGCACCACTCCATTCGCCGCCAAGCGCGAAGCCTTGCGCCAGCCGCAGCAGCACCAGAAGTGCTGGCGCAAACCAGCCGGCCACCGGATAGGTTGGCAACAGCCCGATCAGGAACGTCGCGATGCCCATGGTGAGCAGCGCGCCGACAAGCGTGATCTTGCGCCCGCGCCTGTCGCCCAGATGGCCAAAGAAGATGGCGCCCAGCGGCCGCGCGATCATCGCCGCGCCGAACACGGCAAAGGAGGCCAGAAGTGCGGTCGTCTCATTGCCCGCCGGAAAGAACAGATGCGGGAACACCAGCACGGCGGCCGTGGCGTAGACATAGAAATCGTAGAATTCGATGGTGGTGCCGATCAGGCTGGCCAGGATGACACGCGAACGCGGATTGGCGGGACTGGCGGACGCTGCGGCGGCTGAGATGGACACTGGAACATACTCCGACGGGGCTGACGTCGCAGGCCCTGTTCTGTTGTCGACGAGGCCGAATGGGACCTCATCAAGATCGATGGGAGCGAAATAGGGGGCGTGCGCATCATTGGCAATGATGGATGGCCAACCAGACGCCGGGAAACGATCGGCCAGATTGTTGTGCAGGTTTGCGAGCAGGTAACCGGCCAGTATGCGGCCGGGTAATTGTCGTCCATACTCGGACCATGACGCGTCCAGGCTTGCGCTGTGTGCAGGTAGTCGCGGCTTTGCTGGCCGCAAGCTGCCTGCGCGCGCAAGCCGGCGGGATCTTCGAGACCGGAGCCTACTCGTTCTCCGACGAACTCGGCGGCTTCCGGATCCTTTCGGCCACCGGCACAGGAACCCGCGCCGACCCGATCGTGGTGACCGAGGAACTGGACACCGCCGACCCGGTGACGCTGACCATCCGCGCCACCAGGCCGATCCAGCCCTTCGGATCGGCGGGCAACTACGCGACCGGCTTCCTGCCGCTAAAAATCGTCACCCGCAACAACAGCGGCGACGCCTGGATCGAATTCGGCTTCGAGCTGCAGGCGATCATGAACAGGCCGAGCGACTATGGCGACGGCCTGTCCTTCGACCAGGCGCAGCGCGAGGACGACATGATCAAGTCCGACAGCTTCGCCGAATTCAAACGCGATTTTGAGCCCTATGACCGGCTGCTGTTCAGCAAAGGCAAGGTCGACCCGAGAGAGAGTGCTTCGTTTTCGTTTTTGGTGACGGACTTTTCGCCGAAGGACAGGTTTTATCTGGTGGAGGAGCCGAGGCTGCCTTCGTCGTAGGGGGTGGGACTGGATTTCTTGGGGGTCCTCATGATTCCGCCGCCCCGCCCTAACGGCCATCTTCTGCCAGAACGACCGCACCGCGATCGGCTGCTACGAGGCGCTTATGGAAGCCGGACTGCACATTCCGCAAGACATTCCGTGGTCGGCTACGACGACGAGGAGATCGCCCGGCACCTCTTCCCGCCGCTGATCACCTCGATCCTGCCGCTTATGGCGATGGGCTAATGGGCGATCGGGCAGTTCGAGGCGCCGGCGGCGCCGGGACGGGGTTATCCGATCACCAAGCTGGAGTGCCCGCTGCCCTCGGCAGCACTGGTGAGGCCGTCAGGACTTGAGCGCGCCACCCGTGAACAGTAGCAAGAAGCTAGCCATGGCTTGCTGCGCGAGCCCACGCCTCGATCATGCCGCCTCGGTCTTGTACTGGTCAAACTCCGGGGGTAGAAGCTCCAGAATTCTTTCCGTGGTCAGGTCTGTCATGTCCCATGTGACATCGAGTTGCTTGCGCACAGCGGCCAGTCTCCTCGGGATACCGGGCCCCTTTGTGAGCCCAGCACCGCGTTTGACGGTCCCATTCTCGTCACTAAAGTAGAGCACCCTTGCGACGCGCTGGAAATTGCTGCTGAACATGTCCTGCTGGCTGGTCAGCTGCTCTCTGATGTCAGGACCAGTTCTCGGTTTTCCGCAGATGAGGTGGTCCGCATCGTTGCCGAAAGCCGCGTAGAGAAGTGTAGGCATGCGAACCAAGTGACGCTGCGCCTTCTGCCAGTGATTAGGAGCGCTTGGATACCAGCGGTGGTATTCGAGGATTTTGCGAGCGCCATTCGTTATGGGAAATAGATTATCGAGAAGAACGAATGTCAGCCAGGCCCAGAGGCCGATATTGCCGACGAAATTCTGAGGCGAGTTTTTTTCAAAGCTCGCACAGATAGCGACCGCCATTTCCTTGGCCGTCGTAAACTCACCACCCGTGAAAGCGGTAGTCCCTTCGACAGGCGTCGCGTAGCGGCGATTGGACAGATCCAAAGCTTCCTCGGAAAGCTGGCGGGTCATCACCCGCTCGAACACCTGCAGTCCCTCGGGCGTGAGCTGGAACAGCGATTGATAAGTTGTGCTCATGATTTGTCCTCAGCGGGTGCTAGGGCAGCGCGCGCACCTGCCACGAAATTGTGCCGCGCCGCAAAGGCGTCCAGCAGTTCATCGATCCACTTTGTTTTCTCCTCATATGAAGCGCCGAAGGGCGGCTTTGTGTTCGGCAACAGTTCCATTACCCAAGTCATCCAGTCATCTTCCCAGCCGCCTTCGGGAGCTTCTCTGGATTCTAAGATCGCGCGCATGATCTCGGTGACGACGGCTGGCACAACACACGCACCGAAGACCGGATCAGTCCGGGCCCACAAGCCAGCATTAGGAATACTTTCATCGATGTACACGATCGGGGGCTCCTGATCGCGAATATCAAGCGACCACAGGCGTGGCGCGATTGGAGCCGCCTGAAACAGGAGAATGCCGTCAGGCTCTCCCCCTGATGTCAGGGTCCATTCACGGGTACTTCCCAGAAGCATGCCGTCGCGATCCTGTGCCCGATTGACGATGCGTACCTGACAGGATGGCGCCCTGAATACCTCACTATCGATATCGGCAACGGTTGCAGGCTTCGCAATCGTACCGAACGAAAGTACGCGGACCAGCTTGTTCTCCGTGAGCTTGACCCTGATCTCTGACGTCGCGGGAAACCCGCGCAAAGCAGCAGGATCAGATATGGCAAGGGTGCCGACGGGCCTGCCACCGAGTTCGCTGAAGCGGAAGTCGAAGGCAGCCTGCGCAAGCTGACGGCGACCGGTCAGGCGGATTGTCTTACGCATCCCGGAACCCTTTCACGTTAGTGATGAGTTCCCGGCGCACATCAAAGCCACGGATCTCGATCGCAAAATCGGGGCCGCAGTCGCGGACGGTCAAAACGTTCTTCTTGATCGCCAATGCACCGCTCGTCCCGTATCGTACGATAGGCATGCCGTTCAGTGCGAAGTCGTATTCACTCCATTTTGGCACGCGCGAGCCGTCCGCGTAGACGATCTCAGCGCGCATGTTGGCGGGCCAGCTTTTCTGATCAGGGTTGGCGCGCACGCGGAACCCGTCGGGTAGCTCATCAACGAGAAAGATGTTGGGCTGTTTTGGAAGTGATGGCGGTGGTGGCGGTGGCGGCACGCCGGGTTGCTTGTTACCGGTGCCACCCGGCTTGTTTGTCGTGTCCGGCGTGTGCTTCGGAATTGAAAAGTAGCCGCTGAACACGCTGGCGTCAGGCTGGGTTGCATCAGGCAGGACCGTCGCACGAAGCTCATCCATGAGGCGGCGGACGAAGCGTTTGACGATATAGCCATCAAGAAAACCATTCTCGACAAGCTTGGCACGCACTTCCTTGTTCTCGATCAGGCCGAGATGTGCCTTGCCCTCGCAGAAGTTCAGATAGGAGACCAGTTCTCCTTCGTTCGATTGAATGATCAGGTCGACCTCCGCCGCATGGCGCGCTTCGACTTCAGGCAGACTCATGCCTTCGCGAAAGAAGAGGTCAATCGACTTGCGCCCTTTTGGGGTGTGCGCGACCGCGGCACAAAGGCGTGAGACCGATTTCACACCGCGCCGGGTCAGCGGGACTTCGATGCCGATACAGAGGCGATCTCCCGCGACAAAGTCCTTACGCAAGCGCTCATGCTCCTCGGGAGAGAGAGCTTCTTCAACCCGTGCGGAGGGGCGGGTGATACTGATTACAAACGTTGGTTTATCCATTGAATGGCGGATCAGTTCGAGCTGGCGCGCTGGATCTTCGCGCATTGGGCCAACCGGAAATTCAGCAGTGACGCGCCGGGCCTGATCATCAATTGTCGAGTGGTTTATGATCTCATTGTCAACCTCGACGACGAGGCTGCACGAGATGATTGCCGGAGCGAAATGCTCGATTGCGGCGGCAATTATGGCATCGGGTGCGAGTGTTTGATGCGGAAACGGAATAACCAGCGAAAGTCCACTGGTGCCTGCGCCTGCATAGTCGGCGACAGAAAAGGCCTCTACAAGTTCTTGGACAAATTCCGGGTCATCATAAAGCTTGTAGATGCTGCCTGACGCGGCCTTGGCGAGGTAGGCATAGCTGCTTTTGAAATCATTGGCCATCATCCCCGGTTTAAGGAGACTCATGCCGCAAGCAGCCACCGATCCGTCCCCAGCGCGTCTTGTGATACCTATGACCGTACTGATACCCGACGCAATCAGGAAGGTGATGCGTCCAATGCCACGCCCGCCTCGCCCCGCACCGCTCTTGTTCGAGATGCCGAAATTCATCCAGTAGTTCCAGAAGTCACTGATGCGGCTACCGAGATCTCCATTCAGACCGGACGTATTGCTATCTTCCACAACGAGCCATGACATCCGGCCTGTTTTCCATTCGTCTGGCCAAGCAAGTCCGCACAGCTGTTTGTGGCGAATAAGATCGCCAAGGAAATCAGCGCGCGAGCCTACGGCTCCTTCATAAAAGCCGAAGCGCACGTGCACCGGTTGGGTCTTGTCTAGCCTCGCATCCAAGCTGTTCTGGATTGCCTCACGCACAAATGTCTGGACGTGCGGAAATTTCTCCGAGTCGAAAATCTCGGTATCGAGCCCATAATTGACGGCCGTGGCGCCCATAGTAGGCCACTGCCATTCGCGCAGGGATGCAGCGGACGAGTTTACCATCAGAGCTTGAACTCCCCGCTTGCGCCCTCGCCGTCTTTCGTGAAACGACCTTTCGCACCGTCGAGTGCCTTCTGAAGAGCGCCGAAAATCTTGCGCACATCAGCGTCGGTGAATTCGTAGGCCGCCTTGTTCGACAGATTACCTATCAGTTGCAGGTCTTTAAGGGCCTTGCCGACGCGGGCTTCGGCAAGGTCCACAAACTTTTGTCTTTTGTCGCGCATGGAACTGCTCCTTTACGCACATAGATAGAATCTCTATCAAATTTTTGCAACGTTCCTTTGCAATATTCTTCGTACATTTTTAAAATGTAGTCGACGAGAGCGCCTTTCGAGCAGATTCCGATGCCAGCAAAACTGCGGCCGCCCTAGGACTGAGCGCCGCTCCATGTCAGAAGTTTATATGGAAACATGTCTTTGAATCTCCTGTGGATTTAATCCCCGCCTTTGTATTTGTTCTCTTTATGTTCCTATGACATCATGTCATAAATGTTCCCAGCGATTCTGTACCTAGGAGCCACCCATGCATACATTCTCGGAACTCCGACAAAAGGCCGGCCTGACCATCCCGGAGGCTGCGCGGTGTGTGGGGTTTGACGAGCGCACGGTTTACCGGTGGGAAAGCGGTGAGACCTCGCCACGCAAGTCGGCCATTGAACTGCTGCGGATCATGGCCGATAGCCGGATCGACAATCACGCATCCTCGTTTTCGTTTATCGATCTGTTTGCCGGCATCGGTGGTTTACGCCGTGGTTTCGAGACGATCGGTGGGAAGTGTGTGTTCACGTCCGAATGGGATCGTTTCAGCCAGGAGACATACCGGGCCAACTATCCGATGGATCATGAACTGGCGGGCGACATTACAAAGATAGAGGCGGATGATATTCCGGAGCACGATGTGCTGCTTGCAGGCTTTCCCTGCCAGCCCTTCTCGCTCGCGGGCGTATCAAAAAAGAACTCACTCGGTCGAGCCCATGGATTCCAGTGCGACATGCAAGGCACGCTGTTTTTCGACGTTGCGCGCATTATCGCGCATCATCGCCCGAAGGCTTTCCTTCTCGAGAACGTGAAGAACCTGAAGAGTCATGACAAGGGGCGCACGTTCGATGTGATCATGAAGACGCTCCGGGAGGATTTGGGCTATCAGGTTCACACGCGCATCGTCGATGCGCGCTCATGGGTGCCGCAACACAGGGAGCGTATTTTCCTGGTGGGTTTCCGTGAGGAGAATGAGTTCAACCTAGACAACCTGAAGCTGCCCGATGCCGCGTCTGGCCCGCGTCTGTCTTCCATCTTGCATCCGGAGGACGGATCAGAAGTAGCGGACGGGCACTTTATCGAAGGCAATCAGGGCAAGGTTTCGCCACGTTATACGCTGTCAGGTCACCTTTGGGGTTATCTTCAGGATTACGCAGAAAAACACCGCCTGAAGGGCAATGGATTTGGCTTCGGGCTGGTTGGACCCGGTGATGTGGCCCGCACGCTTTCGGCGCGCTATCACAAGGACGGGTCTGAGATACTGGTCAAGCAAAAGCAAAAGAACCCCCGTCGCCTGACGCCGCGCGAATGTGCAAGACTCATGGGATTCGATAAACCGGGCCAACAGGAATTCAAGATTCCGGTTTCAGATACGCAGGCCTATCGCCAGTTCGGCAACGCGGTTGTTGTCCCCGTTGTGGAAGCGATGGCGCGGCATATGGCGCCTTTTCTTCAGACAGCGATGGAAAAAGACACCGCTGGCCACAGGAAGGTAAAGGCTGTTGCCTGATGTTGTAGACCAGCAAACCCGCAGCCGGATGATGTCGGGCATCAGGGGCAAGAATACTCAGCCCGAGCTGGCGATCAGGCGCGGGCTTCATGCCATGGGCTTTCGCTTCCGCTTGCATGCTGCTGACGTGGCCGGCAAACCAGATCTGGTTCTGGCGCGTTTTCATGCGGCCATTTTTGTAAATGGCTGCTTCTGGCACCAACATGATTGTCATCTTTTTAAAATGCCTTCCACACGGCCAGAGTTCTGGCTGAAAAAGATCTCCGCCAATGTCGCTCGCGACCAAGCCGTGCGCGCCGCATTGGCGGAAAGTGGATGGCGCCAGATGGTCGTGTGGGAATGCGCTCTCAAGGGGCGAACGCGCCTTCAGCTTGACGCGGTGCTGCAACGGATCGGGGAGTGGCTTAAGGGGAGCGAGCAAACAGGAGAAATCAGAGGGACGGCATGATCACACAGACAGGATTTGCATTTCAACAGTCAGGTGCCGATGCCGATCTTCTGACGAGGCTGCTGGAAAAGGCCGACCTCGTTTTGATCAAAAAGCTTTCAAACAATGATCGCCAATGGGCACACGAGAAGATTGATGACGACGGGCGCGTCATCCCGGGCAAGCGCAAGAACAATCAAGCCGGCGTCTATATTCCTCACGAACAGCGTGATAGCGGATTCTTCCCGCCGCTTCAGGTAAAGGATCGCGCAGGAGCAGATGGTGATGAAATTCGGGAAGTATTTTTCCGCACCGTATGGCCACAGTCCGGAGTTGAGGAACGGGAGGATACCCGCCTCGTCCATTATACAAGGAAGGGACAGGAAACTCACCTCACGCGGGTACCGAAGCCGGCCTTTGCCGACCTTCTGCCTGCCTCCTTTCTGGTCATGGGCCGCATGAATGACAGAAAGGAAACGTTCTTCGAATGCTTGACCATCGACTCGGACAGCGATGAAGCAACGCTTCTGGCCGATATTCTCAATCTTCAACCTGATTTCCTGATTGACATTTTCGAGCCGAACGAACGCAAGAAAGCGGAGCTCGAACGTATCCTGGACTTTGCTGAGCAGGTGATCGCAGCCTGGCTTGCCGGGAACATTACGAGCTTCGCGCACGACAACGCTTCGATGCCGCCGACCATCGACCTAGCACGCATGGCGCGCAATTCCTTTCTCAGCAAATACAGGCTGGAGACGATCAATCCGTTCAAACTGGAAGCGCCAGGAGATGTCCTGCGCGAAATCAGCCGCATGATCGAGTGGGATCTGTTTCGCGAATACCAGCGCCGCGAGCGATCGGTCGAACTGGTCAGGCTGGTGCTGGGGGATGAACCGAAGGAAGTCGGCGCCAGTGCAATCATTCGCAAATTGATTGACGAACTTCCGTCAATTGATGCGCTGATGCTCTCAGCTAGCCAGCAGCGAAAGTCGCGGGCGGGCTATTCGTACGAGCATCATATCGAGGCGATGCTGGGCGATGGAAATATCCCGTTCGAAAAACAGGTGATCCTGGCCTCGAAAAAGCGACCGGATTTCATCTTGCCATCACTGGCGTTCATTGACAGCGGCAAAGCCGGCTCTGAAACCGGCCTGATCCTCAGCGCGAAAACAACGCTGCGTGAGCGCTGGAAACAGGTCGAGCGCGAGAAGGGATCACGTCCGCTATTCCTGACCACCGTCGATGAAAACATCGCCGGCAGCGTGATCGAGGATATGGCGTCAATCGGCGTATCGTTAGTGATCCCTGAGAGTCTTCGGAAAGCAAAGGAGACCGAGTACGATGGCCACTCCAACGTGCTGAGCTTTCGCGATTTCTGCGAAAATGCCGTACGACCACATTTGACTAACTGGACCGCCTGACGCTGCTGCGCCCTAGTGATCCACCGGCAATGTTTGTCACTTGCGTGAAAGCGGAGGCTCCGGGAGGCTCCTCAGCCAAGTAGTGAAAGGCTTGGCGCACCCGACAGGATTCGAACCTGTGACCTCTGCCTTCGGAGGGCAGCGCTCTATCCAGCTGAGCTACGGGTGCTTTCAGGATCAGCTATCCGGAAAACGAACCAGCCGGTGAACCGGCAAGTCACGGCTTCTTAGCGGAAGCCGGCGCGGGCTTCAACGGGCAATTGGCGATTGGCTGTGCAGCCAGCTCGTGAGGGGGCGAGTTGGTATTCTCACAGGTGCGGGCAATTGCAGATGGCGCTCCCCTATCCGTCTCGGCTTCGCCGAGCCACCTTGCCGGGGGCGAGCCACGGGTCTCGCCCGTCCTTCGGACCCCACTTCGTGGGGCGAGGAACCCAAGCCGCTCACTACCCCGCCTCACCCTTCACCGTCCTCCGTCTCGCCCCGCGCACCGTCCGCTTGGCCTTCTTCGCGCCCGCCAGCTCCTGCATGGCCTCGAGCTGCATCTGCTGCATCTCGGCCAGGCGTGTCCATTGGCGGGAGATGAGGTAGTCGAGTTTTTCGTGCAGGTGGCGCACTTCGAGCTCGGCCTTGAGGTTGACGCGGTATTCGTTGAAGGAGCGCAGGCGGTCTTTCACCTCCTGGCGCTTCTGGCTCATCATGATGATCGGCGCCTGGATGGCGGCGATGCAGGAGAGCAGCAGGTTGAGCAGGATGAAGGGATAGGGGTCGAAGCCGCCACCCATGCCCTCGAACAGGTTGATGCCGATCCAGACCAGCAGCACGCTGGCAAACGAGATCAGGAACCACCAGCTGCCGCCGAAGGCGGCCATATTGTCGGAGACGCGGTCGGGGAACGTGCGGTGCTCCTCGAACTCCTCCTCCGAGTTTTCGGAAATCGTGTCTTGCCTGGCGATCGATTCCACCACCTGGCGGTCGAGCTCGGAGAATTCGCCGTGCTCCTGCTGCAGCAGCTCCTCCATGTAACGCATGCGGTAGCGGCCGAGCTCCTCGCGGCTGACGCGGGCGCCCTTGGGCAGGTCCGGATGATCGGACCGAATGCGGTCGGCGAGGCTCGGGCGCAGCGTGTCGATGCGCACCAGGTCGCGCTTGCGGAATTTGCGGCCCGAGATCGCCGACGGTTTTTTCCTCGGCTTTACCCGCGACGCGCCGGGGGCTGATGGTTCGGAGTCCGGCACTTCGGGCGTGTCGAAATGCTCGTCCGAAACCTCGTGCAGATCCTCCTGCGCGATCGGCGCCTCGAAATATTCGCCGCCGCTGTCGTTCTCATTGTCCGCCGCCTTCTGGTCGGCTGCCTTGGGAACGGTGCTCATGGTGCTGGCTCCTGCTGTGGCGCTAAGGTGTGCTGATATTCAGGTGAGGCCGGCCTGCAAACGGCGGCTTCCTGCGCTTCCGGTGCTCACGTACGAAAAGTACGCTCCGCTCGTCGCAAGAGCGACCCCGAAAACCACCTTGTTTGGTCGCTTCGCGCCCGTCTTCGACTCCGGCTCGGCCTGACCTGAATCTCAACACACCTTGGCCTCTTGCCTTCTCGCAATTCCTACAGAAAACTTTCTACATCTCCAGGAACTGCCCCAGGCGAGACGATACGCCAAGGGGGTGGTGCATAGCCACCGTCGGATTTCGTAGCCTATGGCACGGCTTCCCAACGATTGCGTGACAACAGCATAACAATAGCCGACTGCAGGTTTTTCGCGGCTGCTCGCAGGTTGGGCGAGGCCTGCCCCCGCTTCGAGGGGTGGCTCCGCTCCGCTGCCTACTGCTGCTCAGCGAACATCAGCCTGGTCTTGCTCGCATCCATGGTGGGCGACAGGCTGCGCTGGATCAGCGCTTCGACATGGTCGTTGCGCTGGCGGGCACTGTCGGCGCCCATCACCACCACGATCAGCTGGCGGCCGTCGGCATTGTAGGAGGTGACGATGTTGAAGCCGGAGGCCCTGATGTAGCCGGTCTTGATGCCGTCGACGCCGCGCACGCGGCCGAGCATGTCGTTGTGGCCGCGCACCAGCTTGCCGCGGAACATGAAATCGCTTTCGGAGAAATAATGGAACTGCTGCGGAAAGCGGGTGTGCAGCGCCATGCCGAGCACCGCCATGTCGCGCGCCGTCGTCATCTGGCTGTCGTCGGGCAGGCCGGATGCGTTGCGGAAAGTGGTGCTGGTCATGCCGAGCTGGCGCGCCTTGGAGGTCATCATGGCGGCGAACTGGTCTTCCGAGCCGCCGAGATACTCGCCGACCGCCACCGCAACGTCATTGGCCGATTTGACGACGATGGCGCGGATGGCGGAATCGACGTCGATGCTCTCGCCGCGCCGGAAACGCATCTTAGTCGGCGGCTGCGAGGCGGCGTGTTCGGAAACCGGAATCTGCGTTTCCTTGGTGACGCGGCCCGAATCCATCGCCTCGAACAGGAGATAGAGCGTCATCATCTTGGTCAGCGAAGCCGGATAGCGCTGCGCCGTCGAGTTGACCTCGAACAGCTGCTTGCCGGTCTTGGCGTCGACGACGATGGCGGCATATTTCTGCGGCGGCGCGGGGACGGTCAGCACCTGATCCGGCGGGGTCGTGGTCGAGCAGCCGGCAACCATCAGCAACAGGCCAAGGGCGACGAGAAGTCTCTGGATGAGCGGGAAGGGACGCAGGTTGGACAAGGGCTGGGCTATTCTGGGGCTGGACTGTTCTGGCGATGCTGTTGCTGAGATAAGGCGAAGCTAACGTAACGCGGCGGATGCGTCCATTTGGTTAATGGCTGTTGGCCCCAGGATTGTCGAGGCCTTCGCAGGACCCAAGCCTTGAGCCGCCCCGAAAACGCCCGTTTCTGTGTCTCTCCTTGCCAAGGCCGCGTTTCCTGTGGGAAGGGGCGTGGGTATCTGGCGGCTGGGGGGCTTGCAAATGGCTGACATCGGAGCTGGGGGCGCGGCGCCCTCGCTTATCAGGGCATCGCTCAGCCGCACCGGCAAATGGGCCGGCAGCGTCGCTTTCATCAGCGGTGCCGTTGGCGACGTGCTCAATCCGCTGGCGCCGTTCGCCGCCTGTATCGCGCTGGTCGCGGCGGTGGCAGCGGCCATCATTGCCATCGCCATTGTGCTCAAGCTGGTGCTGGCGGCCAAGGCACTGCCGGCGCTGGTGTTCGCCACCAGTGCGGCGGCGGTCGCCGGCGGCGTCTACGCCGTGCAGCAGGAGACCAATTCGCAGAACGGCGTCATCGCTGGCCTGGTGCCGGCGATCGCGCAGCTGCAGCAGTCGATCGGCATCGTCTCCGAAAAAGTGGCGAAGATCGAGCAGACGGTCACGCAAACGCAAAAGACCGTCGCGGAGGTCAAGAAATCGACCGACACGGTGGCGCAGAAGACCGATCAGATCGCGTCCGCCCAGCAACAGCAGACGGTTCAGGGCGCCGAGACGCAAAAGACCGTCGAGGCGGTCAAGAAGACGACCGAGACGCTCGCCGCCGGCCAGCAACAGCAGCAGGTGCAAGCGGAAAAGCTGCAGGCGACCACCGAGCAGATCGCCGCCTCGATCGACACCATCGCCAAGGGCTTTGCCCAGCTCGCGGCGCAAGGCGGGGCGATCGCCGAGCCGAAGCGCCCGGATGAGTTCTACCACAATGCCCGCGTTTACGAACTGTCCGGCGACATGCTCAACGCGCGCCGCTCCTACCTCGCCTTTGCCGGCTTCGATGTCGACGCCATCGACCCCTATACGCGCTTTGCCACGCTGCTTCGGGTGCAGGACGGCAAGGCCGGCGCGCGCGAGGTGTTTGGCGCCCTGGCAGACAAGGGCAAGGCGCTGTCGATCAAGCTCGTCCATCTCGAGCAGTTCGACGACGCGCAGCGCCTCGACAAGCTCAATGCCTTCATCGCGGCCAATCCCGATTTCGCGCCGGCCTACTACCTCGTGGCGCAGGAGTTCTCGGAAGACCGCCTCGGCAGCCAGACGATGGCCGACAAGCGCAGCGAGGCCCAGGCGCTGACCAAATTCGTATCCTACGAAAAGGATGGCGGCCTGCTCAAATATTTCGTCGACCAGACCCAGCTGGCCGATTGGCTGGACCGCAGCCGCAGCCGGCTGGCGGCGCTTGGCGATGTGCTCGACCCCACCCGCTTCGCGCCTTCGCTGACGCCGATGCGCTCCAACCAGGGCTGGTCGATGACCATTTCGCTGCCCGAGCCGGCGACGGCGATCTCCTGGCGTCTCGGCGACACCGGCCCCTTCACCGACACCGGCCTGATGGCGCTCAACGACCAGCGCACCGGCAAGCCGATGCCCAATCCGAGCTTTGAACTGCCCGACAGCACGGCGGCGACCACGATCGCGATCAAATATCTCGACATCAGGGGCCGCGAGACCGGCCCGTTCGACATCCACTTCGACCCAGATGCCGCGCTGCAGCAAGGTGACAAGCAGATCCTCGACCAGTTCTGGACGTCGTGGATCGCCTTCGACTCCGGCGGCAATCACGGCCTGGTCTATTTCACCCAGATGCTGTCTTACCGCTGCGCCATCAAGGAGGTGCATTACAGCCTGAACGGTGCCGCGCTCGACAAGTCGCTCGATATACCGCCTTGCGACAAGAAGGACCCCTACGCCATCCCCTACGATGCCAAGGGTTATTTCAAGGTCGCCGACAGCGTGAAGTCGATGTCGGTGCAGGTCACCTACACCGACGGCACCAAATCGCCGGTGCGTGAATACAAGCGGCAGTAGGTCTTCTCACCCTCCCCCTTGTGGGGGTCCGAAGGACGGGCGAGACCCGCGGCTCGCCCCGGCACGTCGATCCGCATGGCGGATCGGGGTGGGGGAACGCCGACGCCAGCCCCCACCCCGTCGAACGATCTCCGCTTCGCTTCGACCGCTCGCCGACCCTCCCCACAAGGGGGAGGGTGAAGGAAGTCCTGATGCGAAATGCCCGACATCACGCTTGCGCAAGCCGCGCCAAACAGGTTCTGTTTGCGCCTTCAGAATCGGTGAGAGCGCAATGACCATCAGCACGATCAAGGCCAGGGGTATTTCGGTTTCGCTCGACCTCACGGTTGGCCATATCGCCGACATGACCGTCGAGAGCGGCGGGCGCCAACTGAGGCCCCTGCACCGCGCGCCGTGGGTCGATGCAAACGAGGCGCTGCCCGCAGACCTGCCGCAAGGCACGGTTCGGCTGTCCGGCGATTTCCTCTGCGCGCCGTTTTCGCGCAGCGATGTCGAGGAGGCGCCGCTGCATGGCTGGCCGGCCAACAGCGCCTGGGATGTGGTCGAGAGCGCCGCCACGGATAGCGGCTGGCGCGCGGTGTTCCGGCTGCGCCACAAGGTCATGGGCGCCAGCGTCGACAAGATCTTTACACTGCGCGACGACCATCCATTCCTCTATCAGGAACATGTGTTTTCCGGCGGCTCCGGCGCGATTTCCGTCGCCCATCACCCGATGACGATGATGAAAGGCGGCGGCAGGCTGGCCTTTTCGCCGAAGCGTTTCGCCGCGACGCTGGACGAGCCGCTGGAGCCTGACCCGGCGCGCGGCCGCTTCATGCTGGCCTATCCGGCGCGATCCACTGACCTTACCCATTTCCCCGCCACCGGCGGCGGCACGCTCGACCTGACGCAATACCGCATGGAGGACCGGCGCGAGGATTTCATCACCCTGGTCGAGGCCGACCATGGCGGGCCAGGCTGGACGGCGCTGGCGCGGCAGGCCGAGGACGATCTGGTTCTGGTGCTGAAGAACCCGGCTGAGTTGCCGATCACCATGCTGTGGCTCAGCAATGGCGGGCGCGACTATGCGCCGTGGAGCGGTCGTCATCTGGGCGTGCTCGGCATCGAGGACGGCCGTGCGGCCGTCGGCCATGCCGCCTCGATCGGCGACAATTGGCTGAAACGCGAAGGCGTGGCGACCGCCTTTGCGCTCGGCGAAGGTCGCAGCGTCTCGTTCCGCCATGTCATCGGCGCGCTGTCCGGCGGCACTGCGCCGCGGGAGATCACAACAGCGGACGGCCAGATGCGGCTCTCGGCCGATGGCTCGACATCGCAAGTGCCCTTCGACGACGCGTTCCTGCGCATTGGCCAGCCTGTGGCTGCCTGAGCCGGGATTGCTCGACTGCGGGATTTGAAATTTTCACCGACTGCCGCCAAGATGCGGCATCGTGCCGATCATTCAGGCAAGTGAGGTTCCCATGTCCGAAATCGCCCACCTCGCCGCCAGCATCTTCAAGCGCGCCGGCAAGGCCAAGCGCTTCATCGTCGCCATCGCCGGGCCACCGGGCGCCGGCAAGTCGACGCTGTCGGCGGGCCTGCATGACCTTTTGCCGGAAGGGGCGGTGGAAGTCGTGCCGATGGACGGCTTCCACTATGACGACATCGTGCTCAACGCGCGCGGCCTGCGCGCGCGGAAGGGCGCTCCGGAAACTTTTGACTTTGCCGGCTTCGAAACCCTGCTCAAGCGCATCCGGGCCGGCGAACCCGACATCGCGATCCCCGTATTCGACCGCAGCATGGAACTGTCGCGCGCCGCCGCGGCGATCGTCGGCACCGAGACCAAGTTCATCCTGGTCGAAGGCAATTATCTACTGCTCGATGAGGAGCCGTGGTCGCGGCTGGCGCCGCTGTTCGATTTCTCGATATTCGTCGACGTGCCGCGCAATGAACTCGAACGCCGACTGCTGGAGCGCTGGCACGGCCATGGCCGTTCCGACGAGGATGCGCGCGCCTGGATCGCCTCCAACGACATGCCCAACATCGAGCGCGTGCTGGGCCGGCGCCGGGCCGCCGACCTGGTCATTGGTTAACACGCTTAATTTTCGGTATTTTCGGACGGGAACTTTAAGAGTTTCACGCCGTTATGACAGAGAATCTATTTGTCCGGCGTAAGGGATTTTCCGATGGCAACCAAGGCAAAAAAACCCGCGAAGACGGCGCCTGCGAAGGCAACGCAGGCGAAGGCTGGTGCGGGTCCAGCGATTGCGGAACGCTCGAAGGACGCCAAGGGCGCCTTTGGCAAGGCCGCCCCTAGAAAAGTCGCTCCGGCCGCGAAGGTTGCCAGCCCGCGTAAGTCGGTGCCGGCGAAACCCGGTGCCGTCCGGACGGCGGCGAATATTGCCGCCGGCGCGGTGGTCGCAACCGCGCGCGGCGCCGTTTCGCTTGCTGCTTCCGTGATCGGCAGGGGCGGTTCGAAGGCCAAGGCCAAGGCGAAGTAGCAAGGCCTGCATCGCCTGCCCGGCCGAGGCGATTGTCCTATAGCTCAGTTTCAGCCCCTTGACGGAATGGTCAGGCCCTTCTGTACCGCCGGCCGCGCCAGGCCGCGCTCCAACCAAGCGCCGACATTGGCAAAGTCTTTGAAGCCGACGATCTCGCCTGCTTCATAGAAGCCGATCAGGTTGCGCACCCAGCCGAGCAGCGAAATGTCGGCGATGGTGTAGTCGTTGCCCATGATCCATTTGCGGCCCTTCAGCCTGCTGTCGAGCACACCGAGCAGCCGCCGCGATTCGTCGCGGTAACGTTCCAGCGGGCGCTTGTCGGCGATCTCGCGGCCGGCGAATTTATGGAAGAAGCCGAGCTGGCCGAACATCGGCCCGACCGCGGCCATCTGGAAGAACACCCACTGGATGGTCTCGTAGCGCCGCACCGCATCCGCCGGCAGAAGCAGGCCGGTCTTTTCAGCGAGATAGAGCAGGATGGCGCCGGATTCGAACAGGCCGATCGGCTTGCCGTCCGGACCGTCAGGATCGATAATCGCCGGGATCTTGCCATTGGGGTTGAGCGACAGGAATTCCGGTGTCCAGCTTTCATCCTTGCCGATGTTGACGTAATGCGGCTCGTAGGGCAGGCCAATCTCTTCCAGAGCGATCGAGACCTTCACCCCGTTCGGCGTCGGCGCCGAATAGAGCTGGATCTGGCCCGGATGCTTGGCCGGCCAGCGGGTTGCGATCGGGAAGGCGGACAGATCGGCCATGGAAAACTCCTGAATGGGATTGGCGCCGAAAAGCGCCGGGTTGGCGGGTCTGCCAAGGATTAGGGCCGCGGCCCGGCGTGATCAATATGGCGGCGAAGGTTTCGCCGTGCACGGACGGTCAACGGAACCGGAGTGGCGGTGGTGGCCGCCCGGCCGTGGTGACCACGGGTATTAGACCGCCTTGAAGGCCAGCACCGCGTTGGTGCCACCGAAGGCGAAACCGTTGCTGATTGCGGCGCGCACCTTGCGCTCACGCGCGACGTTGGGCGTCACGTCGAGATCGCAATCGGGATCGGGCTCGCGATAGTTCGCGGTCGGTGGCACGATGCCTTCGCGGATCGCATTGACGCAAGCGATCATCTCCAGCGCGCCTGATGCGCCAAGGCAGTGGGCATGCATCGATTTGGTCGACGACACCGACAGTCTATAGGCGTGATCGCCGAAGACGCGCTTGATCGCCGCCGTCTCGATCTGGTCGTTGGCCCTGGTGCCGGTGCCATGCGCATTGAGGTAGTCGACATCCTCGGGATTGAGGCCAGCGTCAGCCAGGCAGGCGCGCATGGCTGCCGTCGGTCCCTCAATCGTGGGTGCGACAATGTCGGATGCGTCGGCGGATAGGCCGGCGCCCGCGACTTCGGCGAGAATGGTGGCGCCGCGTGCCATGGCGTGCTCATAAGTTTCCAGCACCGCCATGCCGGCGCCTTCACCAAGCGACAGGCCCTGGCGGTCGGCTGAAAACGGCCGGCAGGTGTCCGGCGCCAGCACCCGCAACGCCTCCCAGCCCTTCAGGATACCCCAGACAAGCGGCGCATCGGTGCCGCCGGCGACCATGACGTCGGCGCGGCCGAGCCTGATCTGGTCGACGGCCGAAGCAATGGCATGGTTGGATGAGGAGCAAGCGGAGGTTACGCCGAAAACCGGACCGCGCAGGCCGAGATTCATGCTGACCTGACCCGAGGCCGCACTGGGCATCACCTTCGGAACGGTAAAGATGCCGGCGCGGTTCTTGCCTTCGATCAGAATGGCGCGATAGCTCTCCTCGATCGCTTCCCAGCCGCAGACGCCGACGCCAACGACGGCGCCCATCCGATAGGTGGTGGTTTCATCCGGAACCAGGCCGGATTGCTGCAGGGCTTCTCGCGCTGCGATGACCGCCAGAAGGCTGAAGCGGTCCATCGACACCGTCTGCTTGTGGCCGATGCCATGGTCGGGCAGCGTCTTGATCTCAGCTCCGACCTTGACCTTCAGATCATGCAGTTGCGGACTGCTGATCTGGCCAATGGCCGAGCGACCGGCACGCATCTCGTTCCAGATCGCGGGCGCGTTGGTGCCGAGCCCGCAAATGCCACCCATGCCGGTAATGACGACGCGCTTCAGCATTCAGTTCAGGCTTTTTTCGCGATCAGCGCGCGAACGGCCTCGACCATGTCGCCAACATTCTTCAGATTGCTCCAGGCATCGACCGTGTTCATCTCGATCTCGATGCCGTACTGCTCCTCGAGATCGAAGATGATCTCCGTCAGTTCCAGCGAATGGATGCCCAGCGACGTCAATTCGGTGCTCGCGGTGATTTCCTCACCGCCCGGCTCGGCGTGAGCCTTGATCTTCTCGATTATATCCGTTGCCAGTTGGTCAGCCATTCCGTCTCGTCCCCACTTTTCGTTTCTCGACGCCAACTGAACAGCGCCTTCTTGTCCTCGATATCAGGCCGCGACCGTCGCCTTACACCCCCGCCAAGCATCGCATGACCGCACCAAGGTGGCTCCCTCTATAGAAACGGAAACGCCATCAAGCAACAAGCTATATATCGACAAAACCGCCGCAGTGCTTAACCTGACGGCGTGGATACGATCGAATATACCAAGTTTTCGGGCCAGCCGGCCCAGCGCGCCGCGGGTCTGGCACAGCTGGGCTGCGCCAGCGCCGACGGTCGCACGCGGTTGCAGCGCCTCTATCAGGATGGCTCCGCCAAGATAAGGCTTCCGGCCGTTTCGGCCGATCCGCTGGAGGCGGTTCTGATCAACACCGCCGGCGGACTGACCGGCGGCGACCGCCTCGCATGGGAGGTGGATGTCGGCGCGAATGCCTCGGCTGCTATAACGACCCAGGCCTGCGAGAAGGTCTATCGCGCTGCATCCGACCATGCCGAAGTGCGGATAGAGCTGACTGTCGGCGAAAACGGCCGTATCGCTTGGCTGCCGCAGGAAACCATCGTCTTCGACCGGGCCGCCTTTGCCCGTACATTGGATGTCGATCTTGCCGAAGGCGCCGAGGCGCTGGTGCTGGAGGCGACCGTCTTCGGCCGCCTGGCCATGGGCGAACGCGCCGCGCAAGGCAGTTTCCGTGACCGCTGGCGTGTTCGCCAGGGTGATTTCCTGATCCATGCCGAGGATTTCCGAATCGGGCCTGATATCGCCGCGACCCTCGCCCGCCCAGCGATATCAGGCGGCGCAATCGCGGTGGCGACGCTGCTACTGGTGTCGCCGCGAGCCGAGGCCTTGCTCGATCCGGTCCGGGAGATCATCGGTGACCAGGGCGGCGCCAGCGCCTGGAGCGTAAGGGCATCTGGCAAGCTTCTTGCGAGGCTGTACGCCGGGGACAGCTACCAACTGCGCCGGCGGCTGGTTCCGCTTGTCGGGTTGCTCAATGGAAGGGCGGGGCTGCCCAAATTATGGTCACTGTGATTCGGGAACCCGCATGAACCTGACGCCAAGGGAAAAAGACAAGCTACTGATTGCCATGGCGGCGATCGTGGCTCGCAAGCGGCTGGAGCGCGGCGTCAAACTGAACCATCCGGAAGCAATCGCGCTGATCACTGATTTTGTCGTCGAAGGCGCCCGCGATGGCCGTCCGGTCGCCGAACTGATGGAGGCCGGCGCCCACGTCGTCACCCGCGCGCAGGTGATGGAAGGCATCGCCGAGATGATCCATGACGTGCAGGTGGAGGCGACTTTTCCCGACGGTACCAAGCTGGTGACCGTGCACGAACCCATCAGGTGAGGAGAGGAAAATGCTTGAACTGCGTCCGAACTGCGAGTGCTGCGACAAGAACCTGCCGCCGGCGGCGACGGACGCATTGATCTGCACCTTCGAGTGCACCTTCTGCGCCGATTGTGTGGAACACGTACTCAAGGGCGTCTGCCCCAATTGCGGCGGCAATTTTTCGGCCCGGCCGATCCGCCCGGCGGCGAAGCTGGAAAAATATCCGGCTTCGACCAGGCGCGTCCTCAAGGCCGAAGGCTGCGGCCCTCGCAAGGCGGCATGAATACCCTGACATTGGAAACGGAAGGCAAATGGAAATGATCCCTGCCAAACGACTGTCACTCTCGGCGATCCTGTTTCTGGCCGCGGCAATGCCCGCCTACGCCCATGTCGGCATCGGCACGACGTCGTCCTTCACGGCCGGCTTCATGCACCCGCTCTCCGGCCTTGATCACATGACGGTGATGATCGCGGTCGGGCTGTGGGCGGCACTCAAGGGCGGCAGAGCGATCTGGGCGTGGCCGGCTGCCTTTGTCGGCGTCATGCTGGGCGGCGCGGCCCTTGGCATGGCCTATGTGCCGGTGCCCTTCGTCGAGCCGGGCATACTGGCCTCCGTCGTGGCGCTCGGCCTGCTGGTGGCGCTGGCGGTCGATCTGCCCGTCTCAGCCGGTGTTGCCATTATCGGCCTGTTCGCGCTGTTTCACGGGCACGCCCATGGCACCGAAGTGCCGGAAAATGCCGGCGGGCTCGAGTATATGGCGGGCTTTGCCGTCGCCACGGCGCTGCTCCA
Organism: Mesorhizobium loti R88b; assembly: GCF_013170845.1. Classification (NCBI taxonomy): domain Bacteria; kingdom Pseudomonadati; phylum Pseudomonadota; class Alphaproteobacteria; order Hyphomicrobiales; family Phyllobacteriaceae; genus Mesorhizobium; species Mesorhizobium loti. The sequence goes on from NZ_CP033367.1 coordinate 633,487, forward strand.
TGCCGTCGGCATCGCCGCCGGGCTTGGTCTTGGCCTGAGGTTGCGTGGTCTGGCCCGCGTCGCGGGTGCTGCCTGCGCGGCGATCGGTGTCGGCCTCGCTTTCGGCGTTGTGTGAGGTCCAATGATCCCCGGCGAAATCATCCCCGTCCAAGGCGACATCGAGCTCAACAAGGGTCTGGCGACCGTCACCCTGAAAGTTGCCAACAGTGGCGATCGGCCAGTTCAGGTCGGCAGCCACTACCATTTCTACGAGACCAATGAGGGGCTGAAATTCGACCGCGAACAGGCCCGCGGCATGCGCCTCGACATCGCCGCCGGCACCGCCATGCGCTTCGAACCGGGCCAGGAGCGCGACGTCACGCTGGTGCCGCTCGGGGGAAAACGCGAGGTTTACGGGTTCCAGCAGAAGATCATGGGCAAGCTGTGACGTGTAGCGGCGCGCTTAAGTCATCTGGAGGGCTTGGCAGCCGCATAGATGACAATCTTTCCCGGATCGTCGAACTCGACGGCGAGGACGTCCTGCGCCAGCACGCGCCGCGAATCGATGGCATTGAACAGCAAAGCGTTCGCCTCGATCTCCTTGCGCAGTTCGGCGACGTCGTCCTTATGCTGCCGGACCTTGTTCTCGATGGCCGGCGGCGGGCCGCCTTCGCTGCGCGCGGCGTCGGTCAGGAACACGATGTCGACCTTGTCGAGCTTGGACGTCTTGCGCACCGTGCTGATGTTTTCACGCGTGCGGTCGATCGCCGAACTGACTTTTCCGATTTCAGCGGTGGTCCTGGCTACTTCCTGATTGACCTGCGATCCAACGATCCGGTTGACGGTTTCAGGGTTTTCCAGGCCCTGCGCGTTGGCAAAGGGCAGAGTTGCGGCCAAAAACCCGGTTACCACGAGCACGGGCAGCCATTGGGGGGTGGGCAACGCTGGAACGGCCATGATTCGCTTTCGGGATTTGTTTCCGTCAGGCAGCAAAACGTCTCCCGCCTTGCCAAGGTTCCCCGTCCAATGCGGTCGGCAGGCCGGATACCGGCCCGCCAAGCCGCGTCGTCAACTCGCCTTCTTGGTGATCAGGGTCAACGCGCCATTGGGCTGCATGCTGGCCGCGATCACCTGCGCCGAGGTCACTCCCTTGGCGTCCATCGCGGACTTCACCTCGGGCGTGGCGTCGATCGAGCTCCGCAGCTTCTGCAAACCGGCGTCGCCGCGCTGGGCGACAATCTGATTGACCTCGGTCTGCGTGGCTGGCGGCAGTTCCTTGATGTCGACGATGTTGACGCTCTGGATCGCCGGTGCCTGAGCCTTGGGAGCGGCGGGGGCAGGCGCGGTTGGGGCTGGAGCAGGCTCCGGCGTGGGTTGCTGCTGGGCACTGGCGGCACCGGCCAGCATCAGGCTGGCGGCGGCTACAAGAACTATCGATTTGCGCATGGATTTTCCTTCCATCGATTTGGCAAACGGGTGTTTTGGGGTGACCTCCCAACCTCAACCGCCAAATGGGATCAGAAGGTGTCGGCCAGCGGGTCATTGAATGACCATTGGATGGCAACAATGTGCGGGCAGGTTTCAGACAAATCGCATTTCGGGAGCAATCGCTGATGGCCAGAATAACCCGCGCCGCCTACGCCCAGATGTATGGCCCGACGGTCGGCGACAAGGTACGGCTTGCCGACACCGAGCTGTTCATCGAGGTCGAAAGGGATCTCACCATTTACGGTGAAGAAGTAAAATTCGGCGGCGGCAAGGTCATCCGCGACGGCATGGGCCAGAGCCAGGTGTCCAGGGCCCAGGGCGCGGTCGACACCGTCATCACCAACGCGCTGGTGGTCGATGCGTCCGCAGGCATCTTCAAGGCCGACATCGGGCTCAGGGATGGACGCATCGCGGCTATAGGCAAGGCCGGCAATCCCGATACGCAGGACGGCGTCACGATCATCATCGGCCCCGGCACCGAGATCATCGCCGGCGAGGGCAAGATCCTGACTGCAGGCGGCTTCGATGCGCATATCCACTTCATCTGCCCGCAGCAGATCGAGGAAGCACTGATGAGCGGCATCACCACCATGCTGGGCGGCGGCACCGGCCCGGCGCATGGCACGCTGGCGACGACCTGCACGCCGGGGCCATGGCACATGGCGCGCATGATCCAGTCCTTCGATGCTTTCCCGATGAATATCGGCCTGTCGGGCAAGGGCAATGCCTCGCTGCCGGCGGCACTGGAAGAAATGGTATTGGGCGGCGCCTGTTCGCTCAAGCTGCACGAGGATTGGGGCACGACACCAGCGGCCATCGACTGCTGCCTGTCGGTCGCGGACGAGTACGACGTCCAGGTGATGATCCACACCGATACGCTCAACGAATCCGGCTTTGTCGAAAACACCGTCGCGGCGATCAAGGGCCGCACCATCCACGCCTTCCACACCGAGGGCGCCGGCGGCGGCCATGCGCCTGACATCATCAAGGTCTGCGGCCTGCCCAACGTCATCCCGTCCTCGACCAACCCGACGCGGCCCTACACAGTCAACACGCTGGCCGAGCATTTGGACATGCTGATGGTCTGCCATCATCTGTCGCCGTCCATCCCCGAGGACATCGCCTTTGCCGAGAGCCGCATCCGCAAGGAGACGATCGCTGCCGAGGATATCCTGCACGACATCGGCGCCTTCTCGATCATCTCGTCCGACAGCCAGGCGATGGGCCGCGTCGGCGAGGTGGCGATCCGCACCTGGCAGACTGCCGACAAGATGAAGCGCCAGCGCGGTTCGCTGCCGCAGGAAACCGGCAACAATGACAATTTCCGCGTCCGCCGCTACATCGCCAAATACACGATCAATCCGGCCATCGCGCATGGACTGTCGAAAGATATCGGCTCGATCGCGGTCGGCAAACGCGCCGATCTCGTTTTGTGGAACCCGGCCTTCTTTGGCGTCAAGCCGGACATGGTGCTGATCGGCGGCATGATTGCCGCCGCACCCATGGGCGACCCCAACGCCTCGATCCCGACGCCGCAGCCGATGCACTACCGGCCCATGTTCGGCGCCTATGGCAAGGCGCGGACCAACTCGTCGGTGACTTTCGTTTCGAAGGCAGCGCTCGAGTCGGGCCTGCATGGTCGGCTTGGCGTCGACAAGCAGTTCGTCGCCGTCGAAAACACCCGCGGCGGCATCGGCAAACATTCGATGGTGCTCAACGACGCGACGCCTCATGTCGAGGTCGATCCCGAAACCTACGAGGTGCGCGCCGACGGTGAGTTGCTGACCTGCGAGCCAGCGACGGTGCTGCCGATGGCGCAGCGGTATTTTCTGTTTTGAGGCCGGCCCCAAAGTCATGGTTCATGAATTCGGGCAAATGCCTCTGAGAAGTGCGCGCATTTCGTCAAGTGCCGACGCGAAGCCGTCCTCGAAACCGACGGTACTTCGTGGATCCGCCTGATCGCCGGCATGCTTTAGCTTCCAACTTGGAAATCCGGGGCCTTTGGAGCAATATACGCTTCATGAACAAGATCTTTCGAAAACAGCAATTGACGCCCTATGAGGCCGATTATGCTCAGTGGTGCGCGGAGCAAGGCGCGCTGTTGCGCGAAGGTCGTCTATCCGACCTCGACCGCGAGAATCTTGCCGAGGAGATCGAGAGCTTGGGGCGGAGCGACAAAAGGGAAATTGCAAGCAGGCTTGGTACCCTGGTCCTTCACTTGCTCAAATGGGAGTTTCAGCCGGAGCAGCGCAAAACTGGATGGCTGCTGACAATCCGTGAGCAGCGGCATCGGATAGAAAATCTGCTCGATGAAAGTCCGAGCCTGAAAGCATATCCGGCGCAGATGCTCGGACGAGAGTTCAAGATAGCAAGATTAAAGGCGCTGGACGAAACCGGCATGACAGATCGCGATTTCCCTGTTGATTGCCCGTATGCGATCAGGGACATTCTGGACCATGACTATTTTCCAGGTGCGCCGTGGTCTTCGGACAAACTTATTCGCGGGTAACCGAGAATTGGTCCGTCGCAGATATTTCATCACGTCGTGAGCATTGGTATCCGCCCATGGCCACCGAACTAGCCTCTCCCCACGATATTTTCCCGCATATCCGCATCGTCATGGGCATGGTGATCGGGCTTGGCGTCGCCCGCCTGCTGTCTGGGGTGGCGCGCATCGTCCAGCATCCCGGCCAATACAGGCTTTATCCCGTGCACCTCGCCTGGGTCGCCTCCATGCTGTTGCTGCTGGTGCATTTCTGGTGGTGGGAGTTCGGTCTCTACACCATAGAGGTCTGGACTTTCGGCAAATACCTGTTCTTGATCTTCTACGCCATCACGCTGTTCCTGCTGTGCGCGCTGCTGTTTCCGGATTCAATGCTGGACTACACCAGCTACGAGGATTTCTTCTATTCTCGCCGGGGCTGGTTCTTCGGCCTGCTGGCGGCGACCTATCTCCTCGATGTCGTTGACACGCTGCTGAAAGGCCCGGAGCATTTCGCCCGCTACGGCAATGAGTATCTGTTCCGCACACCGGTCTTCGTGGCACTGTGCATTGCCGCCATACTGGTGCGCGACCGCCGCTTTCACATTGCCTTTGTCGTCGGCACGCTGATCTATCAGGTATCGTTCATCCTGCGGCTCTTCGACACCATCGTATGACGATAGCGGATGGTCTAGGGTCCGGTGAAAGGCAGGTTTCAACGATGTATAAGGCCATCGGATCGCGCGGATCCCGGGTCAGCCGCGTTCTCTGGATGCTCGAGGAACTCGGGCAGCCCTATGAATTCGTCGAGGTCAAGCTGCGCTCGCCGGAAGCCTATGCGCTCAACCCGTCGGGCAAGGTGCCGATCCTCATCGACGGCGAGCTGACGGTGACGGATTCCGCGGCGATCTGCGTCTATCTGGCCGACAAGCATGCCGACAAAGGCATGGGCGCCAATCCGGGTGTCGCCGGCCGTGCCGAGATGGATTCCTGGATGCATTTTGCCCAAAGCGAGTTCGAGGCGCCGCTGTGGAACAAACTGCGCCACCGCTTCCTGCTGCCGAAAGAAGTTCGCGTCGATGTCGGCCCCGCGGCGACCTATGACTTCGTCTCGGAGCTTAAGGCGCTGGATCGCCGGCTTGGTGACAGACCGTTTGCGCTCGGCGACCGGTTTTCCGCCGTTGATGTGCTGTTGGGCGACATGGGCGGCTGGGCCCGCGCCGGAAAATTCCCGATCGAGTCCGAGCGCGTCAACGCCTATTTCGACCGCGTTCTGGCGCGGCCTGCCCGTGCGCGGGCGCAAGCCAACGGAGGCTCGATGAAATGAAGCTCAATCTCAACACCGACTTCACCAAATTCCCGCGCGCCGTTTCCGTGCTGCCTGCCGGTGCGGCTGGAACCACGGCGCCATCAGGCCGTGCGGTTCTCGCCCATGACGAACGCCATCTGCGTCGCCGCGCCATCGAATTGTCAGACGGCAGCAAAGTGCTGGTCGACCTGCCCGAACCCGTTGCCTTGAACGATGGCGACCGTCTGGTGCTGGAGGATGGCCGTCATGTCGAGATCGCTGCTGCACCAGAAGAGGTCTACGACATCCGCGCCCGCGACGGCGTACATCTGTCCGAGCTTGCCTGGCATATCGGCAACCGTCACCTGGCGGCGGGTATCGAGACGGATCGCATCGTCATCCTGCGCGACCATGTCATCAAGGCGATGCTGGAGGGACTTGGCGCCACGGTGCGCGAGGTTTCCGAACCGTTCAAGCCGGTGCGCGGCGCCTATTCCAGCGGGCATGATCACGGCCATGCCCACAGCCACGCGGAGGCGCATTCGCACACGCATGGCGAATCGCATTCCCACGCGCACAGCCATTCCCACGCCGGTCATCACCACGACCATGACTGAGCAGCCTTCGACCATAGCGCTCTTGCGGCTGATGGCGTGGCTGTCGCCGGCCTTTCCGGTCGGCGGCTTTGCCTACAGCCATGGTCTGGAGCGCGCGGTGCATGACGGGCTGGTAACCGATGCCGGGAGTCTGGCCAGCTGGTTGGAAACGCTTGTGGAGATGGGCTCGGGCTGGAACGATGCCGTGCTGTTCGCCGAGAGCTGGCGCCGCGCCCGCGACGGCGGCGATCTCGACGAAATCGCCGCACTGGCCGAGGCACTCGCCGGCTCGCGCGAGCGCCACACCGAGACCATGCTGCAAGGTGCAGCCTTCCTCAGGGCTGCCGCAGCTTGGCCCAACCCGGTGCTGGAGCGCTTGCCGGCCGAATGCGCTTACTGCATCGCTGTCGGCGCCATCGCCGGCGGCAATGGCATCGCCCTGCCGGACGCGCTCTCCGCCTTCCTGCAAGCCTTCTTCTCCAATCTCGTCCAGGCGGCGATCAGGCTCGGTGTCGTCGGTCAGAAAGAGGCCACCACACTGTTGGCCGGATTCGAGCCGTTGGCGCTCTCGACCGCAACCCGCGCGTCCCGGTCGGCACTGGATGATCTCGGTGGCTGCGCCTTCATCTCTGACGTCATGGCGATGAAGCACGAAACCCAGTATTCGCGGCTGTTCCGTTCATGATCGCCCTCGCTTTCGCCCTCTCCCTGGTCCTGCTGCTGATCACCGCCCTGCATGTCTATTGGGGCATTGGCGGCATCTGGCCGGGTACGGATGGCGCCTCCTGCGCCCGCGCCGTTGTCGGTTTTCGTGGGGTCGATGAAATGCCGACGCCTTTCGCCAGTTTCGCCGTTGCCGCCTGTCTTGGCCTGGCGACGCTGTGGCCGCTGGCGCTCATCGGTTTTTTTGCCTCGCCCTTCCCCAAAGAGGGCCTTGCCGCCACCTCGCTGCTCATCGGGCTGGTGTTCCTCGGCCGCGGCATTGCCGGCTTCACGCCATGGTGGCGGCGGCTGGCGCCCGAGCAGCCTTTCGCTCGGCTCGATGTCAGATATTATTCGCCGCTATGCCTGTTGATCGGGCTCGGCTTCGCTACCCTTGCCATCATGGAGTTCCCGACATGACCCAAGCTAATGGCCCTCTTCGCATCGGCATTGGTGGCCCTGTCGGCTCCGGCAAGACGACGCTCACCGAGAAGCTGTGCAAGGCGTTGCGCGATGAGTTCTCGATCGCGGTCGTCACCAACGACATCTACACCAAGGAAGACGCCATGATGCTGGCCCGGCTGCAGGCGCTGCCGGAGGATCGCATCATGGGTGTCGAGACCGGCGGCTGCCCACACACCGCCATTCGCGAAGACGCCTCGATCAATCTCCAGGCGATCGCCGAGATGAACAAGAAGTTCCCCGATCTCGACATCATCTTCATCGAATCCGGTGGCGACAACCTCGCCGCCACCTTTTCGCCGGACCTTGCTGACCTGACGCTTTACGTGATCTCGGTCTGCCAGGGCGAAGAGATCCCGCGCAAGGGCGGGCCGGCGATCACCCGGTCCGATTTCCTGGTCATCAACAAGAGCGATCTGGCGCCCTATGTGAACGTCAACCTGGACGTGATGGAGAGCGACGCCGGCCGCATGCGCGGCAAGCGGCCGTTCGGCTTCACCGATCTGTCGCGCGGCAAGGGGCTGCAGGAGGTCATCGACTTCATCGTCGAGCATGGCGGGCTGAGGGCCGTCGCTGCCGCCAGCACTGCCGCCTGACGGACAGCCTGCACCAATCGAAACCGGTTGCGAGCAGACGTTGGTCGCGCCATTCTTGCCAAAACTGGAGATTTCGAGATGAGCATTGCCCGCCTGCAGAAAGAGCCGCTGACCAACCTGCCCTTCTATGAGGAGCGCGTCGATCTTGCCTGTGCCTTCCGCTGGACGGCGCGGCTCAACATGCACGAGGCGGTGGCCAACCATTTCTCGCTGGCCGTCAATGACGACGGCACTCAGTTCCTGATGAACCCCAACCAGGTGCATTTCTCGCGCATCAAGGCGAGCGACCTGTTGCTGATCGACGCCAACGATCCCGACACGCTCTCCGGCCCCAACGCGCCGGACCCGACGGCGTGGGGCCTGCACGGCGCCATCCATCGCAACGTGCCGCACGCGCGCTGCGTCATGCATGTGCATTCGATCCATGCCACCGTGCTGGCCTCGCTTGCGGATTCGACTCTGCCACCGATCGACCAGAATTCGGCGATGTTCTTCAACCGCCATGTCGTCGACGCCCATTATGGCGGGCTGGCCTTCGAGGAGGAGGGCGAGCGCTGCTCGCAGCTCCTCACCGATCCCAAGGTCAAGGTGATGGTGATGGGCAATCATGGCGTGCTGGTGATCGGCGACACAGTCGCCGATGCCTTCAACCGCATGTTCTATTTCGAGCGCGCCGCCGAGACCTACATCAAGGCGCTGTGGACCGGCCGGCCGCTGCGCACGCTGTCCGACGCGATCGCCGAGAAGACGGCGACAGAGACGGACGATTATCCCGGTCAGGCCGATCGCCATCTCAGCGAGTTGAAGGCGATCCTCGACGAGCAGGAACCGGTCTACCGGAATTAAAGCCCGACTTCCCGGCGCAGTTCCTCGGCGCTGTTGATGACAATGGCGCCGGGCGGTCCTTCCATCGGCTTTTCCGGCCAGAAAATCGTCTTCATGCCCGCCGCCAGCCCCGCCAGGGCGCCCGGCCAGCTGTCGTCGACCGCCATCGCGTGCACGGGATCGACATCGGCCAGATAGGCGGCGCGCAGGAACGGTTCGGCGTGCGGCTTGCCTTCGCGCACGTCATTGCGACTGATCGTCTTCATACCGGGATAGGTCAGGCCGACCATGCGCAGATTGGCGTCGACGATCATGCGGTCTGAATTGGAGACCACCGCTTGCTGCACGCCCTTTGCGCGCAGTTCGTTGAAGACCTCGATGGCGCCGGGGCGTGGCTTCAAGCCTTCGACCAGCGGCAGATAGTGCTCGTATTTGCGCATGATCCAGTCGTCGAACGGCAGGTCCAGGCCGAATTCGTCGCGCATCATCTCGTAGACCGGCCAGGCGGCAACGCCGAGTACGCGCTCGTGCAGGTCGGCGGGCGGCTTGAGACCGACATTGCGCATCGCCGCTATCAAAGCGGCTTCGTGCAGCGGCTCGCTGTCGACCAGCGTGCCGTCCATGTCCCAGAAAACCGCCTTCGGTGTCATGCAGCGCTCCTTTTTGCGATCCCTTAAAGGGTTTGCGTCAGGAGATAAACCGTCGAGACCGCAGAACGTGGCTGCAACCGCAACCGAAATTGCCCCGCTTTCTCCGGCCAGACTTTGTCGGCGGAACCACCTCAGCTGCGCGGGTGCAAGCATTTGCCCTTGAGATTGACAATTGCGCAGCAAGGCATTCCCTGCGAAAGTAAGACCTGACCGCCTGATAGCCGGCGGTTTCGGGAGGCAGGACGTGAGTACCCGGCAGGATGGCGGCTCAAACAGGCTGGACGACGCTGCGCGCGCCGGCTGGCTCTATTATGTTGCCGGCAACACACAGGACCAGATCGCCGCCACGCTCGGCATCTCCCGGCAGACGGCGCAGCGGCTGGTGTCGCTGGCGGTGTCGGAAGGCTTGATCAAGGTTCGCGTCGATCATCCGATCGCCAACTGCCTGGACCTTGCGGCACGATTGAAATCGCGCTTCGCGCTCGACCTTGTCGAAGTGGTGCCGAGCGACCCGACGTCGTCGTCGACGACCATCGGCATCGCCGAGGCGGCGGCCGCCGAGATCGAGCGGCGGTTGCGGTCACCGACGCCGATCGTCATGGGCATCGGCACCGGGCGCACGCTGAAGGCCGCGATCGAACAACTGCCGCCGATGGAATGCCCGCAGCATAAGGTGGTGTCCTTGACCGGCAACATCTCGCCGGACGGCTCGGCCGCTTTCTACAACGTCATCTTCACCATGGCCGACAGGGTCAAGGCGCGATCCTTCCCGATGCCGCTGCCGGTCATCGCCTCCTCGCCGGAGGAACGCGAGATGCTGCTCAACCAGCCGATGATCCAGCCGACGCTGGCGCTCGCCGCGGAGGCCGACGTCACCTTCATCGGCATTGGCGATCTCGGTCCCAAGGCGCCGCTCTACGAGGATGGCTTCATTTCCGAAAGCGAGTTGAAGGCCCTGCAGAAGGCCGGCGGCGTCGCCGAGATCGTCGGCTGGGTGTTCGACAGGGACGGCCGCATGATCGAGGGCATCACCAACGACCGGGTGTCGTCGGCATCGCTGCCGTCGCGTGAAAAGTCGCTGGTCATCGCGCTGGCCATGGGCGAACGCAAACTGCCGGGCATTTTGGCGGCTGCCAACCGGCGGCTGATCAACGGCCTCATTACCGATGAACGGACCGCCGCGGCCCTGCTGACGGGCCTGTAACCGGCCGCCGTCAGTTGGGGATTGATTGCGATAAACCGGGCCACGCTATTTGTGTGGCCCGAAAGGGTCGTTGCCATCGAGAAAACCGATGTCGCGTTGAAGATGCGGCGACAGGTCCCTGATGTCGAGATGCGCGCGTCTTTTGGCTGCGAACCAGCCGAATCCGTCCGCCAGCCACGAAATCCAGCGATGATCCGGGGTGGGAGTGCATTTTTGCTGAGCCATGGTCATGATCGTCAACCTCCGCTATCCTGAACCCGAGTGACGGGTTGACGCTGAATGTCGGTGTCGGCGGCTGCCTTTGCCAATCGAACGTCGATCATGGCCCATAAGGAGGCCTTATGCCTGATCTCAGCTCGCGACAGGTTTCCCAGCTCCCGCCGCTGCAGGCGATCAGGGTCTTCGACGCGGTGGCGCGGCATCTTTCCTTCACCAAGGCCGCCGTGGAACTCGGCATGACACAGGCTGCGGTCAGCTATCAGATCAAGGTGCTGGAAGAGCGTGTCGGTTCACCGCTGTTCCTGCGCCGGCCGCGGCAGATCCAGTTGACCGAAGCCGGACAGCGCCTCGCGCCCGCCGTCAGCGAGGCTTTTGCCATTCTTGGCCAAGCCTACGCCGCAGCGCGCGCTGGGGCTGACGGATTGCTTTGCGTCACCACCGTGCTGACCTTCGCCTCGAACTGGCTGGCGCACCGCCTGGGCTCGTTCCAGATCGCGCATCCCGCACTTGCCGTGCGGCTGGAGACATCGAGCCGGCTGACGGATTTCTCGCGTGAGGATACCGATATCGCCATCCGCTCGGGCGGTGGCAAATGGCCGGGCCTGGAGGCGCACAAGCTGCTCGATGCCGATTTCACGCCGATGCTGAGTCCCACGCTCGCGGCGAGCATTGGCGGCGTCAACGAACCGGCCGATCTGTTGCGCCTGCCGATCCTCGATCCGGGCGACATCTGGTGGACGGAATGGTTTTCGGCCGCCGGCGTGCACTCGCACGATCTTGCCAGACGGCCCGGCAGCAGCATGGGCGCGCAGGCCTACGAGGCCAATGCCGCGATTGCCGGTCATGGCGTGGCAATCCTGACCAGGGCTCTGTTCAAGGCCGAACTCGCCGACGGTCGCCTGATCCAGCCTTTCGACCTGGTCGGCGATGATGGCCATGCCTATTGGCTGGTCTATCCCCAGGCGCGCCGCAACGTGCCGAAGATCCGCGCCTTCCGCGACTGGCTGCTGGCCGAGATCGCCTGCTGACAGGCAGCCCCCTCGCGGCGCCAGTTTCGCAAGTCTCCGCCGACGTCGGTGAAATCCGGCGACGGCGAAGCTCGTCTTCGCAAAATCTCCACAAGCGCCATTGCCCGTCAGCATCGCCGAGTGCTGCGCTGCAGCATCGAATCCGGCTTGACATAATTCACACCAAGTGAGTAATTGCTCATAGCCAAGGCAAATGCTCATCTTGGTTCATGGGAGGAATTTGATGAAACTGCGCACGCTCACCCTGGGCTTGTTGTCGGCCAGCGCTCTCGCTTTTGCCGCACATGCCGAATCCATCACCATCGCCACCGTCAACAATGGCGACATGGTCCGCATGCAGAAGCTGACCGAAGACTTCACCAAGGCGAACCCCGACATCCAGCTCAACTGGGTGACACTTGAAGAAAACGTGCTGCGCGAGCGCGTCACCACCGATATCGCCACCAAGGGTGGCCAGTACGACGTGATGACCATCGGCACCTACGAGGTTCCGATCTGGGCCAAGCAGAGCTGGCTGTTGCCGCTCGACAAGCTCGGCGCCGACTATGACGCCAAGGACATCATTCCAGCCATTGCCGGCGGCCTTTCAGTCGACGGCAAGCTCTATGCCGCGCCCTTCTACGGCGAAAGCTCCTTCGTCATGTACCGCAAGGATCTGATGGACAAGGCCGGGTTGAAGATGCCCGACGCGCCGACCTGGGACTTCATCCGCCAGGCCGCCGACAAGATGACCGACCGCGCCAATGGCGTGAACGGCGTGTGCCTGCGCGGCAAGGCCGGCTGGGGCGAGAACATGGCCTTCCTGACCGCCATGTCGAACTCCTTCGGCGCCCGCTGGTTCGATGAGAACTGGAAGCCGCAGTTCGATCAGCCGGAATGGAAGAAGACGCTGCAGTTCTATGTCGACATGATGAAGGCCGACGGTCCGGAAGGTGCTTCCTCGAACGGCTTCAACGAAAACCTGGCGCTGTTCCAGCAAGGCAAATGCGGCATGTGGATCGACGCCACCGTCGCTGCCTCCTTCGTTTCGGATCCGAAGAACTCGACTGTCGCCGACAAGGTCGGCTATGCGCTGGCGCCGGACAATGGGCTCGGCAAGCGCGGCAACTGGCTCTGGGCATGGTCGCTGGCCATTCCGGCCGGCACGCAGAAGGCTGACGCCGCCGAGAAGTTCGTTTCATGGGCGACCAGCAAGCACTATGCTGAACTGGTTGCTTCGAAGGAAGGCTGGGCCAACGTTCCTCCGGGCACGCGCTCCTCGCTCTATGCCAATGCCGAGTACCAGAAGGCGGCTCCGTTCGCCAAGATGACGCTGGACTCCATAAACGCAGCCGACCCGACGCATCCGACCGTCAAGCCGGTGCCCTATGTCGGCGTGCAGTTCGTCGCCATCCCTGAGTTCCAGGGCCTCGGCACCACCGTCGGCCAGCTCTTCTCGGCGGCTCTTGCCGGCCAGTCGAGTGTCGACGACGCCTTGAAGCAGGCCCAGGACGCTGCCACCGCGGCCATGACCGAAGGCGGTTATATCAAGTAAGGCTCCTCCCGGTGCCGAACGTCGGTCGCCTATCATGACCGGCAAAGGGCCGCCCGAAACCCAGTTCGGGCGGCCACTTTTCAAAATCGGGAAAATTCTGGCACAATTCTGAAAACCTGGCTGACCTTGGGAGGGTGACCATCATGGCTACTCAACAGACCCGTTCGCTTGCCCGTTTCATGATGGCGCCATCCGTGGTGCTGCTGCTGGTCTGGATGGTTGTTCCGCTCGCACTGACCCTGTGGTTCTCCTTCCAGCAGTACAATCCGCTCAATCCGATCCGCGACGGCTTTGTTGGCTTCTCCAACTACGCGCTGTTCTATTCCAACCCGGCCTTCCTGCAGTCGATCCTCAACACGCTCACGCTGGTGGTCAGCGTGCTGTTGATCACGGTGATCGGCGGTATCCTGCTGGCGTTGTTGATCGACCAGCCGATGTGGGGACAGGGGATCGTTCGCATCCTCGTCATCTCGCCGTTCTTCGTCATGCCGCCGGTGGCCGCACTGGTGTGGAAGAACATGATCATGCACCCGCAATATGGGGTCTTCGCCGATATAGCGCGCTTCTTCGGGGCCCAGCCGATCGACTGGTTCGGGCAGCATCCGATGATGGCCATTATCATCATCGTCGCCTGGCAATGGTTGCCCTTCGCGACGCTGATCCTGCTGACCGCGCTGCAGTCGCTCGACGGAGAACAGAAGGAAGCCGCCGAAATGGACGGCGCCGGCTTCGTGAGCCGCTTCATCTATCTGACGCTGCCGCACATGTCGCGCGCCATCACCGTCGTCATCCTGATCCAGACGATCTTCCTGCTCTCCGTCTATGCCGAGATCCTCGTCACCACCAATGGCGGCCCCGGCTACGCTTCCACCAACCTGCCCTTCCTTGTCTACCAGAAGGCCTTGCTGGAGTTCAAAATCGGCCAGGCATCCGCCGGCGGCATCATCGCTGTCATTCTCGCCAACATCGTTGCCTTCTTCGCCATGCGCGCCGTCGGCAAGAACCTGGACAAGTAAGGGAGGATACGATGGCACGCTCTGTCACCACCCAGCACAAGACAATCGCGACAATTGCGGCGTGGATCGTCGCCCTGCTGATCTTCTTTCCGATCCTCTATACGATCATCACCTCGTTCAAGTCGGAGCAGGAGGCGATCCAGGGCTTCAGCCTGATCCCGTCGGGAACATTCGAAAGCTATACCGAGGTTCAGGCGCAAAGCGGCTACTTCAAGTTCTTCCTGAACTCGGTGATCCTGTCGGTCGGTTCGACCATCCTCGCCTTGCTCGTCGCCATTCCGGCAGCATGGTCGATGGCCTTCTCGCCGACCAAGCGGACCAAGGACATTTTGATGTGGATGCTGTCCACCAAGATGATGCCCGCCGTCGCCGTGCTGTTCCCGATCTACCTGATCTTCCGCAACCTCGGACTGCTGGACAGCCGCATCGGCCTGATGGTCATGCTGATGCTGATCAACCTGCCGATCGTGGTGTGGATGCTCTACACCTACTTCCGCGAAATCCCAGGCGAGATCCTGGAAGCGGCGCGCATGGACGGGGCTTCATTGTGGAATGAGATCATCTATGTGCTCACACCCATGGCGGTGCCGGGCATCGCCTCGACTATGTTGCTCAACATTATCCTGGCCTGGAACGAAGCGTTCTGGACGATCCGGCTGACCACGACGGAAGCAGCGCCGCTCACCGCCTTCATCAGTTCTTTCTCAAGCCCGCAAGGCCTGTTCTGGGCCAAGCTTTCGGCGGCCTCGACGCTAGCGATCGCGCCGATCCTGATCATGGGCTGGTTCAGCCAGAAGCAGCTGGTGCGCGGCCTGACATTTGGTGCCGTCAAGTAACGTGACGCGTAAGAACGTCGGACAATAACCCCTCGGGGAGGAAACCATGGGAAACATCACGCTCAAGAACGTCTCCAAGTCCTTCGGATCGACGTCCATCATCCCCGGCCTCGATCTGGTGATCGAGAATGGCGAGTTCGTCGTCTTCGTCGGCCCGTCGGGTTGCGGCAAGTCCACGCTGCTGCGGCTGATCGCCGGGCTGGAGGACACCAGCGGCGGCACCATCAACATCGACGGGCGTGACGTCACCGGCGAAGCACCGGCCAAGCGCAAGCTCGCCATGGTGTTCCAGTCCTATGCGCTCTATCCGCACATGACGGTGGCCAAGAACATCGGCTTCCCGCTGAAGATGGCCGGCGAAGACAAGGCGACCATCGACAAGAAAGTGGGAGACGCGGCACGCGTGCTCAACCTCACCAATTATCTCGAACGCCGGCCCGGCCAGCTTTCCGGCGGCCAGCGCCAGCGCGTCGCCATCGGCCGCGCCATCGTGCGCCAGCCGACCGCCTTCCTGTTCGACGAACCGCTGTCCAACCTCGACGCCGCACTGCGCGGCACCATGCGGCTGGAAATCAGCGAGCTGCACCACCAGCTCAAGACGACCATGATCTACGTCACCCACGACCAGGTCGAAGCCATGACCATGGCCGACAAGATCGTCGTGCTCAATGCCGGCAACATCGAGCAGGTCGGCTCGCCGATGGAACTCTACAAGACGCCGAAGAACCTATTCGTCGCCGGCTTCATCGGCTCGCCGAAAATGAACCTCATCGAAGGCGCCCCCGCCGCCAAATACAATGCCAAAACCATCGGCATTCGTCCCGAGCATATGGAAATCTCGACCACGGCAGGCGAATGGAAAGCCATCGTCGGCGTTGCCGAACATCTTGGCTCCGACACCTTCTTGCACGTTCAAGCTGATGGCGTCGGTCCGCTGACGGTGCGCGCCGACGGCGAACTCGCAGTTCACCACGGCGACACCATTTATCTGACGCCCGACAAGGCCAAAATGCACCGCTTCGGACCTGACGGAAAGGCGCTGGCATCGTGAGACTGGCCGGCAAATCGGCGTTGATCACGGGCTCCGCCCGTGGCATCGGCCGGGCCTTCGCCGAAGCCTATGTCGGCGAAGGCGCTAAGGTGGCGATTGCCGACATCAACCTCGAGGCCGCGCAAAAGACGGCTGGAGAGATCGGCGGCAACGCCTATGCCGTCAAACTCGATGTCACGGACCAAGCATCCATCGACACGGCGGTAAAGTCGGTGGAAGCCAAGACTGGCGGCCTCGACATATTGATCAACAACGCGGCTTTGTTCGACCTAGCGCCGATCGTCGAGATCTCTCGGGCGAGCTACGAAAAACTGTTCTCCGTCAATGTCGCCGGCACGCTGTTCATGCTGCAGGCGGCCGCCCGCTCGATGATCGCGCGGGGCAAGGGCGGCAGGATCATCAACGTAGCAAGCCAGGCCGGACGGCGTGGTGAGCCGCTGGTGGCTGTGTACTGCGCCACAAAGGCCGCGGTAATTTCGCTGACCCAGTCGGCGGGGCTCGACCTGATCAAGCACCGCATCAACGTCAACGGTATCGCACCCGGTGTCGTCGACAGCGATATGTGGGACGAGGTCGATTCGCTGTTCGCCAAGTACGAGAACCGGCCAAAGGGCGAGAAGAAGAGACTCGTTGGCGAGGGCGTGCCTTACGGCCGAATGGGCAAACCGGAGGACCTCGCCGGCATGGCTGTCTTCCTGGCCAGCGCTGACGCCGAATACATCGTCGCCCAGACCTACAATGTCGATGGCGGCCAGTGGATGAGTTGAGGGGGGACGGCCTCTGTTCCTCGTTCCTCCGCGAGGCGCAGAGGCCGACACATCAAAGTGAAAGGCCGCATCGACCCCGGTCGGCGTGGCATCCCTGACCTTCTTCCCGTGAACCCGGGAGAAGGGAGTAACGCAGGCCGAAATCAGGCCAAAGGGTAAAACAGATGACCGTGAAACTCTCGTCTTCCAATCTCTCGAAGCTGCCCGCCAATGTCGCCGGTCCAAAATACGACCGCTCGAAGCTCAAGGCCGGCATCGTGCATTTCGGTGTCGGCAATTTCCATCGCTCGCATCAGGCCGTCTATCTCGACGATCTGTTCAATTCGGGTGTCGGCCATGACTGGGCACTGGTCGGTGCCGGCGTCTTCGAAGGCGAGAAAATCGGCCGCGGCAAGCTCGAAGAGCAGGACTGGCTGACCACGGTCGTCGAGCAGGATGACGGCCATATGAGCGCCCGCGTCACCGGCGCGATGATCGACTTCCTGATGCCGGGCGATGCGGCTGGTATCATCGAGCGGCTGGCCGATCCGGCGATCAGGATCGTGTCGCTGACCATCACCGAAGGGGGTTATTTCATCGATCCGGCCTCTGGCGTGTTCAACCCGACCCATCCCGATATCGTCGCCGACGCACGACCGGGCGCCACGCCGAAGACGGTGTTCGGCATCATCCTGGCCGGGCTGGTGCGCCGGCGCGACGAGGGCACCGTGCCGTTCACCGTCATGTCCTGCGACAACATCCCCCACAATGGCCATGTCACGTCGGACGGGGTCATCGGGCTGGCCCGCCTGATCGACGAGGATCTGGCCAACTGGGTCAGCGACAATGTCGCCTTTCCCAACGGCATGGTCGATCGAATCACGCCGGCCACCACCGACCGCGAACGTGGCATCCTGGCCAAGGATTTTGGTGTCGAGGACGCCTGGCCGGTGTTCTGCGAGCCGTTCCGGCAATGGGTGCTGGAAGACCGTTTCACCGACGGTCGCCCGCCGCTGGAAAAGGTCGGCGTCCAGTTCGTCAAGGACGTCGCGCCCTACGAGTTGATGAAGATCCGCATCCTCAATGGCGGCCACGCCACCATCGCCTATCCGGCCGGGCTGATGGACATCCATTTCGTCCATGAGGCGATGCAGGAGCCGCTGGTGCGCGGCTTTCTCGACAAGCTCGAGCACGACGAGATCATTCCGACCGTGCCGCCGGTGCCGGACACGGTGCTGGAGGATTATTACCAGCTCATCGAGAAGCGCTTCTCCAATCCCAAGATCGGCGACACTATCCGCCGGCTCTGTCTCGACGGCTCCAACCGCCAGCCGAAATTCATCATCCCGACCATCGCCGACCGTCTGAAGGCGGGAAAAGGCGTCGCCGGGCTGGCGCTGGAATCCGCGCTCTGGTGCCGCTACTGCTTCGGCACATCAGACAGCGGCGCCGTCATCGAACCCAACGACCCGAGCTGGGACCGGCTGCAGGCCACTGCAAAGGCGGCAAAGGACACGCCCGCCGCCTGGCTGGCGATGGAAGACATCTATGGCGATGTCGGCCGCGCCACGGCCTTCGTCGAGGCCTTCGGCCATGCGCTCAACGTGCTGTGGGCCAATGGCGCCCGCGCCACGCTGACGCGCTACATCGCCGGCAAGCTCTGAGAGCCATCCGACGCCATGACGCCTGAACTGGTCATCTTCGACTGCGATGGCGTGCTGGTCGACAGCGAGGCGCTCTCCGTCTCGGCGCTGCTCGGCATGATCGAGCTTGCCGGCGGCAGCGTCAGCGAGGACGCCGCCTACGAGCATTTCCTCGGCAAGAGCATGAAGAGCGTGCGCGAGATCCTCGGCCGCGATTTCGGCCTGGAGATCACCGATCAGCACCTGACCGCGATGCGCGTCGACCTCATGCGAAAGTTCCGTGAGGAGCTGAAGCCGATCCCCGGCGTCAAGGAGATGTTGCCTGGGCTTGGCCTGCCGTTCTGCGTCGCCTCCTCCGGCACGCTGGAACGCATCCGTTATGCGCTCGACGTCACCGGCCTGCTCCGGCTGATGGAGCCGCATCTGTTCAGCGCCGCCATGGTCGCCAAGGGAAAGCCGGCGCCCGACCTCTTCCTGCATGCCGCCGCCAGCATGCGGGTCCATCCCAGCAAATGCCTCGTCATCGAGGACAGTCCGGCCGGCGTCGCGGCCGCGCGCGCGGCCGGTATGCGCGTCTTTGCCTTCACCGGCGGCGCACATGCCGGCAACCCCGCCTTGAAAGCGCGGCTTGCGTCGAACGAACCTGACTTTATATTCGCTGACATGCTGCAATTGCCCGATCTGATTGCAGGCCTGGGAGCGAGAGTTAGAGCATCTTGACGAAACAGTTTGTTTGCGCGGTCGATGTCGGCACCGGGAGCGCTCGCGCGGGCATTCTCGACACAAGTGGCACGTTGCTTGGCCGCGCCGAACGGCCGATCGCCATGAACCAGCCGAAGCCGGACCACGCCGAGCATGATTCGCGCGATATCTGGTCGGCGGTCTGCATCGCAGTACGTGCCGCCCGCGAAAAAGCCGGCGTTGCGGCCCAAGATATTGTCGGCATCTCGTTTGATGCCACCTGTTCGCTGGTGGTGCGCAACCGGCGAGGCGAACAACTCAGCGTTTCGACCACTGGCGACAAGCGCTGGGACACCATCGTCTGGCTCGACCACCGCGCCATTGCAGAGGCCGACGAATGCACGGCGAGCAGCCACGAGGTGCTCAATTATATCGGCGGCGTCATGTCACCGGAAATGGCGACGCCGAAGCTGATGTGGCTCAAGCGCAATCTGCGCAAGACGTGGAATGAAGCCGGCTACCTATTCGACCTGACTGACTTCCTGACCTGGCAGGCGACGGGCTCGCTGGCCCGTTCACAATGCACGCTAACCGCCAAATGGACCTATCTGGCGCATGAGGAAAGCGCCTGGCAGCGCGATTTCTTCGAAATGGTCGGCCTCGACGATCTCTTTGAGCACGGCAACCTGCCTGAAAGGGCAAGCCCGGTTGGCGCCGATATCGGCCAGTTGACACCGCTGGCGGCGGCGGAGCTTGGCCTGAGCGAAAAATGCCGGGTCGGCGCAGGCGTCATCGATGCCTATGCCGGCGCACTTGGCGTGCTTGGCGGCTTTGCAGGCGACGAACAGGATATCGGCCGGCACCTGGCGCTGATCGCCGGCACGTCGAGCTGTGTCATGGCGATGTCGCCCGACCCGCAGCCTTTCGCCGGCGTCTGGGGACCCTACTACGGCGCGGCGCTGCCGAAGCTGTGGCTGTCGGAAGGCGGCCAGTCGGCCACCGGGGCGCTTCTCGACCACATCATCCGCTGGCACGGTGCCGGCGGCGAGCCGGATGCGGCCATGCATGCCAAGATCGCCGGGCGTGTCGCCGAACTGCGCGCCATCGAGGGCGAGAGCCTCGCCGCACGCTTGCATGTGCTGCCGGATTTCCACGGCAACCGGTCGCCGCTCGCCGATCCGCATGCCGTCGGCGTGGTCAGCGGGCTGACGCTGGATTCCTCCTTCGACAGCCTGTGCAAGCTCTATTGGCGCACAGCCGTCGGCATCGCGCTCGGTGTGCGTCATGTGCTGGAGGCGCTGAACGAGAATGGTTACCTGATCGACACGCTGCACGTCACCGGCGGCCACACCAAGAACCCGCTGCTGATGGAGCTCTATGCCGACGCCACCGGCTGCACGGTGGTCGAGCCCTTGGCCGACGAAGCGGTGCTGCTCGGCACCGGCATGGTGGCCGCTACCGCCGCAGGGCTCTTCCCCGACCTCAACGCCGCCTGCCTTGCCATGCAGCAAGGCGGCAAGACGCGCGCCGCCAATCCGGCCGCCGGCTCCCGCTTTGACCGCGATTACCGGATTTTCCTGGAGATGCACCGGCAACGGCAAGCGCTTGACGCGATCCGGTAGAGCGAGAACGCGCCTTACCTTGTCAACAAGGACAGGCCGGACTTGGCATCGAACAGATGCATGTTCGATTCGTCAAAGGTGTAGCGGACATCGCTGCGGATGACGGGGCAGGCTCGGCTGGGAACGAGCGCGCTGATCTCCTTGCCGCCAAGAGCGAACGTCACCAGCGCATAGTTACCGTGGAATTCGATGAGATCGGCCGTGCCTGCCAGCAGATTTTCGGAGCCGCCAGGGGTCGCTGTCCTGAGGTCCGGAGGCCTGATCCCAAGCACCGCGCGTTCACCGTCTTGAAGCTTGAAGCGCGAACCATCGATGGTAAAGGCGGTTCCGGGATTGGTCAGCGTCCAGCCATTCGCGACTCGGCTGACCGTGACATCGATGAAGTTCATGTTCGGGGTTCCAATGAACCCGGCGACGAACAGATTGGCCGGCCGCTCGTAGATTTCGGCCGGCGAGCCGATCTGCTCGATCCTGCCGTCGCGCAGCAGGACGATGCGGTCAGCGAGCGTCATCGCCTCGAGCTGGTCATGGGTGACATAGACGGTGGTGGTGTTCAGCGACTGGTGCAGCCGGGCGATCTCGATGCGCATGTGGTTGCGCAGCTTGGCATCGAGATTGGACAGCGGCTCGTCGAACAGGAAGACTTTCGGTGTCTTGATCATGGCCCGCGCGATTGCGACGCGCTGCTGCTGGCCGCCGGACAGCTCAGTGGGCTTGCGGCCGAGATAGGGATCGAGACCCAGCGTCTTCGAGACCGCCTCGACACGCTGCTGGATCTCGGCCTTCGGCACCTTCTGCCGCTTCAGCCCAAAGG
The DNA here is from genome assembly GCF_013170845.1 of Mesorhizobium loti R88b. NCBI lineage: Bacteria > Pseudomonadati > Pseudomonadota > Alphaproteobacteria > Hyphomicrobiales > Phyllobacteriaceae > Mesorhizobium > Mesorhizobium loti. Next base: position 654,949 of record NZ_CP033367.1, read on the forward strand.
CGATGTTGTCGAAGATCGTCATGTGCGGATAGAGCGCGTAGTTCTGGAACACCATGGCGATGCCGCGGTCGCCCGGGTCGAGATCATTGACCACCTTGCCGCCGATCGAGACCTCGCCGCCGCTGATGTCCTCCAGCCCCGCCAGCATGCGCAGCAAGGTCGACTTGCCGCAGCCGGAGGGTCCGAGGAAGACGACGAATTCGTGCTCTTCTATGGAGAGGTTGAGGTCGCGGATTACCGTGGTGGCGCCATAGGCCTTATCGACATGGGAGCAAATGATCGCGGACATGCTCAGCCCTTCTCGCCGGTCAGCAGGATCTGCAGCTTGACGTCCTCCGGCTTGCCTTCGGCGGCCCGTTCGAATGCCTTGATGCTGTCGGAGAAATCATAGGTGCCGGTGATCAGCGGCTTGAGGTCGACCTTGCCGGAAGCGATCAGCTGCAAGGCGCGGTCGAAAATGTTGGCGTAGCGGAACACCGTCTCGATGCGCACTTCCTTCGAGATTGCCGCCGGCACGTTGAGGACCACCGGCTCGACCGGCAAACCGACCAGCACCACCGCGCCGCCCGGCCGCACGACATCGAACAGGTTGGCGAAGGCCTTCGGGCTGCCGCTGGCCTCGAAGACGATGTCGGCCCCCCAATTGTCGGTCGCGGCGGCTACGGCATCGACCAGCGATTGCTCGCCGATATTGACCGGAACGATACCGGCATACTGCGCGGCGATCTTCAGCTTGGGCGCGGAGAAATCGGAGATCAGCACTTTCGAGCAGCCGCCGGCAAGTGCGGCAAGCGCGATCATGATGCCGATCGGACCGCAGCCGACGACGACGGCGACATCGCCCGGAACGATCCGGGCACGGCTTGCGGCCTGCATGCCGATGGCAAAGGGCTCGACCATCGCGCCTTCGGCAAAGGAGACATTGTGCGGCAATTTGTAGGTGAAGGCAGCCGGGTGCACGGCGTAGGGCGCGAGCACGCCATGCACCGGCGGCGTTGCCCAGAAGGTAACGTCAGGGTCGACATTGTAGATGCCGAGCTTGGTCGCGCGCGACGACAGGTTCGGCACGCCCGGCTCCATGCAGACGCGGTCGCCGACCTTGAACGTCTCGACATTGGCGCCGATCTCGACCACCGTTCCAGCGGCTTCATGGCCGAGCACCATCGGCGCGCGCACGACATAGCTGCCGATGGCGCCATGGGTGTAATAGTGCACGTCGCTGCCGCAGACGCCGACCGTGTGGATGGCGATCTTGACGTCGTCTGGCCCGACATCGAGCGGCAACGCGATCTCGCGCAGCGACAGTTCGCCTTTTTTCTCAAGCACCAAAGCCCGCATCGGGTCGTCCTCACATCAAGTCTTGTTTTGCCGGAAAACGGAATTCAGGAAGCCGCTGAGCACACTGAGGAAAAGCAGCGGCGGCAGCGACAGCAGCACGACCGAAGCATTCAGGATGCCCCACGGCACGTTCATGCCTTGCTGGGAGAGTTCCGAGGCGACGATCGGCAAGGTCTTGGCATTGGAACTGGACAGCATCAGCGCGATCAGGAACTCGTTCCAGACCAGCACGAAGCTGAAGGCGACCGCCCCGATCAGCGAGCGTGCCGCCACCGGAAGCGCGATCCGCCAGAACACCGAATAGGCGCCGTAGCCATCCACGAAGGCAGCTTCCTCGACCTCCTTCGGCACGGCCTGGAAGGCGGGAATGGCCAGCCACATGATCACCGAGATGGTCAGCAGCGAATAGGTGACGATCAACGCCGCCAGCGTGTCGTAGAGGCCAAGCTGCAGCCAGATCACCATCAGCGGAATGGCGACCGCCACCGGCGGCAGGAAGCGGAGCGACAGCACGAAGAACTGGATGTCGCCGGCCCAGCGGTTGGGATAGCGTGCCACCGAGTAGGCGGCAGGCAGGCCAAGCACGACGCCGATCAGCACAGCGACGCCGCAGGCGATGACCGAGTTGTAAAGGCCGGTCATGACGCTGTCGCGGCCGACGATATAGCTGATGTTGGCCAGTGTCGGCGTGAACACCAGGCGCGGCACGCGGGTGATGATGTCGACATTGTTCTTCAGCGAATTGAGCGCGGTCCAGGCGAGCGGAAACACGGCCATGAAGCCGGCAAATGCCAGGACGGTCTTGCCGATGAGGAGGCCCAGTCTCATGGGATACAGCCTCATGCCTGCACCCGCTTCCACAGCATGGTGAAGGTGATGACGGTGGCGATCATCATCAGCACCGCCATGGCCGAGGCGTATGACACCTTGCCAGACTCGATAAAGCCTTGCGAAAAGGCGTACATGTCGAGCGTTTCGGTCGCCACGCCCGGTCCGCCGCGCGTCATCACATAGATCAGGTCGAAGGAGCGCAGCGATTCGATCATCTTGACGAACATCAGGCTGACCACCGGCGCCTTCAGCATCGGCAAGGTCACATAGGCGTGGATCTGCCAGCGTTTGGCATGGTCGAGCCGCGCCGCCTCGATCGGCTGCGGTGGCAGTGTTTCCAAGAGCTTCAGCACGATGACGGCGAAGAACAGACCCCATTGCCA